>JAYBVN010000077.1:0-5368 GCA_037320555.1 Collinsella sp. | reverse complement strand
TTCTTTTTTTATATCATAAGGGCGTTTTTTACAAACCCGCAGGAAATGCGAGCGCGAACAACTACCGTTCACCGATTTGTATGTTATTTTTCCTTGCCTTTGTACGACGTTCGCTCTAGCTGTTATGCCAGCTTTAGCAGGGTAAAGTGTCTCATAGACCCTACAGAAACTGCAGGGCGGCCACGGGATCCCCCGTGGCCGCCCTGTGGCGTAGCTAGTTTTTAGCTTTGGTTGCCGCTTGGCATTAGGCAGCTGCGGCGGCCTTGTCGGTCGTTGCCTTGCTGTGGCCCTGGCCCTCAAAATGCTTGTAGCACCAGCTGGTGACCAGCGGGGTCAAAATAGCCGTCACGATTGCGCAGGCAGCAACCTGTGCCGTGGCCGTCGCGAGCACCGCACCGCCGTACATGGCCCCGTTGACGCTTGCCATGGCAGCAGGCGTGGCCACATTGGCTCCGGCGCAGCTCGAAATGGCCGCACCTGCGACACCCGTACCGCCCGTGAGCTTATCGACCGCGATGACGGGAATTGCAAAGACCACCGAGCAGATCACGCCGAGCAGAATACCGGGAAGACCGCCATTAATGAGCTGGCCAAAGGTCATGGTCGAGCCCATGGCAAAGAAGACGAGCACGATGATGGCGGAAAGTGCCGGTGCCATCATCTTCTTAAAGCTGGGGAACAGGTTGCCCAGGATAATGCCGACGACGATCGGCAGGATGGCGCCCACGAGCGACCAACCGATCGGAGCCTGACCGGCAGCGCCGAGCACGATCATCGTGACCGGAGGGCCGACAACCAGCGTAGTGATGGCGACGGCGCCACGCTCGGCCTCGTTACCCATGGTGCCCATCAGACCAGCGTACATAGCATTGTTGGCGCCGGTGCAAGCGGCCAGCATCACCATGGCAGAGATGCCAAACAGGTTGTCGTTGAACACATACAGGATGAGCAGCGACACGGCAACGACCACGATTTGCTTGACGGCAATGATGATGGCACCGCGGGCAGCGGCGGCAGGAGCGCTCTTAAACGAAATCGTCGTGCCGACAATCAGCAAAAAGGCGCCCACGAGCGGGCCTGCACCCTGCTGGGTCATGCCAAGCGTAAAGCTGCCGAGCGTCTTAAACAGGTCGGGGAATAGCGTGTTGAGCAGGCAGCCCAGCAAAAGCGGCACCAAAATATTGGCACCCGGGATGGAGGACATCTTAAAAAACGGCTCCTTTGCCGCCGGCGCCTCCACCGCAGTCGATTCACTCATATATATCTCCTTTGGATGCATGCGAATCGAAGCCGCACGCGCCTATATCAGAAAGAAGGCGACAACCCCGAGTCGCCAGGGTCGCCGCCAAACGATCACCGCGGGGTATTACCCGTCCAGGACGATGCCGCCGTCGCAGTCACCGATCTCGCCGTTCACGAAGCTGGCGAGGTCGGAAGCGAAGAACAGCACCATCTGCGCAGGCTCGCTGGCCTGGGCGGCGCGGCCCAGAGGAATACCGTTGATGATGCGCTGAGAGTTCTCGTCAGAGAGAATCGAGGTCATATCGGTCAACGTGAGCGACGGGCATACAGCGTTGCAGCGGACACCGAACTTGCCGCCCTCCTTGGCGACTGCCTTGGTCAGGCCGTTGACACCGGCCTTGGAGCTCGCGTAGGCCGCGGTGCCGAGCAGGCCGCCGCCGATCTTGCCAGCAACAGAGCTCACGTTGACGATAGTGCCGGCATGGGCCGCCTTAAAGTGCGGGTACACGGCGTTCATCATTGTGAAGGTGCCGTTGAGATTGATGTCGATGGTGCGACGCCACTCGGTGTCATCGATCTCGTCGAACTTCTTGGTGCTGATGACGCCAGCGCAGTTAATCAGGATGTTGGTCTGCGGCAGATCGGTGAAAATCTGCTCGACGGTCTCGCGCGCCTTGGGCGCATCGGCAACATCGAGCTGGTAGAACTTGTTGCCCTCGCCAAGCTCGGCCACAGCGGCCTCGCCCTTAGCAGCGTTCCTTGCGATGAGCGCGACGTGTCCGCCGCCCGCAACGATACCCTTGGCAATCTCGAGGCCAATGCCCTGAGTGCCACCGGTAACGATCGCGGTTTTGCCCGTGAAGTCAAATGCCATGACTCCAACCCCCTTGATTCAGGTGTCTCCTTGCGGGAAGTTGGAGCATCGCACGTGGCGATAAATGAGTCCCAGTCGTCATGGTGATGACAGCCCCTCGCCTAACCGCGTGCATGATAGTTCTTTAAAACGCTTCAGCAATTGAATGATTTTAAGTCTTTATGCGCTCTTTATATTGCCCACTGTATGAGGCCCACATATGGGGGTATCATCTTCCACCGAAAATAGTTTCTAGTGTTAGGGGTTTTCGGTGGAAGATACCGATTTCCGTGAACTTGGGCGTCAGCTCCTTACCGAGTTCGGCAGCATGCATCAGCGCATCTCGCGCTTTGCGGACAAAGCCCTCGGCGGCGAGATGGCCGTTATGCGCGCCCTCATACTCGCCGGCGGTTCGCTCACGCCGAGCGAACTCGCTGATCGCGCCTGGGTATCGAGCGCCCGCATCGCCAATATCTTACGCGCCCTCGAAGCCAAGGGCTGGGTCGAGCGCGAGCACTCAAAGACTGACCGTCGTCGCGTACACGTCACGGTGACCGACAAAGGATTCCAGGATCTCGAAATCAAACGTCGGGAATTCGAGAACCGCACTGCGGCTTTCCTCGAGCAGCTCGGCGAAACAGATACCCAAGAGATGGTGCGCCTTCTAAGACGTGCTAACGAAATTATCGACCGCAATCAAGAAAGGAGAGATGCCGAGTGAGGATTCTCAAGCTCTTTAAAAAGCATGTCCTGGCACTGTTCGCAGCTATCGTGCTTATCGTAATCAGCTGCAACGCCGATCTGGCGCTGCCTACCTATATGAGCGACATCGTCGACGTGGGCGTGCAGCAAGGCGGTATCGCCTCGCCCGTACCCGACACCATCCGCGCCGAATCGCTCGACGACCTCGAACTCTTTATGAGCGCCAAGGACGCCAAAGCTGTGGAGGCCGTGTTTAGTAAGGCGGACAATAACGGTATTCGAACGTACAAGGGCACCGAGGAAGAGCGTGCCGATGGAGGCAAGATTGCCGACATTATGAGTCTGCCCGAGACTGTCGTCCTTTCGCTCAACCAGGGCATTGACGCCGACTCCATGGGCGACATGATGGGCTCGTCCAGCGAGAAAGGCGACAGCACCGCCCAGGCCATGCCCACCCCCGAGCAGATGGCAGCGATGACGCCCGAGCAGCTCGCCGAGATGCAGCAAAAGGCCGCAGCCGCGCAGAACATGCAAAAGCAGATCGATTCCGATGGCGGCAAGATCACCATGAAGAGCCTGCGTCTTGGTATCGATGGCGGCCTGGTTGATCAGAGCAAGCTCGTCGATGGTGCCAACAATATGGCTGACAAAATGGGCTCCATGTCGGGCTCCATCGTCACCCAGCGCGCTGTGAGCTACGTGCAGGACGAGTACAAGGCACAGGGCATCGACCCCGCCGACGTGCAGAACGCCTACCTGAGCCGCATGGCGACCACGATGTTTGGGCTGTGCCTGGTGTCGCTCGTCGCCACCATCCTGACCGGCGCCGTGGCGTCGCGCACCGCCTGCTCCATCGCCCGCGACCTGCGCCGCGAGACCTTCAACAAGGTTATGCACTTCTCGCCGGCCGAGGTGGGCAAATTTAGCCAGGCCTCGCTCATCACCCGCTGCACCAACGACATTCAGCAGATCCAGATGGCCGCAACCCTGTTTATCCGCATGTGTCTGATGGCCCCCGTCATGGGCATTGTCGCCGTCATGCGCGTCCTGGCCAACCACACCGGCCTGGAGTGGACCATCGCCGTGGCCATCATCGCGGTCTCGGCCGTCGTCGGCGTGCTCATGGGCCTCACCATGCCCAAGTTCAAAAAGATGCAGAGCTTTGTGGACCGCGTGAACCTTACCGCCCGCGAGCTGCTCGACGGCCTTATGCCCATCCGCTCGTTCAACCGCGAGGAGCATGAGCTCGAGCGCTTTGACAAGGCATCGCTCGACCTGATGACCACGCAGCTCTACACCAACCGCGCCATGAGCTTTATGATGCCGCTCATGATGCTCGTCATGAACTGCATCACCGTGCTTATCGTCTGGTTTGGCGCGCGGGGCGTGTCCGACGGCGTGATGCAGGTCGGCAACATGATGGCGTTTATCTCCTACACCATGCAGATCGTCATGGCGTTTATGATCCTCACCATGGTTTCGGTCATCCTGCCCCGTGCCGAGGTCGCAGCCGAGCGCGTGGAAGAGGTCATCACCTGCCCCACGAGCATCAACGACCCCGCCTCGCCCAAACTGCCCGCGGCCAGCGCGCCGCGCGGTGAGCTCACCTTCCGCGACGTGAGCTTCCAGTATCCCGATGCCCGCGCCGATGTCATCAGCGGCGTGAACTTCACCACGCATGCCGGTCAGATGCTCGGCATCATTGGCTCCACGGGTTCGGGCAAATCCACGCTCGTGCAGCTGATTCCGCGCTTATACGACGTCACGGGCGGCAGCATTTCGCTCGACGGCATCGACGTGCGCGACATGACCCTTTCCGAGCTTCGCCGCCGCATTGGTTACATCCCGCAGCAGGGTCGCCTGTTCTCGGGCACCGTCGAGAGCAACCTCAAGTTTGCCGGCGACATGGTGAGCGATGATGACATGCACCGGGCGGCACGCATCGCCCAAGCCGAGGACTTTATCGCCGAGCGCGAGGGCGGCTACGACTCCTCCATCAGCCAGGGAGGCTCCAATGTCTCGGGCGGTCAGCGCCAGCGCTTGGCCATCGCCCGCGCCCTGGCCAAAAAGCCCGAGGTTGTAGTGTTCGATGACTCGTTTAGTGCCCTCGACTACAAGACCGACGCGCGCCTGCGCGAAGAGCTGGCCAAAAACGTTACCGACGCCGCGCTCGTGGTCGTGGCCCAGCGCATCGCGACCATCATGCACGCCGACCAGATCATCGTGCTCGACGACGGCCACGTGGTGGGCACCGGTACGCACGAGGAGCTGCTGCATAGCTGCCCGGCGTACCTGGAGATCGCACAGTCGCAGCTTTCCGCCGAAGAGCTGGGGCTTACCCAAGAAGAAATTGCAGCCGTCACGGAAGGAGGCGAGCGCTAATGGCAGACGAGACCAAGACTCAGATTCCCAAGCCCACCCGCCAGCGTGGTCCCATGGGCCGCATGGGTGGCATGCGTCGCGGCGAAAAGGCCAAGGACTTTAAAGGCACCATGAGGCAGCTGCTCGGCTATATTGGCCAGCACAAGATTGCCGTGTTTGCCGCCGTCGCCTTTGCCGTGTGCTCGGTCA
>JAYBVN010000076.1:0-51447 GCA_037320555.1 Collinsella sp. | reverse complement strand
CCGGTTGGCGTCGGGATCGTGGAGCCAACTCTCTACCCCGACTCTGGATAAAACGTGCCCGCTCCTTGCGGGCAAGAGGAAGTCTATCAGCGAACGCGGACAAAAATCAACCCCGTGCAGCAATGAGCGCACGGGGTTGATTTGGTCTACGGCCCTCAATTATTGGCATTTGTTATTCGTCGTCTCTGTCGTTAGGGTCGCCCTTGAGGGTGTTGATGTCCAGGTACTGGTTGTCGTCCTCTTTTTGCTGCGTTGCCGATTCGGACGCAGTGGGGCCGCGGAACAGCTGGAATCCCTCAAACGCGATCACGCCGAGCAGAGCGATGATGAGGGCGATAAAGAGAACCTTTGCCGCCTGCGAAAACTCCGAAAAGCGCGGTGGTTCTTCTTCGGTGTGGTAATCGGCAGCACGCTCATCGTCGGTGCCGTGGGTATACGACGATGCCGAGGCTGCCTTTACGCTCGCTTGGTTGTAATCGGGAGCGGGCGCGGCGGCAAACGGGTCGCGAGAATAGCCGCTCGATGTTTGGCCGTAATCCTCGGTTTCGATGCGGCCGGCGCGAGGTTGTTCGCTCGGGCGGTTGGCGTATGCTGCGGTGTTGTCGTATGCGGACTCGCGTTTCTCGGCAGCCGCAAACAAAGGGTTTACCGGAATGTCGAGCGCCGGCATGCCGCCCGAGGTCTCGTCCAGATCTGCCGCCGCCCAGGAATCAAAGGCAAATTGGCGGTTGGAAAGATCATCCAGATCCATGACAGGCGGCTCGAGCTCGGGCTCGGGCTGGGGTTCGGGAGCCGCGTATGTCGGCTGCTGCGGGGCGGCATACGCGGGCGCGCTGCTGGGCGCATGGCGCTGTGCCGCTGCAGCGAGAAACGCCGCCGTCTCGGATGGATCGCTAGCAGGACGGGGCGCAGGGGCGGCTTTACGCGTCGTCTGCACGATAGGACGGGTGGCAAAGTCGTCTGCGGGCACGGATGCCGGCGCGGGCGTGGCGGAAGGTGCGGGCTTTGCACTTGTCGGGCGAGCTCCGCCGCCCATGAGTTCCTCGGCAGTCCAGGGGCGGTCGCTCATCACGTCGTCGAGGCTCAGCGCAAACAGATCGTCTTCACCCTCGTCAAACGCGCGTTTCGCATGCCTGGCGCCAGAAACGGTGCCTCCGCGGCAGTTGCGTGATGCGTTGCTCGACCCCATCTTGTTCCATCCTTTCGAAATGCTCACATTCATCGATTATATGGAACTTGCCTAGCGGCCGACTCTCGGATTCGTGCATTCCAGAACTCGCGCCCAAAAGGGGAGGGGCGATCCGGCCGAGTTGCCTACTTGTCGCCGGCGGCAGCCTTTGCCTCGTTGAGGTAGCTATAGAAGCTGTACTTGGAGATGCCAAAGAACTCGCAGGCACGCTCGCTCGACTTGGAGATGAGGAAGGCGCCGCGACGGTCGAGGTATCCGATAGCGCGAATGCGCTCGTCCTTGGTCATGAGGGCGGCGGGCTTGCCCACGTACTGCTCGCACTCGCGCAGCAGATCCTCGAGCAGGTCGCCGATGTTTTTGGTGATGGGCTCGGGCTCGGTGTATCCCTTGTCGCCTGTGCCGGTGAGCGCGTCGAGCGAACGCTCAAAAGCCTTCATGAGCGTAATGTCAAAGTTAATGCCCAAAATGCCGACGGGCTTGCCCTCGTCGTTGCGGATAAAGATGGTCGAAGACTTGAGCAGCTTGCCATCGGTGGTTTTGGTGAGGTATGGCTCGCGGTCGTGCACGTCGGTGGTGCCATCGTGCATGGACTCAAGCACAATATGGCTGGGGCCGTCACCGAGTTTGCGCCCGCTGACGTGGCCGTTTTCGATCACTACGATGGAGTGGTCCACGTCATCGGTCTCCAAGTCGTGGACGACGACTTCGCAGTTGGGGCCAAACTGGAGCGCCAGGCCGTGTGCAAGGCGCTTGTAAAACTCTATCTGTGCGGGGGTCATGGGTGCCTTCCTAAAAATTAGTTTGGGCTCACTTTGCCATAAACCCCACTTGTTCGCAAATAACGAAAGCGTCGCTGCGTTATGTGACCGTTCGGCGGCGAAAAGGTACCGATTACGGCAACAAACAATTTGTTAGGTTTGCCAATCAAAAAGTGTGATAGAACAGTGCTAACAAACTTTTTGTTTGGCATCCACATAAAAGTTCAGTCGCATGAATGGGAATGGGCTGAAACGCGTATGCGGGGGCCGGCAAGAGAGGACTTAAGGAGTTCACCGTATGGCCGATAAGATCCAGTGGGCGGGCAACACGATGCCCAAGAGCGATGACAAGCACTTGGGAATCATGAGCCTTGACCACGTGAAGAAGGCCCGCGCCTTCCACCAGTCGTTCCCCCAATATACCGTCACTCCGCTTGCCCGCCTGGATGGTCAGGCCGCGCGCCTGGGCCTGTCCAACCTGTGCGTTAAGGACGAGAGCTATCGCTTTGGCCTCAACGCCTTTAAGGTTCTGGGCGGTTCGTTTGCCATGGCCAACTACATTGCCGACGAGACCGGCAAGGACGTTGGCGAGTGCACCTTCGATTACCTGACCTCCGATCAGCTTGCCAAGGACTTTGGCCAGGCCACCTTCTTTACCGCCACCGACGGCAACCATGGCCGCGGCGTGGCATGGGCTGCCAACAAGCTGGGCCAGAAGGCCGTCGTGCACATGCCCAAGGGTTCCACCAAGCCCCGCTTCGACAACATCGCCGCCGAGGGCGCCACGGTGACCATCGAAGAGGTCAACTACGACGAGTGCGTGCGCATGGCCGCCGCCGAGGCCGACGCCTGCGAGCGCGGCGTTATCGTTCAGGACACCGCCTGGGAGGGCTACGAGAAGATCCCGTCCTGGATCATGGAGGGCTACGGCACCATGGCTTCCGAGGCTGCCGAGCAGCTGCGCGAGATGGCCATCAACCGCCCGACGCACGTCTTTGTCCAGGCTGGCGTAGGCTCTCTGGCCGGCGCCGTGGTGGGCTACTTCACCAACCTGTATCCCGATAACCCGCCCACCTTTGTCGTGGTCGAGTGCGCTCCGGCCGCCTGCCTGTACAAGGGCGCTGCCGCCGGCGACGGCGACCCGCGCATCGTGGACGGCGACATGCCCTCCATCATGGCCGGCCTGTGCTGTGGCGAGCCCAACATCCTGGGCTGGGATATCCTGCGCAACCACGCTACCGCTTTCGTGTCCTGCCCCGACTGGGTCACCGCTCGCGGCATGCGCACCCTGGGCGCCCCCGAGAAGGGCGACCCGCGCGTCATCTCCGGCGAGTCCGGCGCAGTGACCACCGGCCTGGTCGAGACCCTCATGCTCGATCCCGAGTACGCCGAGCTCAAGGAGCTCATCGGCCTGGACAAGACGAGCTCCGTGCTCTGCTTCTCCACGGAAGGTGACACGGACCCCGATCAGTACCGTCGCATCGTCTGGGAAGGCGAATACCCCACTTGCTAATACTGGGCGGAGTAAATAGGTATCGCTCCGCCACCCCACAGGTAGATTCCTTCGTTTGAAAGGTTATGAACAATGGCTAAAGAACTCGATTTCGACGCTATCAAGGCTGCTGCTGAGTCCCATCGTGCTGATATGACTCGCTTCCTGCGCGCTATGATCAGCCATCCCTCTGAGTCCTGCGAGGAGGGCGAGGTTGTCGCTTGCATCAAGGCCGAGATGGAGAGCCTTGGCTATGACGAGGTCAAGGTCGACGGCCTGGGCAACGTTATGGGCTTTATGGGCGAGGGCGACAAGATCATCGCCATCGACTCTCACATCGACACCGTCGGCATCGGCAACATCGAGAACTGGGATGCCGATCCCTATGAGGGCTACGAGACCGACGAGATCATCTACGGCCGTGGCGGCTCCGACCAGGAGGGTGGCATGGCTTCTGCTACCTACGCTGCCAAGATGATGAAGGACATGGGCCTCATCCCCGAGGGCTACAAGATCATGGTCGTCGGCACCGTCCAGGAAGAGGACTGCGACGGCATGTGCTGGCAGTACATCTACAACAAGGACGGCATTAAGCCCGAATTCGTCATTTCCACCGAGCCCACCGACGGCGGCATCTATCGCGGTCACCGCGGCCGCATGGAGATCCGCGTCGACGTTCACGGCACCTCCTGCCACGGCTCTGCTCCCGACCGCGGCGACAATGCCATCTACAAGATGGCCGACATCATCGCCGACGTTCGCGCTCTCAACAACAACGGCTGCGACGAGTCGACCGACATCAAGGGCCTCGTCAAGATGCTCGATCCCAAGTACAACCCCGAGCACTTCGAGGACGCCCGCTTCCTGGGCCGCGGCACCTGCACCGTCAGCCAGATCTTCTACACCAGCCCCAGCCGTTGCGCTGTCGCTGACTCCTGCGCCATCTCCATCGACCGTCGCATGACCGCCGGTGAGACCTGGGAGTCCTGCCTGGACGAGATCCGTAACCTGCCGGCAGCCAAGAAGTACGGCGACGACGTGAAGGTCTCCATGTACATGTACGACCGTCCGTCCTGGACCGGCGAGGTCTACGAGACCGAGGCTTACTTCCCCACGTGGATCAACAAGGAGACCGCTCCGCACGTCAAGGCCCTCGTCGACGCCCATAAGGCTATGTTCGGTGACGAGCGCATCGGCTGCGAGCCCAGCATGGACAAGCGCACCGGTCGTCCGCTGTGCGACAAGTGGACCTTCTCCACGAACTGCGTTTCCATCCAGGGCCGCTACGGCATCCCCTGCGTCGGCTTTGGCCCGGGTGCCGAGTCTCAGGCTCACGCTCCCAACGAGGTCACCTACAAGGACGACCTGGTCACCGCTGCCGCCATGTATGTGGCTGCCCTGAACCTCTACGATCCGAGCCAGGCCGATGGCGATGCCACCGTGTTCCGCGCCGGTCTGACCAACAACAAGATCGACTAGTCCCATTCCTCGATCTTGTTGAGCCGGGGACAGTTTATGCCCCCGGCACCCCCTGTTGACTTGGGGCCCGCGGTCGTTATCTCCCATGCTTCCTCAACGGTAGCGGGTCCTCGTCATGGTGCTCTGCATGTTCTAGCCACACGCGCATGCCGGAGCACATCTACTCATTGCGATCGTTTCATCTTTAGAAAGGACATTTCCATGGACGCCAAGTTTACCGAGCTCGTCGAGCAGCTGAACGGCCTCGACTTTAAGGGTATGTACGGCAGCGACTTCCTGCACACCTGGGATAAGACCACTGATGAGCTCAAGGCGCTCTACATCGTCGCCGACGCTCTGCGCGAGCTGCGCGAGAACAACGTTTCGTCCAAGATCTTCGATTCGGGCCTGGCCGTCTCGCTGTTCCGCGACAACTCCACCCGTACGCGCTTCTCCTTCTCTAAGGCCGCCAACCTGCTCGGCCTTGAGCTGCAGGACCTGGACGAGAAGAAGTCCCAGATCGCTCACGGCGAGACCGTCCGCGAGACCGCTACCATGATCTCCTTCATGGCCGACGTCATCGGCATCCGCGATGACATGTACATCGGCAAGGGCGACGCCTACATGGCTGAGGTCTCCGAGTCTGTCCAGCAGGCTTACGAGGATGGCGTTCTGGATCACCGTCCCACGCTCATCTCCCTGCAGTCCGACTCCGATCATCCCACGCAGTCCTCTGCCGACATGCTCTACCTTATCAACGAGTTTGGCGGCCTCGAGAACCTCAAGGGCAAGAAGGTTGCCGTCACCTGGGCCTATTCGCCCTCTTACGGCAAGCCGCTGTCCTGCCCGCAGTCGCTGATCAGCCTGCTGCCCCGCTTTGGCATGGACGTCACCCTGGCTCACCCCGAGGGCTACGACCTCATGCCCGAGGTCGTCGAGCGCGCCAAGAGCTATGCCGCCGAGTCCGGCACCACCTTTAAGCAGGTCAACACCATGGCCGAGGCCTTCGAGGGCGCCGACATCGTGATCCCCAAGAGTTGGGCTCCGTTTGCCGCCATGGAGAAGCGCACCAACCTGTACGCCGAGGGCGACGACGCCGGCATCGCTGCGCTCGAGAAGGAGCTGCTCGCCCAGAACGCCACCCATCAGGACTGGTGCTCCACGACTGAGCTCATGGAGAAGACTGCCAACGGCCAGGACACCATCTTTATGCACCCGCTGCCCGCCGACATCTCCGGTGTCTCCTGCGAGCACGGCGAGGTCAACGCCGACGTCTTCGACATGCACCGCGTGGGCATGTACAAGGAGGCCAGCTACAAGCCGTACGCCATCGCAGCCATGATGTTCCTGCAGAAGGTTGCCGATCCCGCCGCTACCCTCAAGGCCCTCGACGAGCGCAACACCGCCCGTTGGTTCCAGGCCTAAAGCTGGGCTGAGAAATGGCTAAGCGTATCGTTGTCGCCCTGGGCGGAAACGCCCTCGGCGCCAACCTTCCCGAGCAGATGGAGGCCGTCAAGACGACTTCCAAGGCTATCGTCGACCTGATCGAGGAGGGCAACGAGGTCGTCGTCGTGCATGGCAACGGTCCCCAGGTGGGCATGATCGCCAACGCGATGGCTGAGCTCACGCGCTCTAATCCTCAGAAGTACGTTCCCTGCCCCTTGTCCGTTTGCGGCGCCATGAGCCAGGGCTACATTGGCTATGACCTGCAAAATGCGCTGCGCGAGGAAATGCTCGACCGCAATATCGACAAGGGTGTCGCCACCGTGCTCACCCAGGTCGAGGTTGCGGCAGACGACCCGGCCTTTGCCGACCCGGTCAAGCCGATCGGTCCGTGGATGAGCGAGGCCGAGGCCAAGGAGCTGGAGGCCGACCGCGGCTACCAGTTTATCCACGACGAGAAGCAGGGCTTCCGTCGCGTGGTGGCTTCGCCCAAGCCCGTGAACATCGTCGAGCTCGACACCATCAAGTCGCTCGTCGAGTCCAACCATGTGGTGATCTCCTGCGGCGGTGGCGGCATTCCCGTCACCAAGGCCCAGGGCAACCACCTTAAGGGCGCTGCCGCCGTCATCGATAAGGACTTTGCGGCCGAGAAGCTCGCCGAGCAGCTCGATGCCGATGCCCTGATTATCCTGACGGCCGTGGAGAAGGTTGCCATTGGCTTTGGCACCGACCACGAGCAGTGGCTCGACACACTGAGCGCTGCCGATGTTAAGCGTCTGTCCGAGGCCAACGAGTTCGGTCGCGGCTCCATGCTGCCCAAGGTTCAGGCCGCTTCGACGTTTGCCGAGAGCAAGCCGGGCCGCACGGCACTCATCACGCTGCTCGAGAAGGCGCGTGATGGCCTTGCCGGCAAGACCGGTACCACGTTTACCGGCGACGCTGAGTAGGCATATCTGCACCATTGAGGAGGGTGCCCTGCGTCGCGGGGTGCCCTCCTTTGTGCTATGGAGAGCCAAGGGGCGTTCGCTGGAAAAAACGAGCGCGTGCCTGTTCCGACGGAGTGCGAGCTTGGTATGGTGGGTATAGCAACTATGGTGTCCAAGGTGGCCAGGGGAGGTTTGCGGAGATGAAACTCGGTTGCGTCATTATGGCTTCGGGCGAGGGTAAGCGGTTTAGCTCTAACAAGATGCTTGCCGATATCTATGGTGAGCCGCTGATTGCCCGGACCATCGATTCGGTTCCCCGGGGCTTTGACGTCGTGGTTTCGACGCGTTGGCCCGAGGTCGCCCAGATTTGCGAGGACAAGCATTGCCCGTGCGTGCTGCACGATGGCGAGCTGCGCAGCGAAAGCGTCCGTGCGGGCCTTTCGTGGGGAGTCGAACGCAACTGGAAAGGTTGCCTCTTTTTGCCGGGCGACCAGCCGCTCGTGAGCGCGGATTCTTTTGAGGCCATGGTTCGCGCGTTTGACGAGCGTGGCCGCAAGCATCCGGTGCGTCTTGCGTGCAACGGTGAGCCTTCGAGTCCGGTGCTCTTTCCGGCGGAACTGTTCGATGCACTTTTGTGTCTTGAGGGCAAGGACGGCGGCGGTTCGATCCTCAAGGGCCGTATTGACGTGGTGCTGGTCGAGGCGCGTGCCTACGAGCTGTGGGACGTCGATACCGCCAAGGGACAGCGACGCATAACGGAGCATATCGCCGCCTGCTCGTATTTTGATCGCGTGGCCAACAGCATCAATCAATAAGGAGCAATTATGATCATCATAAAAAACGGCGCGCTCGTGACGCCACAGGGGCTTCGCCGCGCCGATCTTGCCATGGATGGCGATAAGATCGTGCGGATCGCCGCGGCGATTGAGCCGGCCGAGGGCGATACCGTCGAGGACGCCGCGGGCTGCTGGGTGTTTCCCGGCTTTATCGACGGCCACACGCACATGCAGTGCTGGACCGGCATGGATTGGACAGCCGATAGCTTTGAGACCGGCACGCGCGCGGCTGCCTGCGGCGGCACGACGACCATTGTGGACTACGCGACGGCCGATCGCGGCGTGACTATGCCCGATGCCTTGGCCGAGTGGCATCACCGCGCCGACGGAACCTGCACGGCTAACTACGCCTTTCATATGGCACTCGCCGAGTGGAACGAGCGCAATCGCGCCGACCTTTCGGCCATGCGCGAGGCGGGCGTATCGTCGTTTAAGACTTACTTTGCCTACGATCATCTGCGCCTGGACGATGCCGAGACACTCGAGGTGCTCGAGGAGCTCAAGCGTATTGGCGGCATGCTGTGCGTGCATTGCGAGAACGGCACGCTGGTGAATGAGCTGCAGAAGCGCGTGTTTGAGCAGGGTATCCACGGGCCCGAGGGCCACGCGCTCAGCCGTCCGGACGTGTGCGAGGCCGAGGCAGTGAGCCGTCTGCTATATCTGGCGCACCTGGCCGGCGACGCACCGGTCAACGTGGTGCACCTTTCGACCAAGCTGGGGCTCGAGGCCATTCGTGCCGCCAAGGCGCGCGGGCAGAAGAATATCTATGTCGAGACCTGCCCTCAGTATCTGATGCTCGACGATACGTGCTATTTGGAGCAGGGCGAGGACGGCTTTGCGGGCGCCAAATATGTGATGAGCCCGCCGCTGCGCCATGCGGGTGACCGTGCGGCACTGCGCGAGGCGCTTGTGGCCGGCGAGATCGATACCATCGCCACCGACCACTGCAGCTTTAACCTACACGGGCAAAAGGACCGCGGGCGCGACGACTTCCGTGCGATTCCCAACGGCGGGCCCGGCGTGGAGCATCGTCCCGTCGCGATTGCCACGAGCTTTGAGGGACAGCTGGGCCCCGAGGACCTCTGCCGCCTGATGAGCGAGAACCCGGCGCGCGTGTTTGGCATGTACCCGCGCAAGGGCTGTCTTGCCGAGGGCTCCGATGCCGACGTGTGCGTGTGGGATCCCCAGGTGCGCTGGACGATTAGTGCCGCGACGCAGCATCAGGCCGTGGACTACACGCCACTCGAGGGTTTTGAGGCACATGGCCGCGCCAAGGCCGTGTTTGTGAACGGCGTGCTGGCTGCGCGCGACGGCGAGCCCACCGGAGCCCAACCCGGCCGCTACGTCCCCCGCTAGCAGGAAGATCACCGGATTCCCCTCCGCAGTTGCGGTGGAATAGTTCCTGTTTAGCTGCCAAATAGGCCGTTTTAGGAACTATTTCACCGCAACTTATAGGTCTGCTGGGGCGGCGCCGGCTATTTGAGGCTGGTGGCGACGACGGAGCGGCCGAGGGCTGCCTCGAAGCGATCTGCCATCGTTGGGTCGTTGAGCGTGTCGGCTTGGTTGAGCATGATGCGGGCATTGTTGAAGTTCAGCATCTGCAGCTCGGCATTGAGCACCATGGCGACGCGCTCGGGCGTGGCGATGTCAGTGAGCTCGCAGCCGCAACGCTCGCAAAAGAGCTCGGGGCGGTGGACGGCTTCGTTGATGGGCTTGCCGAACCCCGAGGCGCCGACGATCCAGACGATGTTGGCCGTGCCAGAGGGAATCACCGGCTCCCAGGCGGCGTGCGCCTTGAGCGGGAGCCGCTTGCTGCCGTCCGCCTCGGCCAGGACGTAGTCAAAGCGCTGCGCCAGCTGGTCGAGCGGCTCGGCAGGGGAGGAGAGCTTGCCCGTCTGGGGGTCCAAGACACCTGTCTGGCAGATGCTTCCCCGTACAAGCCCCGCGCAGGCCTCGCAGGTGCAGCCTGGGGCGTGTGGGGCACCTGGCTTCCAGGGCGCGGCGTCCAGGCGACGGCTCGACCCGTCCCACGGCACGCCGGCGACGGGGAACATGCGCGTGGTGGTGCAGAGGAGCACGCGGCCGCCAGCGCGCATAAGCTCAAGGCCGAGCGTCTTCAGCAACGTCGACTTGCCACCACTGCCGATAATTGCGGTAATGCCCGGCTCGATCCTGAGCGCCGAGGCAAGATTGCCGCTAACCGTTTCCATCTGTTCACCGCCGTATAATACTGTGATAATAAATAATCATCAGAGTAGCGGTCGAACCGCATTTGCTCTGCTCAAACCGTAGCACAGGGAGGTGTCCCGGGAATGCTCGTTTATGTTCGCGGCGCCGGCGATATCGCCACGGGCGTCGCCGCTCGCTTGGTGCGCGCCGGCGTGTCGGTCGTTATGGCCGATATCGCGGTTCCCACGTGCATCCGCCGCACAATCAGTTTTTGCGAGGCTATTCGCTTGGGCGAGGTCGAGGTCGAGGGCATTCGCGCTCGCTTGGCACAGACGCCGGCAGAGGCGCTTGCAATTACCGAGGCTGGAGACGTCGCCGTTGTGGTGGACCCCCAGGCCAAGATGCTCGGCGAGCTGAAACCCGCTGCCGTGGTCGACGCGATTCTGGCTAAGCGCAACCTGGGTACCACGCGCGACATGGCGCCTGCCGTCATCGCCGTGGGGCCGGGCTTTACCGCGCCGGTTGACTGCGACGCCGTGGTCGAAACCATGCGCGGGCATTTCCTGGGCCGTGTCATTACCCAGGGTTCGCCCCAACCCAACACGGGCGTGCCGGGCATTATCGCTGGCTATGGCAGAGAGCGCGTTATCCACAGCCCCGCCGCCGGCGTGTTTCGGTCCGACCGCGCAATCGGCGACATCGTGAGCGCCGGAGACGTGATTGGCTACGCGGACGATACGCCCATGGTCACGCAGATTGACGGCTGCCTGCGCGGGCTTTTGGCGAACGGCGTGCAGGTGACTGAGGGCTTTAAATGCGCCGATGTCGATCCGCGTGGCGATGCCAGCTATATCAACTACATTTCGGACAAGGCGACGTCGGTCGGCGGCGGCGTGCTCGAGGCACTCGCTATGCTCACCGATATCTTTAGAGGATAGAAGGCGGCAATGGAAAAGCTCGATGTTGTGAATGCGGCGCTTGTCGCCCTGCGTGCTGGCGAGACGTGCGAGCTCATGGTCGTAGCCGGCACGGCGGGGTCGTCGCCGCGCGGCGTGGGCGCCTGGATGGCCGTCTTTGCCGACGGTAGCCAGGCGGGCACCATCGGCGGCGGCAAGATCGAGCTCTTTGCGCTGGACGAGGCGCGAGAGCTGCTGGCCGCGGGGCAATCGCGTCTGGTCCGCTACACCATGGGCGGCGAGAACTCCGATACCGGCATGATCTGCGGCGGAGCCATCTGCCTGTGCTACCTACATCTGGATGCGACCCAGGCACCGTTGTTCCAGGAAATTGCCGACGTCTTGGTCTATCGGCGCATCGGCGACTTCGTCATCGACTTTGAACCGTTTATCGCGAGCGCGCTCGAGGGCGATGTGGCCGAGTACCATGGCGAGGCATCGCGCCATACCATTGCGGGCTGCCCCGGGCTTTCACTGGTGGAGGAGGGGAGTAACGTCACCTACACTAACGCCGCCTCCGAGATTCCCGCGGCGCACGTCGAGACGCTCTGCCCCGAGGGCCTGACCTACATCTTTGGCTGCGGACACGTGGGCGCTGCGACGGCGCGGGTGCTCACGGCGGCGGGCTTTGCCGTCGTGGCTTGCGACGACCGCCCCGGCACGCTGACCCCCGAATGGGTGCCCGGTGTCTACGACCGTCGTCTGGTCGACTACAAGAACCTGGGCGAGCAATGCCCCATCGGCCCGCGCGACCTGGTGGTGGTCGCCACGGCGGGTCACAAGTCCGATATCGACGTGGTGATCCAGGCCATGCGCGCCAAACCCGCCTATCTGGGCTGCTTGGGCTCGCGCCGTAAGACGGCCTTTGTACGCGCCCGCCTGGAGCAGGAAGGCTTTACGCAGGACCAGATCGACGAGCTGCACCTGCCGATCGGCGTTGCCATCGAGGCCGAGGACCCCGAGGAGATCGCCATCTCCATCGCCGCCGAGATGATCCACCTGCGCCGCACCAAACTCGTCCCCCGCAAACGCTAATCGCATCCCCACCAATTAAGTTGCGGTGAAATACGGATTGTTTAAGCCTGTTAGGCCGCCAAACAGTCCCTATTTCACCGCAACTGCTTTTCGGGATCCATTTGTGCGGGGGAGTTGTGGAGTTGTGCAGGCAGACGAGGTTTTTCTGGAAATACGCACCCAATGCGCGTATAGTACCGATTGTTTTGTCGGCTCCTGCTGCGTCGAGTCCAAACCGCGAAATGCCATGAGCGGCGCGGATGCAGCCAGGAGGCACGAGGACAACCCATCGTGGCCACGCCCCGTGCTTAAAACCCCAAGAAGGAGTGAACAATGGCAGAAGAGAAGTATGTGCCGCGTCTGAAGACCAAGTACAACAACGAGGTCAAGCAGCAGCTTCAGGACAAGTTCCAGTACGAGAACGTCATGATGATCCCCAAGTTTGAGAAGATCGTCGTGAACATGGGTGTCGGCGAGGCCGCTACCGATTCCAAGGCCATCGACGGTGCCGTGCGCGACCTGCGCGCCATCACCGGCCAGCAGCCGATGATCACCCGTGCCCGCAAGTCCATCGCTACCTTCCGCCTGCGCGCTGGTATGCCGATCGGCTGCAAGGTTACCCTGCGTGGCGACCGTATGTGGGAGTTCTTCGATCGTCTGACCTCCGTCGCGATCCCCCGTATCCGCGACTTCCGCGGCATCTCCGCCAAGAGCTTCGACGGCCGTGGTAACTTCTCCATGGGCGTCACCGAGCAGCTCATCTTCCCCGAGATCGACTTCGATTCCGTCGATCACCAGCGTGGTATGGACATCACTTTCGTGACCACCGCCAACACCGATGAGGAGGCCAAGGCCCTTCTGGACGCCTTCGGTTTCCCGTTCAAGAAATAGGTTCACCTGCCCTAAAAGCGCCGTTCCCACAAGGGGGCGGCGTTTGGGGCGAACAATACTCTATGTGAGGAGGATATAAGTGGCTAAGACATCGATGATCGTCAAGTGCAATCGCAAGCAGAAGTTCTCTACTCGTGAGTACACGCGCTGCCAGCGCTGCGGCCGTCCGCACTCTGTGTACCGCAAGTTCGGCCTGTGCCGTGTCTGCTTCCGCGAGCTTGCACTCAAGGGCGAGCTTCCCGGCGTTAAGAAGGCCAGCTGGTAAGTCACTACCAGCGTTTCAAGCATCCGTTTGGAACAGGGAAAACGCGCTAGTTAGGCTTTGCCGTTAAGGGCGGCGAAGAACCAAGAGCACGTGTTCATCAAGAACGAAGGAGAATCTGTATGAACCTTACAGACCCGATCGCAGATATGCTTACGCGCATCCGTAACGCTAACTCTGTGAACAAGGCCACGGTCTCCATGCCGAGCAGCAAGAAGCTCGTCGAGATCGCTCGTGTTCTGCACGAGGAGGGCTACATCGAGGGCTACGATGTCGAGGACACCGTTCCCCAGAAGACTCTGCACATCACGCTTAAGTATGGTCCCAAGAAGGCTAAGGTCATCAACGGCATCCGCCGTATTTCCAAGCCGGGCCTGCGTAAGTACACCGGCGTTGCCGACATGCCCCGCGTCCGCGGTGGCCTTGGTACCGCCATTATTTCCACCAGCCATGGCGTCATGACCGACCGCGATGCTCGCAAGCACAACGTCGGCGGCGAGATCATCGCTTACGTCTGGTAATTCGCTCGGTAGGTAGAAGGAAAGGAGATCACCGTGTCTCGTATCGGTAATAAGCCTGTCCAGATTCCCGCCGGAGTCGAAGTGGCAGTCAACGGCAACAACGTTGTCGTCAAGGGCCCCAAGGGCCAGCTCGAGCTCGATGTCTTTGAGAAGCTCGCTATCAACGTCGAGGACAACGTCCTCACCGTTTCCCGTCCCGACGACGAGCGCGAGACCCGTGCCCGCCACGGCCTCACCCGCGCCCTCATCCACAACATGGTTGTTGGCGTTTCCGAGGGCTTCGAGAAGAAGCTCGAGCTCGCCGGCGTCGGTTACCGCGTGCAGCAGAAGGGCAAGAACCTCGAGTTCTCCCTGGGCTTCTCGCACCCCGTGATCGTCGAGGCTCCCGAGGGCATCACCTTCGAGGTTCCCGACAACACCCACGTGAACGTCAAGGGTATCAACAAGCAGCAGGTCGGTCAGATCGCCGCTGAGATCCGCGGTCATCGTCCTCCCGAGCCTTACAAGGGCAAGGGTATCCACTATGTTGGCGAGCACATCCGCCGCAAGCTGGGTAAGGCCGCCAAGTAGTCGTAACCGACTCACTCGCATAAGACCAGCACCCCGTCAGGTGCTGGCAAGATCAACCTTTTTAGGAGTTTACGTATGAACAAGCATAAGGCGAAGCTGGAAGGCCTCAAGCGTCGTCAGCGTCGTGTTCGCGGCAAGGTCTCGGGTACCGCCGAGCGTCCGCGTCTTCGCGTGACCCGTACTAACGCCAACATCTATGCCCAGATCATCGACGACAGCAAGGGCTCCAGCCTGACGCTCGTCTCTGCCTCGACCCTCGAGGCCGAGTTCAAGGGCACCCACACCTCGAACAAGGAGGCTGCGGAGAAGGTCGGTCAGCTCGTTGGCAAGCGCGCCATCGAGGCCGGCATCACCAAGGTCGCCTTCGATCGCGGTGGCCGTATCTACCATGGCCGCGTCAAGGCCCTCGCCGACGGTGCTCGTGCCGCCGGTCTCGAGTTCTAGGAGGTATGTAGCACATGGCTCGTAATCAGAAGCAGCAGCGCGAGGCCTCCGAGTTCGAGGAGCGCGTCGTTTACATCAACCGCGTGTCGAAGACCGTCAAGGGTGGTCGTCGCATGAGCCTCGTCGCTCTCGTCGTCGTTGGCGACGGCAAGGGCAACGTCGGCGTTGGCATGGGCAAGTCCGCTGAGGTGCCCATGGCCATCTCCAAGGCATCTCTCGATGCCAAGAAGAACATGTTCCACGTGCCGGTGACCGAGCAGGGCACCATCCCGCACGAGGTTCTCGGCCACTTTGGTGCCGGCCGCATCATCATCAAGCCCGCTGTCGAGGGTACCGGCGTTATCGCCGGCGGCGCTGTGCGTCCCCTCTTTGAGCTTGCTGGCATCAAGAACGTCCTGTCCAAGTCCCTCGGTACCGACAACGGCCTCAACATCATCAAGGCTGCCGTCGAGGGCCTCAAGGAGCTCTCCAGCCCTGAGGACGTCGCGGCTCGCCGTGGCCTGACGGTCTCCGAGATGTTCGTCGGTAAGGAGAACTAAGCATGGCTGACACCATCAAGATCAAGCAGGTCCGCAGCACCAACGGTTGCAAGCAGGACCAGGTCCGTACTGTCCGTGCCCTCGGTCTCCACAGGATCCGCGAGGTTCGCGAGATTGCTGACAACGAGTCCGTCCGCGGCATGATCTTCAAGGTCAAGCACCTTGTCGAGATTGTAGAGGAGTAGCAAATGCAGCTTCACGATCTTACTCCCGCGCCCGGTTCCACCAAGAACCGCAAGCGCGTCGGCCGTGGCAATTCTTCGGGTCACGGCACCACTTCTGGCCGCGGTCAGAAGGGCCAGGGTTCCCGCTCTGGCGGCACCAAGGGTGCCGGCTTCGAGGGTGGCCAGACTCCGCTGGCTATGCGCCTGCCCAAGCTTCCGGGCTTCCGTAACCCCCGTCGTATCGAGTACACCGCTGTTAACGTTGAGCGTCTCGAGCGTAAGTTCGAGGACGGCGCTGTGATCGACGGTGCCGCTCTTAAGGCCGCTCGCATCACCAAGAGCGAGTTCGAGCCCGTCAAGGTGCTCGGCAATGGTGAGCTCACCAAGAAGTTCACGGTCAAGGTCGACAAGGTCAGCGCTTCTGCGCAGGCCAAGATCGAGGCCGCCGGCGGAAAGGTCGAGCTGCCGTGCTAAATGGTCTTAAGAATGCTTTCCGCATCAAAGAATTGCGCGAAAAGATTCTTTTTACCATAGCTATGCTCGTCGTGTACCGCATTGGTGCGCACGTTCCTGTGCCCGGCATTCCCTTCCAGGGGATGCTGGGCCTTTTCTCGACCGATAACAATTCGGTCGCCGCAGGTGCTATGGCCCTCCTGAATCTTTTCTCTGGCGGCGCGTTGAGCTATGTGTCGGTGTTTTCGCTGGGCATCATGCCTTACATCACCAGCTCGATCATCCTCCAGATGCTCCAGGCCGTCGTGCCTTCCCTGCATGAGCTTGCCCGCGAGGGCGAGGTCGGTCAGACCAAGATTACGCAGTATTCGCGTTACCTCACCTTGGCTCTGGCAATCCTCAACTCCGTGGGTTACCTCTTCCTCTTTAAGAGCTTCGGCATCAGCTTCAATGGCGCCGGCGCTCCCGAGATCATCTTCGACCTCATGATTGTCGGTACGCTCACCGCGGGCGCCATGCTGATCATGTGGATTGGTGAGCTCATCACCCAGCGCGGTATTGGCAATGGCATGTCGCTGATCATCTTTGCGAACATCATGGCCGGTCTGCCGCAGGCTATCTTCTCCAGCACTGAGGGCAATGCCGGTGGCATCATCACCATGGTGATCATCTGCGCCATCATTCTGCTGGTTATCCCGCTGATTGTTTTCCTTGAGCGCGGCCAGCGCCGCATCCCGGTCTCCTACGCCAAGCGCGTCGTGGGCCGTCGCATGATGGGTGGCCAGACCACCTACCTGCCCATCAAGGTCAACACCGCGGGTGTCGTGCCGATCATCTTCGCTTCGGCGCTGCTGTACTTCCCGGCTCAGATTGCCGTGTTCTTCCCCGGCATCGGCTGGATTCAGGCAGTTGCCTCCGCGCTTTCGACCGGTTGGCTCAACTGGGTGCTTAACGTTGTCCTCATCGTGTTCTTCGCGTACTTCTACACCTCCATGGTGTTCAACCCCGATGACACGGCCGATAACCTTAAGAAGCAGGGCGGCTTTATTCCGGGCGTCCGTCCGGGTAGGGCTACCGCGGCCTACATCAAGAACGCGCTTAACAAGATCACGCTTCCCAGCGCTGTCTTTTTGGCGCTCATCGCCATCGTGCCTTCGATCATCTTCTCCTTCACGGGTAACCATCTGATCCAGGCATTTGGCGGCACGTCCATCCTCATCATGGTCGGCGTCGTGCTCGACACGGTCGATAAGCTCGAAGGCCAGATCAAGATGTATGATTACGATGGATTCTTTAAATAGGCTAGAGGAGGATTGCTCATGAACCTCGTATTGCTCGGAGCTCCGGGTGCCGGTAAGGGCACCGTCGCACAGGAGCTCGTCGCCGAGTTTGGCGTCGCCCATATTTCCACGGGCGACCTGCTGCGTGCTGCCGTCAAGGGTGGCACCGAGCTTGGTATTCAGGCTAAGAAGTACATGGACGCTGGCGAGCTCGTTCCCGACCAGCTCGTGATCGACCTTGTCAAGGAGCGCCTTGCCGCCGATGACGCCCAGCAGGGCTTCATCCTCGACGGCTTCCCGCGCAACACCGCCCAGGCTGTGACGCTCGATTCCGAGCTTTCCGCCATGGGTCGCGAGATCGACTGTGCCCTTCTGGTCGATGTGGCCCCCGAGGTCATTATCGATCGTCTGTCTTCGCGTCGCACCTGCCGCGCCTGCGGTTACACCGGCACCGCTGCCGATGCCACCTGCCCCAAGTGCGCAGGCGAGATGTATCAGCGCGACGACGACAAGCCCGAGACCATCAAGAACCGTCTCGACGTCTACGAGAAGTCCACGAGCCCGCTCGTCGACTACTATCGTGGCCAGGGTCTGCTCAAGTCGGTCAACGGTGACCAGGCTCGCGAGACCGTGTACGGGGATGTCAAAGAGGCTCTCGGTCTATGATCAAGATTAAGTCTGCAACGCAAATCGAGCAGATGAAGAAGGCAGGAGCGCTATCTAAGATGGCGCTCCGCCACGTTGGAGCCATGGTGCGTCCCGGCGTTTCGACTTTTGAGCTCGATCAGCTCGCGGAGCAGATTATCCGCATGCATGGCGGCACCCCGGCCTTTAAGGGTTACGGCGGGTTCCCGGGGACCATTTGCGCATCGATCAACGATGCCGTGGTCCACGGTATTCCCAACCCCGACATGATCCTGCGCGATGGCGATATCATCTCCATCGATACGGGAGCCGTTGTCGACGGTTGGGTCGGCGATAACGCTTGGACGTTTTTCGTCGGCACCCCCACGCCCGAAGCCAAGGCTTTGTGCGAGGTCACGCGCGATTGCCTTAAGGCTGCCATCGAGCAGGCTGTTCCCGGTAACCATATCGGGGACGTCGGTTATGCCGTTCAGTCCCTCGCCGAGTCTCACGGTTACGGCGTGCTTCGTGATTATGTGGGCCATGGCATTGGCCGCGTGATGCACGAGGACCCCAACGTTCCTAACTATGGAAAGAAGGGGAGGGGCGTTCGCCTCCAGGCCGGCATGGTCATTGCCATCGAGCCGATGGTCACGATGGGTTCCAACCATGTGAGCACGGGCTCCGACGGTTGGATTGTTACGACCAACGACCACCTGCCCGCCGCGCACTACGAGAACACCGTCGCCATTACCAATGACGGGCCGGTGATTCTCACCACGGATGCCCAAGGTGCTTGGTGTTCGCTCCAAGGCGGAGAAATGTAAAAGTCGCCGCCCCCTGATGCCCAACCTCGCCTTTCAATTTCGAAGGCATGACCCCAAGGTCTATGCCTTCTCATTTCAAGGCGATCTTGGGCATCAGGGAACGGCTTTGTTTTACATTTCAAATGTAACAAGTTCCACTTAGTTGTGGAGCCATTACGAAGTTATTACGATGCGTGCATACGTGTTGTAGAATACTCAATCGCTGTCGTTTTCTAGAGAAAGATGATTGCTTGTGAAGAAGGAAGACGCAATTGAGCTCGAGGGTACGGTAAAGGAACCGCTGCCCAACGCCATGTTTAAGGTCGAGCTCGAGAACGGTCATTCGGTTCTGTGCAACATTTCTGGCAAGATCCGAATGAATTACATCCGTATTCTCCCCGGTGACAGGGTTGTCGTGGAGCTTTCCCCGTACGACCTGACCCGCGGCCGCATCACCTATCGCTACAAATAGCGGCACGCATACACGCACTCCATTTCCGACTGCAGGCTTAGCTCAACCTACGGTCGGATTGTGTGTGAAGACCAGCCATAGTTTTAAACGCCTGCGGCTGGGCGAGTAGATAGTAGGGAAGTAGTTTGAGCGCTACCGAAAGGAAGAACGATGAAGGTACGTCCTTCGGTCAAGAAGATGTGCGATAAGTGCAAAATCATTAGGCGCCATGGCAAGGTCCTCGTCATTTGCGAGAACCCCCGTCATAAGCAGCGTCAGGGTTAAGAGAGGAGACTACGTTGGCCCGTATTAATGGTGTCGACCTCCCGCGTGAGAAGCGCGTTGAGATCGGTCTGACCTACATTTACGGCATCGGCCGCACCACTGCGACGAAGATTTGCGTCGAGTGCAACGTTAACGTGGATACGCGCGTTAAGGACCTCACCGAGGATGAGGTTAACGCCATCCGCGATTATATCGATAAGAACCAGATCATGGTTGAGGGCGACCTCCGCCGTGAGCGCAACCAGAACGTCAAGCGCCTTATGGACATCGGCTGCAACCGCGGCCTTCGTCACCGCAAGGGCCTCCCGGTCCGCGGCCAGCGCACCCACACTAACGCTCGTACCCGCAAGGGCCCGAAGCGTCAGATCGGTGCTAAGAAGAAGAAATAAGGAGCGCTAGATAGATGGCTACTGCTAAGAAGAACGTTCGCGCTGCCCGTCTGAAGCGCGCGGACCGTAAGAACATTTCCGTGGGCCAGGCTCACATTCGTTCTACGTTCAACAACACGATCGTTTCGATCACCGATCCCCAGGGCAACGTCATTTCCTGGAAGTCGGCTGGCCAGGTGGGCTTCAAGGGCTCCCGTAAGTCCACGCCGTTCGCTGCCCAGATGGCTGCCGAGGCTGCTGCCAAGCAGGCCATGGCGCACGGTATGAAGAAGGTTTCCGTCTTCGTCAAGGGCCCCGGCTCCGGTCGTGAGACCGCCATCCGCTCCCTCCAGGCTGCTGGCCTCGAGGTCTCGAGCATCCAGGACAAGACCCCCATTCCGCACAACGGCTGCCGCCCCAAGAAGCGTCGCCGCGTGTAACTGAAAGGATCGTATCAATATGGCAATCGACAGGACTCCTGTTCTTAAGCGCTGCCGTCAGCTCGGGATCGATCCCGCTGAGCTCGGTTACAGCAGCAAGAAGGAATCTATCCGTCAGCCCAAGCGCCGTCGCAAGGAATCTGAGTACGGCATGCAGCTGCGCGAGAAGCAGAAGGTCAAGTTCATCTATGGCGTTCTGGAGAAGCAGTTCCACGGCTACTTCAACAAGGCCCGCAAGATGAACGGCGTCACCGGTGAGAACCTCATGATCATCCTTGAGTCTCGCCTCGACAACGTCGTCTTCCGTCTTGGCTTCGCCCGCACCCGCAAAGAGGCTCGTCAGTCCGTCCGTCATGGTCACTTCACCGTGAACGGCAAGCGCGTGGACATCCCGTCCTACCGCGTCAAGGCCGGCGACGTCGTCGCTGTCGGCGAGAAGTTCCGTGACCTCCTCCCCATCAAGGAGGCCCTGATTTCCTCCGAGCGCTTTGAGGTTCCTGGCTGGCTCGAGGTCGATATCGAGAAGCTGTCTGGTAACGTGCTCGCTCTGCCGACGCGTGAGCAGATCAGCGGTGATATCAACGAGCAGCTCATCGTCGAGCTCTACTCTAAGTAGTCCATCCGGGCTGCTGAGGCTGGAGGTAATACATGTCAGAATTCATTAGGCCTCAGGTTCAGGTCGAAGAGATCAACGAGACGTCTGCTCGTGTCTCCGTCGAGCCGCTCGAGCGTGGCTACGGCGATACGCTGGGTAACTCCCTTCGTCGCGTTCTTCTGTCCTCGCTCGAGGGTGCCGCCGTCGAGGCTATTCAGATCGATGGCGCGCAGCACGAGTTCATGACCATCCCTAACATGGTCGAGGATGTCACCGACATCGTCCTGAATGTCAAGGGTCTTGTCTTCAGGGCTCTCGGCACGACCGACGAGGCGACCGCCACCATTTCGGTTGACGGCCCCTGCGAGGTCACCGGTGCGGACTTCTTTATTCCGTCCGAGTTTGAGCTGGTCAACCCCGAGCAGCACATCGCTACGCTCACCGAGGGTGGCCATCTCACCATGAGCATGCGCATCGGCTATGGCCGCGGCTATGTTTCTGGCGAGGCCAACAAACGCGACAACGATCCCATCGGTGTGATCCACGTCGACTCGCTGTACTCGCCGGTTTCCCGTTGCGCCAAGCTCGTTGAGGCTTGCCGTGTCGGTCAGCACACCGACTACGACCGCCTTGTCCTCGAGATCGAGACCAACGGCTCCATCGCCCCGCGCGACGCCGTGGTCCAGGCTGCCAATATCATTAACCAGCATATGGCTGCCTTTATGAACCTTGCCGAGACCCCCGAGGTCGAGGAGGAGGCTTCGATCTTCGCTCCCGAGGTCACCAACGACAACGCTGAGCTGGACAAGCAGATCGAGGATTTGGACCTTTCCGTCCGTTCTTACAACTGCCTTAAGCGCGCCAGCATTCACTCGGTCCGTCAGCTCGTTGAGTTCTCGGAGAACGATCTGCTCAACATCCGTAACTTCGGTGTTAAGTCGATCGAGGAAGTGAAGGACAAGCTTGAGTCCATGGGCCTGAGCCTGAAGGCTTAATGCTTCGCATATTTGAGGAGAAACTAGACCATGCGTCATAACGTTAAGAAGGGCCTGAAGCTCGGCACCGATGCGAGCCACACCAAGGCCATGAAGAAGAGCCTTGCTAAGGCCCTCTTCGAGAACGACCGCATCAAGACCACCGAGACCCGCGCTAAGGCGCTGCGTTCGGTCGTCGATCCGATCATCACCTGGGCCAAGAAGGGCGACCTGCACTCTCGTCGTCTGGCTATCGCCAAGCTCGGCGATAAGCAGCTCGTTGCCGAGATCTTCGACAAGGCTGCTCAGGGCATGTGGCAGGACCGCAACGGCGGTTACACCCGCATCATGAAGCTCGGTAACCGCAAGGGCGACAACGCTCCCATCGTTATCATGGAGCTCGTCACCGAGCCTTGCACGCCTAAGGCTAAGAAGGCTGCTCCGGCCCCCAAGAAGGCCGCTGCTCCCAAGAAGGTCGAGGCTGCCGAGGAGGCTTCTGCTGAGGAGACCGCTGAGTAGACAATCCGTCTGCATAGGCTATATTCGAGGGGTACGTTCGCGTACCCCTCTTTTTTTGTCGCGATACCGTTGCTTGTTTGTTGGGAGCGCCCATGACTGCGCCGTCTGATTTCAATTCGATTTCCGAGCTTGACGCCACGCTCGTATTTCGCGTGGCCTATGATGGCTCGTCGTATAGCGGATTTGCCGAGCAGCCGGGAGAGACGACGGTTGCGGGTGAGCTACGTCGAGCTATTGAGACGCTCCTGCGCCGTCCGATCGACCTGACGTGTGCGGGACGTACCGATGCCGGCGTGCATGCGGTGGCACAGTTTATCAGCGTGCCCGTAACGGACGCTGAGTTGGCTTTGACGCGCCGTAGGTGGCTGAGGGCTATGGATGCCCTCCTGCCCAAAGATATCGCCATCAACGAGGTCTACAAGGCCCGTAAAGGCTTTTCTGCACGTTTTGACGCGCGTTCCCGTACGTATACGTACCGTATTGCCGATCGAGATGCGCGCCCCGTGCTGTCCCGCGGTGCGGTGTGGTGGCATCGCTATCCCTTGGATGTTGAGGCTATGTCTGCTGCCTGCCCCGCGCTGCTGGGCGAGCAGGACTTTAAAAGCTTTTGCAAGGTTGCTTCTGCCGTGGGCAAACCTACGCACCGCTGCGTAATGCGCGCCGAGTTTGGCCATGAGGTTGCGTTTGGCGAGGACATCCTGACGTTTACCATCGAGGGCAATGCGTTTCTGCATTCGATGGTCCGTACGATCGTTGGCACGCTTGTCGCGATTGGCATGCATCGCCGTGAACCCGAGTGGATGCGCGAGGTCATCGATGCTTGCGACCGTACCGCTGCGGGCCCCACGGCTCCTGCCTGCGGCCTTACGTTTATGGGCGTGGATTACGATCCCGCCGAGCTTGTCGTGCTCGACTAGGGGAGGGCTCGGCGCGTCGTGCGTCGGCACCTGTCATCTGTGGGCTGCGCGTGTGCAACATCTGTTCTTGGCGTGCAATACAACCGGTGTCTCATTGCTTTTATTGCCGGGGTGTACCATGAACGACAGTTTGATTCACTGCTGTCGAGAGGACGGATAACTTGGTTCGACGTGGCTCGCATCCGCGACTTTCGGTGATCCTTGTGGTAGAAGGTTCGCCCAGCTATGCGATGCGTGCGCTCGAGAGTATCCAGAACCAAGACCTCTACGATTTGCAGATTGTCGTTGTCTGTCGCGATGCTGCGCCCGGTGTGCGCCATTCGCTTCAAGTTGCTGCCGACAGGGACATTCATATTGATTTGATTGACGTCGAGGACGCGAAGCGCGGCGCTTGTCTTCGTGCCGGTTTTGCTGCCTCGCGCGGCTCTCAAATCATCGCTATGAACGCCGATGAGTGGTTTGCTCCGCAGTCCCTTTCCAAGATGGTCAATATCGCGTGCGATACTACGGCAGACATAGTGCTCCCCACGGTGTCGCTCGACCGCTATGATGCACATCGAGAGCGCCATTCGCGCGTCTTGGATGCTGCTCATATTTCCATTGATAGCAAATCTTCGATGGTGGCCGGGCTGCCTCAGTTGATTTTAGGCGGCCTAGTCGTTCAGACCTCTGGTGTGATGTACAGCCGCTCGCTGTTTGAGGCATGCCTTTTGTGCGACAAGGTGTTTCGCACAGTTGGGTTTATGGCATGCGCGCTTTCGCAGACACGATGCGTGTCCGGCTGCGGCGATGCTTGTTTCCACACGGCGGCACCTAAACTTACAGATGCCTTTGATCCCACCATGTATGCCAAGGTATCCGATGACACTCGAGCGCTCGACGAGCTTGCGGACTCACTCTCGGAAGCAGACAGCGGTGGTCGGCTCAAGCTGGCAAGCCAAAAGTTCTACTTTGCCGGACTGGTCGCCTGCATCGAGAATTTGTGTCTGAGCCCGCATGGGGTGTCGTCAATCGAGCGTTCCGCCCGCATGCGTGATATGCTCGATGCGCCTCGAACCCGTCAGATGGTCGCCGCGCTCAAGGATAACCATCGGGGACTCGGTTTGTTGTTTGGGCCGATCGCCAGCGCCAAGCCCGCGCGCTGCGTGATGTGTACGCATCTGGCAGCTTTTCTTAACCGGACGGGCGCAAAAACCGCCTAAACGGCTCATTTCGAAACAAATTTGCATAGAATTGTTTCGAAATGCGTTCTTATACACAAAAGCCTTCAAATAGCGTTAAACTATTCAGTCACTGATTGATTGTCTCCGCCATCTTTTGGAGAGAGGGTTTGTATGGCTAAAAAACGCAATGGGCGCCAGGATGCCATTAGAGATATTGTGCGCAATAAGGACGTCCGCACGCAGCGCGTGCTGGTCGATGAGCTCCGCGCTATGGGCTTTGATTGCACGCAGGCGACTGTCTCTCGCGATATTGCCGATATGGGGCTGCGTAAGCTCCCCGAGGGTATCTATGTTCTGGCAGAGGACCTGCACCTGCAGCGTATGGTTTCCGAGCTCGTAACGGGCGTTCTGCGCACCGATAATCTGGTTATGATCAAGGCTCAGCCTGGTACGGCTTCCGGCATCGCCGCCGCCGTTGATGCGGCAGAGTTGCCCGATGTGCTTGGCTCGCTTGCCGGCAACGATACGATTTTGGTTATTGCCCAGACGGCCGAGGACGGCGAGCGTCTCGAGGCGCTGATCAATAAGCTGAGCAATTCTCGCAAGTAGGCGTGCGGGTCGTGCGCTCGGCACTGTGTGCGTGACATGGTGGCTTGTAAGGGGGTATCGACGTTGGTCGGTACCCCCTATATTGTTTGCCGGTATAAAGGCCGTCCACCAGGTCGCTTTAAACTAAAAGGCCCCCGAGCACTTTAATAAGCTGCTCGGGGGCCTTGTTGCTAATGGCCGGATGAATTTCTAGCCAACCGTATCGTCAGGCGTGGGCGAGGGGTCGGGAGTGGGTGTAGGCGTAGGCGTAGGCGTAGGCGTAGGCGTGCCGCCATCGCCGCCGGTCGAACCACCAGTGGAGCCGCCCGTCGAGCCACCGGTCGTACCGGTGCCGCCGGTGGTGTCGCCGCCCGTGGTCTCGGTGGTCGTGGTCGTCGTGGTAGTCGTTGTGGTGGTTTCCTCTTCGTCCTCGTTCTCGTCCTTGTCGTCGTTCTCCGTCTTCTTGGTGTTGTTGGTGCCGTAGAACTTCCAGACGCTGTTGTTCTTGTAGGTGGGCGCCGTTCCGGTCGCAAACTCCTCGCGCTCGGTACCGGTCAGAACGGTGTTCATAAACCGCTTAAAGACAGGCAGGTTGGTGCTGTCGCCCAGCAGGTCTGTGCCGTATTTTTGGATGGGAATCTCGCCCGCGGAATAGCCGGTCCACAGGGCGCACGCCAGCTGCGGGGTATAGCCGCAGAACCACAGGTTGGTGGTGTTGTCGGTGGTGCCCGTCTTGCCGGCATAGGGCTGGTTGACGCTCAGGGCGCCGGCAGCACCCGTACCGCCGCCCTTCATGACGCCGGACAGAACATCGGTGACCGCGGCGGCCTCGCCCTCGGTAAGTACCTGTGAGGGATTGTCGGTGTGCTGGTACAGCACCGAACCGGTACGAGAGTCAATCTCGGTGATGGCGATCGGCTGGCGATAGTAGCCGCCGTTGGCAAACGTCGCGTAGGCGGCGGCCATCTCGAGCGGCGAGATCGAGCCGGTGCCGAGGGTCATGACGGGAACGTCCTCGATGTTGTCCTTGGCGGGATCGATGCCGAGCTTTTTGACGAGCGAGATGATCTTGTTGTTGCCGACGGCTTCCGCCACCTGGATGTAGCCGGTGTTGGAGGAGTATGCCGTCGCCTGCTTAAGCGTGATGTTGCCATAGCTATGGTTGGCGTAGTTTTGGACCTCGGTCGTGGTGCCCTTGGCCTTGAGCGGCGAGTTGCAGTTGAGGGTGACGTTGGGGTTCATGCCGTTTTGGATGGCAGTTGCCAGCGTAAAGGCCTTAAAGGTGGAGCCGACGGGACGCTTGGCCGTGGCATGGTTTACGTGGTTCTCGTCGGCGTTGTAATCGTAGCCGCCCACCATGCACTTGATGTAGCCGGTCTTGGGGTCGACGACGACCATGCCCATGTCCAGGCCGTCGAGCGAGAGCGTGTCGAGCTGCTCGCGAACGGCATTCTCTGCCACCTGCTGCATCGTGGGGTCGATGGTGGTCTTGACGGTCAGGCCGCCCTTAAAGAGCACGTCGGTCGAGAACTCCTGCTCCAGCAGCTGCTTAACATAGGCGACAAAGTAGGGCTGCGAGTATACGTCAACGCCGCTGCCCGAGATTTCGGTCACGTTGAGGGTGATGGGCTCGGCCTGTGCGGCATCGTGCTCCTCCTGCGTAATGTGGCCCAGGCGCAGCATGTTGTCGAGGACCTTGTTGCGACGGGACAGCGCCAGGTCGGGGTTGACCGTGGGGTCGTACTGCGAGGGCGAGTTGGGAAGGCCGATGAGCAGCGCGGCCTCGCTCAGGGTGAGGTCTGCGGCGCTCTTGGACAGGTAGGTCTCGGCGGCGGCCTCAATACCGTAGGCGCCGTGACCGTAATAGATGGTGTTGAGGTACATCATGAGGATCTCGTCTTTGGAGTACATGTCCTCCATCTTTACGGCGATGTAGGCCTCGCGCACCTTACGCTCGATGGTCGAGTCGAACTGCTCCTCCTGCAGGATGGTGTTGCGCACCAGCTGCTGGGTGATAGTCGAGGCGCCTTCGTGCCCGCCGCCGAGGGTTGCCACCGCAGCACGCGCGATACCCCACAGGTCGATACCGCCGTGCTCGTAGAAGCGCTCGTCCTCGACGTCAACGGTGCCCTGTAGCACGTAGGGGGAGACCTTGTCCTTGGTGATGGACTTGCGGTTTTGCGTGTAGAAGCTCGCGATCTTGTTGCCGTTGCAGTCGACGATCTCGGTGGGCTCGCTCACCAGATACGCGTTGGCGTCGGTGTAGTCGGGCAGATCGGACAGCCAGCGGTTGACGTTGCCGACCATGCCGATGCCAAATGCCACGCCCGCAATCAGCAAAAAGCCCAAAAACGAGAGCAGGATTATGGGCAGGGCATGCGTCTTTGAACGGCTGCGTCCCTGTCGTTGGCGAGGACCCATATATTGACCTCCAGGTATGTCGTGCCGGACGGCGGATGTGCCGTCGGGGCAGGATGGACATAAGTTATTACACGATAAACCAAACGGGGCGCGCGAGGCCTCGTGTATGCTGGAAGACGGCATTTTTCAGAGTGAATGCATACCTTGGTAAGGAGTTTGCCGATGGCGATTCGGGCGATGGGGCCGAGCGGACAATACGAGACTGGATTGGATGCTGCCGGTGCGGCGCTGCCCGAGCTGCTGGCGCCGGCGGGCGGGCTCGACCAGATGTTTGCGGCCATCGCCGCGGGCGCCGATGCCATCTATGCGGGGTTGGGCGGCTTTAACGCCCGTGTGAGTGCGCACGGTTTTACCGACGACGAGTTTGCGCGCGGCTGCGCCGTGGCGCATGCCCATGGCGTGCGTGTGTACGTGACGCTCAACGTGTTCGTGTTTGACGATGAGTTGTCCGACGCGGTGGCGTTGGGAGCTCATGCACTGGAGCTGGGCGCCGATGCTCTGATTGTCGCCGATGCCGGGCTGGCCTGCGCGCTGCGCGCGGCGATTCCCGGGGTCGAGATTCACCTGTCCACGCAGGCGGGCGTTCATAGCGAAGGCGCCGTGCGACTTGCCGCCGATGAGCTGGGGGTCGAGCGCGTGACGACGGCACGCGAGCTGACGGTCGACGAGATTGCGGCGCTATGTGCCACGGGCGTGCCCATCGAGGTATTCTGCCACGGTGCGATTTGCATCGGCTATTCGGGGGCGTGCGAGTTCTCGGCCCTGCGGCGTGGGCGCTCGGCGATGCGCGGCGACTGCACGCAGCCGTGCCGTCTGGCGTACGACCTGGTGGACGAGGCGGGGCAGAGCGTTGTCGCCGTCGAGGGAGATCGCCTGCTGTGCCCGCGCGACTATCTGGGTATTGCACATCTGCCCGAGCTTGTAGATGCCGGCGTGGCGTCGCTCAAGATCGAGGGGCGCATGAAGAACCCCGATTACGTATTCAACGTGGTGCGGGTGTGGCGCCGGGCACTCGATATGCTGTACGACGGCGCGTGGGACCCCGGTGCCGTGGAAGAGCTTGAGCGCGAGCTGGGAAGGTCGTTTAACCGTGGGTTTACCGATGCGTACCTGCGAGGGCGTTCGGGTGCCGAGCTGATGAGCTTTGAGCGTGCGATTAACCAGGGCGTGCGCGTGGGGCGCTTGGTCGCTGTGGGCCACGAAGAGGTGACCGTTGAGCTCGACGCCGCCGTGGCGGCGGGTGACACGCTCGAGATCCGGTTTTATCCGGGTGCCGACGCGCGTCCCGATGTGCCCAAGCGCTGGCCGCAGGTGCCCTGTCCGGTGGATGCCGCAGCGGGGGAGCGCGTCGTCGTGCATTGCAAGCGTAAGGTTGACACGGGCTGCGAGGTGTACCTGATTCGCAGCGCCGGCGTGTTGGATCAGACGGCGGCGGTGTTGGAGCGCATGCGGGCCGAGGCGGATGCGATTGCGCCCGTTGCGCGTGCCGTTGAGGTGCTGCCCTTTGAGGACGTTGCGGTGGATGGCGGTGCGTCGACGGAGTTGGTGGAGTGCGCGGTTCCCACTCGCATGGTTTTTGCTTGGCAGCTGATGGATGCCGACCCGCGCGGAGAACTCGATTTGTCCGACGCCGTTGTGGTGCTTGACGAGGTGTGCCGCACGGGTGACGCTGACCGGACCCGCTCACTGATGCAGCGTGCCGGGCGCGTCGTCTGCCGCAACCTGGGACAGGTGGTGATCGCTCGCGAGCTGGGCGTGACGTTTGACGTGGCGGCGCCGGTGTTCTGCGCGAATCGGGCCACGCATACCTGGCTGCGTGGACTCGGTGCGGGGCGGGTGTACTTGCCGGCCGAGTTGCTCGGCAATGATGCGGAGCGTATTGCCGAGCTGGCTGCTGAACCCGGCGTCTTGGGTCCGGTCGACGCCGACCGTCCCGGGCTTATGGTGTGCGAGCACTGCCTGTTGACCGCCGAGGGCGTCTGCGCCACCGATGCGACGGGGCAGGTCCGTTGCCGCGACTGCTTGCGTCGTCGGCAGGTGCGCTATCTGGTCGAGCGTGACGGTACACGTCTACCAGTTGCCATCGACGCATGCGGCAGGACGAGGATTTTCCTGTCGTAGGTGCCGCGTCGCGTCAGTTTGTTATCATAAGAGAGTTTATGGACTTCCAGCACCGCCGTTTTCGGCGAGGGTGCTATAGCAAAAGGAGGATACCCAATGCTGTCTGTTGACGAGCAAATGCGTATCATCACCTCGGGCGCCGCGCAGATCGTCCCCGAGGCCGACCTTCGCAAGAAGCTTGAGAAGGGCGAGCCCCTCAACATCAAGCTCGGCGTCGACCCCACCAGCCCCGATCTGCACTTGGGCCACGCCGTGCCGCTGCGCAAGATGCGTCAGTTCCAGGACCTGGGCCACAACGTCACCCTCATCATCGGCAACGGTACCGCGTTGATTGGCGACCCTTCGGGCAAGAATTCCACCCGTCCGCAGCTTTCGCAGGAGCAGATCGAGGCCAATGCCGAGACCTACGTGAGCCAGGCCATGAAGATCCTGGATCCCGAGAAGACCACCATCGTGCACAACGGTGACTGGATCCTTTCGATGGATCTGGCCGGTCTGCTGCAGGTGTGCTCCAAGTTCACCGTCGCCCGCATCCTCGAGCGCGACGACTTTACCAAGCGCTACCAGTCTCAGACGCCGATCGCCCTGCATGAGTTCCTGTATCCCGTGATGCAGGCTTTCGACTCCGTGCAGATCAAGGCCGATGTAGAGATGGGCGGCACCGATCAGCTCTTCAACCTGCTCGCCGGCCGTGAGCTCATGGAGAAGATGGGCATGGAGCCCCAGATCGCCCTCACCATGCCGCTGCTCGAGGGCACCGATGGCGTCCGTAAGATGTCCAAGTCCTACGGTAACTACATCGGCCTGACCGATGCTCCCAAGGATATGTTCGGCAAGACCATGTCCATCCCTGACGAGATGATCGGCAAGTACTATCGTCTGGCGAGCTCCCTCACCCCGGCCGAGGTCGACAAGATCGACGCTGCTCTGGCCGACGGCTCTGCCGATCCCTATGAGCTCAAGCGCGCCCTGGGCCGCGACCTGTGCGACACCTACCACGGCGTCGGTGCCGGCGACGAGGCTCAGGCCGAGTTCGACCGCGTGTTCAAGGAGGGCCAGCTTGCCGACTTCCCCGAGAAGCACGTTGAGCTGACCGTCAACGACGAGGGCCAGATCTACCTCGCAGGCCTGCTTAAGGACCTGGGCCTTTCGGCGAGTGCCGGCCAGGCCCGTCGCGACATTGACGGTGGCGGCGTCAAGATCAACGGCAAGGCGGTGGCTCCCAAGAGCTATAACATCGATCCCAGCGCCCTCAAGCTGGGCGACACCCTCTCCGTAGGCAAGCGCAAGGGCTTCAAGCTGGTCTAGCAAGTAGGTCAACCTAACATGTGCAATAGGGCCGCAGCCGGAACTCCCGACTGCGGCCTTTTGAGTTGCGGTGAAATAGTTCCTAAAAATGCCATACGGGCGCCCAGGTAGGAACTATTCCACCGCAACTTTTTTCCTCCGTCCCCAAGGGATCATTTGGCGGTGCCGTTAAGCGGAAGGGGTGTTATCGGCGGCCTCCTTTTGGGCATACAATGGCTATTGGTTTGCTGCGGTGAAGGTCTGTCCGCTCCGCAGCTTTTTTCTACGGTTAAAGGAGTATGTATGTCCGTTGAGGTCATGAGATCTGTGATCGAGGCCGCCGAGGGTCGTGTGCCCGTTGACACGCTGTTTGCCAACGCACAGATTGTCGATGTGTACGGCCAGCGCGTGGCGCCCGGTAGCGTTGCCGTCAAGGATGGCGTGATCGTCGGTGTGCTCTACGATGGCCGCGACGATGCCGCCGGTACGTATGAGGCTGCCGAGGTCATCGATTGCCAGGGCCGCTATCTTGCCCCCGGTTTTATTGACGGACACTTGCATATCGAGTCTTCGAACATCCGCCCTGCCGAGTATGCGCGCATGGCGGCGACGCGCGGTACCACCACTGCCATTGCCGACAGCCACGAGATCGCCAACGTTTCCGGCCTGGACGGCCTGCGCTTTATGATCGAGGACGGCCGTCGCGCTCCTATTTCCATCAAGTACATGATGCCCTCGTGCGTGCCCGCGCTGCCCGACGAGCAGGCCGGTGCCGTCATCACCGCTGCTGATATGCAGGCGTTTTTTGCCGAGCATCCGGGCGATGTCTTTGGCCTGGGCGAGATGATGAACCTGCCGGGCGTCTTTATGGCCGATCCCGAGACCTGCGCTCGAATCGACGCTGCCAACCAGACGCCGTCCAAACAGGTGGACGGTCACGCCCCGCTCGTTGCCGGCAAGGACCTCAACGCCTATGCCGCAGCAGGTATTATCGCTGACCATGAGTCGACGATTCCCGAGGAGGCACTCGACAAGCTGTCTCGCGGCATGTATGTGATGCTGCGCGAGGGTACGTGCAGCCATGACCTGGCCAACCTGTCGCCGATGCTGCTGGAGAATCCTGCCCGTGCCCGCCGTTGCTGCTTTGCGACCGACGACCGCGCTCCTTCCGATGCGCTTGCGTCCGGCATGATCGACAACGCCTGCCGCGTGGCGATTGAGGCCGGTATCGACCCGGTGGTCGCTATCTCCATGGCGTCCCTTTCCACGGCTGAGGCGTTTGGCCTGGATCACGGCTGCCGCGACCCGCACGAACTGCGTGGCGCCATCGCCCCGGGCAAGCGTGCCGACCTGCTGGTGCTCAATGACCTGACGTTTGCCACGGCTCCGCATCGCGTATATGCCGCCGGTGCTCTGGTGGCGCAGGACGGTACCTTTGTGGGCGAGATTGCACCCGAGATGGCCGAGGTCGCAGCCCTTGCCGATGAGCTGCGCGCCTCCGTTAAGCTGCCGAAGCTTTCGCTCGACGTGTTCGACTATGCCTTTAAGCCGGGCGAGGCCGTGATTGACGTGGTGCCGGGTAAGGCCATCACGGGTATGGCTCGCCCCGAGAGCGCCGAGGGCCTGCGTCGCATTATGCTGATTGAGCGCCATGGCCGCGGCGTGTCGTTGCAGGCCGAGGGCGCCGACGGCGATGGCCCCGCTGGCCTGGGACTCGTTGGCAAGCATATCGGCCGCGGCTGGGTGCGCGGCTTTACCATCACGGGTGGTGCCATCGCCTCGACGATCGGACACGACTCGCACAACGTGTGCGTCGTGGGCGACAACGCCGCCGATATGATGGCCGCCGTTGAGGCCGTGGGCCAGGGCGGTCACGTGCTGGTGCGCAACGGCGAGGTCGTGGCGCGCATTCCGCTGGCGCTCGGTGGCCTGATGAGCGAGGGCACGGCCGAAGATGTCGCCGCGCAGCACGACGACTTTATGGTCAAGGCGCGTGCCATGGGCGTCGAGCCGCCGCTCGACCCCATCATGGGCATCATCTTCCTGCCCCTGCCGGTGATCCCGACGCTCCGCATCCGCCCCGAGGGCATGTTCGACGTCACGACCTTCACCTACGCCGACTAGTCATCGGGGACGTTCTTAAACGACTAGCCGTCGGGGTGGCGTGTCGCCTGGCGCCGCGACCGTGAGGCCTCTGGCATGTGTGAGCTATTTGCCAGGTCCTTGTAACGTTTGCGCCCGCAAGGTCTTATCTGAGCTCCCTTTGGGTACGTTGGAATCGGATACACGTTCGATTCCAACAAGTCCGAAGGGAGCTTTTCTATGTTTAAACTGATTGCATCCGATATGGACGGCACGCTGCTTGACGAAAACGGCCAGGTGCCTCCCGAGACCTACGAACTGATTCTGGCACTACGCGAGCATGGCGTGCATTTTGCCGCATCGTCAGGCCGTCGCTGCGACCGCCTGTGCGAGTTCTTTTCACCTGTTCGCGACAAGATAGACTTTGTCGCCGCTAACGGCGCCCAGGTCTACGCCGACGGCAAGATGGTAGACCGTGAGGTGTATTCGCACCTGGCGATTCGAAGGCTCGCCCAAGCCGTCAGGACGTTTCCCAATCTGCATCTTGCGCTTTTTGACCGAACCAAGTCCTTTTTGCTCGATGACGAGTGCAAGTTCGTGCGTGAGGTCGATAAGGACCTTCCCAATGCCGAGCGCATTTGGGAGCTGCCCGATCCCAGCGTAAATATCATCAAAGCGAGTATCTTTTGCGACGACGGTGCCGTTATGGACAGTGCGTACGTGCTACAGCGCGAACTCGGTCAGCTCTTTACCTTTGCGCCTTCGGGCAACGCGTGGATCGATGCCATGCAACCCGGTGTGTCGAAGGCCTCGGGCATCGCACAGCTCATGGAGCACTATGGCGTCGAACGCGACGAGGTCATGGCGTTTGGCGACTCGATGAACGACTACGAGATCATTCGCTTTGTCGGCACGGGCTGCGCGATGGAAAACGCGCGCCCCGCGCTCAAGGCAGTCGCCGATCGCGTGGTGGGGTGCAACCGCGACCACGCCGTCCAGCAGGAGCTCCGTCGCGTGCTGGAGAGTCTCGCGTAATTCGGCGGATGGGGACAGTCCTTGCGGCGCCCCGCGAAGAGTGTCCCCAAATTAGCTACCCTGCCGGGTTGCTACTGCTAGGCGAGGGCGGCCATGATGGTGCGGGCGACGCCGTCGTGGTCGTTGTCGTATTCGGTGATGGCGTCGGCGGCCTCGCGGTCCTCGGGCTCGGCGTTGATCATGGCCATGCCGTGGCCCGCTGCCTGCAGCATGGGGATGTCGTTGATGTTGTCGCCGAACGCCCAGGCGTCGGCGAGAAGCTCGCCCAGGTGCTCGCATAGCCACGTGAGGGCCGTTCCTTTGGTGGCGCCCTCGCCCATGACCTCGATATTCATGGCGTACGAACGCGTGACCTCAATGCCTTCGAGTGTGTCGAGCTCCGCTGCGATGGCGTCGCGATCGGCCGGGTCGTGCCAGTACATGGCGATGCGTTCGAGTGTCTCGACCTCGTCGATCTTGCTGTCGATATCCATGTCGATCGGTGTTCGTGTGCGCTTGAGCGAAGCTGCGATGTGGGGGTCGCCGCCGCAGAACTCATCCAGACGCTCGTAAAGCGAGCGGGGGAGGAAGCACCGCCCATCCGCGAAGATATCGAAGGTCACATCGTGGCCGGCGGCGATGCGATGGATGCGATGGGCAATGTCGCAATCGAGCGGACGGCTCAATACGCACGTGGCGCGCGAGGCGTCGGTGGACACATCGTCGTCGAGCTGCCAGACGCTGGCGCCATTGGCGCAGACGGCATAGTGCACGGCGGGATGGGCGAGGATGGGCTCAAAGATGCCCGACAGCGGACGTCCCGTGCAGGGCACAAATTCAATCCCGCGTCGAGCGAGCTCGTCGAGCATCGCCCAGGTGGCATCGCTCATCTGCTTATCGCTCGTCAACAGCGTTCCATCCATATCGGAAAACACAATCATTTGATGCAGCCCTTTCTGCTGACATAAAAAGCGTGGCCGAGGGCGGTGATGCCCTGGCCACGCTCGGGTTCTATAACGGTCCGCGTCCTAGCGGTCGGCGAGCGGCTTGTATTCCAGCGGCTCGATCACCGGACGATAGGCCGGGCGGATGATGCGGTGCGCGCAGAAGAGCTCTTCCATGCGGTGTGCCGACCAGCCGGCCATGCGGGCGACGGCGAATAGCGGCGTAAAAAGCGTCTCGGGCACGCCGAGCATCTTGTAGATAAAGCCTGTGTACAGGTCGATGTTGGCGCAGATGGGCTTGGTCATGCCGTGGTCGCGCATCACCTGCGGTGCCAGGCGCTCAATGCGCTCGATGAGCGCGAACTCATCGCCCAGGTCCTTCTTGGCGGCAAGTGTGCGCGCGTAACGGCGGCACACCTCGGCACGCGGGTCGCTCAGCGTGTAGACGGCGTGGCCCATACCGTAGATGAGACCCGTGCCGTCGAAGGCCTGCTTGTCGAGAATCTTGCCCAGGTAGGCTGCGACCTCGTCCTCGTCCTCCCAATTGGAGACGTGCGCACGGATGTCCTCGTGCATGGACACGACCTTGGCGTTGGCGCCGCCGTGGCGCGGGCCCTTGAGCGAGCCGATAGCCGCGGCGTAGGCGGAATACGGGTCGGTGGCCGAGGAGGACAGCACGCGGCAGGCAAACGTGGAGTTGTTGCCGCCGCCGTGCTCGGCATGCAGCATGAGCATCACGTCGAGCAGCATGGCTTCGTCGCGGGTGAATGCCATGCCGCCGCGCAACACCTGCAGGATAGTCTCGGCGGTGGAGAGGCCGGGTGTGGGGTGCGGTACATGAACCTCGGAGCCGCGGCGCTTGGCGACCGAGGCCATATGCGCGAAGGCGGCGATACGGGGGAGACGGGCGAGCATGGAGATGGCGACGTCGATTTCGTGCTCGGGTGTAATGGCGTCGGGCTCGGCGTCGAAGGCGTAGAGCAGCAGCACGGCGCGCTGAAGCGCATTCATGATGCTCGACGACACCGTGGTCATGGGGAACTCGCGGACGTATTCGTCGCTCAGGTGCCTAAAAGCACCCAGGCGTCCGCAAAAACCGTCAAGCTCTTCCTTGGTGGGCAGAGAGCCCGTGATGAGCAGATAGGCGACCTCTTCGTAGCCGTAGCGGTTCTCGGCCTGGGCGTTGTTGACCAGATCCTCGATGCTGTAGCCACGAAGCGTGAGTTTGCCCTGATCGGGCACGACCTTACCGTCGACCTTGTTGTAGCCGTGCACGTCCGAGATGCGGGTAAGACCCGCGACCACGCCCGAGCCGTCGGCATTGCGCAGGCCGCGCTTGACGTTGTGCTCTACGAACAAGCCCTCGTCGTACGGGGCGGTCGGCAGGCCGTGGTAGAGGTTTTCGCTTTCGGGCGAAATCTGACGGCTCGCCTCGTAATCCAGAACCAGGCGGCTCAGGTGATCGTCGAAGCGGTAGTAGATTTTCTTGGCGTCGTAGGCCATGCGCGCTCCTCTCCGGTCCGCTTTGGGGCGGCGCGCTTGGACGATATGACGTCAAGCTGCCCCGAGCGGTTTGTTCGCTACAGGCGGTACATAAAGTTAAAGACGTCCTCGCGCTGGATGGACACGTTAACGCCCGAAAGCTCGCCTGCCTCGGCCAGGGCCTTCTGCAACTCGGCGAAGTCGAGCTTGGACTCGGCGGTGTCGGCCAGCATGGTCATGGTAAAGATGTCCTCGATAATGGACTGCGTAATGTCGCGGATGTCGACGTTGGCCTCGCCCAGAACGCGGGTGACGCCGGCGACGATACCGGGGCGGTTCTTGCCAAGGACGGTGATGACGATGCGGGAGGACGAGATCTCGGCCATGGGAAACCCTTTCGCGTGGTTGCGGCGCGCGGGGGCGCTCCGCTACGGTACAGTGTTCATCATTGTACCTGTCTGGCGCCAAAAGGGGCACCCTTGCTGCGGCGTTACACGTCTGCAACATGGAGCGCTTGTCTCGCGGGGTGTATTTTTGGCACCCTGGACAGGTCAGGCGGTTCCTGTTGGCGCCGCGATCGGGCAGATTCGCCTGTGCGCTCCGGTGCAAAGACCGTGAACCTTTTGTGGGACACGCGGCGCCGTGGTACCATAGCCAAGTTTGTTGTCTTGGTCGGAAACCAAGACGCCTTATGCGCTGATCGGTAACCAGCGCCTGACCAATAAGGAGTCCTACCATGAAGCAGGGTATCCATCCCCAGTATGTCGAGTGCACGGTGACGTGCTCCTGCGGCAACACCTTCAAGACGCACGCTACCGTGTCCGAGATGAAGGTCGAGCTTTGCAACGAGTGCCACCCGTTCTACACCGGCCAGCAGAAGTTCGTCGACACCGGTGGACGCGTCCAGCGCTTCGCCGACAAGTTCGGTGGCGCCGCTGCCGCTCAGCTCAAGAAGGCCGAGGAGGCCAAGGCCGCCAAGGCCGCCAAGGCTGCTGAGGCCGAGGCTGCTCGCAAGGCCGCCGCTGAGGCTAAGGCTGCCGAGAAGGCTAAGCGTGCCGCTAAGTTCGCCGAGGAGGCTGCTAAGCAGGCCGCCGAGGCTCCCGCAGAGGCTCCCGTCGAGGAGGCCGCTGCTGAGGCCGAGACCACCGAGGCTGCTGAGTAAATAGCTCGCCGCGGAATCGCTCGCATTCATGGCATAAGGGCCGCGCATCCGTTTGGGTGCGTGGCCCTTTTCTTTTTATTGGTGCAAGCTAACCCGTCCCCATTGCACCGGGTTGGTGCGAAGGGGCAGATTGGTTTGCGCCAAATGGCAAAGAGACAGCGTTTTCCCAGATAAAAGCTGACAAAATAAACCGGTCCCTTTTTGGCAGGCTGTCGTAGTTATTACGTGGTCGAGTGTGTCGACCGCATAGGCGGCGCCTTGTTTGGCTAAAGTACATTTATCTGTGTTTAACTCGTCCAAGGTTTCATGCCGCGGGCGATGGCCAAAAAGGAAAACCACATGGGATTCATGTCAAAGCTGCTGTCCTTTGGATCCGATAAGGACCTGAAGCGCTACTACAAGATCGTCGACAAGATCAACGGTCTTGAGCCCCAGTTTGAGAAGATGACCGAGGAGGAGCTCCGCGCCCAGACCGATAAGTTCCGTGAGCGCTACGCCAACGGTGAGTCGCTCGACGACATGCTCCCCGAGGCCTTTGCCACCGTGCGCGAAGCTTCCAAGCGCACCATGGGCATGCGTCACTTTGATGTACAGCTCATCGGCGCCATGGCGCTGCACGAGGGCCACATTGCCGAGATGAAGACCGGCGAAGGCAAGACCCTCGTCTCCACGCTGGCCGGCTATCTCAACGCTATCGCCGGTAAGGGCGTGCACGTCGTCACCGTCAACGACTACCTGGCCAAGCGTGACTCCGAGTGGATGGGTCGTATCTATAAGTACTTGGGTATGACCGTCGGTCTGCTGCAGAACAACATGCCGCTCGAGCTCAAGCGCCCGGCCTACCAGGCCGACGTCACCTACGGCACCAACTCCGAGTTCGGCTTTGATTACCTGCGCGACAACATGGTCACCCGCCCCGAGCAGCGCGTGCAGCGCGGTCACAACTACGCCATCGTCGACGAGGTCGACTCCATTCTGATCGATGAGGCCCGCACCCCGCTGATCATCTCGGGCGCTGGCACCAAGTCCGCCAGTACCTACAAGGACTTCGCACGTGCCGTGCGTGGCCTTGAGCGCGGCGAGGACGTGTCGCACGACATGCTCACCGCCACCGAGGACGTCGAGCCCACGGGCGACTATGTCATGGACGAGGCCAAGCACACCATTGCCGCCACCGAGCGCGGCCTTAAGAAGATCGAGCGCCGCCTGGGTATCGATGACATCTACGCCGACCTTTCGGGTCAGCTGGTCAACCACCTGCAGCAGGCGCTGAAGGCCCAGTACATGTTCCACCGCGACAAGCAGTATGTGGTCACCAACGGCGAGGTCAAGATCGTCGACGAGTTCACAGGCCGCATTATGGAAGGCCGCCGCTATTCTGAGGGCCTGCACCAGGCCATCGAGGCCAAAGAGGGCGTGCTCGTACGCGAGGAGAACCAGACCCTGGCCACCATCACCCTGCAGAACTACTTCCGTCTGTATGACAAGCTCTCCGGCATGACCGGCACGGCACTTACCGAGGATGCCGAGTTCCGCGAGATCTACAAGCTGCCCGTCGAGGTTATCCCCTCCAACAAGCCCGTGCAGCGCGTGGACCACGAGGACCTGGTGTACCGCACCATTCAGGCCAAGTACAACGCCGTCGCCGACGATGTCGAGCGTCGCCACGCCAAGGGCCAGCCGGTCCTGGTGGGCACCGTCTCCATCGAGAGCTCCGAGAAGCTGTCCGCCGCCCTTACCAAGCGCGGCATCGCACACGAGGTCCTCAACGCCAAGCACCATGAACGCGAGGCCCATATCGTGGCCCAGGCTGGTCGCTATGGCGCCGTGACCATCGCCACCAACATGGCCGGCCGTGGTACCGACATCTTGCTGGGCGGCAACCCCGACGAGTTGGTGCGCGAGCGCCTGGAGTACGAGGGCCTGACCATGGAGGACGTGACGCCCGAGCAGCTCGAGCAGTTTAACACCGAGGCCAAGGAGACTTGCAAGGCCGAGCGCGAGCGCGTGCTTGCCGCCGGTGGCCTGACCGTCATCGGCACCGAGCGCCATGAGTCCCGTCGTATCGACAACCAGCTGCGCGGCCGCTCCGGCCGTCAGGGCGATCCGGGCGAGACCCAGTTCTACCTGTCGCTCGAGGACGACCTCATGCGCCTGTTCGGCGGCGACAAGATGGACCGCGTCTCCAAGATGATGGTCACGGCCGACATGGGCGACGACATGCCCATCCAGCACAAGATCATCTCCAAGGCCGTCGAGAGCGCCCAGCACAAGGTCGAGAGCATCAACTTCTCCATGCGTAAGAGCGTCCTTGAGTACGACGACGTCATGAACAAGCAGCGCCAGGTCATCTACGCCGAGCGCAATAAGATTCTGGACGGCAAGGACCTGACCGACCACATCACCGAGGTCATGCACGACACCGTGTACCGCTGCGTGCAGGAGTTCTGCACCAAGGACAGTCACGATGGCGAGCGCGACCTGGAGGGCCTGCGCAAGTGGGTTGTGGAGCTCACCGGCCACATCGATACGCCGAAGTTCCCCGACGAGGATTATGAGGCCCTGGCTGCCGATGTCCTGGCTTACGTAGAGAAGTGCTACAACATGAAGGCCGAGCGCTTGGGCGAGGACCTGATGCGCGAACTCAACACCCAGGTCATGCTGCGCGTCATCGATACCCGCTGGATGAACTACCTGCAGGAGATGGACTACCTCAAGACCGGCATCGGCCTGCGCGGCTTTGGCCAGCGCGACCCGCTGGTCGAGTACAAGACCGAGGCCTACGGCGCGTTCCAGATGCTCGTCGACACCATGTACGAGGATTACCTGCGTACGGTTCTGCGCATCGAGATCAAGGCTGCCCCGCGTGCCGTGGAGCACAAGGAGGAGCCCGCGCTCGAGGGTGCGCGCTTCTCCGGTCCTGCCGAGGTCGATGGTGACAACGGCGACTCGGTGCTGCGCAAGCAGGCGCAGGTGCAGGCCCGCACGGCTGTCCAAGGCGGACCGGCTGCCGTCAACAACGGTGGCAAGGTGACCACCTATCGCAAGTCCGAGAGCGACGATCCGTACGTCAACGTGGGCCGCAACGACCCGTGCCCCTGCGGTAGCGGCAAGAAGTTTAAGTACTGCCACGGCAGGAATCGTTAATGGCTGAGGCTTTAGAGGTGACGCCCGCCGAGCTGGACGCGTTCGCGGACCGGCTCGGCGAGGTCGAGTCGTATCTCCATTTGGACGAAAAGCGCACGCGCGTGACCGAGCTCGAGGCTAAAAGCGTGGCCCCCGGCTTTTGGGATGACGCCGACGCTGCCCGTGCCACTATGGAGGAGATCGCGCGCACCAAGGAAGATATCGCTGCCGTGGACACCGCGCGCGGCGAGCTTTCCGATGCCCACGCCGCGCTGGAGCTTGCCGAGGAGATGGGGGATGACCCCGACGCCGTCGCCCTTCGCGAGGAGGCTACAGCCACGGCTGAGCGCCTGGCCCGTGCCATCGATGAGCTTGAGCTTTCGAGCTGGTTTACCGGTGAGTTCGATCACGGCGATGCCATTGTGACCATCAAGCCCGGACAGGGTGGTCTGGAGGCCCAGGACTGGACCTTCATGCTCTTTAAGATGTACATGAAGTACTGCCAGCGTCGCGGCTGGAAGGTCACCATCAACGACTGTCCCGCGGCCGAGGTCATCGGCATCGACCGCGCGACCTTTACCGTCGAGGGCAAGGACGCATTTGGCATGCTGCGCGCCGAGGCCGGCGTCCACCGCTTGGTTCGCATTAGCCCCACCGACGACAAGAAGCGCCGCCAGACCACGTTTGCCGGCGTCGAGGTCATCCCCGTGCTACCCGATGATATCGACATCGAGATCAGTCCCGATGACATCCGCGTGGACGTGTACCACGCGAGCGGCCCGGGCGGTCAGGGCGTCAACACCACCGACTCCGCCGTGCGCGTGACGCATTTCCCCAGCGGCATTGTGGTTACCTGCCAAAACGAGCGCAGCCAGATCCAGAACAAGGCCGCGTGCATGCAGATCCTCAAGGCTCGCTTGTACGAGATTGAGCTCGAGAAGCGCGCCGAGGCGCTCGATGAGATTCGCGGACCCAAGACCACGATTGGTTTTGGCAACCAGATTCGCAGCTACGTGCTCTACCCGTATCAGATGGTTAAGGACCTGCGCACGGGCGTTGAGACCAGCAACGTCGAGGCAGTTCTTGACGATGGCGATCTGGATCCATTTGTTATTGGCTATCACCGTTGGGCTACCGGCAACGCTGACGCGGAGACCCCGTCTGCATAAACCGCCCGGTTCATGTGGAAATGGACTAAAACCCTCCCAGCAGGGTGGTTTTGTATCCAGAGCAAACCCTGCGCAGGGGTGGTTTTTGTCCGGCGAATCGGTAGAATCGAATACAGCAAGAAGTTCGAAGCGCATCCGTTTGGGTGCGCTTTTTTGAGGGAGGCAGCATGGCATATCGTCTGGACATCAAGCGCATTCTTTCGATGAACTTCTTTCACGACCTGCCCCAGATTATGTTGGGGTGCGCTCTGGCCGCTATTGCGACCGACCTGTTTTTGATTCCCAACGGCCTTGCTGCCGGTGGCGTTACGGGCCTTGCCACCATTATCCAGGCGGTCGGTGCATCGCGCGGCCTATCGCTTCCCGTTGGCATTCAGACGATCGTGATGAACGCCTTGCTGTTGTTGGTCGTTATGCGCGAGGGTGGCATGTTCTACGTGGTGCAGACCGCGACGGGCTTTGTGCTGCTGGGCTTCTTTACCGATCTGTTCGCCCCGTTTGTAGCACCTCTGGCGGATGCGGACCTGATGCTCCCTGCCATGTGGGGCGGCATTATTACGGGCATCGGTTACGGCATGGTGTTGCGTGCCGGCGCTAACACCGGCGGCTCGGACACGATTGGCCAAATCATCTCGCGTAATACCTCACTGCCCGTGGGCTCGACCGTCATGGCGATCGATGTTGCCGTATGCGCGCTGTCGGCTCCGGTCTTTTCAATCGAAAACGCACTATATGCAGGCCTTTCGATGGTCATTAGCGGCTACGTGATCGATGCCGTGGTCGATGGTGGCAACAAGCGCCGTATGGTACTCATCATCTCGGACAAGTTCCCTGATATCGCTGCCGATATCATGTATGGTCTAGGTCGTGGTTGTACCAAGTTTAAGGCGACTGGCATGTATTCGGGTGCCGAGAAGCCGGTGATTATGGTCATCGTGAGCCGTCGAGAGCTCAATACTCTCAAGACGATCGTGCGCGAGCGCGATCCTCATGCCATCGTGACGGTTGCCGACGTTACGGAAGCCTTCGGCGAGGGCTTTAAGGACATTAACGCGTAGGGGCGACCGCGTTCCATCCAAAAGACGTTCACATTGATAAACCGTTTCATCAGCGGTTCTGCCTGCTAAATTGTTCAAATAATGATAAAAACTCTGGTAAAGCCATCAGTTTCCAGCATAATGAATGACGTACGTGCATTGCGGCTGTGTTGGGACTACCTTTCCGTGCCGTGCGCATCTTGTCTAAAGAGGATGAAAGGAAGGCACAATGAGCGACGAAGAGCTCAAAAAGGTTGCCAACGAGGTAAGGAAGGGCATCGTCACCGGCGTGCACGCTGCCAAGTCCGGCCATCCGGGCGGTTCGCTCGGCGCTGCCGACATCATGACCTATCTGTACTTTGAGGAAATGAACGTCGACCCGGCCGACCCCCGCAAGGCCGACCGCGATCGCTTTGTGCTTTCCAAGGGCCACTGCGCTCCGGGCCTGTACGCCGTGCTTGCCGAGCGCGGGTTCTTCCCCAAGGAGGACCTCGAGACGCTGCGCCATATCGGTAGCCACCTGCAGGGTCATCCCAACATGAACGACACCCCGGGCGTCGATATGTCCACCGGCTCGCTGGGCCAGGGCATCTCCGCCGCCGTGGGCATGGCGGTTGCCGCCAAGCACTGGGGTGATACTTACCGCACCTACGCCCTGTTGGGCGATGGCGAGAGCGAGGAGGGCCAGGTCTGGGAGGCCGCCATGTTTGCCGGCAACCAGCAGCTCGACAACCTCTGCGTGATCGTCGACCACAACGGCCTTCAGATCGACGGTCCCGTCGAGGAGGTCAACGACCCCATGCCGCTCGCCGACAAGTTCCGTGCCTTTAAGTTCCACGTGGTGGAGCTTGCCGACGGCAACGATTTCGACCAGATCCGCGCCGCCTTTGCCGAGGCTCGCGCTACCAAGGGCCAGCCGACCGCCATTATCGCCGAGACCATGAAGGGCAAGGGCGTTTCCTTTATGGAGAACCAGGTGGGTTGGCACGGTAAGGCCCCCAACGATGAACAGTTTGAGCAGGCCATGGCAGAGCTCACGGCCGCCGGAGAGGAGCTCTAGGATGGCAGACGTCAAGAAAATCGCCACACGCGTAAGCTACGGCGAGGCCCTCGTCGAGCTCGCCAACGAGCACGATGACTTTGTGGTCCTCGACGCCGACCTGGCCGCCGCCACGCAGACCGGTAAGTTTAAGGCCGCTTGCCCCGACCGCTTCTTCGATGTGGGCATCGCCGAGAGCAACCTGATGGGTGTCGCCGCCGGTATCGCGACCACCGGTCGCGTTGCCTTCGCGAGCAGCTTTGCCATGTTTGCCGCCGGCCGCGCCTTTGAGCAGGTCCGCAACTCCATCGGCTACCCGCACCTCAACGTTAAGATCGGTGCCACGCACGCCGGTATTTCGGTGGGCGAGGACGGTGCCACGCACCAGTGCTGCGAGGATATCGCCCTCATGCGCGTCATCCCCGGCATGACTGTGATCGTTCCTGCCGACGACGTCGAGGCCCGCGCCGTGACGCGCGCCGCCTACGAGTGCGACGGTCCGGTGTACATGCGCTTCGCTCGTTTGGCCTCGCCGGTTATCAACGACCCCGAGACCTACAAGTTCGAGTTGGGCAAGGGCATTGTCATGCGCGAGGGCGCCGATGTGACCATCATTGCCTGCGGCCTGATGGTCGGCGAGGCTCTCGAGGCCGCCGAGCAGCTCGCTGCCGAGGGCATCGACGCCGAGGTCATCAACATGCACACCATCAAGCCCATCGATGCCGACCTGATCGTCAAGAGCGCCACCAAGACCGGCCACGTCGTGACCGTCGAGGAGCACTCCGTGATCGGGGGCCTGGGCAGCGCCGTTGCCGATGTCCTGTGCGAGCAGTGCCCGACGCCGCTCAAGAAGATCGGCGTCAACGACACCTTCGGCGAGTCCGGCCCGGGTGCCGAGCTCCTGCACAAGTACGGCCTGGACGCCGCCAACATCGTGGCGACCACCAAGGAGTTCTTGGCATAAGGCAAGGCGGATCTCAAGGACTGCTTCGCCAGAACTATAAAACTGTTTCGCCAGTACTATGGAAACCCGGCAGGGGCGCTCTCTTGGAGAGCGCCCCTGTTTCAGTTGCGGTGAAATAAGGACTGTTTTGCCAGCTTAAAGGCTCAACAGTCCCTATTTCACCGCAACTCATGAAGACGCCCCTCAAGCACGGTCCCATCAGGGAAAAGGGCATATATCGACAAAGCGCAATTCAGACCCTTCCAGCGTTGTATATGCAGCACCCCAAGATAAACGCGGCGACCCCTTAGTTATCGCAGGCCGGGCACAGGGTTACTCTCCAAATCTTTCCGCAGGACGGAGGAGCCCCTGCCGCGCGAAGCGCGCAGCGGGGGCTCCGACATGTCCGAGGACGATTTGGAGAGTAACCCTGTGCCCGGCCGACGGGATCCCTAAGCACGCCATGCTTCTTATGTGCAGCAAAGCTAATACTGCTAAAATACAAAGCGCTCATGTAGTTTAAACGCACGACGATAAGGAGCACCAGTGGGTAACCACTTCCGTACCTCCGGTGCGGGCGATGATGCCCCCAAGACGCAGGCAGGCGTCCAGGGCAGTCGTTTCGCCACTCCGGATTCAGAGGGCCAGCCTGTTGCTCAGGCCCCCGCTCAGCCGGCAGATCAGGCACAGCCGGCATCCGATCCCTTTGCCTACAATCCAACCAGCGATGTCGCGCTTTCCGGCACGGCGGGTTTTGAGCCCGTTCAGGCCGTGACCGCTCGCGTGGAGCAGCCTCAGGCTGGCACCGCCACGCCGCAGCCTACCATGGCCGGCATTCCCGACCCCTTGGCCGCTGCGACGCCGGCTCCTCAGCCTGCACAGTCCGGTCTCTTTGCCGCTATTCCCGACCCCACGCAGCCTGCTGCCCCGGTGGTCGAGAGCGATCAGGCCGCCGAGGTCGCAAGCCTCGATAACGCGCTCAACAATCCCGATTTTACGTCGGTGTTTGCGCCCATCGATCCGCAGGCCAGCCGCAAGAAGATGGCCAAGCAGGCCGGTGTCGAGCCCGTCATCCTTATGGAGCATGTCACCAAGATCTATCCGGCACAGCCCAACAAGCCTGCACTCGACGACATCAACATCGAGATCTATCCGGGCGAGTTCGTCTTCCTGGTCGGTCACTCCGGCTCGGGTAAGACCACGCTGCTGTCGACGCTCAACCGCGACGTCAAGCCGACGAGCGGCCGCATCCTGGTTGCCGGTCAGGACCTCATGAAGATCAAGAACCGCAAGGTTCCGTTCCTGCGCCGCCAGATTGGCGCCGTGTTCCAGGACTTTAAGCTTCTGCCGCAAAAGACCGCCTACGAAAACGTGGCGTTTGCCCTGCAGTGCATCGGCAAGCCCAAGGGCGTCATTCGCAGCCAGGTGCCCGAGGTGCTGCGTCTGGTCGGCCTGGCCGATCAGATGGACTCGCTGCCCGACCAGCTTTCCGGTGGCGAGCAGCAGCGCGTTGCCGTCGCCCGCGCTATGGTCAACCGTCCGCCGCTGCTGATCTGCGACGAGCCCACGGGTAACCTCGACCCGGCGATCTCGCTGGGCATCATGAAGCTGCTCGAGCGTATTAACCGCACCGGCACCACCGTGATCGTCGCCACGCACGACCGCGAGATGGTCGATAGCATGCACCGTCGCGTGATCGCCCTCGAGGGCGGCCACGTTATCCGCGACCAGGAGAGGGGAGGTTACGGCAACTATGGCACCAACTAACGTGGGCTACTCCTTCAAAGAGGCAATCAGCCACTTCTTCCGTAACTGGACTACCTCGCTCGGCGCCGTCATCACGATCTTCCTTTCGCTGTTTATCATCGGCCTGTTCATCATGGGCTCTGCGATGCTGAACTCCGTGATCGGCACCGTCGAGGATCAGGTTGTCATCAACGCGTTCATTAGCGATGACGCTGATCAGGCTGATGTTCAGGCTTTTGAGGCCGAGCTTAAGACGTGGAATAACGTCAAGTCCGTGACCTATAAGGACAAGGACGACGCGCTGGCCGAGTATACGAGCAAGATGTCGGGCAACGCCGACGCCACCATGAGCGCGCTCGATGGCCAGAACCCGCTGCCGGCTTCCTTCGCTATTGAGATGGACGATCCGTCCAAGGTCGAGAGCACGGCAGAGAAGCTCAAGAAGGATGCCGATTTCCAGAAGATCGCGGATGACGGCGACGTCAACGCGAGCGTGCTGTACGGCCAGGAGGAAGTGAGCCGCCTGTTCCAGGTGACCAACTACATCCGCATCGCCGCCGTGGTGCTCGTTGGCCTGCTGACTTTTATCGCGTTCATCTTTATCAACAACACGATTCGCCTGTCCATTACGGCGCGTCGTCGTGAGATTGCGATTATGCGTCTGGTCGGCGCCAGCAACGGCTTCATTCGCGGCCCGTTTATCACCGAGGGCGTGCTGCAGGCCATTTTGGGCTCGCTGCTTTCCATCGGCGTTCTGGAGCTGCTGCGCAATCTGATGATTCCGCGTCTGCAGGAGAGCATCGGCTGGATGTCGTTTGCCCTGCCGATGCAGTACTACCTGGTGACCTATGCTGCGCTGATTCTGGTCGGCGTGATTATCGGTCTCTTTGGTTCTGCCATCGCCATGCGCCGCTACCTGCGCGTGTAAGCATGCCTGGAATTCACCCCTTCCAACGGGTCGTCTCTTATGGGGCGGCCCGTTTTTTGATCCCTAGGGGACGGCAGGAAAGCGAATCATTTGGGTAGACTCTTTGGAGTTCGCAATCGATAGTTAGGAGGCGCCATGGGGCGCAATAACAAGCATAAGCGTGGAGCTCGCAATAAGCGCGGGCCGGTGCGCAGCGAACGCCGTCCGAGCCTGACCGGACGCGTGCAGCTCCATGAGCACAGTGCCTATGTCATAACCGAGAATGGCGACTACAAGGTCATGGGTCGCGGCAAGCGTGAGATCATGGACGGCGATACCGTTGCCGTGAGCATGAAGAACAGCCCGCACGGTGAGCGGCGCGCCGTGATCGAAGGCGTGGTTGAGCGCGCAGCCATAAGCGTGGTGGGTACGTACCAGACCGCCGGTCCGCTCGGTGTGATTGAGCCGCTCGATTCGCGCCTGAAGGCCGACTTCTTCATTTTGCCCGAGGATACCTCGGCGGATCGTCTGGGTGTCCACCCGGGTGATGCTGTTGTCGCGCGCATTTTGACCTACCCGACGCGCCTGGAATCGGGCACCGTGACGATCGAGCGCCGCATTGGCGGAGATGACGCGCCCGATTTGGGCGTTCAATATGTGATGGCGCGTTACGGCTATACCGATAGCTATCCCGAGGCCGCGCTGGACGAGGCCGAGGGACTTTCGCTCGATGTGTCCGCGGCGCTTAAGGACCCGCTCCGCCGCGATCTGCGCGACCGCTTTGTCATCACGATCGACCCAGTCGACGCGCGCGACTTTGACGATGCCATTTCGCTGGAGCGCACACCCGAGGGCGGCTACAAGCTGGGTGTGCATATCGCCGACGTTTCGCACTATGTGGCTTGGGACGGGCATATCGATCTTGAGGCTCGCCATCGCACGACATCGGTGTATCTGGCCGATCGCGTGCTTCCCATGCTGCCCGAACGCTTGTCCTGTGACCTGTGCTCGCTTCGCCCTGACGAGGACCGTCTTGCGTTTACCGTCGATATCGAGCTCGATGCGCAGGGTCGCGTGCGGCATTACGATCCGTACCCCAGCGTGATTCGCTCGCGTGTGCGTATGGACTATGACGGCGCCGAGGTGCTGCTGGTGCGTGCCGGCGCGGTTGAGTATTCGGTGCTGGAGGGTGCGGCCGAGGATGTTGCGGCTGCCGAGACCTCGCGCGAGGAAGCGCTTGAGCGCGGTCTTGCGTGCGAGGAAACTGCCCGCGGCTATAACGTCGATCTGGGCGATTTCCTTGTCGCCGCGAACGAGCTCGCCGAACTTCGCCGTCGTATCCGTCGCGCCCGCGGCTCAGTCGATTTTGACACGGCCGAGATTCGCGCTCTATTGGATGAGGATGGAGTACCCGTGCAGATTGTGGCACGTGAGCGTTCGTGTGCCACGTCGCTTATCGAGGAAGCCATGCTGCTCGCCAACGAGTGCGTTGCAGAGTGGCTGGCAGACCGTGATATCGAGGCCTGCTATCGCGTGCATGAGGATCCGAGCCCCGATAGCCTGCACGGTGCCGCCGTTGCGCTGGCGCAGCTAGGCATCATCGACGATCGCCGTGCTGCCGGTATTGCCCTGGGGAGTCCCGATGAGCTGCAGGCTGCAGTTGATGCCGCCGCCGGTACGGTCAACGCGCCGCTCGTCAACACGTTGCTTTTGCGCAGCATGCAGCGCGCACTGTACAAACCGCGCAACGAGGGCCACTTTGCGCTCGCCGCGCCGTGCTACTGCCACTTTACGAGTCCCATCCGTCGCTACCCCGATCTGGTGGTGCACCGCGTGCTCAAACTGCAGTTGGCCTATGAGCAACTCGGCGGCAAGGACGCCTTGGTCCGTACGTCGCGGCTGATCGGCAAGGGACGCGAGTCGCTGCCGCGCATTCTGCCGCAGATCTGCCGCGCATGCAGCGATGCCGAGCGCGCGGCAGATGCCGCCAGCCATGCGACGCAAAAGATCAAGATTGCCCAGTACTATGAGGACCGTCTAGGCGAGCGCTATGCCGGAACCGTCTCGTGGGTTAGCAGCATGGGCCTCTTTGTGCGCTTGGATCTAACGCAGGTCGAAGGCTTGGTTTCGATCAAGAGCCTGGGCAACGAGTGGTTCGAGTTCGACGAGGACGCGCTAACGCTCACGGGTGCCGACACGGGCACCCGTTACGAGCTGGGGCAGCGCGTGATCATCGAGGTCTCGCGCGTCAATACCACGCGTGGGCACTTGGACTTCAAGCTTATCCATTAGCCAAATCCCGACTGATGGTGGGGGAGCGGAGGGCGGCCTTTCGGGACCGCCCTCCGCATTTGAATCGTGGCTACCTTGCCGTCTGCTCGGCCGCCCGCTTACCTGCTATTTGAGAGGTAAAACCTACCAAAATAAACCTGTCCCTTTTGGCAGGTTTACAAGAAAGCGGGGATGAGATGGCGACGGTGTACGGTTATGCGCGGGTGAGTTCGCGCGATCAGAACCTTAATCGGCAGCTGGATGCGCTGGGCGCCTATGGCGTGGGCTCGGCGAATATTTATGCCGACCATGCGAGCGGCAAGGACTTCGATCGACCGCGTTATCGCGAGCTGCTGCACGTCCTGGGAGACGGGGACGTGCTGGTGGTTCTTTCTATCGACCGACTTGGCCGTAATTACTCCGAGATTCTTGAGGAATGGCGACGCATCACCAAGGAACTCGGGGTTGCCATTGTGGTGTTGGACATGCCATTGCTTGACACGCGCGCTAGGGCCAGCGGCGCGCCGGATGTGACCAACGTCCTGATTGCCGATATTGTGCTGCAACTGCTGAGCTACGTGGCGCAGGTGGAGCGCGAGAATATCCATCGGCGCCAAGCGGAGGGAATTGCAGCGGCGCGGGCGCGAGGGGTCCGTTTCGGTCGACCTCGCAAGCCGTGCCCTCCTCAGTTTGAGCTGGTGCGCGATAGCTATGAGGCAGGCGATATTACCCGCAGCCAGGCAGCAAAGTGCCTGGGCGTGTGCGTGGGGACGTTCGATCGCTGGATGCGCGAGGCGGGGTAGGGGGTTTGCGTCGCTTTGTCGCTTCCTGTTGCGATTCAAATTTTGATACGGTGACGATGCCATTTGGGGCTACACTCGCTGATATTCAAAAAAGGAGGTTGGCCCTTGGCGCGAGTAAAACAAATAATCGGATTGACCGCGATCGTTCTGTTCGCTGCAACGCTGGCGGGCATCTGGGTGCTGACGGAGCAAAATGCGGTGGAGACGTCGTTGCTGAGCGAGTCCACCGCGCGTGTGGTGGAGGGCCAGGCTACGGGCGTTCAGGCTGTCGATGCCACGGGTGAAGCCCAGACGGAGTACGGAATGACCGGGGGCGCCGATTCGGCTGCCTCGAATGTCCGGTCTGGCCGACTTGCTTCCATTCGCATGTGGGTGGGCACAAACGTCCGTCGCGTTGCCCATACCGTAGAGTTTTTCTTCGTCGGATTGTTCGCCTCCGTGGTCGTGGTTTGCTTTTCCAGGCGTCCGTGGAGCGTATGCTCCCGTTGCGTGCCCGTATTGCTCTTTTGCGCCGCCTGCTCCGTTGGCGATCAGGTGCATAAGATCTTTGTTCCCGGAAGGCATTTCGACGTTATCGATTTAGGATTCGACGCTGCGGGCTATGTCACCGCCATGCTGTTGGTATTGCTGGCGGCGGCGTTGGTGCGCCATGCGACTCGGCCGATCGGTGCCCATGCGAGGCGCTAGCCGGTAACAAACCCGTTTCTGATAATGCGACCTTGTTGAATTATTTTGTGTCGCGCGTATTTCCGAGCGGTCGGATTTGAGGGGCGAGCGGTAGAACGCTCGCCCTTTGTG
>JAYBVN010000075.1:0-7121 GCA_037320555.1 Collinsella sp. | reverse complement strand
CTCGCCCCGGGCAACGCCGCGATGATCAAGGCCGACATGGACGACTACCGCCAGCGCCGCGAGGACAAGCAGCCGCTCGACATGCCGAGCGCCGGCTCCACTTTCAAGCGCCCCAAGGGTTACTTTGCCGGCAAACTCATCATGGATGCCGGCCTGCGAGGACACGCCGTTGGCGGCGCGCAGGTGAGCGAGAAGCACTGCGGCTTCATCGTCAACGCCGACCACGCCACCGCCGCCGATGTCGACGAACTCATCCGCCACATCCAGGCAACCGTCAAAGACCAATTCAACGTAGACCTAGAACCCGAAGTCCACCGAGTCGGCGAATTCCTCTAAAAAAGAAGGCCCCGAAAGGGGCCTTCGCCATATTTATTCAGATAACCCAGTCCGGTGCGTCGCGCCCCGAACCCGAGAGGGCCGCGTGCCCGCCCGCAATATATTTGATTGATCGCGAGTTCCGCACGCAAAGAAGGCCACTTAATGTGGCCTTCGTCTTGCGCAGGACTGCCCGAGCAGGCAATCAAATATATTGCGGGCGGGCACGCGGCCCAGTCGGCTTTACGACAGCGCAATACCGCCAAGCCAGCCCCAGCGCACGCCAGAGCCAGTACCATAAAAGCTAATGAACGAATCGAGCGACTTCGATGTAATGGCACCCTCGTTGCTCATAACGATGCCGCCGCCAACGTAGATACCCACATGACCGTAGATAAGGCCCGGAGCACCCGTGCCGCTGTGCGAGGAATCGGCCACGATCATGCCCACCTGCAGCGCCGAGCGGTCGGAGCTATAGCACCAGGCGTTAAACATGTCGCACGCATTGCCTCCAAAGTAGCCAACGCCGGCGTTACGGAAGACATTGGTGACCCACGCCGCGCACCAGTTCTGACCCGGCGAAGGCGTGGAGTAGCACGCGTTGACGACAGCCTGCTGCTTGCCCGAGCCGGCATTCTGCTGCGGAGTTCCGGGCGCGTACGATCCACCACCCGAGCTCGAACCACCCGAGTAGGAATTGTTCTTGTTCGCGGCAGCCGCGGCAGCGGCAGCCTTCCTAGCGGCCTCCTCAGCCTGGGCAGCAGCGAGGATCTCGGAATCGCGCTGAGCCATGAGCTCCTTGACGTCGTCGGAAAGACCGTTCAGCACGGTCTGGACTTCTTGCTGCTTGGCCTGCATGTCCTGCATCTGGGCAGTCTGCTGGTCCTTGAGCTTCTCTAAGTCGGCCTTCTGCGACTCGAGCTCGGTCTTTTGCGCATCGAGCTCTTCCTGGATGGTCTGAATGTCCTCGATGGCGTCGCGGTCGCTCTTGTTGATCTTTTCAACGTAATGCGCGTTGGCGACGAGTTCCTCAAACGAGCCAGAGGCCAGCAGCAGCGACAGGATGTTCGTGCCGCCGGACTTGTAGCTGGCGGCCACGCGATCGGAAAGGTCGTTGCGCTTCTTCTTGAGCTCGGCCTTCTTTTCATCGATCTGGGCCTGCGTGTCGTCAATCTTGCCCTGGACATTCTCGATGTCGTTGAGGGTCTGGGCATTCTTGTTGGCCAGCGCCGCATACTCATTTGCGATGCTGTCGAGCTGGGCCTGAACCTCGTCGAGCTGGGCCTGGGCGGCATTCAGTTTATCGGTGGTTTCTTTGGAAGCCTCCGCCGCATGGGCGCGAGCGGGCAGGCCAAAAAGAACTGCCGCAGAAGCGGCGCCGAACAGGGCCTTGAGGGCAGTGCGGCGCGAGAACTCCTGGGAAAGGATGGAATCGCTGTTTGGTGACATATGTACTCCGTTACATGCTTATTTATATGTCGCTCAACTCATACATATTAGCGTACATATGGCGCGTCCCAACGATTTCCACGAACGGCAGGAAACTGCAAGGTCAGCGGCTCGTAAGCAAATGCCAAAGATCAGGTTATGCGTACGCAAGCTCTTCTATGAGTACGTTAGCACAATCCTCTGCTTTTCCTACAGCGCACGATTTGGGCGTCCCTGCCTGCGCTATACTCCCCTGAAGAAGTGTTCCTGATTCGATAGGAGACTACATGTCCAAAGCACTCGACCCCAAAGACACCTGTGTCCTCGTTACCGGTGGCGCCGGCTTTATCGGCTCGCACACCGTCGTTCAGCTGCTCGAGGGTGGCTACCAGGTCGTCATCGTCGATGATCTCTCCAACTCCAGCGCCGTCGCCGTCGACCGCGTCAAGACCATCGTGGGCGACGAGGCCGCCAAGAACCTCACCTTCTACGAGGCCAACGTGCTCGACCGCGATGCGATGAACAAGATCTTCGATACCCACCAGATCGACCGCGTCATCCACTTCGCCGGCTTTAAGGCCGTCGGCGAGTCGGTGAGCAAGCCCGTCGAGTACTACCACAACAACATCGAGAACACCCTGGTGCTCATCGACGTCATGCGCAGCCATGGCTGCAAGTCCATCATCTTCTCGAGCTCCTCGACCGTCTACGGCGACCCGGACAACCCGCCCGTCACCGAGGAGGATCCTAAGAAGCCCGCGACCAACCCCTATGGTTGGACCAAGTGGATGATCGAGCAGATCCTTATGGACGTCCACACCGCCGACCCCGAGTGGGACGTCGTGCTACTCCGTTATTTCAATCCCATCGGCGCCCATCCGTCGGGCCTGATCGGCGAGGATCCCAAGGGCATCCCCAACAACCTGGTGCCCTATGTCGCCCAGGTCGCCGTGGGCAAGCTCGAGGCCGTTCAGGTCTTTGGCAACGACTACCCCACCCCCGACGGCACCGGCGTGCGCGATTACATCCACGTGTGCGATCTGGCATCTGGTCACGTGGCCGCCCTCAACTGGATGAACGGCAAGACCGGCGTCGAGATCTTTAACTTGGGCACCGGCACCGGCACCTCGGTACTCGAGGTCGTCGCCGCCTTCTCCAAGGCTTGTGGCAAGGAGCTGCCCTACGTGATCCGCGAGCGCCGCGCCGGCGACATCGCTGCCAACTGGTGCGATGCCTCCAAGGCCGAGCGCATGATGGGCTGGAAGGCCCAGTACGACATCGCGGACATGTGCCGCGATAGCTGGAACTGGCAGAGCCACAACCCCAACGGCTTCGCCGACGCCGAGTAGCAAAACCTACATACCGCTCTTGCCCCGATCTCACGTTGTGAGGTCGGGGCTTTTTCATGGCATGTAACCATTCGCCGAAAATCGACCAACTTTTTTATCTTGCCTGTACATGTTTAAACAACATGTTTTACAATAGGCGTATCGAATCAGAACATCGGAGGCGGACTGCACACCCATCGGCAGGCCGACCCCACAACAAGAAGGTTGGTGAGCGCATTCATGGAGCGTGCAAGCGGCGTCCTCATGCCCGTCTCATCTCTGCCCGGACCATACGGAATCGGCGGCTTTGGCTGGAATGCCTACGACTTCGTCGATTTTCTCGCCTCGTGCAAACAACATTACTGGCAGATTCTGCCCCTTACGACGACCAGCTATGGCGATTCGCCCTATCAGTCGTTCTCGGCCCGCGCAGGCAACCCCAACTTTATCGACTTTGCCGAGCTTATCGAGGCAGGGTATCTGGAGCAGCGCGATATCGATGGCGTGTATCTGGGATCCGACCCCAGCAATGTCGACTACGGTGCTATCTTTGGCGGCCGCCGTCAGATTCTCGACCGCGCCGCTGAGCGCTTTGCTGCCGACAAGCCGGCCGATTTCGATGACTTTATCCAGGCCAACGAGGACTGGCTCATCCCCTACTGTGAGTTCATGACCGTCAAAGAGGAGTGCGGTCTCAAGGCATTTTGGGAGTGGCCCGCAGAGCTCCGTACCCGCGGCGAAGCATCCGCCAAGGTCTGCGCCGCCCATCCCGCGCGCATGCTCTACCACCAGATGACGCAGTACTTCTTCGACCGTCAGTGGAGCCGCCTCAAGGCATACGCCAACGAGCGCGACATCCTGATCATCGGCGACCTGCCCATCTACGTCTCGCGCGACTCCGTTGAGATGTGGGCAAGCCCCGAGCTCTTTAAGATCGACGCCAACGGCAACCCCGTCAGTGTCGCCGGCACACCGCCCGATCAGTTCTCCGCCACCGGCCAGTACTGGGGCAACCCCATCTACGACTGGGACGCCATGGAGTCCGACGGCTTCTCCTGGTGGGAAGGCCGCATCCGCGCCGCACTCAACATGTATGACGTTATCCGTCTGGACCACTTCCGTGGCTTTGAGGCCTATTGGGAGGTGCCGTTCTCCTCACCCGATTCGTCCTACGGTTCGTGGACGCAGGGCCCCGGCCTCAAGTTCTTCAAGACGCTCGAGGAAAAGCTCGGCACGCTGCCTATTATCGCTGAGGACCTGGGCTTCCTTACCCCCGGCGTCATCGATATGCGCGACACCTCGGGCTTCCCCGGCATGAAGATCTTGCAGTTTGCCTTTGAGGGCACCAACTCGTATTACCTGCCGCATAACTACATCGCCAATACCGTCGCCTATGTAGGCACGCACGACAACGAGACGGCGCGCGGTTGGTTCGAGGGTACGGCCACTCCGCGTCAGCGCGAGCAGGCTGCCCTGTACACCCACCAGCAGGCAGGCGAGTCCATAGCCGACGCGCTCAACCGAACCATCGCCGCCAGCGTGAGCGATACCTGCATCTACACCATGCAGGACCTGCTTAACCTGGGCAATGAGGCGCGCATCAACACCCCTGCCACCCTAGGCGGCAACTGGACCTGGCGTATGCTCGATGGCGCCATCACCCGCGAGCTCGAGCACAAGCTTACCGACTGGACCGAGACCTACTTCCGCATCCCGTCGGAAGCCGAAATCGAGCTTCCCCAATAGGAGCCACCGCGTCCGACCCCACCCCACCGTGCGGACGCGACCGCTTTTCCCGCGCGAGGCCACCCCAATCCCCTCGCGCGGGATTCTTATGAATTGCAGACATGTAATCAACCCATTACAGGAGGAAACATGCCCCGTATCGATCTCGCAGAACTCGCCGAGCAGTCTTTTGGCATCTCGCTCGAGCAGCTCGATGACCGTCGCATTTACAAACTGCTCGTTAAGCTCGTGCAGGAGCGCTCAGCCGCCTGCCCGCTCAACAATGGCAAGAAAAAGCTCTATTACATTTCCGCCGAATTTTTGATCGGCAAGCTGCTCATCAACAATATGATCGACCTCGGCATCTACGACGAGGTTAAGGACCAGCTCACCGCCGCAGGCCACGACCTCAACAAGATCGAGGAGTTCGAGGTCGAGCCGTCACTCGGCAACGGCGGCCTGGGCCGCTTGGCCGCATGCTTCCTGGATTCCATCGCCACGCTGGGCTTGACCGGCGATGGCGTGGGCCTCAACTATCACTACGGTCTGTTCCGTCAGCGCTTTGTCGACAACCAGCAGAAGGCCGTCCCCGACGAGTGGCTCGGTGAGCAGGACATCCTAGTCGACGATGACCGCTCCTACACCGTCGAGTTCGGCGATTTTGCCGTTACTTCCAAGCTCGTCAACATCGATGTGCCCGGTTACGGCCAGCCCACCAAGAACCGCCTGCGCCTGTTCGACCTGGCGAGCGTCGACGACGGCCTGGTCCCCGGCAGCTCCATCGACTTCGACAAGACCGAGATCGCCAAGAACCTCACCTTGTTCCTCTACCCCGACGATTCCGACGAGCAGGGCCGCCTACTTCGCATCTATCAGGAGTACTTCATGGTGAGCAACGCCGCCCAGCTCCTGATCGACGAGGCCGTCGAGCGCGGCAGCAACCTGCACGATCTGGCCGACTATGCCGTGGTCCAAATTAACGACACGCACCCCACCATGGTCATCCCCGAGCTCATTCGCTTGCTCACCACCGAGCATGGCATCGAGTTTGACGAGGCCGTGACCATCGTACGCTCCATGGTCGCCTACACTAACCACACGATTCTTGCCGAGGCGCTCGAGAAGTGGCCGCTCGCCAGCCTGCAGAAGGTCTCCCCTGCCATCGCCGACATTATCGTCAAGCTCGATGAGATCGCGAAGGCCGAGCACGATGACCCGCGCGTCGCCATCATTGACGAGCACGACACCGTCCACATGGCCCACATGGACATCCACTTTGGCTTCTCCATCAACGGCGTAGCCGCCCTCCACACCAAGATTCTGGAGGACACCGAGCTTCATCCGTTCTACGAGATCTATCCCAAGAAGTTCTCCAACAAGACCAACGGCATCACCTTCCGCCGCTGGATCCATGGGGCCAACCCCGCGCTCGCCAGCCTGCTCGACGATGTGATCGGCACCGACTGGCGCAGCACCGGCGATCTGAGCAAACTCGCCAAGTTCGCCGACGACAAGGACGTTCTTGAGCGCCTGGCCGCCACCAAGGTCGAAGCCAAAACCATCATGCGCGAGTTTATGGCGCTCGAACAGGGCGTGACGATCCCCTCCAACGCGATCATCGATGTTCAGGTCAAGCGTATCCACGAGTACAAGCGCCAGCAGATGCTCGCGCTCTACATCATCTGGAAGTACCTCGATATCAAGAACGGCAACAGACCTAAGCACCCCGTCACCATCATCTTTGGCGGCAAAGCGGCGCCTGCCTACACTATCGCGCAGGACATCATCCATCTGATTCTGACGCTGTCGCAGTGGATTGCAAACGACCCCGACGTGGCTCCCTACCTGCAGGTTGTCATGATCGAGAACTACAACGTCACTGCTGCCGAGCGCGTGATCCCCGCCGCTGACATCTCCGAGCAGATCAGCCTGGCCTCCAAGGAGGCGAGCGGCACCTCCAACATGAAGTTCATGCTCAACGGCGCCCTAACCCTGTGCACGCTTGACGGCGCCAACGTGGAGATTGCCGAGCTCGTGGGCGACGAGAACATCTACACCTTTGGTGCCTCGTCCAAACAGGTCGAGCAGCTCTATGCCGACGGCACCTATGACGCCGGTGTGCTCTACCGCAAGCCCGGTATTAAACTGCTGGTGGACTTCATCACCAACCCGGCCTTTATGGCGACCGGCAACGCCGAGCGCCTGCAGCGCCTGCACGATGACATTAAGGGCAAGGACTGGTTTATGGCCCTGCTCGACATTGAGGAGTACATCCAGACCAAGGAGCGCGTGCTGGCCGACTACGAGGACCAGGACGCCTGGATG
>JAYBVN010000074.1:0-10002 GCA_037320555.1 Collinsella sp. | reverse complement strand
GGACTTGCAGCGACGGACCTCAGGACACTCTTACACCACGTCTGCGCGCGCGACCATTTCGACTTGATATCTGGCCTTATTAGTCCAAAACTGCTGCTACCAAATCGGTAGCAGTACTCATATTTACTGTTTTTTGGTCAGCAGGTCCCCCTTGCCTTAGCAAATCTAAGGCAAAACGGGCTCCAGACCGCTGAATCATGCCGCATAGGGCACGTCAGCAGTCCGGAACCCGGTCCAAATTGAGTTATTGCACCGCGTTAGCCCAAGACACCCGACAGGATCTCAATCAGACTATCCACGTCGGCTTCCTCGCAGACGAGCGGCGGCAGGAAACGCAGCGTATGGGCACCCGTAGCGTTAATCACGGCACCGGCGGCCAGCGCGCGGGCAACAATATCATGCGCATCGCCCGCAGCATCATCCAAATCACAGCCGAGCATCAAGCCGCGGCCACGCACCTCGGTCACGTGCGGCAGCTTAGCGAGCTTTGCCTCCATATAGGCGCCTACCTTGGCAGCATGGTCGGCATAATCGCCGCGCACGAGCGCGGAGAGCGTCGCGGCACACGCCGCGATGGCCAAGCAGCTACCGCCAAAGGTCGAGCCGTGGTCGCCCGGCTTAAACACGTCGGCAATCTCCTTCTTTGCCACGACGGCACCCATGGGCACGCCATCAGCAATGCCCTTGGCAAGGCTCATGATGTCGGGCTCCACGCCATAGGTTTGGAATGCAAACGGCTTGCCGGAGCGGAAGATGCCGCACTGGACCTCGTCGGCGATAAGCACGGCGCCCACTTCGTGTGCCAGGTCGCGCGCTGCCGCCATAAACTCCTCGGTCATGGGGTGCACGCCACTCTCACCCTGGATCGGCTCGAGCATCACGGCACAAATCTCGCTCCCCAGCTGCTTAAAGATCGCACGCAGCTCGTCCACATCGTTGGGCGTGCAGGCCACAAAGCCACCCGGCAGCGGGCGGAAGCTGTCCTGCAGCCAATCCTGCATGGTAGCGGCAATGGTCTCGAGCGTACGGCCGTGGAAGCCGCCGCGCATGCACACGATGGTGTTGCCGCCATTACCGGCACGCTTGGCGTACAGGCGCGCGAGCTTCATCGAGCCCTCGTTGGCCTCGGCGCCAGAGTTGGCAAAGAAGGTCTCCCAAACCTGCTCATCCGCAGCCGGGGCACCAAGCGCAGCTGCCGTGGTCTCATCGCCGGCGGCAATGGCATCGGCAAGCACGCGCGCACCATCTACGTCGTCGTTAGCAAGCTTGGACAGCAGCGCCGCGACCTGTCCGCGCTGCTCGATGTAGAAATAGTTGGAGACATGCATGAGCTTTTTGGTCTGTGCTTCGAGCGCCGAGAGCACAGCCGGGTCGCCATGACCTAGGCTGCACACGCCGATGCCGGCAAGAAAGTCGAGGTACTCACGGCCATCGTCGCCGGTGAGCTTCATGCCGTGACCCTCGACAAACTCGACCGGAGAGCGGCCAAAGGTATGCATAACGTAATGGGATTCAAGCGATTGCTGAGCTGCAAGTGACATGGGATGCCTTTCGTTGGGCGCCAGACGGCGCGGGGCTATGGGTGCAGGAATGGGGCGGCTGAGGGTCAGCTAGACCGTCTGAAGCTTCTCGACCTCGTCAAGGTTCTCGGTCAGACGCGCAGCAAACGTCGAAAGCGGATGCGGATGCGTATCGAACTCGTAAGCCGTCTCGGTGGAATGGATCACGGTGCCGACGCCGGCATCGGTCAGCAGCTCCAGGAGCAGCGAATGCGGCGTAGTACCGTTAATGATGTGGGCACGAAATACGCCGCCGGTAAGCGCATCGACGGCCGCACGCAGCTTGGGAATCATGCCCTTATCGACCTCGCCGCCGTAGAGCATTTCGTTAACCTCGTCGAGCGTTAGGTTGGAGATAAGCGAGTCCTTGTCGCTAAAGTCCTTGTACAGGCCATCGACATCGGTCAAAAAGATCACCTTATGCGCGTGGAGCGCCGCGGCAACGGCACCGGCGGCGGTGTCGGCGTTGATGTTGAAGAAACCGCCGTCCTCCCCCGCCGCGACGGTAGCGATGACGGGGATGTACTCGCTATCGAGTAAGCGCTCGATATAGTCGGTGTTGACGTGCGTCACTTTGCCCACGCGACCGAGCTCGGGGTCGAGCGGCTCGGCGATGAGCGTGCCGGCATCGCTGCCCGACACGCCCACGGCCAGGTTGCCGTGGTGGTTAAGTGCCGCGACCAGCTCCTGATTGACCTTGCCGCCCAGTACCTCGCGCACGATATCCATGGTGGCAGGCGTAGTCACGCGCTGGCCGTTCTTAAACTCGACGGGGATGTCGTAGTGGCTGAGCGCCTCGTTGATGGCCTTGCCGCCACCGTGCACGATAACAGGGCGCATACCGATGATCTTGAGCAAAACGATGTCGCTCATCACGTCGCGGCGCAGCTGCTCATCAACCATGGCGGCTCCGCCATATTTGATAACAACCGTCTTGCCGGTCAGGTTCTTAATCCACGGCAGCGCTTCGAACAGCAGCTGCGCGGTTGCTTCGTTGGATTCGCTCGAACGACAATCGCGTGCGAATTTCATAATCTGCCTCGTCTTTCGTATCGTTATCGCGTCGTGCTCCGCTGTCCGCAATCGCGGCAAGATGCGCAGCGTGCCTGGAATCTAGGAACGGTAGTCGCCGTTGATGGAGATGTACTCATGCGTGAGGTCGCAGGTCCACACGGTCGTTGCCGCGTCGCCTGCGCCCAGGTCGGCCGAGACCACGATCTCGGACGCCTCGAAACGTCGTAGAGCCTCGTCCTCGTCAAAGGGAACAGTCAGACCGTCGCGACAGACAGGCATGCCCATCATGTCGATGGAAACGTCTTCCTGATTAAACTTCACGCCGCACTTGCCAAGCGCCATGGCAACGCGACCCCAGTTGCAGTCGTGGCCGGCGATGCAGGTCTTAACGAGCGGCGAGTTGGCAACGGCACGGGCGGCGATATCGGCTTCCTCGTCGTTCACGGCGCCGGTAACGTTGACCGTAACAAGCTTGGATGCGCCCTCACCATCGGCGGCGATATTGCGCGCCAGGCTCTCGCACACCTCGTGCACGGCAAATGCCAACTCGCCAAAGGCATCGGAGCCCTCGACGATAGGCTCGGCATCTGCGGCAGCGGCGCCGGAGGCAAGCATGATGCAGGTGTCGTTGGTCGAGGTGTCGGAATCGACCGTTACCTTGTTAAAGGTCTGCTTGACGGTCGAGAGCAGCAGGGCATGAAGTGCCGCAGGCTCGACGGGGGCATCGGTGGTGATAACTGCAATCATGGTGGCCATGTTGGGCATGATCATGCCCGAGCCCTTGCACATTCCGCCTACCGTATAGACATTGCCCGCATGACCCGCGGCCTCACTGACGTAGGACACGGCGTACTCCTTGGAGTGCGTGTCGGTCGTCATGATGGCGCGAGCGGCATCGGCGCCACCGTGGGCTGAGAGCGCCTCGTAGGCAGCAGGAATGGCGGTCTCAAACGTGTCGATCGGCAGAATCTGGCCAATCACACCCGTGGAGGCAACCAGAATCTGCTGGGGCTCACAGACGATAACCTGCGATGCGATGTTGCAGGTCTCGCGCGCGCAGGCAAGGCCGGTCTCGCCCGTGGCGGCGTTCGCGTTGCCGGAGTTGATTGAAACACCAGCGATGATACCGTAGCCCTTGTCCGCACCGCCCAGGTTGGCACGGCTCACCTGCACGGGCGCCGCGCAAAAGCGGTTGGTGGTAAACACGCCGGCACCGGGACAGGGTTTATCGGGCACGACGAGCGCGTAATCCAGACGCTCGGGGTTCTTGCGGAACCCAGCGTGGATGCCTGCAGCCTTAAAACCAGCCGCAGCCGTAACGCCGCCCTCGACGGCGCGAATCTTGATATCAAACGGGTCGGTGTTCATCGTCTTTATGGCTCCTTATGTCAAACAAAAAACGGACATCGGTTGGTGCGCCATGCCAGTCGTGATCATGAGACCAGCTTAAGAGTGGCGCCCCACTCGATGCCCGACTACCAAATCGTTAACAATCGAATGTGCTACACCGGGCACGCCACTGTGGGCAAGCCTCGTCGCTCGTCAAAGCCAAAGACGATATTGGCGCACTGGACCGCTTGGCCCGCAGCGCCCTTGCACAGATTGTCGATGGCGCCCGTCGCCACCAGCACGCCCGCGCGCTTATTGAGCGCGAGGCCAATCTGGGCGGCGTTGGTGCCGACAACCGAAGCCGTCTTGGGCTGCTGGCCAGCATCGAGCACGCGCACAAAGGTGCGACCGGCATAGAACTGCTTGTAATAGTCGACAACGTCCTCAAGAGCCAAGGAGTCGATGGCCTGCGGCGCGAGCGGCATCGTCACCGTGGAGAGCAGACCACGCTTGAGCGGTGCCAGGTGCGGGGTAAAGACGACGCGATCGGTCAGGCCAAGGATTTGCTCAATCTCGGGCGTGTGGCGATGCTTGCCCACGCCGTAGGCCTCCAAATTCTCGTCGGCGCTGCAAAAATGCGTACGAGCGTTGCAGGACTTGCCGGCACCCGTCACACCGCTGATGGCATCGACAATCACGGGACCGTTCTCGGCCACCCAGCCCGCACGCACGGCAGGAGCGGCAGCAAGGCTCGTTGCGGTGGGATAGCAGCCGGCGCAGGCAACCAGCACGGGTTTGCCGTCGGCATGATCGGATGCAGCGGTCTCCAAATCCTGGGAGAACAGCTCGGGCAGACCGAAGGCACGGGTCTTGAGCAACTCGGGGCTCGTGTGCTTGGCGGCATACCAGGCCTCAAAGGTGGCTGGATCGCTCAGGCGATAATCGGCCGAGAGGTCAATGCAGGAGACTCCCGCGGCAAGCAGGGCGGGCATCTGAGCCATGGCAGCCGTGTGCGGCACGGCCAAAAATACCGCGTCGCAGTTCTTGAGTTCGGGGGCATCATGCGTCGTGAAGACAAGATCGCTTACGCCGGTGAAGCTCGGGTACACCGCAGACAACGGCTGGCCGGCATCGGCGTTGGACGTAATGGCAACAAGTTCAAACTCGGGATGGCCGAGCACGAGGCGAATGAGCTCGGCTCCGGCATATCCAGCCGCGCCGACGATTCCAACCTTCAAAGACATATCAGACTCCTTGTCTGCGATTTATGCACCGATGCGCATTTCGCAGCGGTCGTTATGAAGTGGGTTGAAACTTTAGCACCAAAAGATGCATTTACACGTAAATGGCTTGCATATTCATGCATTGAAACATTCCCGACACATTCGCTTGAAGGAATTGACAAATAGAGCGGGCCCCGTATTGACCGGCACTCCTTACGGTGCCGGGCAACACGGGGCCCGCCCATGCGAAAACTAAGTTGTTAGGATGAGCCAGCTGGCTAGAGCTCGACCGGCACCCATTCGTCGTGATTGCAGATAAAAGCCTCGGGATCTTCGACGCTAAAGAAGACGAGCGTGGGGTCGTTAGGCCCCTCATAGTGCTCGCCCAGGCGCTCTAGATGCTTCCACCCGGCTTCGCGCATTTCGTCTAAAGCCCGGTCATCCAAGCCGGCACGCCCGCGCAAGATGAGCCAGCCATGGCCCGGCCACCAACTCGTGGCCTCAAAGCGCTGGTTTTGCAGCAGCTCCTGCCACACATCTTTAGTGCGCGCTGTCACAAACCACAGCCTGCCGTCCTGAATCTGCGCAAACGAAAACGGACGCACATGTGGCTGCCCGTCCACGCTTGTCGCCAGATACCACGCCGGCACCGACGTCAAATACTCCAAAACCGTATTCAATCCGTCCACGTTTCCTCCTGTACTAGCTAGTTTGGGAGCCTGGTTTGTGCTTGTTAGAGCTCCAGGCGCTCCTCGCTGCCGTCGATATCACAAAAGCGCGCGGCAATGTTGCGGACCGAAAAGAAAGCAAGGCGGCCGTCGTTGACGCTCTCGTGTTCCTCACCGATGCCCACCATGTGCTTAAAACCCGCTTGACGCACCTTGTCGCTCGCAACCGCGTCGTCCTCAAGTGCGGCCTCGCCGGTCAACACGATCCAGCACTCCCCCGGCTTCCAGCCCGAGAGTTCAAACTTGGGATTCGCACTCAGCTCCGCCCACACATCCTTGTCGCGCGATGTGCAAAACCACAGCTTGCCGTCATCGACCATGGCAAACGAAAACGGCCTCACGCGAGGCTGATGCCCGTCGGCCACATCGGTCGTGGCCAGATACCACGCCGGAATGCGCCTGAGATACGAACAGGTGCGCTCAAGCTGAGCCGTGCGGTCGTTGTCGGTCATAGGGACCCCTTTCTTGCGCTCGAATCGCGCCTAAACAAGTTGAAGGTTGATGACGATGACGCAGATGAGCAGCAACGCCGTCACCACCGCCGCCAACGCATCGCCGCGGCCAAACGTAAGTGCATGCAGACGCGTGCGTCCCTGTTCGCCGTGATAGCAACGCGCATCCATGGCGGCCGAAAGCGTCTCGGCATGACGGAACACGCCCGTGAACAGCGGAATGGCCACACTGCCGAGCATACGCACGCCGCCGAGCGGGCCTCCCGTCACGCGCGCACCGCGGCTCGCCTGCGCATCGGCCGTCTGCTTCATCTCGGTAGCGAACTGCGGCATAAAGCGCAACGCGATACCCATGATCATGCCGAGCTCATGCGCCGGAAGCCCCACGCGCGCAAACGGTGCGAGCAGACGCTCAAAGCCCGCAGTGAGGTCGAGCGTGGGGGCGGTGAGCGTAATGGCGCTCATGCCGGCCATCATCAGGGTCAGGCGGCACGCCATAAACGCCGCAGAACGCAGCGAGCCCTCGCTTATCTGCAGAAAGCCGAGCTGCCACAGGATGCGCCCACTCTGATCGGTAAACAAGTTGAGCACCGCGACCACGACGACGATTGCCAGCAGCGGCGCCATCGATGATAGGACCCGGCGCAACGGCACCCGGGACACGGTATAGAGCAGGACAACGAAAATTGCGACCGAGGCCAGTCCGCGGAAGCTGCTGACCGTGAGCGTCGTGATCAGAAACACAAAGCCCAAGAGCAACTTGGTTCGCGGGTCCAGGCGGTGGATTGCACTATCGCCGGGATAGTAACTGCCAAACGAAAACGCCTCCATCAGCAGCCCTCCTCTCGCGAGACCGTCTTGGATTTAGCAATGTCCGCGACGTTAGAAGGACCGTCCGAGCGACCGATCAGCAAATCTACCAACTCGTCGGCCAACGACTCAACCGTATAGAGCCCGCCGCGACGCAGCGGCACGCCCGCTTCCGCGAGCGCCAACGCCATGCGCTGAGCAGCAGGTACGCCCAAGCCGATCGACTTGAGCTCATCGGCATGCGCAAACACCTGCACGGGGGTTCCCTCGGCAAACACCGCACCTTCGTTCATTACGACGATACGGTCGCAGCAATTGGCCAGGTCATCCATGCTGTGCGAAACCATGACAACGGTCAGGCCATCGAGGTGAAGTCGATCGATAAGCTCAAGGAAATCCCTGCGCGCCGCCGGATCGAGCCCCGCCATGGGCTCATCGAGCACCAGGACTTCGGGCTCCATGGCGAGCACGCCGGCGAATGCCACACGCCGTTGCTGACCGCCCGAAAGCTCAAAGGGACTCTTGTCGCCTATCGCGGCGAGGTCGAGGCCCACGCGCGTAAGCGATGATGCGACACGGCGCGCAACCTCGTCTTGCGGCAGACCAAGGTTGCGCGGGCCAAACGCCACGTCCTGCGCCACGGTCTCAGCAAATAGCTGGCGCTCGGGATATTGAAACACCACGCCGACCTTGGCCTTAACCGCGGCGGCGTCTTTCTTGTTTGACAGATCGAGCCCCAGCGCGCGAACGGATCCCTCCTGAGGGCGAATCAAACCGTTGAGATGCTGGACCAGCGTCGACTTACCCGAACCGGTATGACCTGCCAAGCCCAGGAACTCGCCGCGACGCACCGTCAGCGATACATCGCGCAGCGCCCACGGGCTGCTGGGGTCGTTTCCCCAGAGAGCCTGTTTGCTCGATTTGCCCGCAGTGGCCGAGCGCTTATGCCAGCGGCGGCGCTCGCGCGGACTGAGCGAATAACTGTACGAAACATGGGATAGCTCGATGACGGGCTCCGACGCGTTCCCCTCGTTGCCAACCGGAACAGTGCCGTCAGCGATTTCCCACTGGGATACGGAAGACTGCCCCGCGATGTCTGCTCCACTTCGCTCGGTATAGACCTGCGCAACCTCGGTAACCATATCCGCCTCGCGCACCTGCGCGTGAACGGGCACACCCTTCGCACGAAGTGCCCTACCTAGACAGCACGACGCCGGCATATCCAAGTTGAGCTGCGCAAGTTCGTCCGCCCGCGTCAAGATTTCCTCGGGCTTACCGAGCATGGCAACGTGCCCCGCCCGAAACACCGCGACACGATCGGCCTCGGCGGCTTCTTCCATAAAGTGCGTAATCATCACGATGGTCATACCGCGAGCGTGCAACGCGCGGCAAGCCTTCATGAGGCCCTTGCGTCCACGCGGATCGAGCATCGAGGAAGCCTCGTCCAAAATGAGAACGCGCGGTTCCATGGCAAGCACGCCGGCAAGCGCCACGCGTTGCTTTTGGCCACCCGAAAGCGCATGGGTCTCGTGGCGCTCAAAGCCCACCAGGCCCACGCCCTTCAGCGCCTCGCGTACGCGCTGCGCAATTTGCGCCGATGGCACGCCAAGGTTTTCGGGACCGAACGCAACGTCATCTTCGACAAGCGTTGCCACCAGCTGATCATCGGGATTCTGGAATACCATGCCCGCGGTCGAACGAATGTCGTAGACCAGCTCGGGGTCGGACGCATCCATGCCGTTGATGCGTACCGTGCCCGCATCGGGCTGCAGCAGCGCATTCAGATGCTTGGCAAGCGTCGACTTACCCGACCCATTGCCACCGAGGATGCAGAAAAACTCGCCGTCCTTAATGCTCAGATCGATGCCGTCAAGCGCCTGGGCGGCACCGTCATAGCTAAAGGAAACGCCCCGACACTCAATCATGCGCGGCCTTTGACCTGGTCCTTTTTAGGCGTGATGAGGTTGGAAACTGCTTTATACACCACCAGCGTCAACACCGAGTTAAGCACGGTCTTGATAAGGTTGAACGGCAGTACGGCAGGAATCATGAGCGGGGCGATCACATCGACCGAGCCATACCAGAACCAAACGCCAATAGTAAGGTTTGCGACCATAGACAGCGCCGTAGCGGCAATGACGCCGAGCACCAGGCCAATCACGGCACCCTTATAGGTGTGCATCTTCTGATAGACGATAGCCGCGGGCAGAATGTAGCCCAGCGTGGCAACCAGATTCATAAGCGCGCCGACCCAGTCACCCGTGGTGAGCGCATGGATAACGATAGCCATAGCGGCAACAGCGGTGCCGGCACCAGGACCGTACGCAAACCCGCACACCATCGCCGGCACCAGCGACGGGTCATACGTCAAAAACGGCGCCGAAGGGAGGATGGGCAGCTGCACATACATAAACAGGGCGCCCAGGGCGCACATCAGCGCCATGGTAACGAGCTGTTTGGTGCTCCACCTATTCGTGTTCTCAAAATGGATATGCTGCGACTGTTCAGACATAAGATCACCTGCCTCTTTCATCCGGACTCTAACCGTTGGTACTGGGATCTCACCAGTTCAGCCGGTATGCGAACCAACGCACACACGGGTCGCGGACTCATCGGCTCGGCCGCAGACACCTCGCCTGCGCCACGGCGCCCCTTTGGCACCGCCCGATTTACCGCCAGTGGGGAATTCCACCCCGCCCTGAAACAGCAATTGCAAGTGTAGCACCAGTAGGCTTTCGCGCAAGTATGCCAAGGGTAATTTGTGGCGGAGATCAGTTGCCGAAACAGCCACGTTCCCCACCCATCCCAAAGTAACGCGCCTTTCGCGCAAAGCGCGAAACAGCGACCGGGACACGTATCCCCATCAGCCACGATCTCCGCCCACGCC
>JAYBVN010000073.1:0-3595 GCA_037320555.1 Collinsella sp. | reverse complement strand
CGCACGGGGTGTGCTGCTAGGTCCCGTGCGTTGGCAGTATTATGCCGCGGCTGTCACAAAGAAGCGCTAAAGAAAGGCTTAATGAGGTTTGACGTTGCGATGAAACCGCAGGTCAAAGCTATCGGGTAACACTCTTGAAAGGTTTTGGGCTTAAGGGCTTTCTAAGGTTTGTGACGTGGATGTGGCGCGGACGTGCGGAGCGTGTGAATGCTCACCGTTAGCGCTGCGGCTCTGCGGCGCGCACCTGCTCGATGACCTTTTCCATCGTGGCGTCGATGCGGTCTTTTTTGAGCTCGCATTCCCAGATGGTTATGGGCGTCCAGCCCATTTGAGTGAGTGCTGTCACAGCAGCGCGGTCGCGCTCGACGTTGCGACGGAACTTTGCCTCCCAAAACTCAACGTTGCGTTTGGGCTGGCTCGGGTTGCACTTGGGGCAGCGATGCCAAAAGCAACCGTTGACGAAGATGGCGATCTTGCGCCCGGGGAAGGCGATATCGGGTTTGCCGGGAACCTTCCATTCCAAACGATAGCCCGTGAGGCCCGCGGCGCGCAGGCGCTGACGTACGAGCAGCTCGGGTTTGGTGTTCGCACGCTTGTTGCCCTTCATGGACTTTTTTATAGCGGCGCGACGGCGCACCAGTTCGCGCTCGTCGGCTGAAAGGTCCGAGGTATCGATGCCGTCGAGCAGACCGGGTTTGGGACGCTTCTTGCTGCGGCGCTTAGGTGCGCGCTTGGATTTGGTGGCGGGTTTGTCGGTCGTGGTGGCCTCGGCGTCGTTGGCAGTGCCGTTGGCCTCAAGCCGATCTTCCTTCAACTCAATCAGAGCATCGATAAGCCCTTTGTCGGCGGGCATCCACTCAACCGTGGCAAGCGAGGTGCGCGGAATCCAGCGGATATCGAGCTGGCGGTCGTGCTTCTGGGGTTCATCGGATTCATCGGCGAGCGAGCAGTAGTAACACTCCATCGAGAGATGGAAATCGGGGTAGTCATACTCAACGGTGTAAAAATCGCGCAGGTTGGTGACTTTTACCCGCAGCTCTTCCATGAGTTCGCGGCGTACGGCGTCCTCGGGCGTCTCGCCGCGCATGAGCTTGCCGCCGGGGAACTCCCAAAGTCCCTGCATGTCGCCATAGCCGCGCTGCACGGCAAGCAGCTCGTCAGATCCTTCCTTGCGAATGATCCCAGCGGCAACATGAACAGTCTTCAACAGGAGTCCTCTCTCAACATCAACACGTGGCAGGTCGGCTACCTGTACCTTACACAACGGTAAGGCAAGCGTAAGCCATATCGATGGTAGCCGACTCGTCTTCTTGCGACTATAGATGCCGTAGACTAATCGCAAGAAAGGACTCGGTATGCAAACCACGCACATGGCGACCCCGGTACTGGAGGTCGCGCATCTCGAAAAAGTATATGGAGCGCTGGGCAACGTGACCCGCGCGCTCAACGACGTCAGTTTTACCGTCAACCGCGGCGAATTTGTTGGCATCATGGGCGCTTCGGGCTCGGGTAAGTCGACGTTGCTCAACTGCGTCTCGACCATCGATAGCGCCACAAGTGGCACGATCCGCATCAACGGGCAGGACGTGACGCGCATGAAGCAGGCTAAGCTTTCGCAGTTCCGCCGCGAGGAGCTCGGCTTTATCTTCCAGGATTCCAACCTGCTCGATACGCTCACGGCGCGCGAGAACATCGCCCTGCCGCTCACCATCGCCCGCACAAACTCGGCAGAGATCTCGACCCGCGTGCAGGACGTGGCAGCGCGCCTCTCCATCAGTCAGGTGCTCGACAAGTATCCCTACCAGATGTCCGGCGGTCAGCAGCAGCGCGTTGCCGCGGCTCGCGCGCTCGTCACCGACCCCACCATGATCATGGCCGACGAGCCCACCGGCGCCCTCGATTCCAAGAGCGCCCGTCTGCTGCTCGAGAGCCTGGAGGCCCTTAACCGCCGCCTACGCGCCACCGTGCTCATGGTCACGCACGACAGCTTTGCTGCCAGCTACACGAGTCGAGTGCTGTTTATTCGCGACGGCAAGATCTTCACCGAGCTGCGCCGCGGCGACACCGACCGCCGAGAGTTCTTCGACCGCATTATGGAGGTCGTTGCCATGATGGGCGGTGAGGGCTCCGATGCTCTGTAAACTCGCTTGGGGCAACGTCCGCCGCGCCGGCCGCGACTACCTCGTCTACCTTTTGACGCTCACCCTGGGCGTCACGGTCTTCTATGCCTTTAACACCATCTCGATGCAGGTCGACATCGCCGGAATCGATGAAAAGGGCTTGGCGCAGGTAATGGGCAGCATGCTCGGCGACCTGACGTACTTTTTGGCCGGTGTCATGGCCTTTTTGATGGTGTATGCCAATAACTTCATCATGAAACGCCGCAAGAAGGAGTTTGGCCTGTACCAGGTGCTCGGCATGGGGCGCGGGCGCGTCGCCACGATCATGGCGCTCGAGACGGTGATCGTCTCGGTCGGCGCCTTTGTCGCCGGCATTGTGCTGGGCGTGGGACTCTCCCAGCTCATGACGTTCTTTACGGCCTCGCTCTTTAAGACACAGATCGCCAATTTCCACTTCTTTTTCTCGGTGCATGCGTTCAGCCTGACCCTTGCCTGCATGCTCGTGATGTTTGTGCTCACGCTACTGCTGAACCTTCGCGCCGTGCGTCGTACCAAACTCATCGAGCTTATGGGTGCCGAGCGTCGCAACGAGAGCATCAAGACACGCAACCCCTGGATCGCGATTGCCATTTTTGCCGTGGGCGTGGTGCTTGTGGGCGTGGCCTATTACCGTCTGCTACGTGATGGGTTCCCGCTAACCGCGACGGACAGCAAGCTGCAAGAGGCCATGAACCAGTTTGGTATTACGACCGCTATGGTTACAGTTGGCACCTTTGCCCTGTTCTGGGGACTCTCGGGCATGCTCATCAAGCTGCTGCAGAGCCTGCGCGGCGTGTATTGGCGCGGCCTCAACATGTTTACCGTGCGCCAGCTTGCGGCCAAGGTCAACACGGTGTGCTTTTCGATGGGCGTCATCGCGATGCTCCTGTTTTTGGCTATCACCTCGGTGACGTGCGGTATGTCAATTGCCAACGTGATGAACGAAAACCTGGAGCGCTATAATCCGGCCGACATGTCGCAGACGTATATCTATTACGCGCCCGATACGCTCGACTACTACAAAGAGTATGTCAATCCGTCTGAGGCCGATCGCATGGTGCTGGCCGATAGTACGGTCGATTTGTACTCCGCATGGCACGGCGATCGTGTCGACCCCGATAACGTTGCAGACGGTATTAAAGGCAAGTCGGCGGAAAACAACGACGAGACCGGCAAGAAGGTCAATATCGCCGATGTTGCCGGCGAGCATGTGCAGATCGATTCGTATCTGAGTTACCCGCTTGGCGGCTCGGGTCCTTCGGTGACCCCAAGTGAGATGTGCAAGACCATGGGCGAAAAGCTCCCCAAGGCGTTCGGGGGTAGCAATGCCGACATGACAGGCCTGTCTGTGACGCCGGCGAGCCAGTACAACAAATTGCGCCAGATGATGGGCGAGGAGCCGGTGCACATCGGTCACGACCAGTATCTGCTCACGT
>JAYBVN010000072.1:0-28086 GCA_037320555.1 Collinsella sp. | reverse complement strand
GCGCTACGACCTGGGCATGCAGGGCGGTGTCGTAGAGCAGCTCCGCCAGATACGGAGCCAGACGTCGCTCGCCCGCATCCTTGTACGCTTTAATGATGCGCGGCAGCGGATGCGCATAGACGGCGCACGCCAGGCAGCGATCGAGCGCCTCCGCCATTGCCGAGGACGTGCCCTCGACCGAACACTCAGTGCATAGCAAATCCCCAAACGGGGCGCCGCATCGGGTGCAGCTATGACGTGGGTCGATGAGCGTGAGCGCGGCCAGACAGTCTTGGCAAATAAGCGCACCGGCGCGCTCGCAGCCGGCACATCGCGTTGGCGACAATGCCTCGAGCGCCTCGCGTGCCACCCGCTCGGCAAACGGTAGCAATTCGTCCGCAAACGGTAGGGCACCGGCACCCTGCAGACGGCTCAATATGTTCAGATGGCTCTTCAAGACACAACCCTCCCTACGTTCGGTCGCAGGGAGGGTTGTTGATTCGGCGCTATGATACCCCGATGCGCTCGGGGCAAGGCGGGCTAAATCCGCTTGCGGACGTTATTCGCCGGCGGGCGGTTGTGGTGCGGACGAAGACGGGGTCGAGCCCTCGCCACCATCCTGGCGCGGCTTGCGGGAACGGCGACGGCGACGGCGCTTTTGACCCTGGTCGGCCGAGCCCTCGCCACCGCAATCCTCGCGCGGCTCGCGCTCGTCGCGAGCGGCGCCACGCGAAGCCTTGGCAGCCGCTCCCCCGCCATCTCCGGGACGGCGGCGCGTGACCTTGACCTCGCCATCCGAGACCTGATCGGCCACGGAGGGCACTGAGGGCTTCTGTTGCGCGCCCGAGGAATGGCGACGGCGCGGACGCGGCGCGCGCTCCTCCTCGCCACGCGACTTGCCGCCCTTGTCGGCAGGCGCATCGGAGGCCGAGGGACCCTTGGAAGCGGCACCAGCCTCGCGAGCAGCTGCGGCGCGGAAGGCGTCCTCGCGCTCCTCGCTCGACAGATGACGGCGGCGGCGACGTGTGGGGTTCATGCCACCGCCGCGATTCTGCTGCTGGGGCTGCTGAACCTCGCGCTCGCGAGAGGCGTTCTTGCCCGCGGCTGCAGCCTCGGTGGCATCGCCCGAGCTCGCGCGCTTGCGGCGGCGACGGCCATCGGCCGCCCCCTCGGCCTCGGGCGCCTCGGCCTTGCCGCGGCCCTTTCCGCGGCCACGGCCCTCGCCCTGACCCTGACCGGCGCGAGCATCGGATTCAGCATCGCGACGACGGCGCTTGGGCATCGACGTGCCGGCCAGACGGTCGGCACTCGACAGGCCATCGCCCACGTCGATGCCGTTTTCGCGATCGAGCTCCATGAGCGCCAGGCGCATCTCGGGCGACTCGATGCGCTCGAGCACGTCGCGCGTCACGCAGTCGGGGCGGCAGTTGCAGCCCTGCTCGGCGGCCTTCTTTTTGCAACCCTCCGAGCACGTCATATCGGCTAGGTTGACCTTAAAAACCTTGCCGTTCTCCAGGCGCAGCACCAGCTGCTCACGCGGCGTGTCATATTCCTGGATACGCGCCTTGCCGAGCGGCGTATCGATGAGCGTCTTCTTTTTGGGCGCGCGGCTCTTAAAGTCCTTGTACGCCTCGAACTCGTAGCGCAGGCAGCACATCAGGCGGCCGCAAACGCCGCTGATCTTGGACGAGTTGAGCGGTAGGTCCTGCTCTTTTGCCATGCGAATCGAGACGGGCTCAAACTGTCCGCCAAAGCGCGTACAGCAGAGTTCCTGTCCGCACTGGGCATAGCCGCCCACCAGGCGGGTCTCGTCGCGCACGCCGATCTGGCGCATGTCGACGCGAATGTGCAGCGTCGAGGACAGATCCTTGACGAGCTGGCGAAAATCGACGCGCTCCTCGGCCGCAAAGTAGAACACGGCCTTCTCGCCGCCAAACAGGTACTCGACGCCGACCGGCTTCATCTCGAGGTCGAGCTCCTTGACCAGGCGGCGGAAGTCGACCATGGCCTCGTCGCCCTGGATGGCCAGGTCATCGGCAAGCTGCAGGTCGATGTCGCTCGCCACGCGCAGCACGGGCTTGAGCGGCTGACCGATCTCGTCTTGCGGCACCTCGAAGGGATCGGCCGTGACCAGGCCGATCTCGGTTCCGCGCTCGGTGGAGCAGATGGCATAATCGGCCTCGAGGATATCCAGATCCTGCGGGTCGAACCACAGGTCGCGCGAGGCGTAGGTAAACTTAACGGGTACGACTAACGGCATTTCAGTGCCTTCCTGATATCGAACAGCATGACCTCGATGGCCAGCTGGGGAGTAACGTTTCTGGCGATGTTGCGCTCGGCGGTCGCGACTGCCTCGAGCGCCCAGGTGGCACCCGCAACATTGGTCGCGGCGGCAAGCCGACCGATCGTGTCGCGCACGTCTTCGTTCACCACGTCGGCTGCCTCGTCCTGAAGCGTCAGCAGCACGTCGCGCATGAGCGTCCGCGCGCTCGCCAGCGCTTCCATGATACCCGAACGCTCGCGCGCGTTGAGTTCGCGCTTGTTGCGGTCCTCAAGCTGCTTCAATGCTCCACGCGACAGGTAGTCGGCGTTTTGCTCGAGCACCTTTTCCTGCGTGGACTTGACCTCGGCGAGCGGCGCCTTAACGGCGACGATGAGTGACTTGGCGCGGCTGAGCACGTCGGCCTCGTCGGCGGCGATGAGCGAATCGATGGCGCGGACCATCTGACGGCGGGCGTCCTGGCGCTCGGCGCTCTTGAGGAACTCGATGCCACGCGTGGGGCTTCCCGCTACGGCGACGGCCATGCGGCAACGCGCAGGGTCCTGACCGGTGGCGCGGCTCACGGCCTGCGCGGCGACGGCGGGCGATACCAGCCGAAACGGCACGCACTGGCAGCGGCTCACGATGGTGGGCAGCATCACGTCTGCCGAGGTGCCCAGCAAGATGAACATAACGCCCTCGGGCGGCTCCTCGAGTGTTTTGAGCAGTGCGTTGGCGGTGTTGGCGCGCAGCTGCTCGGCACGGTCGATGATGTAGACCTTGGCCTTGGCACGGATGGGCGCCAGAGGCACGTCATCGAGCAGCTCGCGGGTCTGGGCGATGAGGTAGCCCGTGGCGCTCTCGGGCGCGTAATAGTGCACGTCGGGGTGCGTATGACGGGCGACGCGCACGCAGCTGTCGCATGAGCCGCAGCCATCCTGCTCGCACAGGAAGGCTTGGGCGAGCGCCCACGCGGCGTCGAGTTTGCCCGCGCCGGGCGCGCCCAAAAACAGGTAGGCGTGCGATGCGCGACCGCTGGCGACGGCATTGGTCAAAAAGTCGCGCACGCGCTCTTGGGTGTCGAGCTTGGCCAGCAGGCTTGCCTGAGCGGGGGCCATGTTACTCGGCCTCCTGGGCAAGCGCGGCGGTGACGGCGTCCTGGGAAATGTCGAGGCCGTAGGCGCGAACCTGCTCGACCGTCTGCGCGAAGACGTCCTCGATGGACGCGGTCGCGTCGATGAGCTTTACGCGGTTTGGTTCCTCGGCGGCAATGGCGCAAAATCCCTGGTAGACACGCTCTTGGAAGGCCATGCCTTTTGCCTCCATGCGATCTGCCGCGCCACGGGCTGCCATGCGTAGCGCCGCCTGCTCGGGCGTGATGTGGTAGACGAGCGTGAGCGCCGGATGCGTACCGGCGACAGCCAGGTTGTTGGCATCGCGCACCATCTGACGGTCGAGGCCATCGGCAAACGCCTGATAGCAGGTCGTGGAATCGTAGAAACGGTCGCACAGGACCACCTTGCCGGCCGCAAGGGCGGGGGCGATGACCTCGTGCACCAGCTGGGCACGCGCGGCCTCGTAGAGCAGCAGCTCGCAGGTGTCACCCATCGCCGTGTTGGCGGGGTCGAGCAGCAGGGCGCGGATCTTTTCGCTGATGGCGGTACCGCCCGGCTCGCGCAGGCTCACAACCTGGTAGCCAGCGAGTTCAAGAGCGCGGGCAAGCAGGCGCGCCTGCGTGGACTTGCCGGCACCGTCGACGCCCTCGAGCGTGATAAAGCTATGTTGAGCGGGCTCAAAAGCCATGGGCGCAGCCCCTTCCTACAAGGCGCGTAAATGCAGATATATCAACCAAGCCATGATACCCCAGTGCTCGGTGCGTCCCCAATGGCTAAAGGTGCCTTTCCAAAGTTGCGGTGAAATAGGGACTGATTGAAGCTCTGAGACCGCCAAACAGTCCCTATTTCACCGCAACTTATGATGGAGAATTTTGGACGCTGGGTATAATCGTCGTATTGCATTGAAATGTGGCGAAAGGAGTGGCAATGTCTCGGTATTGCGCCTCGTGCGGCAAGCTTCTTGCAGATAATGCCAAGTTCTGCACCTCGTGCGGTGCACCCGTTGAGCAAACAGCCGCGAGCGATAGCCAGCCCGCTTTTGAGCAGACCGGTTCCCTCGATACGCCGCAAACCAAGGCGGACGACCCCCTCGCCTATCGCCCCGACCCCGCCGCAAGCCCTGCGGCCGTCGAGACCACGCAGCGCATACCCGTCGCGAGCGGCTCGCCCCAACAGGAGCCGGCTCCCGCATACACGCCCGCTTCGCCACAGACCCCCGCTCCCAAAAAGAGCGGCACCGGGCCGCTTATCGCCGTTATTGTTGTGCTGGTGGCGATCATCATCGCCCTGGTCGTTTTCTTTGTGATCAAGCCTTTCGACAACGCCGCCACGCAGACGACTGCCGAGGTAGCTAAGCTGCACCATGACGTCGACGACGATGACCTAAAGCCTCTCGGCGATCCCAACAGCCTGTACGACGATGATGACGATGACGACGAGGATGGCGGCGAAGCAACGCTCTCCGAGCAGAACCTCTACCGCCGACTGAGCGAATACTACGACTTGCTCGAAGACCTCGACAACTACGTCCGTGGCTGCGCGCAGAACTTCAACGGCAGCTATCTGGAAGAGGATCGAACCACCCGTCAAAATCTCGCCGACGTCGCCGAGCGCACGGAGGACACCATCGAGCAGTATTACGACATCGTCGAGGACCTAGACGTTCCGACGAGCTCCAAGAACTACAGCTCCTGGAAGGACATCATCGCCCTGTACGACGACCTGGATCACCGCATTGACGCAATCTGTGATGCCTGGGAGATCAGCCTGAAATACGCCAAGCCTGCGGACCACAAGAATGAGATCGTGGCGCCGCTGTCGCGCGACAACGTGGCGGGCACCAATGACAATAAGTACCGCCTAGACTTTGAGGAGCGCTATCCCGGCGCCAAACCCGTCGAAGTGAACTAGCGCTCTGCCGGTCTAAAAAACGAGCGAGGATCGCGGGGTCCTCGCTCGTTTTTGTTTTAGTCAATGTTCCGACTGCGCCGTTACTTGTCGGCGGCTGCTTTCTTGGCAGTCGACTTCTTCGCGGTCGTCTTCTTGGCAGCAGTGGCTTTCTTAGCCGTCGTCTTCTTGGCCGCCGTCGCCTTCTTTGCCGTGCTCGCCTTGGTCGTGGTCTTGCGGCCGCGGGCGGGCTTCTTCTCCTTGGTCGGGCAGTCCATGTTGACGCAGATACGCCACGGACCGCGCGCCGTGTTGACCACCACGATGGGGGCGCCGCACTCGGGGCAGGTCTCACCCGTCGCCTCGAGCTTACCGCGCGCCGGTAGAGGATAGCTCACGCCGCAGTCATCGTAGTTGGTGCAGCGGATAAAGCGCTTGCCGCTCTTCTCGCTCTTGTGCGCGATCAGGTCGCCATGGCGTCCGGCCTCGGCGCACACCTTGCACTCGCCCACCTTAAGGTCGGGCTCGTAGTTGGTGGGGCACGTGGGGTTCACGCAAATCTCGAAGGCCTTCTGGCGGAACGGCTGGCACTTAATGCGCGGCGCGCCGCACTCGGGGCACACGGCTGCCTCGCCCTCGAGCGGGCTTACCTTGACGCCGCTCGGCACCGGATAGGTCACGTCGCAGTCGGGCCAGCCCATGCAGCCAATGAAGCTGCCACGGGTCTTGGCGCTCGTCTTCATAACCAGGTCCTTGCCGCACTTGGGGCAGGCGCCCACGCGCGCATCGGCCGTGACGGCGTCGCTGATGGCGTCGCCCAGCTCCTGCGTGTGCTTGAGCAGCTCGTCGAGCACGCCGGCCAGCAGCGCGCGCGAGTGCGTCACGACATGCTCTTCGGTATCCTCGCCGCGCTCCACACGGGTCATGTCGCCATCGAGCTCGCTGGTCATATCGGGGCTCGTGATGCGCGGGGCAAACTGCGTCAGTGCATCAATGATGGCGATGCCCAGCTGACTCGGCTCAACGGGATCGTTTTTGAGATAGCGCACGGCATACAGGCGCTCGATGATGCTCGCGCGCGTGGACTTGGTGCCCAGGCCGCGCTTTTCCATCTCCTGCACGAGCTTGCCCTGGCTGTAGCGCGCGGGCGGCTCGGTCTGCTTTGCCTCGAGCTTAATGTCGAACACGTCGACCGTATCGCCCTGCTCCAGCGGCGGCATCTGCTCATCGCGCTTAAGTCCATACGGATACGCCTCGCGGAAACCCGGGGTCACGAGCACGTCGCCCGAAGCCACGAACGGCTCGCCATTGACGTCGAGCTCGAGCTTGGTGTTCTCGATGATCGCGGGACCCATAAGCGTCGCCAGGAAGCGGCGGGCGATGAGGTCGTAGAGCTTGCGCTGGCCGCCATCGAGCGTGGACGGATCGCCCTCGCCCGTGGGGTAGATAGGCGGGTGGTCGGTGGTCTCGACTTTGCCGCGCGTGGGCTTCATGGGGCCGGCGAGCACCTTTTTGCACACGGGCGCCAGCGCCGGGTTGATCTTTGCCAGGTCGCTCACCACGGCGCCCAGATCGAGCGTCGCGGGGTACACGGTGTTGTCGACACGCGGGTAGCTGATGAGGCCCGCCATGTAGAGGGACTCGGCGATGCGCATGGTACGCGCAGGCGAGATGCCCTCGGCTGCGGCGGCAGCCTGCAGCGAGGTGGTCGCAAACGGCGTGGGTGGCTGCTGCTTGCGTGAGCGCTTGGTCACCGCGGCGACGGTTGCCGTCTTGGCACCGTCAACGTGACCGTACGCCGTCTCAGCAGCATCCTTGTCGGTAAAGCGCGCCGTCTTGTGCGCGATCTTAAAGCGATCATCCTCGGCAGCGCCTTGCGCGGCGCCCATGCCGCGAATCTGCCAATAGTCCTCGGGCACAAACGCCATGCGCTCGCGTTCGCGCTCGACCACCAGGGCAAGCGTCGGCGTCTGCACGCGGCCGGCGGAACGCACGTTGCCAAAGCCGCCAAACTTGGCGAGCGTCAGGTAGCGCGTGAGCACCGCACCCCAAATGAGGTCGATGTGCTGACGGCTCTCGCCGGCGTCGGCCAGGTTCTGGTCGAGCGAGACAAGGTTATCGAAGGCCTGCGTGATCTCGGCCTTGGTAAACGAAGAATACTGGGCGCGGGCGACCGGCAAGTCGGGCGCCACCTCGCGCACCTTGTTGAGGGCGTCCGAACCGATCAGCTCGCCCTCGCGATCGAAGTCCGTGGCGATGATGACGCTGTCGGACTTTTTGGCGAGGTTCTTAAGCGAGCGGATGAGTTCCTTCTCGGCCGGCAGCTTAATGACGGGTGCCCAGGTGAGATACGGCAGACTCTCGAGCTTCCAGCCCTTGATGGAGATGCCGTCGGCAAGAAACGGCTTGCGTTTGGTGTCGTAGGGCGGGCGTGCCAGGCCATCGGGCATGTCGGCCGGTAGCATCTCGCCGTCCTCGGTAACCGAATACCAGCCCAGCTTTTTATCGAACAGCACGCTGTCGCAAAAATCGGGCGCAAGGATGTGACCGGCCAGGCCGATGGTCACGCACTCCTCGCCCTTCCACTCAAAACGGTAGATTGCGGTGTTGTACACCTTGTCCTTTTTGGGTTTGCCCGTGGACAGACGCTCGGCAATCTGACGCGCGGCGTCGTTTTTCTCTGCGATGATGAGCTTCAAAAGAGGCTCCTATCTCGTGTCTCTGCGGCTACGCCCGCCCGTATGGCGGCCGATTTACGCCCTTGCTTGCTCGATCTGCCCGATGAGCCAATCGCACCAGGCATCCATGCCCTCGCCCTTGCGCGCGCTCACGGCAAACCGCGGCGCCTGCGGATTGAGGTCATCGAGTGTCTTAGTATACCTATCCATGTCAAAATCGAAAGCCGGGGCCACGTCGACCTTATTGAGCAGCTGCGCGCCAGCGTGCTGGAAGATGCCCGGGTACTTGATGGGCTTGTCGTCGCCCTCGGGCACCGAGAGAATCATGATGGACAGGTTCTCACCCAGGTCAAAGTCGACCGGGCAGACCAAGTTGCCCACGTTTTCGATAAAGATGACGTCGATGTTTTCCAGACCCACAGCCTGGTCAAACGCGTCAACGGCCTCCATGATCATGTTGCCCTCGAGGTGGCACAGGCCGCCCGTGTTGATCTGGATGGCGGGCATGCCGGCTTCCTTCATGGTGATGGCGTCGACATCCGAGGCGATATCGCCCTCGATGACGGCACAGCGCAGGCCGGCCTTGTCACGCAGGCGCTCGTTGGTGCCCAGGATCGTGGTGGTCTTGCCCGAACCGGGGCTCGACAAGACGTTGATCACATAGGTGTTTGTCTCATTAAATCGCTGACGCAGCTGATCTGCCAGGCGCTCGTTGCGCGACAGAATCGGCGACGCGATATCAATCGTTTTCTCAGCCATACTTAGCGCTCCTTACTTTGGCCCCTTTATACCCCATCACCAGATGGCTAGCGGGCTAATCGTCGGGGGTTTCGATTTCGATACTCGCGATATCGAGCTCGCGGCCGTGCAGTAGGCGCACGTTGGCACCACCACACTGGGGACAGCGACAGTGGAAGCGATCGTGGTCGAAGACCTCGCCGCAGTCCAGGCATTCACTTTGTGGATGGACCTCCTCCACGGCAAGCTCGCAGCCGCATGTGAGCGGGTCCTCATCGCGAAACGTCTCCCACGCAAAGTCGAGCGCCTCGCGCACGACCTCGGTCATATCCCCGATACGCAGCGTTACCAAAACGGCGCGCGAGGCCCCCGCCCCACGCGCCGCGCGAATCACTGTATCGAGTATGCCGTTGACAATGCCAACCTCGTGCATACCGATTTACTCCTCGTCGTCCTCGTCGTCCGAGAACAGGTCCAGACGACTCACGAACAAGCCCTCCTTGCCCTCGCGCGCGGTAATGACCACACGGGCGATGGCAAGCGAAATCTCGTAGAGCGAAAGTAGAGCGCCATACATGAGACCCAGCGTAACGGGCGAGCCGTCGGGCGTAATCACAGCCGAGCCCACAAGCAGGCCAACGTACACGTAGCGCCAGGCGCCGCGGAAGGCCGCGTAGGACACGATGTGGAAGACGGACAGGTAGAAGATGATGAGCGGCAGCTCAAACGCCACGCCAAAGCCGATCATAAAGAGCAGCTCCATGTTGACGTAGTTCTCCAGATCGGGCAGCGCCGTAGCGACGGCCGAGGTCTCGCCGATGAGCCACTCAAAGCCCGCAGGAATGATGATGAAGTAGCAAAAGATTGCGCCCAGGAAGAACAGCACCGTCGAGGCGAGCACCGTGGGCACGACCCATTTGCGCTCGTTGGGACGCAGTGCCGGCAGGAAAAATGCCAGAATCTGCCAGATGATCATGGGCGTGCACATGACCACGGCCATCTTGATGGCCAGCGAGAAGCGCAGGCCAAAGCCGCCGAGCGTGGTGGTGATGTAGAACTTACCGTCCGGCACAAAGGAGCGGATGGGGTCTTCCAGGATGTCGAGCACCACGGGCGTGGCGAAATACAGCACGATGGCGGCGGCAAACACCGACACGACCACGATGGTCAGGCGGCGACGGAGCTCGCCCAGGTGATCGAAGAGCGGCATGCGCGCAGGTCCGATAGGCATTACTCATCGCCTCCCTTCGGGGCATCGGCGGTGGCAGCCTCGGCAACGGCCTCGTCCTCGGCCTCGAGCTCGCGGGCGAGCTGGTCGACGACGGCCTTGCGCTTGCGGGGACGACGGGCGTAGAGGTCAGCCGTCGTGGGCTCTGACGGCTCGGGCTCCGGCTCTGCAGCAGGCTCGGCGGCAGCGGCAGGCTCGGCGCCCTCGGCCTCGGACTCCTCAGCAGCACCCTCGCCCTCGGCGGCAGCCTCGCTCGCGGCCTTCTCGGCAGCAAGACGGGCGCGACGCTCGGCAAAGGTCTCCTTCTTGGCGGGCGCTGCCGTCTCGGCGGCATCCTTGTCCGCATCGGAATCGTCATCGACGGCAGTCTTCTTGGGCTTGACCGGTGCCGAAGCGGCCTCACTTACCGGATCGATAATCTCGGACTGAACAACGGCCGTCATCTTTTCCTGCGTCTCGCGGAACTGACGGATGGCACGGCCGATTGTGCGGCCCATCTGCGGGAGCTTATCCGGGCCAAACAGCAAAAAGCCGAAGACCACGATGATCGCGAGCTCACCCTCTCCAATACCAAACACACATACCTCCAAGGCTCGATGTGAGTCGAGCCCGCACCGCGCCATTCGGCCGGAACTCGTCTATTCATTCGGTCAAGTATAGCGCCCGGACGCCAAAACGTCCGAGCGCATCACAAACATATGCCAAACGGCACGCCCTTTTGGGGGCAAAGATTATGCAGCGGTAATCGAAATCTCCTGGTCGACACCCAACAGCTGAACCACGCGCATCACCGGGGGCTGCACATTGGTGCAGCTAAAGCGCTTGTCGTGGTCGGCCGCGTGGTGCGCGGCGCCCACGAGCACACCAATGCCCGTCGAATCGATGTAGCTCACCTGGGCAAAATCGAGCTCAACGGCCTCAGTGGGCTGCTCGAGCGCCAGGTCGATGGCATTGCGCAGGCTATCGGCGTTAGAGATATCGATCTCGCCGGTTACCTTAATGGTGTAGAGCTCTGGCGTGGGGTTGGTGGAAATACCCAAATCCATGTATACGCTCCTTTACGTATCGAAAGTGCGGATAGTACGGGAAGCCGCGCGCTAGGCGCGCTCGGCACGCGCAAGCTCGGCAGCGACGAGCTTGACGGCCAGCACCAGCACATCGAGCGCAGCCTCTAGGTCCTCGACCGTGGGATAGCTCGGCGCGATGCGGATGTTGGTGTCGCGCGGATCCTTGCCATAGGGCCAGGTGGCACCGGCCGGCGTGAGCTTAACGCCCAGGTCTGCGCAAAGCGCGGCGACCTTTTGAGCCGAGCCCTCGGGACCATCGAAGCTTACAAAGTAGCCGCCGCGGGGGTGCGTCCAGGTGGCGCAGCCCGTGTCGCCCAAGCCCTCGGTGAGCTTGCGCTCGACAGCCTCAAAGCGCGGGCGCAGGAACTCGGCATGCTTTTTCATGTGCTCCTTGACCGCCTCGATGGTGGGAAGGAAGCGCACGTGACGCAGCTGGTTGAGCTTGTCGGCACTGATGAGGCCGGCCTTCAGGCGCTTGGAGAACTCCGCGATAACCGCGGGGCTCGCACCGATAAAGCCGATACCGGCACCCGGGAAGGTGATCTTGGACGTCGAGGCGAATGCCACCACGCGGTCCTCGGTGCCCGCCACGCGAGCGAGGTCAAAGATGTTTGCGAGCTCGTCGGTCTCGTCGTACAGGTCATGCACGCAGTAGGCGTTGTCCCAGAAGATGCGGAAATCGGGCGCGGCCGTGGGCATCTCGACCAGGCGACGCACGGTGTCCTCGCTAAAGGTGATGCCCGTGGGGTTGGAATACTTGGGCACGCACCAGATACCCTTAATGGAGTCGTCAGCGGCAACGAGGCGCTCGATCTCGTCCATGTCGGGGCCGTTGTCGGTCATCGCAACGGGGACGTTCTCGATGCCCAAGTCGGCGGTGATGCCAAAGTGGCGATCGTAGCCAGGAACGGGGCACAGGAACTTGACCTTCTTGCCGTCATGCGCGGCCTCGTAGGCGTCCCAGGGCTCGCTGCCGCACGAGCCACAGCGCCAGAACATACCGGCGATGTCGTGCTCGATCAAAAGGCTCGACGAACCCAGCACGAGCGTCTGCTCGGCGGGGCAGCCCAGGAACTCCCCTGCCAACTTGCGTGCCGAGGGAATGCCCTCAAAGCAGCCGTAGTTGGAGCAGTCGACATTGCCGTCGTGCAGATCGGCATCGGCATTGAGGATATCGAGCATGGGTCGAGAGATGTCCACCTGGGAGGGCGACGGCTTGCCGCGGGCCATGTCGAGCGCCAGGCCCTTGGCCTTGACCTCGGCGACCTCGGCCTTGAGCGCCTCGATGGCGGCATCGAGTTCGGTGGTTTCCATCTTCTGGTAGATCGTCTGCATGGGTGCGACCTTTCACGAAGCGGTACGTTGCAATTCTTCTAAGTATAGACCGCCACCGTCGCAACGTTATGAAGCCGTGATAGATTAAGTCCATCGCAATGAATTACGAATCGCCGCGCATGCCGGCGTGAAGCGCCCAAGGAGGCACTATGGAGTACGGATCGTTCCAGGCCGAGGAATTCGGCGACCTGCAGCGCCTGGTCGACGGACTATTTTACGACCGTCACGCCATCGACCGCCTGGATCTGATCGTACAGGCCGAAATCTTGGACCTGGCGCCCGATCTCATGGAAATCGTCAACCTGCTACCGCCCGGCTATTACGACCGCCAGTCACTTTGCGACCAGCTCAACTCCGCCTTGGCCGCCCACGGCTGGGGCGCCATCTACGGCACCGTGGAATAAACCTAGTCATTGGGGCCTGTGGTCAAAAAATAGCAAATATGAGTACTGTTACTTTTTTAGTAACAGCGATTTTGAATTAAAAAGGCCAGTCTTGGCCTTTTGTGTCCGGTTTTGGAAGGATGCATCGGCATTTTTCGTCCAGCCACGCAATCGTTAATGCACAGACAGAATAGATTTGTACATTATTTTTCGCGCCTAAAATGAAACGCCGTTTGTGACAGTACTCACAAACGGCGTTTTTTGGCCACTGGGGTGTCCGGCAGGTGGCAAGTACCACTCAAAACCGCGTTTTACACGCGCTCGAGCAGGCTCTGGCGTCTGTTTCTACGCGCCTACTCGTTCTTGGGCGCGGGGTGCTTGCAGATCACACTCATGTAGATCATGCCAAGTACGGCCGCGGTGACAGAGCCGGCGAGAATAGCGGCCTTGGCGGCCAGAACCTCAAACTGGGCCGTCGGGAAGGCGAGGCCGCTGATGAGAATCGACATGGTAAAGCCGATGCCGCCCAGAATGCCCACGCCGGCAATCATGTGCCAGTTGACATTGCGCGGCAGCTCGCAGGCCCTAAGCTTAACCAGGGCAAACGTCATGCCAAAGATACCGATCGGCTTACCCAGCAGCATGCCAAAGTACACGCCGAGCGTCACCGGGTCGGTGAGCAGCGTGCTCATGTCCACGCCCACTAGGCGAACCTGTGCGTTGACGAACGCAAAGATCGGCAGGATCACAAAGTTGACCGGCGTGGAGATCAGACGCTCCATGCGAATGAGCGGCGGGGTCACGCGGTGCATGACGCGCTCGACCTTGGTAGTCGAGACGGTAAAGTCATGCTGGCCCAGGATGTGTGCCTCGTCATCGTAGCGGTCATCGAGCAGCGGCAGGCACTCGCCCAACCAATCGGTGAGGCTATCGAGCTTGACGCCGCACTTGGCCGGGATGGTAAAGGCCAAGATGACGCCGGCGAGCGTAGCATGCACGCCGCTCTTGAACATGCAGAACCACAGCAGCAGGCCCAGCACCGAGTACGGGGCAAGGCGGTAATGCTGCGTCTTGTTGAGCCACACGAGCGCGCAGGTCACAAGCGCGGCGGCGCCCAACCAAAACGGATTGGGGCTCTGACCGTAGAAGATGGCGATGGCGGCGATGGAAATGAGGTCGTCGGCGATGGCAAGCGTCGAGAAGAACACACGCACGCCGTTGGGCACGCGATTACCCAAAAGCGACAGCACGCCCAGCGCAAAGGCAATATCGGTTGCCATGGGAATGGCCCAGCCGTTGTGCGCGCCGGCATGGTTAAAGATCAGATAGATGCAGGCGGGAACGACGACGCCGCCCACGGCCGCCAGCATGGGAAGCATAGCCTGGCGCGGGTTTTTGAGCTCGCCGACCGTCATCTCGTACTTAAGCTCAATGCCCACCAGCAAAAAGAAAATCGCCATGAGGAAGTCGTTGACGAATAGCTCAACGGTGAGACCGGCCGTAAGGTTGCCCAGACCCACATACAGCGGGGTCTCCAAAAAGTGATGGATGGCCTCGTAGGCATCGGTATTGGCGCAAATGACGGCGGCGATGGCGGCGAAGACCATGACGGCGGCGGAAATCGTGCCGTTCTCGGTGATGCGCTCCCAAATGTCGTGGCGCTCAAAACGCTTGCGCTCACGAACGTTAAACAGCTGCTCGGGTGCTGCCATGGGCGGCTCCTTTCACGGGAAAGCTCCCGTCTTAAAAAAGCACGGCCCGCCCAAGTGGCGGCGCCGCGCTCTAACGTATTACGCTTACATCTAGCCTACCCTGCACGACAAGCACGCAGGCGTGGCCGAAAAGCGGAACCACAGGTTGAACATTATTTGCTCAACGGCACGGGCACGCCTGTCCAAGAGACGACGCGGCGCCGTGCACAAAAAACGACCGGAGCGCGGGGCGTCCGCGATCCGGTCGTGGCGTTTGGTCAACTAAACCTAGCAGGCGGCCATGATGGGGGCAGCAACCTGCTTCTTACGGGAGAGGACGCCCGGCATCCAGACGCCGTCGTGCTCGTCGGCAATGCCCAGGCCCTTCTGAGCAGCCTCGGTCTCGCCCTCGAGCAGGACCTGCGAGCCCTCCTCCATGATGTCGGTGATGCACAGGACAATGCCGTCAGCACCCTTCTCGGCGGCGTAGGCGCGCATGGCCTCGCGGATCTCGTCGATCATACCGAGCGCACGGCTCTTGTCGACGGTCTCGTACTGGCCGATGAGCAGCTTCTTGCCGGCGGGCTCGAACATCTTGATGTCGTTGCCGACCATCTCGGCTGCGGTGAAGGAGCCGGACGGACGGGTGAGGAAGACCTCCATGCCAAACTTGACCGGGTCGACGCCCACCTGCTCGCCGAGCTTGGCGGCGACGGCGCGGTCGACATCGGTGGTGGTGGGGCTCTTGAGCATAAGCGTGTCGGTCATCATGGCCGAGAGCAGCAGCTTGGCCTGGACGTCGGAAAGCTCAACGCCGAGCACGCCGGCGAGCTTGGTGACGATGGTGCAGCTGGAACCCCAGGGCAGGCAGATGTAGTGCAGCGGGCCGGCGGTCTCGAAGTCGCCGATGCGGTGATGATCGACAACGCCAAAGACCGTGGCGTCCTTAAGGCCGGCGACGGACTGGGCAGACTCGTTGTGGTCGGTGAGGACGACGAGCTGACCGGCCTCGACGGACTCGATCACGCGGGGCTCGGCGATGCCGGCGTCGGCGAGCAGCTTGGCGGACTCTGCCGGAAGCTGACCCAGGGCGCAGGCCTCGTAGGTGTTGCCGGCATACTCAACCTGGTTGAGCAGCTGGGACAGGACGACGGCGCTCATGATGGCGTCGTTATCGGGGTTCTGGTGACCAAAGACAAGAACGTTTGCCATGGATATCCTCCACTTGATATGTGTACTTGGACGTAGCTATGGTAGCACGCTGGCGCCGAACCTTATGAGACGCAAGGGCCGCGGCGCAATTTGGGGCGAGCCTGGGGGCGAAGTCTGCCACCTTGTACCACCGCCCTCCTGCACCGACTATTTACCGGCGGCGCGCAGGGCTACGTAGGCGGCACCGATGATGCCGGCGTCGTTTCCGAGCGAAGCGACCTTAATGGGCGTCTCGCGCGAGGCAGAGAGCGCGTACTGCTTAAAGTGCTCGCGAACCTTGTCGAGATAAACATCGGCCGAGGCAGACGCGCCGCCACCGATCAGGAACATCTCGGGGTCGACCACGTTGGCGATAAGCGCCAGGGCGCGGCCAAGGTAGTCGGCCATGGTGTCGGCTGCGGCCAGCGCAAGCTTGTCGCCCTCGCGGCAGGCCTGGAACACGTCCTTGGAATCGGAGGGGCCGGTGAGCTCAATGGGCTCGACACCCGCCTTCTTGCACTCGGCAAGGTAGTTGCTCACCACGCCGGTGGCGCTGGAATACTGCTCCAGATGGCCATGGCCGCCACAGCCGCAGGTGCGCTCCTCGGCCGGGTTCAGGCACATGTGGCCAATCTCGCCGCCGGCGCCCACAACGCCCGATACCACGTCGCCGTTAACGATAACGCCGCCGCCCACGCCGGTACCGATGGTGACCATCACCACGTTCTGCACGCCCTTGGCAGAACCGAGCCAGGCCTCGCCCATGGCAGCGGCGTTGGCATCGTTCTCATACTTAACGACCGCATCGGGGCAGTGCTTCTGAATGGCGACCCTCAGCTCGGGCAGGTTAATGGCAATGTTGGCCTTGACCTTGGCATCGCCCGACGCCGGGATGGGACACGGAACGGCCAGGCCAATGCCCGCCACAAAGGCACGCGGAATCTGTGCCTTGGCGACCACCTGGTCGATAGCCTCGGTCACCGCGGCAAAGCCCGCAGCGTCAACGATAGGAGGCGTGGGCACGCTGGCCTTGGCAAGCAGGTTGCCGTCCTCGTCGAACAGGCCCTCCTTAACCGAAGTGCCGCCGACGTCGATGCCGATGTAGTACTGCTTAGGTTCCATGGGAGCCCACCTTTCTCGTTTAAACATTGCCTGTATGGTACCGCTCTCAAGGCAAAAACCTACCAAAAAGGGACAGGTTTGTTTTGGCAGGTTTTATCTGGGGTAACGCAATTGGCTGCCCAACAGGCCGCGCAAGACCATCCCCAAAAATAAAGGCGCCGGGAGGCGGAGGCTCCCGGCGCCCGTCAAAGGGACTATGTTGTCTGTTGGACCGCACGGTCCGTCGCGGCGATAACGCCGACTAGGCCTGAAGTGCCTGCAGCTGCTTGTGAACCTCGATGAGCTCCGTCGCCATGACGCGCATGGTCTCGGTGCCGGCCATCTGGTCCTCGGCATGCAGCAAAATCAACGGGGCCTCGCCGTTACGCTCGCCGTTGGCCTCCTTCTTCAGAAGCCCCATGTGAACATCGTGGCCACCGTTATAGGCCTCGTCGCCCTGCTTGATAAGCTCCTCGGCGGCGTCAAAATCGCCCTCCTTGGCCTTTTGCACGGCATTGATGTACATGCTCTTGGCGGTACCGACGTAGCTGATGATCTCAAAGCAGGTCATCTGCAGTTCGTTCATATCCTCCATGCAGAGCACCTAGCCCATCACGCTGACGCAGTGGTCGATGATGCCGGCAGCGTTCATGCGGCCGTAGTCGACCATGTTGATAACCTCAACCGGGAAGCGGCCGGCGGCCTCCTTCTCAAAATCGCCCTTGGTGTAGCCGATCTGCGGACCAAGCAGCAACATGTCGCACTCGTCCAGGTGATCGTGGGCCTCGTTCATGGGACGAGCCTCGACCTCAATATCCAGACCACGGTTTGCAACCTCGGCCTGCATCTTCTGGACCAGCAGGCTCGTGGACATACCGGCATTGCAGCAGAGCATGATCTTCTTCATGGTTTCCTCCTTATAACTGCGCGGCGCGCAGACGACAACTGGTTTTATTCCTTGCGGCTATTGTGCCCACCCCCCTGCATCTTTACACAAGGGAGAGAGCTGCGGGCACCGGCACCGCGTACCGGCGCCCGCAAAGGTGAAAGGGACGAACGTTAGGCGTTCTACTCGGCGAAAGCCTCCTGCTTGGCGATTGCCTTCTCGGAAATCTTCATAAAGGGCAGGTAGACGGCCATGCCAATGACAATCTCGATAGCCTGCCACACGCCGGCGCGCCAGTCAAAGCCCGTAGCGAGCAGGGCATTGATGACGGGAGGCATGGTCCAGGGCACCTGGGCGATGCAGGGGCTGATGATGCCTGCGCAGGTAAGGCCATAGGTGATGCCGATGAACAGATCGGGAAGAAGAACGAACGGGATCATGAGCGGCAGGTTGTACACGATGGGGTAACCGTAGATAACCGGCTCGTTGATGTTGAACAGACCAGGCAGGATAGCCATCTTGGAAACGGTCTCGGAAGCCTTGTTCTTGGAGAACAGGAGCGTGTCGAGCAGGAGCATGAGGGTGCAGCCCGAGCCGCCGATGAGGGCGAAGCTGTTAACGATCTGCATGTTCATGTAGTGATCGGGCTGGATGGTGCCACCGGCGGCAAAGGTAGCCATGTTGTCGACGATGAGCATGGTCAGGATCGGCTCGACGGTAGCGCCAGAGATGGTGGACTGGTGAATACCGACGCAGAACAGCAGGTTAGCAAGGGTGTAGATGAGGATAACAGCCCACGGACCGGCGTTCATGATGCTCTTGAGCGGGTTGGAGATGCACGTGGAGATGATGGTGCACAGATCGGTGCCGGCGCACACGGCGAGCAGGGCTGCGGCAAGAGCGAAGACCGCGAGGTTAAGCAGCATCGGAATCATGACGTTGAAGGAGTTGGAGACCGCGGGAGGCACGCCCTCGCCCAGCTTAACCTTGAGCTTCTCGACGCCAGAAATCTTGATGAAGAGCGAGACGGAAAGCAGGGCGATGATAATAGCCGAGAACAGACCGTTGGTGCCGGTGTTGGCAGTCGAAAGGGCGCCCGTGACCTCGGCGGAGGTGATCTTGTCGGTGAGCAGTGGGCTCGTGGCGGCAAGCGAGGCGGTGATCTGCTGCGGCATCATGATGACGAAGGCAGAGATGGCGACGACCACGCAAGCGAGCGGGTTATCGAAACGCTTGTTCTTGGCGAGGCTGTAGCCAATCAATCCGGCCAAGATAATGGCAGAGACGTTGAGGGTGCCCAGCGTAATTGCCGAGCCCCACGTCTGAAGGTTGGCAAGGCCCGCCGCATCGAGCGGGAACAGAGGGAACACGACGTTGTTAATAAGAACCGCGATACCCGCAAGGATATAGAGCGGCGTGATGGTCGCGAAGGCGTCACGCAGGGAACGCAGGTGAACCTGGTTTCCCACCTTCGCAGAGACCTCGGCAAACTTGTCGAGGAAGCTCTTTCCGTTGTCACTGGCCATGATTGCTCCTAACTTTCAAATCCGGCCTTTTCCTATGCGCACGGTGGTCTGTCGCCCTCTGCCACCAGATGTGCCATGTGTTGCGCGCGGCGGCGCGCGGTCTGGGCGTTCGCCCGGTCGCTAATCAACCACGTGGGTCGTGGCGACCTGTTTGAGCCAGGCCGCCGACTTCTTAAGGCGGCGCTTGTAGCCGTCCATGAGATCGACCTCGACAAAGCCGTAACGATTCTTAAAGGCATTGGCCCAAGACCAGTTATCGATGACGGCCCAGTAGTGATAGCCCCGGCACTTGGCGCCCTCGTCGATGGCCTTGGCCACCCACTCCAGGTGCTGACGTACAAAGTCGACGCGGTAGTCATCCTGGATGGTTCCTTCGGCGTCACGGTTCTTGTATTCGTCCATGATGCCGATGCCGTTCTCGGAAACGAACCACTCAAGATCGGGGTAGTTCTTAGCGCAGTCCATGCCAAAGTCGTAGAGGCCCTGCGGGTAGATCTCCCAGCCGCGGCTCTCGTTCATAACGGCGTCGGGCCATACGTACTCGTCGGCAAAGTGCGGCAGGCCGTACTGGTCGACCTTGCTCGCCGGCGCCTGAACACGCGTGGGGTGGTAGTAGTTGCAGCCGAGCCAGTCGACAACACCCTGCTTAAGGATCTCTTGGTCGCCGGCGCGGAACGGGAGCTTAACGCCGCCCTCGGCCAGGCTGTCGAGCACGTCGGCAGGAAGCTCGCCCTTGGTGATGAGGTCGAGCCACCAGCGGTTGTTGATGCCGCTGGTCATGCGCACGGCCTCGAGGTCCGCCTCGCTGGGGTTCTCCTTGGTGTAGACCGGGGTAAAGCAGTTGATCATGCCGATCTTGGCATCGGCGCGAATAGCGCCCTCGTCATAGGCGCGACGATAGTTGGCCACGGCCAGCGCGTGCGCCAGCGAGATGTGATACTGCACGGTGCGGGCGCGGTTGAAGTCGTGGAGCTGCGGGAACCACACGCCCTCCTGATAGCGCTGCTCGGGCTCGACGATGGGCTCGTTAAAGGTGAACCAGTACTTAATCTCCTGGCCAAACTCGTGGAAGGCGACGTCGGCGTAATGTGCGTAAGCCTCGACAACCTCACGGCTCTCCCAGCCGCCACGGTTAAAGAGGTAGGTGGGCATGTCAAAGTGGTACAAGTTGACAAACGGCTCCAAGCCGGCTTCGCGAGAGGCGCGGAACAACTCGTGATACCACGCGGCACCTTCCTCGTTGAGGTTGCCGTCGGCATCGAGCAGACGGCTCCACTGGATGGAAGTGCGATAGGTATCCAGACCCAAGTCCTTCAAAATGCGAAGGTCTTCCTGGTACTTGGCCATAAAGTCATTGCCGGCGTAAGAGCCAACGCGGTTGTAGAACGAACCCAGATCCTGGATGGACCAGGTGTCCCACAGGTTCTCGAGCTTGCCGCCCTGGTTCCACTGACCCTCAGTCTGCGGGCCGGACATAGCAGCGCCAAAGAAGAAGTCGTTGGGCAGCTGATACTGTGCCATCAAAGTCCTCGCTTTCGTGTTCTAGAGCTTCCGGTTGGAGACGGGTTTGCTTTGGCAGGTTATCCGGCGCGGGCGCGCACCGGCCATACCGATATCCAACCCGCCAAAACAAAACCGTCCCCAAACGGTCGATCCTGTTGTGCGGAAGGATTCCGTTCGTTGCTTAAACTATAGCGCTCTAATTTTAAAAGTAAAGCGTCTTTTTCTTTTTTCTTTCTCGAACTTCTTAGATAAAAGTAATATGGATGCCCTGTTGAGGGTTATACTTACTTTTTGTATTCATATATGTCGGAAAGGAGGTTCCATGATTCCCAAATACGAGGCGATAGCTGCAGATATTCGTCGAAGTATCGAGGATGGCGCTCTTAAACCGGGCGACAAGCTTCCCACCGTCGTTGAGTTCTGTGAGCTCTATAGCGTTTCCAAAATCACTGTCAAACGAGCTATCGAGCAAATCACCGAGGAAGGTCTAATTACCAGCCGTCGTGGATCGGGTACCTACGTTAAGGACACGGCGGGGCTTCCCGGCCAGGCGTTTTTCCAGGGCAAAAACGACCGTGCCCAGGGTTTTTCGTATGAGCACCGCGGGGAGAAGGTGACCTCGGTGGTCTATGATTTCTCGATTGTTAATCCACCAGCGGACATCGCAGCCCAGCTGGGAATTGCCGAGGATGACTTTGCCTATCACATCGTGCGCGTGCGTCAGGCCGATGAGAAGCCCATCGTTATCGAGTACACCTACATGCCGCTCGAGCTGATTCCGGGCCTTAAAAAGAAGGACCTGTACGGATCGGTCTACCATTTCATCCGCGAGCAATGCGGGCTGAAAATTTCGAGCTTCCACCGTACCATTCGCGCCGTGGCAGCAACCAAGGAAGAAGCTGAGCGCCTGGACACCAAACCTGGCTCTCCCCTGCTCGAGCTCAAGCAGATTGGCTTTTTGGACAGCGGCGCCGCCTTTGAGTATTCGGTCTCGCGCAACGTTGGCGACCGCTTTGAGTTGCACAACGTAACATTGGCATAGGTTTTTGTAGTCATACAGGCGCTCGTTTTGAACAGTTTTACGCGGCGCCCACGCAGCACAATGGGGGTATGAACATGTCCGATTTGATTAAACTGACGCCGATCTTCCACGAGAAAATCTGGGGCGGCCGTCAACTCGAAACCGTATTTGGCTACGACATTCCCGAGGGTCCCATCGGTGAGTGCTGGGCCATCTCGGCCCATCCCAACGGTGACTGCCAGATTGCGGAGGGCCCGTATGCCGGCCACACGCTTTCATGGCTGTGGGCCGAGCACCGCGAGCTCTTTGGCAATTGCGAGGGCAAGGAGTTCCCGCTGCTCATTAAGATTCTGGATGCCAAGGACGACCTTTCGATCCAGATTCATCCCAACGACGAGTACGCCGCCGAGCACGAGAACGGCAGCCTGGGCAAAACCGAGTGCTGGTATGTACTGGACTGCGAGCCCGGTGCCACGATCATCGTCGGCCAGCGCGCCAAGGACCGCGTCGAGGCCGCACAGATGATCGAGGAAGGCCGTTGGGACGACATGCTCAACGTGCTGCCGATCCACAAGGGCGACTTTTTCCAGATTGATTCCGGTACCGTGCACGCCATCAAGACCGGCACGCTCATTTTGGAGACGCAGCAGTCGAGCGACGTGACGTATCGCCTGTACGACTACGACCGCCCCGGCACCGACGGCAAGCTGCGCCCGCTGCACATTGAGCAGAGCCTGGATTGCATCAACTTTAACGCGCAGGCACCGACCGACGGTACCGTAACCACGCCCGAGGTAGATGGCGTAACCGAGCTCGAGTCCAACCCCTGCTACACCGTCGACCGCGTGCGCGTCGACGGCAGCAAGACCCTCGACCAGCGCTGGCCCTTCATGTGTCTGTCGGTCATCGACGGCGAAGGCACCGTCTGCGGCGACCCCGTCCACAAGGGAAGCCACCTGCTGGCCCCGAGCACCGTCAGCTCCATCGACCTCGAAGGCAAGATGGAACTGATCATCAGCCACCTCTAGGTCGCAACAACAACCAAAACGCAACAAGGGGCTCCCCCGTCCACCAACGGAGGAGCCCCTACTCGTATCTACATATCAGCCCACCCGGCTCTCCAGATCAAAAAGCGAACGAGCAGAGCGACGTTCGCAAGCAACGTTATCTAAGGACCTGGGCGGGCGTATGGGGCAACATCGATCGCGAGTTCCGCACGCAAAGGAGGCCACTTAATGTGGCCTCCGTCTTGCGCAGGACTGTCCGAGCAGGCGATGTTGCCCCATACGCCCGCCCAGGTCCGCCGGGATTACGACAGTTTAACGATCGGTGCAAAGCCCTTCATCAGCTTTTTGGTCTGGCCGGTCTTTTCGAATTGAACCTCGATCATGTCTCCGACAACCGAGATGACAGTACCCGTGCCAAAGGTCTTGTGACTCACAGTATCGCCCGCGGCAAAGTCCTGCGATGCGCTGGCGCGATCGACCTTGCGCTCCACCGTCGGGGACACCTTGGACGACGGCTTTTTGGCTCGCGGCGCGCCCGAGCCAAAGGTCGAGGCAACACGGCCAGCGTCGGGCGAGACCCCACGATGGCGCTCGGTCCCATAGCTGCTGCCGCCAAAGAAGTCATCAAAGCTCGATCCGCCGCGCGAACCGGAACCGCCGGTCGAGCGCGTATGTGAGCCAAACACCTTGCCGCCATACATGTCCGAGCCCATACCCGAGCCAAACGTGCCGTGACGGTCGCCGCGCTTCTCCCAGCCCGTGCCCTCAAAACCGGCAGAACCGATGCCGCTAAACTCGATGTCCTCAAACGGAATCTCGTTGAGGAAGCGCGAGCGCGGGTTGGCAGAAGTCGAGCCGTAGGTGCGACGCGTGGCCGCATAGGTCAAGAACAGGCGCTTACGGGCGCGCGTGATGGCAACGTAGGCCAGGCGACGCTCCTCCTCGAGCTTGCCCGGGTCATCGCTGCCGCCAAAGTCGTGCACGTGCGGGAAGATGCCCTCCTCCATGCCGGCCACGAACACTGCCGGGAACTCCAGGCCCTTGGCGGAGTGGATGGTCATCATGGTGATGGCATGCGTCTCGCCGGCCAGGGAATCCAAGTCAGAGCGCAGGGCCAGCCACTCCATGAGTGCCGGCAGCGCTTTACAGGTGAGCGGGCCGTAGGTGCGCTCGATCTCGTCGGCATGTACGACACCCGCCGGCATCTCCGTCGGCGCGGCATACGCGTTGCCCGCGATGGCGGCGGCCAGGGCATCCTGCGGCGAGAGCGCCGGGGCGGCTAGGCTATCGAGCGGATTGGAACCTGCAGCATCGCGCGCGCCGACGAGTGCCTCAAACGAGGATGCCGGGGCGGACGGTCCCGGTTTGGGCGCGGGCGCGCTCACCACGACGGGCTCGGGCTCGGCGCCGGCAGGCACGTCGGCAACACCGGCTGCGCGCAGCTCTTCTAAGCTCTCGAGCGTGCCCTCGATATCCTCGTGCGTTTCCTCAAATTCGGCAGCGACGCCCAGAAATTCCTGGATATTCTCGGCACGGCTCTCGGACTCCATGGTGCCCTCGGCGCGAAACGCCTGCAGCAGGCCCGTCTTATCGACAATCATCTCGACAACGTCCTTGAGCTCGCCGTCCATGCGGCGACCCTCGCGCACCAGCGACACAAAGCTCGACAGGCCATTGCGCACCTTGGCGCTAAACATGCCCGTCTCGGCGCACGCGATCTCGCAGGCCTGGAAGAACGAACAGCGGTTGTCGCGCGCCAGCTGCTCGATCTTTTGGATCGAGGTTGAGCCGATGCCGCGGCGCGGTGTGTTAATGATGCGCTTGACGCTCATCTCGTCGGCCGGGTTCACGATCATCTTGAGGTAAGCCATGACGTCGCGGATCTCGGCACGGTCGAAGAATCGCGTGCCTCCCACGATCTTGTAGGGCACGCCCGCGCGCAGGAACATATCTTCGAGGATACGCGACTGGGCGTTGGTGCGATAGAACACGGCGATATCGTCATAGCTCGTGCCTTTGGCATGCAGTTTCTCGATCTCGCCGGCAATCCAGCGGCCCTCGTCGCGCTCGTCGCTCGCTTGGAAGGCCTGGATCTTCTCGCCATCGCCCTCGGCCGTAAACAGGCGCTTGTCCTTGCGCTGCGAGTTGTGGCGCACCACGGCATTGGCGGCGCTCAGGATGTGACCCGTGGAACGATAGTTCTGCTCCAGCTTGACGGTCTTGCAGTTTTTAAAGTCCTTCTCAAAGTCCAGGATGTTGGTGATGTCGGCGCCGCGCCAGCTGTAAATGGACTGGTCATCGTCGCCTACGACCATGAGGTTTTGGTACTTGGCGGCCAGCAGGTTAGCGATCTCGTACTGGACGTGGTTGGTGTCCTGGTACTCGTCGACGCTAATGTAGCGGAAGCGCTCCTGGTACTTTTCGAGCACCTCGGGGCGGGTGCGCAGCAGCTCAAGCGTGCGCACGAGCAGGTCGTCGAAGTCCATCGCATTGGCGGCGCGCAGGCGGCGCTCCAGCTCCAAGTAGACCTGCGCGGCCTTTTTATCGTTGGGGCTATCGGCGCTCTTGAGCATGTCCTCGGGGCCGATCATGGCGTTTTTGGCCGAGCTGATCTTGCTGCGGATCATGTTGATGGGGAACTGCTTTTGCTCGATGCCGAGCGCCTGCATAATGTCACGCACCATGCGCTTTGAGTCATCGTCATCGTAGATGGTGAACTGGCCGGTGTAGCCCAGCAGGTCGGCGTCCTCGCGCAGCATGCGCACGCACATGGCATGGAAGGTGCACACCCACATGCCACGGGTGCCGCTGGGAATGAGTGCCGCCAGACGCTCGCGCATCTCGGCCGCGGCCTTGTTGGTAAACGTGATGGCAAGAACCTGCCAAGGCTTAACACCCAGGTCGCCGAGCATGTGTGCGATGCGGAAGGTCAAGACGCGGGTCTTGCCCGAGCCGGCGCCGGCGAGCACCAGCAACGGGCCCTCGGTGGACAGGACCGCCTCGCGCTGGGCGGGATTAAGGCTGTCGATGTCGACGAGCGGCTTGGCGGGTTTGGGTGCCGGCGCGGGAGCGTCGTAGATGTCGAGCGGGACGAGCTCGGGCTCCGGCGCAGCAGGGGCGGTGTACGCATCGAGCGGCACGGGTTCCGGCGCGGGCGGCACGGGTACCGCGGCGTTCTTTTCCCAGGGCAAGGGCTGGGTCATGGGCGACTCCTCATCTGACGGACGGCGCGCCTGCGGGCGACGCCATAGTTTGAGCCGTACCAGTATACCGAGCCGCGCGGACACCGACGCAAATCACACCACGACTCCGCGCGCCACCGTCAGGCCCGCCCCAGCGGATTTGGCGCAATGGGGTCAGGTTAGTCTGCACCATGTTGCTGCAAAGTAACCTGACCCCAATGCACCAACCAGGGAGCCACCGATATCATGGCAGCAGCAGCGAGCGGCGGCCAGGGCGAACAAATTGGCATGAAAAGAGGGCGGCATAGACCTTTTGGTCATGCCGCCCTCTTTGAATGACAAGTTGTCGTTCTGGCCGCCGCGCAGCGTCAACCAAGTTACAGGCCGAGCATAGGCTCCAGAACGAAGAAGTATGCGAGCACTACGATGCCCAGAATGATGCGGTAAACACCGAAGCACTTAAAGTCGTGACGGCGGACGAAGCCCATGAGCCACTTGATGGCGATGAGCGAAACCACAAAGGCCACAACGCAGCCCACGCCCAGGATAGCGACCTCGTTGGCGCCGAACGTGCCGCCCTTGATGAAATACTTGACCAGCTTGAGCGCGCTCGCGCCAAACATGACAGGGATGGCCAGGAAGAACGTAAACTTGGACGCCACCGAACGCGTGCAGCCCAAAAGTAGGCCACCGATGATGGTGGAGCCGGAACGCGACGTGCCCGGAATCAGCGAAAGCACCTGGAAGCAGCCGATACCCAGCGCAGTCTTCCAGCTCAGGTCCTCGAGCGTGGTGATGGAACCAAAGTCCAGATCCTCGTCATCGTCCTCATCCTCAGCGGTAGCCGCGGCGGGCGCCGCAAAGTGCGCACCGGCAGGGCGTCCACCCGACACCACAGCACGCGAACCAAACGAACCGGCAACGGCCGTTTCCTCGCGCTTGCTCGCGCGCCAGTTCTCGATCACGATAAACAGCACGCCGTACACAATGAGCGCCAGCGCCACGACGGGAGCGTTGTAGAAATGCTCCTCCATCCAGTCGTTGAGCGGCAGGCCGATCGCCGCCGCAGGAATGCAGCCGAGCACGATCTTGCCCCACAGCACCCACGTGTCGCGACGGCCCTCCTTGCCCTTGCTGGGCGAGAACGGGTTGAGCTCATGGAAGAACAGGACGCAGACGGCCAAAATGGCGCCAAGCTGAATCACGACCAGGAACATGTTCCAGAACGTCTCGCTCACGTTCATCTTGACGAACTCGTCCACCAAGATCATGTGACCGGTCGACGAGACGGGCAGCCATTCGGTGATGCCCTCGACCAGGCCCATGAAGGCAGATTTTAGAAGCTCGATGATATCCAAAGGGACCCCCTCGTTAGACACCCGCCGATATTGTTCTGCGGACGGTGCGGGCGATGTCCCATTATCAACCGTTCGGGCGCGCCTGCGCCTACCCTTACCAAAAAACTCGTCCGTTCACAGAATTGCGAGCGGTCAAACCGAAATCCTTGGGTATAACTGCAACAAGATAAAGTGTCCGGCGGCCAACGCGCCCGCGCCCGCCCGACGCACGAGCCCCGCGCCCGTGCGATAGACCAAGGAGGAAACCATGAACGAGGGCTACACCAAGGTATTTGTTTCACTCGACGGTACTGAGCAGCAGGATTTTGTGCTCGCACGCGCCATCAAGGTCGCCGCGAACAACGGCGCCAAGCTAATCATCGGCCACGTTATCGATTCCACGGCGCTCGAGAGCGCCGGTTCCTATCCGGTTGATCTGGTCAACGGCCTAGAGGAGGCATTTAAGAACTCCATTGCCAAGCAGCTCGAGGAGGCCAAGGCCAATCCTGACATTCCCGAGGTCGAGGTCATGATTCGCGCCGGCCGCATTCGCGAGACGCTCAAGGACGAGATGCTCGACGTGGTTAAGCCCGACCTGGTGCTCTGCGGCGCACGTGGCCTGTCCTCGATCAAGTATGCGCTGCTGGGTTCGATTTCGACGTTCCTGCTGCGCAATACGGACTGCGACATCTTGGTCGTGAAGTAGCGTTGCTCCCACCGGCCGCGGGGCCTGCGGGGTTTCCACGGGCACGTCCTCGCCGCGTTGCGGCTGCGGGATGTGCCCTTAGGAAACCCCTCCCGGCCCCGCGGCCTTCGCAGCCTTACTTCAACGAGTTGTCTGATAGAAAAATGGCGTGCCGCCCCGTTTGGGGCGGCACGTTTTGTTTGGACGGGCGTTTGCCGTGTGCGTTACTCAGGCTTATAGGACAAAATGTGTGTCCACGTTGGGGGCATCGGCGCAGGTCGATGCC
>JAYBVN010000071.1:0-4085 GCA_037320555.1 Collinsella sp. | reverse complement strand
CGTATTTCTCGGTAGATTCCTTCGTATATCGCTTTTGGCATTGTTTCACCTCTACATTGTTCATTTCCGGCTAGGCACGATAGCATTTCTTAAAGTTGTTTAAACCGAATATCGGTAAAGCGACAGGATTTAACCGTTGACGGTTTCTGTCGTGCCCAAATCGGTTTCGCTCAAAACTGCCAGTACGACAATCGTCCGGTCCTCTACAATGAATCCATTGTTTAAACGTTTCCCCACGCGCAACGCGCCTCGATATTCGGAAGGCAGAACATGCTGCAAAAAATCCAACGCTTTGGCGGGGCAATGTTCGCGCCCGCCATGCTGTTTTCTATATCAGGCCTCATGGTCGGCGTCTCCGCTCTCGCAACGACTGCGGACATCGTCGGCGATCTCGCCGTATACGGAACCCCTTGGTACGCTTTTTGGACCATCATCCAGCGCGGCTCGTGGACGGTCTTTAAACGCCTCCCACTCCTTTTTGCCGTAGCGCTGCCCATCGGCCTTGCCCAAAAACAACCGGCTCGTTGCTGCCTCGAGGCTCTCGTCGCCTATTTTGCCTATTGCTTCTTTTTGAGCGAAATCATTAAGCTGAGCGGAGACAATCTTGGACTTAAGTACCCGTCGTCTTTGACCTCCGCTAGCGGCATCACCATCATCGACGGCATCAAGACGCTCGACACCGGCATTATCGGCCCGCTGGCGGTGTCGGCAACCGTCGTCGCCATCCATGACCGCTTCTACGATGCCAAGGTTCCCGATTGGCTCGGTACCTTCTCGGGCTCCTCGCTGGTCTACCTCATCAGCTTTTTTGCCGCGTTCGCCCTTGCCGCCATCTCGGCCGCCATCGTGCCCTTCGTATACGCTGTGACCGAAACACTGCGCCACGCACTTACGAGCGTCGGCCCCTTTGGCGTGGGCATCTTTGTGCTTTTGGAGCGAGCGCTCGAGCCCATGGGGCTGCACCACCTGCTCTACATGCCGATCTACTACGACAACCTGGTCATTAACGACGGCATCTACGCCACGTGGAGCAGCTTGCTCCCCATCCTCTCCCATAGCACGCGCCCCCTTAATGAACTTGCGCCGTGGGCCGGTTTTACCGCCACCGGCTGGGTCAAGCTCTTTGGCCTTCCCGCCATCGCAGCCGCGTTCTACTCCACCGCAAAACCAGAGCGCCGCGCCGGCCTCAGGGTCATCCTTGTTCCCGCCATCATCGCCTCGGTGGTTTGCGGCGTTACCGAGCCACTCGAGTTTCTCTTTATGTTCACCCACCCCGGGCTCTTTTTTCTCTACGCCGTCTTATCGTCTTGCCTTGCCACAACCATGAATCTCTTTGGCATCGTCGGCATCTTCTCGGGCGGCCTCATGGAGATGGCAGCCTTCAACTTTATCCCGCTCATGCGCACGCATGCCGGTGCCTATCTTTTGGCACTCGGTATCGGCCTTGCCTTTAGCCTCATCTTTTTTGTTAGTTTTCGAGCACTCATCTTGGTCTATGACCTTAAGACTCCGGGCCGCGAGGATCATGTCGTCAATCGCGCGGCAATCGATTGTTTAACGGGAAGCGACTTTGCCAAAGAGCAATCTCCCAATGACGAGGTCGATAGTCGATCCGATCAAGATCACGTCCTCGCTGAGCGGGTAATTCAGCTTTTAGGTGGCGTTGGCAATATCGTGGGCGCAACCAACTGCGCCACGCGCCTGCGCGTCGAGGTCGCAGACCCTTCCATCGTTGCAGATAACGCGTCGTTTGTCGCGGTGGGCGCCAAGGGCCTCATCATTACGGGCAAGACCGCCCAGGTGATCATCGGCATCTCCGTTCCCCGCGTTAAAGAGCATTTTGACCAGATCATGGGCCTCGAGCCGGGATTTGTGCCCACCGCCTCGGCCTCCCCTGTCGCCAGCCCAACCCACAAGCACGGCGATATCTGCTTCTTCGACATTGACGGCACGCTCGCCTGGCAAGACCCCAGGCTCGCCCAAGACCTTCCCGAAGACGAGCGGGACCTCTCCCCCTATCCCAACGAGGCGGTTTCGCAGGCAATCCGCGAGTTTGTCGCCAACGGCAACATGGCCTTTATCTGCACGGGACGTACCCTGAGCTGCATCCACCCCAAACTTCTTGAGCTGCCCTGGGCCGGCATCGTCTGCCTCGCGGGTGGCTATGTCGAACTTGAGGGACACGTGATTCGCGATTTAGCGATGACGCCCGGCATGCTGCAGCGCCTTGCCCCCTATCTTGAGCAGTCGGGCGAGGTCATCCGCTTTGAGGGCCTCAACGGCGTCGTGCGCATGAGTGCCGATGCCCCCGATGCTCCCGGATACGCGCGCACCCTGGGCGACGCAGTCACGCAGCTGCAACATTACAGTGTCTACAAGATCTTGATGTCTACATCGCTCGCCAACCACATCGCTCAAGATAAGGCACTTGAGCCGCTGCTGTGCTTTAACGAGCTCGAACTCGAGGTAACCGAAATCTCGCCCCGCGAATGCACGAAGCGCGGGGGTATCCAGTCTGTACTCGACGCCCTCGATCCCCACCACGGAACCGTATACGGCATTGGCGACGCCAGCAATGACGTCTCGCTGATGAATGCCGTCGATGTCGGTATCGCCATGGGCAATGCGCCGGACTATCTCAAGGATAAGGCCGATTACGTGACCGACACCGTCGATCATGACGGTGTCGTTGCGGCGCTCGAGCATTTTAGGCTGATTTAGGCACGCTCCATCAAACGCACGCCCGTTGTCCTAAATCGCCAAAACTGCCGCGCCAAACGCCCTGATGTGGCAATATGTTGTCTGCATATTGCATCAATGCAACCTCAGAAAGAATGCGAGAACCCGTGTCCAGTCCGTTTACCAGCTTTTTAGCCCAGCACTTTGACCAGATTAACGACTATCTGGCCACGTTCTTTGACGGACAGGCGACCTCTGCCGATATCGAGCGCTACCTGTATGCGCCGCTCTCGGCTTTTACGGCCAACGCCGGCAAGCGCCACCGCCCGCTTATCTGTATGCTCGCCGCAACCGCAGTGGGCGGCAGCTTTGAGAGCGCCCGCAGCGCCGCGGCAGCCATCGAGCATTTCCAGTCGGGCGCGCTGATCCACGACGACATCGCCGACAACGGACAGCTTCGTCGAGGCAAGCCCTGCATGCACCTTACCGAGGGCACGGGGCTTGCCATCAATTGTGGCGACCTGGCGCTCACCATGGTCACCAAGACGGTTCTCGACGACCCTACGCTTGAGTCCGACGTGAAGCTGCGCGTGCTCCACGAGCTTACCGAGATGATCGTCCGCACCATCGAGGGTCAAGCACTCGACCTGGGTTGGGTCCGTGACGGGCGCTTTGATATCTCGGTTGATGACTACCTGGACATGGCTACGCACAAGACCGCGTTTTACAGCGGAGCCACGCCGCTTGCCGCCGGAGCCATTATCGGCGGCGGCAGCGATAAGCAAATCGAAGCGCTGCGCGCCTTTGGCCTGCACACGGGCCTTGCCTTTCAGATTCAGGACGACCTGCTCAACCTTGTCGGCACTAAGGAAGCCGCCAACAAGGACTTCCGCACCGACATCACCGAGGGCAAGCGCACGCTTGTCGCCGTACATGCCCTCTCTGATGAGCGCTACCACGACGAGGTCGAGGCGATTCTTTCCTCGGGCACCGATGATCCCGCGCAGCTCGCACGCGCCGTGGAGATCTTCCAAGAGACCGGCTCCATCGATTACGCCCACACTTACGCGCTCGACCTGACCGCTAAGGCCAAAGCGGCTATCGAGAACGTTGAGCTTGATCCGCACGCACGCGAGCTGTTCCTCTCCATGGCAGATTTCTTTGTGGAGCGCCTTAACTAACGGGGGTTATAAAACCTGTCAGCAGCGTATTTAGGCACAACTTGCTACACTGTTGAGTGCATGTTTATGCATCCCTTTGCGTTGTCTATCCGACAGACGCTCAAATAGTACGAATGGTACGCCGAAAGGGGTTCGTTCATGGAACCTATTACAACGGGCATGCAGGGAGCAGCCGTCGAGGACGTGCAGTCTCGTCTCCTGCAGCTCGGCTACACGATTGATGCC
>JAYBVN010000070.1:0-4329 GCA_037320555.1 Collinsella sp. | reverse complement strand
CAGACGCATCAGAGCATCGGCAAGAACATGATCGAGGAAGCCTACGAGGCGCTCGATTGCATCGAGGCCGATGATGCCACGCATCTGCGCGAGGAGCTCGGCGACGTGCTCATGCAGGTAGTACTGCATGCGCAGATTGCGGCGGATGCCGGTGAGTTTACGCTGGCCGACGTGGCGCGCGATATCGACGCCAAGCTCATCCGCCGCCACCCACACGTGTTTGGCGATGCGGACGCCGAGAGCTCCGACGAGGTGCTCAAGATTTGGGATGAGGTCAAGCTTGCCGAGAAGGTTGCCAAGGACAAGGCCGTGGCAGCGGGCGAAGCTGCGCCCGAGGGTCTGCTCGACGGCGTGCCCACGCATCTGCCGGCGCTGATGCAGGCGCAGAAGGTGTCGCGCAAGGCGGCTGCCGTGGGCTTTGAGTGGGAGACGGTCCAGGATGTGTGGGACGAGGTAGCTGAGGAGCGTGCCGAGTTTGAGGCCGAGGAGCCCGGCTCGCCCGAGCGCGAGATGGAGTTTGGCGACCTGCTCTTTGCCCTGGTCAACGTTGCGCGCAAAGAGGGCATTGACGCCGAGAGCGCCCTTCGTGCCAGCACGGCAAAGTTCCGCCGTCGCTGGGCCGCGATGGAGCAGATGGCGGCCGATGCTCACGTGGATCTTGCCGAGCTTTCGACCCACGGCCTCAACGACCTGTGGGACGCAGCAAAGGCAGGGGAGTAAGACTGCGGGAACGACGGGCTGACACGCCTCATCGTTCCCGCTAAATTTTTCGAAAATCAAGTGTATCCCTCGGCTAACTTAGGGCATAATGCAAAAAGTGCGACATGGCTAACTTACGGAGACGCACCGATGGTGCACGGTCAGCCGGTCGCTTGCATCCACTACGTTTCCAAGTGAGAGGGAGACAACATGAGCGATATTTTGGATGTCTACGGTCGCGAGGTGCTCGACAGCCGCGGCAATCCCACCGTCGAGGTCGAGGTCGTGCTCGAGGACGGCAGCTTTGGCCGTGCAATGGTGCCTTCGGGTGCTTCGACCGGCGCCTTTGAGGCCTGCGAGCTGCGCGATGGCGACAAGGGCCGCTACCTGGGCAAGGGCGTTTCGCAGGCCGTCGAGCATGTCAACAACGAGTGCGCTAACGCCGTCGTGGGCCTCGACGCCTTCGACCAGCGCGCCGTCGATGCCGCGCTGATTGCCGCGGACGGTACCCCCAACAAGACCAAGCTCGGTGCCAACGCCATCCTGGGCGTGTCGCTGGCCGTCGCCCGCGCCGCTGCCGAGTCGGCGGGCCTGTCGCTGTACCAGTATCTGGGCGGCGTCAACGCCCACCTGCTGCCCACGCCCATGATGAACATCCTCAACGGCGGTGTGCATGCCGACAATAACGTTGACTTCCAGGAGTTCATGATCATGCCGGTGGGCGCCCCGAGCTTTGCCGAGGGCCTGCGTTGGTGCGCCGAGGTCTACCACACCCTCAAGGGCGTGCTGCACGAGGCCGGCCTGGGCGGCGGCGTGGGCGACGAGGGCGGCTTTGCGCCCAACCTCAAGACCAATGCCGAGCCGTTCGAGTACATCACCAAGGCCGTGGAGAAGGCCGGCTTTAAGCCCGGCGTCGACTTCATGTACGCCATGGACCCGGCCTCGACCGAGTTCTACAACGCCGAGACCGGCATGTACGAGCTCAAGGGCGAGGGCGTTGAGTATACGAGCGCTCAGATGGTTGATTACTGGGAGAAGCTCGTCGACACCTATCCCATCATCTCCATCGAGGACGGCATGGCCGAGGAGGACTGGGACGGCTGGGTTGAGCTCACCCGCCGCATTGGCAACAAGGTGCAGCTGGTGGGCGACGACCTGTTCGTCACTAACACCGAGCGCCTCAAGAAGGGCATCGAGCTGGGTGCCGCCAACGCGATCCTGGTCAAGGTCAACCAGATCGGCACGCTCACCGAGTCGCTCGAGGCCATCGAGACCGCCAAGGAGGCCGGTTACGCCTGCATCGTGAGCCACCGCTCCGGCGAGACCGAGGACTCCACGATCGCCGACCTGGTCGTGGGCGTCAACGCCGGCCAGATCAAGTCGGGCGCCCCGTGCCGCAGCGACCGTATCGCCAAGTACAACCAGCTCATCCGCATCGAGGACGAGCTCGAGGGCAGCGCGCGCTACGCCGGCAAGGCCGCGTTCTACAACATTCGCTAAACGGGCGAATTTGGCGAGGGGGAGGCTGACTCGGTTCCGCCTCGCCTTGGCAGGATGCCGCAAAGCGCTATGGGCGCTGGGCCATACGGCTCAGCGCCTTTTTTATGTCGAGCAAAGGCTGGCGAAGGCGGTGCGGGCGCTCGTGCTATAACTAGAATACTTAGCGCAAACAAACCTCAACCGCACAAGGCGCACATGGATCAGATTTACGACAACAGGTACTATTCCGCCGGTTCGCGTGAGCCGTCGCCTCGCCGTGCGCGCACGGTGCAGCTCGGTGGGTCCGCCTACGCCGGCGCCGACCGCTCCATGCAGCGCCCGACAAGTACCTCGCGCCCCAATGCTCAAGTGAATACTTCGACAGATGGACCAGTGCGCCCGGCACGTTCGTCGCATGCTCAGCGCTCGTCGGCTCAAACGCACGATAGGTCGAGCAGGCCCTCGAACCGTTTTTCGGGCTCGGACTTTATGCACTACGCCAACGACAACGCGGTGGTCAAGGCGATCTACGACTTTACCCACGGTCCTCAGCGAGGGCTATTCATCGGCATCGTCGTTGCCCTGGTGCTCGTGAGCCTGTATTTCCCCGTGCGCGACCTGTACGTGGCAAAGCGTTCGAGCGATATCTTGGCCAAGCAGGTCGAGATTCGCCAGCAATACAATGATGGGCTGCAAAAAAGCGTCGACAAGCTGCTCTCGGAGGAGGGTATCAAGGATGCGGCATCCGAGGACCTGGGCTTGGTGATGCCCGGCGAGAAGAAGATTGAAGTGCAGGGCCTGGACGACGATTCGGATGCCTCGTCGAGCAAAAAGTCCTCAAACGCCAAGAAGGCCAGCGAAGTGGCCAAGGAAATCGAAGAAGTCGGTAAGGACGCGCCGTGGTACATCCAAGCGCTCGACATGCTGTTTGGGTTTAACGGCGTCGAGGGTCAGACGGTCGTGTCCAACGGCAAATAGCGCCCGGAGGGGAGCTCGCAATGACAAATTGCAAACGCTATAAGGTGGCCGCGATCGACCTGGGAACGGTGTCGTCGCGACTGGTGTTGGCCCAGGTCGAGGGCGGGGCAATCGTGGAATCGTCCAAGCATACCGAGATTACCGATCTGGGTGAGGGCGTGGACGCGACGGGCCGCTTTTGCGAGGCGGCCGTTGAGCGCGTGCTCGCTGCGTGCCGCATGTTTGTGGACGAGGCTCGTGCCTTTGGGGCCGCGTGCATCTGCACCACCTGCACGAGCGCCGCGCGTGATGCGTCCAACGCAGCACTGCTGCTGGACGGCCTGCGCGATCTGGGGCTTGAGCCACAGGTGATTCCGGGCGAGGTCGAGGCACGCCTGACGTTTTTTGGCGTGGCGCACGACTTTGCCGGCGAGCGCATCATTGTTGCCGATTCGGGCGGCGGATCCACGGAGCTCGCGACGGGCGTCTATGCGCCGGAGCGTGGCGTCTTTGCGCTGGAGGGAACGCGCTCACTGGACATCGGTTGCCGTCGCGTGACGGAGCGGTTTTTCTCGGCGCTGCCGCCAACGGACAGTGAACTTGCCGCCGCTGGCGTATGGGCGGGCGAGCAGTTCGGGGCTTACTTTGAGGGCCTGCCTGTCGACTTTGAGCGCGCCGAGCGCCTCGTCGCGGTGGGCGGTACCGTTACCACGCTCGTGGCGCTGGTCCACGAACTGGAGCCGTACGACTCGAACTTTGTGCACCTGCGCGAGCTTTCGATGGAGCAGATTTCGGCCGCTATCGAGCGCATGTCTGCGTTGGATGTTGCAGGCATTGCCGCGTTGCCGGGCGTGCAGCCCAAGCGCGCGGGCGTGATTCTGGCCGGCGCCGTGGTGATTCGCGAGCTCATGCGAGCCGGCGGCTACAAGACGCTCACCGTAAGCGAGAACAGCCTGCTCGCCGGCATGGCCGCCACCATCAACGAGGTTCTCGACGGCGCGACCCCCACCATCGCCTGGACCCCCAACCTCAGCGCCCTTTAAATAAGTTGCGGTGAAATATGGACTAAAATCGCCCTTTCGGGCACCAAACAGTCCCTATTCCACCGCAACTCAACAGCCGGCACCTGGGGATGTTCCTTTTAATATGAGCAGGACATTGTCAAGAGGCAAAATCGGGCCTGGCCCCAACGAT
>JAYBVN010000069.1:0-4431 GCA_037320555.1 Collinsella sp. | reverse complement strand
TTCGATTGCGGCATCATGATCAGCGCGAGCCACAACCCGTTTTGCGATAACGGCATTAAGCTCGTCAACAGCGACGGCTTTAAGATGGACGAGGACGTGCTGGAGCTCATCGAGGACTACATCGATGGCAAGAGCGAAGTTCCGCTGGCCACGGGCAACCACATCGGTGCCACGGTGGACTACATGCAGGGCCGCAACCGCTACATTGCTTCGCTCATTGCAAGTGCGAACTTTTCGCTGCAGGGCGTCAAGATCGGTATCGACTGCGCCAACGGCTCGGCTTCTTCGGTGGCCAAGCCGGTGTTTGACGCGCTCGGTGCCGACGTGCGCGTGATCAACGCCGCGCCCGATGGCTTTAACATCAACGTCGACTGCGGCTCCACGCATATGGAGCGCCTGCAGCGCCATGTGGTGGAGCAGGGCCTGGACGTGGGTTTTGCCTACGATGGCGATGCCGACCGCTGCCTGGCCGTGGATGAGCGCGGTCGCGTGGTAGACGGCGACCAGATCCTGTACGTGTGCGGCGTGTATCTGAACAAGCACGGTCGCCTTTCGGGCGGTACCGTGGTGCCGACGATTGCCAGCAACTTTGGCCTGGTCAAGTCGCTGGAGCTTGCCGGTCTGAGCGCCGTGACCAGCGGCGTGGGCGACCGTCACGTGTATGCCAAGATGCGCGAGGGCGGTTACAGCTTGGGCGGCGAGCAGACGGGCCATACGATCTTTGGCGATATCGAGCGCACGGGCGACGGCATTATGACTTCGCTGCGCGTGATGGAAGTGATTCGTGCCGAGCGCGAGACGCTCTCGCAGCTCACGGCTCCGTGCAAGCTGCTGCCGCAGGCGCAGGTGGCCGTGCACGTGGCGGACAAGGACGCCGCGCTCGAGAACATGGGCGTGCAGAACGCCATCGCCGAGGCCGAGGCTGCGCTGGCAGGCGAGGGCCGCGTGCTCGTGCGCAAGAGCGGAACCGAGTCGGTTATCCGCGTGCTGGCCGAAGCCCCCGACCAAGCCGCCGCCGACGCCGCCATGAAGCGCATCGTCAACGCGCTCGAGGCTTTATAGCTACGCGGTTTTACCAAACCGCGTAGCTGCTCGACGCTGCAAACGGCCCCAAGCGGCAATCTGACGTTCAATTTCAAGGGCGCGACCAGAAGGTCAGCGCCCTTTCATTTCACGTCACCTTGCTCGCTTGGGGCCGTTTTCGCTGACGTTGCCAAGACATTAGCGTCAACGAACTAGTCATTGGGTACCTAGTTATTGGGTGAAAAAAGGGGGCGCCGCGGATTGGTTCCGCGGCGCCCCCTTTGCGTTGGCGTGTCGGTTATGCCTTACAGCTCGTAGAGCGTGGTGAACTTGTCCTGCAGGTAGCTGCAGTAGTAGCGGGCATCGAACGCCATGCCGCATGCGCCCTTGATGAGCTCCGGCGCGTCCTTGGCGCGGCCCCACTGCCAAATGTGCTCGCCCAGCCAGGCGCGAACGGGCGCCAAATCGCCGCTCGCACAGGCGCCATTGAGGTCGACACCGTCGCGGCACATGGCCGGCAAAAACATGGCATCGTAGGCGCTGCCCAGCGCATACGTGGGGAAGTAGCCAAACGAGCCGCCGCTCCAGTGTGTATCCTGCAGACAGCCGCGCGTGTCGTCGGGAACGGGAATGCCCAGGTACTCGTCCATAAGGCGGTTCCAAAGCGCAGGGATGTCCTTGGCCGTGGCCTCGCCGGCAAACAGCATGCGCTCGATCTGGTAGCGCACCATAATATGCAGCGGATAGGTGAGCTCGTCGGCCTCGGTGCGGATCAGCGACGGCTGCGCGATGTTCACGGCGCGATAGAGCGTGTCTTCGTCCACGCTGCCGTAAACCTCGGGCGCGTGACGGCGCAGTACCTCGAGCAGCGGTCCCATAAAGGCGCGACTGCGGCCCACGGTGTTCTCGAAAAAGCGGCTCTGGCTCTCGTGGATGCCCATGGATGTGCCGCCCTCCAGGCAGGTGCGCGCATAGGCGGGATTGACGCCCAGCTCGTACATGGCGTGACCGGCCTCGTGGATGATGCTGTAGACATTGGAGATGCAGTCGTTCTCATAGACGTGCGTCGCGATGCGCGCGTCGCCCACCGAGAAGCCCTCGCTAAACGGGTGCTCGGTAAAGGCAAGCGTGGTGTCGTCCAGGTCCAGGCCGACGAGCTTCATCAGGTCGAAGCTCATGGCGCGCTGGGCGGCCTCGGGCACGCGGGCATGCAAAAAGTCGGCAGCGGGCTGCTGGCCGCGCTCGCCGATGGCGTGCACGAGCGGCACGACGGTGGCTTTGACCTCGTCGCAAAACGCGTCGAAGCTCTTGGCGGAAAGGCCGCGTTCGTACTGGTCGAGCCAAACATCGTATGGGTCGCGCTTGGGATCCATGAGCTCGGCCTGATGCTTAAGCTGGCCGACGATTCTATCCACATAGGGCTCAAAGCTCGCCCAGTCATTGGCCGTCTTGGCCTTGTGCCACACGGCGTCTGCCTCGCAGGTGAGCCTGGTCCAGGCCTCGGCCTCCTGGGTGGGGATGACGCTTGCCTCGCGCTGGTCGCGGCCGAGCACGCGGATCTCGTCGAGCAGCTGCGGGTCGTCGATCTTTCCGCCCGCGACTGTCTCACGCGCGAGAGAGCGCACGAGCTCAACGGACTTTTTGCTGGTCAGGAGTTTGTGATGTTCGCCGGCAAGGGTGCCCATAGCGTCGGCGCGGGCCGTGGCGCCGTTGGCGGGGGCAATCGTTGCGCCGTCGAACTCGGCAATCTTGAGCAGGTACTCGCGGGTCCACAGTTTGCCTTCGAGCTTGCGGAGCTTCTTGACGGCCTTATCGACCTTTATGCCTTTGGGCGTCTTGTCCGCTGCGGCCTTGGCCTTCTTATCGTGCTTATTTCCCATACCATATCCTTGATCTCGTGAGCCGAGCGCCTCGGGTGGGCGCGCGGCCAGTTTGCACAGCTACCCGCCTTGTACCCAGCACGAACAAAACGGAACACGGCGATATGCTCGCAGAATGTGTTATCCTATAGCCCAATGCGTTGACGGAGAGGGTTTTGCCCGCCGCGTCGCCGGCAAGAGAGGGAAGGTCATGGGCTGCAAGCCTTCCTGCGGTGGCAAGGGCCAAGCGTTCACTCCCGAGCAGCAACCTCAACGGGTGCGCGGCCAGCGGCGGCGAAGCCCCAGTAGGGAAGCCGTGAGCCTCGCGACAAGGGGCGCAGAGTGGGCTCGGCGGGCCAGACATCCGCCGGGTCAAACAAGGTGGTACCGCGGAATTCAACCGTCCTTGGGCAATGTACATGCCCGAGGGCGGTTTTTTGTTACCGAACCGGGCCGCGTTTTCGCAGCGCCAAGCGGCATCGGTTGCCCCGGCAAGCGAATGCGCGAGAGACGAAAGGGAAGACATGAGTCTGATTGATGATCTGGTCAAACTCGAGGAAGAGGCCAAGGAGCTCGTCGCAGGCGCCGATGACGCCGCAAAGCTCGAGGCCGCGCGCGTTGAGTTGCTCGGCCGCAAGGGCCGCATCACTGGCCTGATGCGCATGATGGGCAAGCTCGCCCCCGAGGATCGTCCCATGATGGGCAAGCGCGCCAACGAGATGCGCCAGCTGATTGAGGGCATGCTCGACGAGCGCACCACCGAGATGAAGGCCGCCGCCCTCAAGCACACACTCGAGCACGAGGCCGTCGACATCACGCTGCCGGGCATCCGTCCGCAGATCGGCCACCAGCACCTGATCAAGCAGATCATCGAGGAGGCCGAGGACATCTTCTGCGGCATCGGCTACACCGTCGAGTCCGGTCCCATGGTCGACACCTCCTACTACAACTTCACCGCGCTCAACGCCCCCATGGATCACCCGAGCCGCTCGGCCCGCGACACCTTCTACGTGGTCGACAACAACCCCGGCAGCGTCGCGCACCCCGAGGCTCACGCCCACGGCGAGTCCGACGTGCTGCTGCGCACCCAGACCTCGGGCGTGCAGATCCACACCATGGAGTCGCAAAAGCCGCCCATCTACATGATCTGCCCGGGCACCGTCTATCGTCCCGACACGGCCGACGCCTGCCACCTGCCGCAGTTCAACCAGATCGAGGGCCTGGTCGTCGACGAGGGCATCACCTTTGGCGACCTCAAGGGCACGCTCGACTACTTTGTTAAGTGCATGTTTGGCGAGGACCGCAAGACGCGTTACCGCCCGCACTTCTTCCCCTTCACCGAGCCTTCCTGCGAGGTGGACGTGAGCTGCCATGTGTGTGGCGGCAAGGGCTGCAACTTCTGCAAGCACAGCGGCTGGATTGAGATCCTGGGCTGCGGCATGGTCGACCCCAACGTCCTGATCAACTGCGGCATCGACCCCGAGAAGTACACCGGCTTCGCCTTTGGCATTGGCGCCGAGCGCGTCGCGGCCCTGCGCTACGACCTGCC
>JAYBVN010000068.1:0-13111 GCA_037320555.1 Collinsella sp. | reverse complement strand
CGGTTGCCCGAGCCGCATCGCAGACCTGCTATGTTCAGACTTAGATTTTATAACCCAATAGCGCGCATATATACATACGGAATCGAAAAACTGTATGTCCGAGCGCTCCAATGCGTCAATTGCCAAGGAGTGTCCCCAGCTGCCGGCAGAAAAGGAACGTCCCTATCTGCCATCTACGCGCTTGGCCATCCAGACATGGGGCTGGCCCTCGTCTTCGTAATCTACCGGGGCAATTTGCGTGTAGCCCGCCTTTGCATAGAGCGGCAACACGTATTCCTGCGCATGCAGCTTAATAAGCTTAGCGCCGGCATCGCGTGCACACGAAGCACTGGCCTCGACGATCGCACTCGCCAGTCCGCGACGACGCATAGCCGGCAGCACGGCGACGCGCCCCATAATGTAGGCCTCCCCCGCCGCAACGCCTTCGTCCATGTCGCATGCCGGCAACACCGGGGCCTCTGCGTCAGCCACGCGCTCAAGCTCCTCGGGAAACACGCGCGAGCAACCGGCAAGCTCGCCGTCTACATAGAGCGTCACATGAATGCAGTTCTGATCCTCGTCGATAGCGTCGAACTCATTCTCGTAGCCCTGCTCGTCCATAAAAACGACGCGGCGCACCAACGCCGCGTCATCAAAGCATCCCGTCTTAAGTTGGATATCCATGGCTGCCCTTTCATTCAATGCGAACGTTAGGGACAGATATTAGCGAAAATGAGCTCCGCGCACGCTAAACTTCGCGCGAGCCTTCGCCAGGCAGTCGTAATGACCCACGTTATGGGCATCGCTCGCGATGAAGCTGTACAGGTTCTGATCGAACAGGCGCTGTGCCGGCTTTTTTTCGCGACCAAAGCGACCGCCGGCAATAAAGTCCGCCGAAGCCTGCAGCTTGCAGCCCATATCGACCAGGCGCTCCGCCACGCTTACATCCTTTTGAACCGCACGATAGCGCTCAGGATGAGCGATGATCACCTGGTAGCCACGGCACTGCAAATCGTAAATCGTGTTCTCGTACTCTCTAAACGCATACGCATCGGCATGCGTCGAAAGCTCGAGCAGAAACTCGTTGGTTCCATCGAAATGCAAGTGCTCCGCGGCATCGATACCAAGTTCAACGAGCTTTCGATGGTTGACCTCGAAGCCCATCTGGAGCGGAAAACCGTCAGCGTTATCACGCAGCAGTTCAAAGGCATCCCACATCTTGTCGTAATCAAAATAGGGATCACGGCAGTGAGGAGTGCAAACGATTCTGGTTACACCGGCCCGCTTGGCAGCCTCGAGCATCGCCAAGCTCTCATCGAGATCGGCGGCGCCGTCGTCTACACCCGGCAAGATATGGCAATGAATGTCACGCATAGGTCAGCCTTAATCAACTAAACGTTTGCTCGGTTGGTGAAGATGCCCTTTTTGGAAGTCCCCTGATCGTCCGAGCCCTTCTTCACCTTCTTACCGTCCTTGGTGTAGTAGGAGTAGTAGTACTCGCTGGTCTCGGTCTCGCAGTAGTTCATAACGGTACCGATGAGCTTGACCTTTTCGGACTTCTTAAGCTGGCCGATAGCGTTGAGTGCCTCCTCGCGCTTGGTGAAGTCCTCGCGCACCACGAACAGCGTACCGTCGGTCAGGCTGGCAATCTCGGCAGCATCGATGAAGGTGCCGACCGGGGGAGCATCAAAGATGACGTACTGGAACTTGGCGGACAGTGCCTTTACCAACTTGGCAAAGCGGTGAGAGACAATGATGTCGGCAGGATTGGGAATATGCGGCTCGGCATCGAGGAAGTAGAAGTTCTTCTGACCCGTCTCGACAATTGCCTGGTCAATGGAGATCTGCTCGGAAAGGACCGCATAGAGTCCGCCGCGCGAACGAACGCCGAGCATATCGGAAAGGGACCTGCGGCGCATATCGGCCTCGACCAGGAGCACGGACTTGCCGCTCGTGGCGATAGCCTGGGCAAGGTTGATGGAAACCGTAGACTTGCCCTCGTTGGGAATCGAGGACGTGACGGTAATAGTGCGAATGGGGTCGTCCACGCTCGCAAAGCGGATGTTGGCCAGAAGGGTCTTGGCGGCATTCTGTACAACGAGCTTATCGGTGTTCTTTGCCTTAGCCATGCCTATTTACCACCTTTCATAGCCGGAATTCGGCCAACAACGGGAATGCCCAGGAGCTCTTCTGCCTCTTCGGCACCGCGGATGCGGGTATTGAGCATGTCTGCCAAAACGACATAGGCGACTGCGATAAAGATACCGGCGAGGAACGCGACAGCAACGTACAGCATACGCTTGGGACCGCTGGGGGCTTCGGGGGTCTTAGCCTCGTCGATAACGTTGATGCTCTGGGCAGCGCCGACGTTCTGAGCGACCGTACTCACCGAGCTGGCCATGGCCTTTGCGACCTTAGCCGTCTCCTTGGCATCGGTGCCGGTAACCGAAAGCGTAATGACACGCGTGGTGGTCTCGGAGGAAACAGACACCTTGTAGTCATCCAGATCGGTGAGGCCCAGTTCATTGGCTGCGCCGCTCTTAACGCTATCGCTATCCAGCAGCGTGGCGATATCGTTGGAAAGCATCTGACTCGCCGAGAGATCGTTGTAGCTCATCTGACCGCTATCGTCGGTCTTGGCGAGAATGTACATGCTCGTCGTCGCGGTATAGGTGTTGTCCATCGCAACGAAGGACACGATGCCCATGGCGATCGCGCAGACCACCGGAAGGGTGATGACCAGCTGAAGGTGCTTCTTCAGCAGCTGGAACAGTTCGAGAAGGGTCATGCAGCTTGCCTTTCATTTCCCCAGTTCGGATTGACAAAACTGTCCGTATGTTATCGCATCTTTTTACCGAGACCAAACTCTATACATAAGAAACAGGCTCTCCTGTAAAAATGTCGGAAGCAATCGTAAAATTGCACAACAACGCCGCACCCGAAAGTCAAATGCGGCGTCTGCATCAATATCTATGTTATATCGCTATGCGAATGGCTCGTCCTGCTGTATGGGAAACGTCACCGTAATGGTGGTTCCCACGCCCAACTCGCTCGACAGATCGAGCGTGGCGTGATGATACAGGGCCGCATGCTTGACAATGGCAAGCCCCAGACCGGTTCCGCCGCGTGCCTTGGACCTACTCTTGTCCACGCGGTAGAACCGCTCAAATACCTTGCCCTGTTCTTCAGGCGCGATACCGATTCCCGTGTCGGCGACCGCAAGGAACGGATGGCCTTCGTCGTTGGTGCCGCACTGCAGCGTAACCGTACCGCCGGGTCGATTGTAGCGGATGGCGTTGCTTGCCAGATTATAGATGAGCTCGTCAATCAAGCGCGACACGCCCTCGATGACCACAGGCTTGGTCTCATGACTTATCGTCACATTCGCCTGACGGGCGACCTGTTCAAGACGCTGCTCGACCGCGTAGATGGCACGCGAGAGCTCAATAGGCTCCGTGGACCCAATGGGCACCGCCTCGCCCTCAGCTGCACGCTCGGCCTCGTCCAAGTTAGACAGCGTAAGGATATCGTTGACAAGCGCTGCCAAGCGGCCCGCCTCACGATAGATGCGACCGCCAAAGTTGCGCAGGTCGCCCTCGCCCTCGACCATGCCGTTTGCGATGAGCTCGGCATAGCCCGAAATCGCCGTAAGCGGCGTCTTGAGCTCATGGGTGATATTCGCCGTGAACTCGCGGCGCATACGGTCGTTGTCCGCCAGCACCGCCATTTGGCGCTTGAGCTCCTGGCGCTGCGACTCAATACGCTCAAGCATGGGGACCATCTCGGCATAGGCGTGCTCATAGCTACGGCGTGGGTGGTCCAAATCCACCTCTTGCAAAGGCGCGATGATGGCACGGGACTCGCGGCGCGCCATAAAAAACGAGAGTACCGCACCCGCTGCTGCGATAAGCAGCATCGGCGCCACCATCGACAGCAAAATCGCCGCAACGCCAGGCTGGGCCTGCGCCAAGCGGACAACCTGGCCGTTATCAAGGGCGACGGCGCGATACAGCATAATCTCGTCGAGCGTAGAGCTTGCGCGCTCCGCGGAACCCGAACCACTCTCAAAGGCCTCGATGACCTCGGGGCGATCGCCATGGTTGGGCAGTGTGGAAGGCGGCGCCTCGTTGTCGTAGGCAACCGATCCATCCTTGTTAATCAGCGTGATGCGCAAGTCCTCTCGATCGAGGCTACGCAAGAACGGGATGGGCTCCTGCTGCTCGTCGAGGGCGGCAGCAATGAGCTCGGTTTCTTGCGCCAGGTTGGCACTCGTGGCATCCGCCAAGGTGTTTTGCACAAAGAACGCACCCAGCACCGTAAACGCCACGATAACCGCCATGGCGCAGACAAAGATCGTCACAAAAACGCGGTGCGACAGCGTATGTTTTCCCTGGGGGGCGAAGACCACGGGTTACTCCTCCGATGCGGTGGCCGCGGTGTCGTCACCTTCGGCACCATCACCGGCAGAAGGCTCGGCCAAGCGGTAGCCCACGCCGCGCACGGTCTCGATGGCGCTGGCATGCTCGCCCAGTTTTTGGCGAAGCGTCTGCACGTGCACGTCAACGGTGCGCGAACCGCCGTCGAAGTCCCAGCCCCACACGCTCTGCAGCAACGACTCGCGGGTAAAGACCACGCCGGGCTTGCGCATGAGGTACTCGAGCAGGTCGAACTCGCGCAGGGTGAGCTTAAGCGACTCGCCGGCAACAGTCACCTCACGATGGCTGGGCGAGAGCACGATGTCGCCCACGCTGAGCACATCGCTTGCCTGTTTGACCATGCCGCCGCGACGCAGCAGTGCGCGGCAGCGGCTGGCGAGCTCCATGAGCGAAAACGGCTTAGTCAGGTAATCGTCGGCACCGCCATCGAGCGCCATCACCTTGTCGAGCTCGGTATCCTTGGCGGTAAGCATCATGATGGGCACCGTCGCCGTCAGGCGATCGGCACGCAGTCGACGCATAATCGCCAAGCCATCGGTATCGGGCAGCATGATGTCGAGCAGGACGGCATCGGGTACCCGTCGCGCCACGGCAGCCTTAAACTCACCGTCGCACGAAAAGCCTTCGGCCTCAATCCCCTGCTTGCGCAGCGCATAGACCGTCAAATCCCTGATGTTGTCATCGTCCTCGACGTAATAGATCATGTTGAACCCCTTTGCGGCCGGCATGACCGCATCTTAACCCTAAAGGTACCTTTACTAGATGGTATCAGCCAAAACGCCCCGTCAAATAATCCGCCGTGCGCGGATCGGTCGGATTCTTGAAGAGTTGCGCGGTGGGCGCGTGCTCCACCAGCTCACCCAGCAAAAAGAATGCGACCGAATCGGAGATACGCGCCGCCTGCTGCATATTGTGCGTAACGACCACGAGCGTGCAGGTCTCTTTGAGCTCGCAGGCCAGCTGCTCCACCACCAGCGTCGATACGGGATCGAGTGCCGAGGTCGGCTCGTCCATCAGCAGAATGTCGGGCTGCACGGCAAGTGCGCGGGCGATGCACAGGCGCTGCTGCTGGCCGCCCGAAAGACCCAGACCCGACTCTTTGAGCTTGTCCTTGGCCTCGTCCCACAGGGCGGCGCGTCGCAGGGAGTCTTCGACCAGCTCGTCGAGCACGACGCGATCGCGCACACCCATACCGCGCGGCCCATAGGCGACGTTGTCGTAGATGCTCATGGGAAACGGGTTGGGGCGCTGGAACACCATGCCCACGCGCTGGCGAAGGCGGCAGATGTCGTAGTCGCCCAGGATATCTTGACCATCGAGCGCAATCTTGCCCTCGATTCGGCAGTCCTTGATGCCGTCGTTCATGCGGTTAAAGCAGCGCAGCAACGTGGACTTTCCGCAGCCCGAAGGCCCGATGAACGAGGTAATCTGCTTGTCGCGGATCTTGATATTCACATCCTTGAGCGCATGGTGGTCGCCATAGAACAGGTCGAGGCCCTCAACATCGATTCGCGTCGGCGAGGCGGCAAGATCCTCTGCCGTGGGGCGAGTCGCATCCCCAACCTCGCGCTCGTGCGCGGCCTCGGCCTGCGCTTTCATGAGTTCTTCAAGCTCCGTGGGCTCCACAGCCGCAGCAGCCGTCATACCGCATACCTCCACATCGATATCAATTCAGCAGTATCGATAGTAGGAATCGCGGCTCATATGCACGTGAGCGCATTGTCAAGTGTTTGTAAGGGCACACTGGCTATGCGGCGGGCAGCTCGATGGTGAATATCGTGTGTTCGGGCGTCGATTCACATGCAACGGTACCGCCGTGCGCGCATACAATCTCCTTGGCGATGGCAAGCCCCAGTCCAGCGCCGCCGCGATTGGTCGCACGCGCCGCATCCAGGCGATAGAACTTCTCAAAGATCACCTTGAGCTTTGCCTCAGGGATGGGATCGCCCTGATTGATAAAGCGCACGCGCACGCCACCGCCGTCCCGGCGTCTGGCCTCGATCGTGATGGTCGAGCCCTCATAGCTATAGGCAACGGCGTTTTTCATGATGTTGTTGAACACGCGAGCCATCTTGTCGCCATCCACGAGCACCGTCAGGTCCTCGCGAATATCAACTTGGGCTTCCTTATGCTGCTCGTTGAGGATGGGATAGAACTCGTCAGCCACCTGAGCCAGCAGCAACCCCAGATCAACATAGCCGCGCGTGAGCACGATATCGTGGAAGTCAAAGCGCGTGATATCGAAGAACTCTTCGATGAGTGCATCGAGCCGGTGCGCCTTGTCGAGCGCCACGCCCGTAAAGTGCGCACGTTGCTCAACCGGCAGCTCGGGAGCCTCTTGCAGCAGCGAAAGATAGCCCACCACACTGGCAAGCGGGGTGCGTAGGTCATGTGCCAAGTACGTGACCAAATCGTCCTTGCGATGAGACTCGTCACGCAGAGCTTGCTGCACCTTGTGCTCACGGTCACGCACGCGGTTAAGGGCGCCCTCGACCTCCAAGAAGTCGCCGTCAATGTTGTCCCAGGTGTCGGGGTGATCGATCAGGCGATCTTGAATACGAGCGGCCAGCACACAATCGGCATGCTGCTCGCCCTGCTCGTAGCCCTGGTAGTACAGGGCGCGGCCGCACAAGAACAGCACGCACACGGCAAGCGCCAGCACAAAGCCAAGCATGTTGAATACAAAGCCGGCATCGAACAGCACCGGCCCTTCAATGCCGCCGAGCGCCATGGCGCCAATCGCCAACGTCATGGCCCACGCGGCGCCGCCAATCACCACGCAGCGGCGAACGATCTCAAATCGATCGATCAGCAAAAAGCCGATAAGCAGCACCGCCAAGATTCCGGCGATGTTATCGATGCCAATCAGCAGCAGGCTCAGCAAAAAGAGCAGCACCGTTGCAAGCGCGCGGTTGTCGACGACCGACCTCACGTATTCAAAGAGTCGATCGGGCACCTCGAATGCCTGCCTATCGTCTTTTGTCATATCCACTTCCCCACCATCAAAGGCGCTATTCGATTATGTAGCCGACGCCCCAGACGTTTTTGATAAAGCGCGGCTTTTGTGCGTCGTCGCCGATCTTTTCGCGCAGGTGGCGAATGTGCACCATCACCGTATTGTTGGAGCCGGGCATAAAGTCCTCGTTCCACACCGCGCGGAACAGGTCCTCCACGGCCGCCACGCTGCCGCGATGCTCGACCAGATACAGCAAGATGGAATACTCGATGGGCGTGAGGCGAACCGGTGAACCGTCCACTGTCACGGAACGAGCATCGCGGTTGATCTCCAGGCCGTCGAGCTGAATGGTCGGCGACTCGGCCGCCTGTGCACGGCTACCGTAGCTGGTGTAGCGGCGAAGTTGAGCGTGCACGCGCGCGATGAGCTCCAGCGGACGGAACGGCTTAACCACGTAATCGTCCGCGCCAAGCGAAAGGCCCTCGATCTTGTCTTGCTGGGCATCGCGCGCCGTCAGCATGATCACGGGATAGGTATGGCTGGAACGGATTGTACGCAGCAGCTCAAACCCATCGATATCGGGCAGCATGACATCCAGCAGCGCCAGATCGAACTCCTGCTCCAAGATTGCCTTGGCGGCATCGGCCCCGCTATAGGCAATCTGGACATCAAAGCCCTCTTTTGTAAGGTAGATACCAACCAAGTCGGCGATGGCCTTTTCGTCATCAACTACCAAAATGCGCTCGTTCATGCGTGCTCCTCTCGCGCTCCATTATGCCCGAGGCGACGCATGCCACACACAACAAGCGTGGGTGATTAAGTCGGCCTTAAGCACCCTTGTGCCCGTTCGGGCGCGGATGTGGGCCACGCACGCACGCGATGATCGCCGACGCCGGCAAACGATATACTCTAGTTCCAGAAGAGACCATCCCGTCGAAAGCGAAATCCGTGAAGTCCCTCACCTCTTTTGCAAAGCGCTCAGCCCAGCTTGCCGCCGGCTTTGTCTGCGCTATCGCCCTTGCCGCTGGCGTGCCCACCGTCGCCGGCGCCCAAGTGCTCACGACCGACAATGTTTGCGGCAAAACCGCCGATGCGCGCGGCATCACGGCCGAAAACCTGCCCGATATCGATGCGACCAATGCCCTCGTCATGGGCAAAGACGGCACCGTCTACTATGCCCGTGGCGCCGATGAGCAGGTCAAGATCGCCTCGATCACCAAGGTCATGACCGCGATCCTAACCGTCGAGAATTGCAAGATGGACGAGAAGGTCACGGTAAGCAACGCCGCAGCCACCGTGGGTAATTCGACCGCCGGCTTGCTCGAAGGCGACGAGCTTACCGTGGAGCAGGCACTGCGCGGCCTGATGATTCCCTCGGGCAACGACGCCGCCATCGTGCTCGCCGAATATGTGGGCAAGAAGATCGACCCTAAGACCAAAGACGCCGAGGCCACATTTGTGAAGGCCATGAACGAGCGCGCTAAGAAGCTCGGCTGCACCGGTACGCTTTTTGAAAACCCGCATGGTCTGGACTTTGATGAGTGGGCTGGCGATATGCACTCAACCGCACATGACGTGGCGCTGATGATGCAGGAGGCCATGAAAAACGACACGATCCGCGAGGTCGTAGCGAGCGAGGATTCCTGGATCGAGGTCACGGGCGCCGACGGCACCGACCATTCGCATTCCATGGACACGCATAACTATTTGCTGGGCCAAGATGGCAACATCGGCGGCAAGACCGGCACCACCGACGACGCGGGCTATTGCTTTACGAGCGCCTACAACCGCGACGGCGACGAGATCTACACCGTCGTTTTGAACTCCACCACCACCGACCAGCGCTTTACCGATACCGCAACCCTTGCCAATTGGTACTACGGCCACAAGGTCACGGTCGCGATCGCCAACACGCAGGAAAAGACCGCCAACGGCAACCCGCTTATGGCACGCATTAGCCAGACAGATTGGACGGACAAGACAATCGACGCCACGCTCGCCGATCCCACGGCGCAAGCGACCGTGTTTTCTCTTGCCGGCGAGGTGACCGAAAAGGTTAGCTACGACGATCTTTCGGGCACGGTGCATGTGGGCGACAAGGTAGGCAGCGTTACACTCAAGCAGGATGGCACCAAGATTGCCGTCGTGGATTTGGTTGCCGACGAGGAAGGCTCGGGGCCGAATCCCATTGAATGGCTGCTCGTGAAGCTCGATCGCTTGGGCCGCCGCATCGACAACCGCCCGCTCACAGCCGAGAGCGAGACCGTAGCCAAGGCGCCCGAGATGTAAGATCGAAGAACAATACACTCGCTGAAAGGAGGTGTCCGAAAGGATGCCTCCTTTTTTTGAGGGTTCGAATCCCCAGCGCCCTTTCTCGATAATAAAAAAGGGCCCCCGATGGGACCCTTCTTTAAAGTTAAACTGGCGGAGAGCTGGGGATTCGAACCCCAGATGCCCTTTTGGGGCATACTCGCTTAGCAGGCGAGCACCTTCGGCCTCTCGGTCAGCTCTCCGTAACAGCCGTTCTATAGTAACCAAACAGCCAAGGATGGGCAAGAGGAAATTTTCTAATTGCCTAGCATCCTTTCCTCCTTGGAGGCTTCGCCTACCCCAGCGAGCGGTTGAAGGAGCCGAGCTCGTCGTTGCCCATGGTGCGCCACATTTGGAAGATGCAACCGCGTGCCAGGAAAAAGAAGCCGTTGTCGACCAGTTGAACAGCGGCATCTGCAAGCTGATTCGTCACGGCGGACACTGGCGGCAGCTCGAGTCCAGCCTTGCGGATGGTCTCGACCGCTTCCTCGAACGTCGGAGGCTCGCTGACGCCCATCTCGTTCATAAGGCCCTGCATTTCTTCCAGCGCGCTGCTGCCCGATTCCTCACCGCGCGGCACCAGACGGTAACAAGCCAGCGCCAGGTCGAGCTGATCGCAATTCCAATAGGCAAACGCCAAGCGGTAGAACAGGTAGCCAATTGCAGAACGATCGCTGGCAATACGTAGGCCGTGGCGCGCCACCTCGATAATCTCGTCAAAGCGCTCCAGACGCGCAAGCACGTTGATGAGCGCAAAGTGCGATTGCATGGACGAGCGCGCCAGATCGTAAAGATGGCGCACCTCGGGCAGTGCTCGTTCAAAGTCCTCTTGCTCGGCGTAAAAGCTGCAAATCTCGTGCTGGGCAAAGTACAGCGCATCGGGCGCACGAAGGATCCGCACCGAGCGGTCTTCTTCCAACACCGGTAGCACCATGCGCACCAGCTGGTTATCGCAAAACTGCGTTTGAACCGGACCTGTCGCCAAAAGCTCGGCGACGGCGCACTTAGCCTCCAACTCCTCGACAAGACGGGAAAAGCCTTCAAAAGCACCTGTACGGTCGACTTTTGCCTGCTCGCGCAATTCAACAACACGGGCCACGTATGGGTCGTCGTCCTCTTCCATGACCTCCAACTCGTCAGCCGTATCGGCAAGCAGCAGATTGCGCAGCGCCGGCGGCAGCGTGCGATGGTCATCACGCGGACGAGCATGAACCTCCGCAGGCTCAATCGTCTCCGGAGCGGTTGACTCATACGCCTCAAGCACACGCTTGCACGGCATATCGTCCATGTCCATGCTCTCAAGATCCTTGGCGACAGGCACGCAATCGGCCAGATAGGCCGCACGCCCAAAGAAATACGTTGCGACAACGCGCTCGCCCTGCTCACTGTCGGTAGCAGCAATCTGCACATAGCAGCGCGTGATGCAGGTGCCCGCGGCAAAACACGCTGCCGCAAGCGTGAGTGCCACGCGCGCATCGTGCTCCGCGGCCCAGATCGCCCGCGTGTCCTCGTCCAGCTCGCGCCAGGCGTCATCCTGAGCGTCGTATTCACGTTGCGGCATGGCATCAACGACAGACTGCCCAAACCGAACGAGCATAATCCCCTCGGCAACGTTTGCCCGATAGGTATAGTCGAGCCGCGTGACCACGTTGAGCGCCTCAACGATTCGCGCAAAACGGGTGCGCACGTCCCACTCGCCGCCCGGCTGGCAAGCCACCGTACCCGGCTTGCCCCACGGGTTATCGCTCGAAGCCGTATCGAGCAGTCGGGGAACATCGTTGGTCGTCTTGGCGATATGCCACGCATCAAAGAGCGCGCAGCCCTCAAGGCTCGGCGAGGATGCCGTAGGGACCAATCCGGCCCCGATGCGCTCAAGGATGCCGGAGAGGCGGTTGAGACGGCACTCGACGGCAAGCAGCATGTCAATCTCGTCCTGGTCCAGCAGGCTACGATCAAAATTGAGATAGAAAATCTTTGAGCGATCAATGCGAGCCAGGCTCATCTCGGACTTGGCAGCGATGGTGCGCAGGCGGGGCAAGTCAATTTCGCTCATAAGGGCGGCGGCATAGCGCTCGATACCGCTCGGATTCTCGGCATGGTCAACGCGGTAAAGCAGCGTCTCGATAGCATCGGGGAGCGGTGCCGTGTTAAAGCCCAAAAACACCTCGACCGGCTCGGGCAACTTTACGAGCTTGATCTTGTCGACTACGTTTTGCATACCCTCGTCGAGTCCGCCGGCGTCCGCCGTGTTCACAATAGCGCTTTCGGAGTTGGCAAATATCACGTAGCGCAAGAACATCGAGGCCATGAACTCGCCGTAAGGAAGGGCGCGGGTCGAATTCCATGTCTCGTGGTCGGACTGCTCGCGCATGGGGCCTTCGGGAGAGCCGGCAGTTTGCGCACACGCGCGCATTGCACCGTTGGCTTCCCTTACCATAATCTCACCAATACTGGAATCCGACTCGTCAAGGACCAGTTCCATGTCGGGATCGTTGGGCAGCGGAGCCTCGCAGACGGGGCGGTCCACCTTGTACACCTCACCCGAAACGCTTACGTAGCCCAAAAGCGACACATGACTTTTGCCAACGAATTCGACGACATAACAAGATTCATGCTGGTCCTCGCCAAAGAGTTTCCAGACCACGCCATATGAGCGTCCCGCAGGCTGCTCGGGCATCACCGGAAAGCGCTTCTTGGGATCGAGAAACCTGAGCTTGTATGTCGGACGCTCTGCCACGAAGTATCACCCTGATCGGTCGCTTGAAGAAGGAGTGGTCGCGAATAAGTCGCGACATCTACTCGGAATCTTACACGAGTCGATAAGAAATCGTCCGCTTCACGCTCGCGCCTCGACCGAGGTTCGAATCCATGCAGTGCTTACGTAAAAGAAAAGCCCCCGTTGCCGGAGGCTTTCAATTTCGGTTGGTGCGGCGTATAGGATTCCGCGCATCCGCTGCGCGGATCCGCACCGGCTTCGCCCGCCTGCCGGCGTGCTCGCCCGCTCGCTACGGACGCTCCGCGTCCGCTTCACGCTCGCGCCTCGACCGAGGTTCGAATCCATGCAGTGCTTACGTAAAAGAAAAGCCCCCGTTGCCGGGAGCTTTAATCTCAAATGGTGCGGCGTATAGGATTCGAACCTATGACGTTCTGATTCGTAGTCAGACCCTCTATCCAGCTGAGGTAACGCCGCGACTTGTTGATTATTATGCACATCGACTGAATAAAGGTCAAGCATTTTTCGAAAAAAGTTATCAAATTTGATTTTTACTCATTTGATGCAGTCGATCGACTCGATACTTTCAAACACGGCGAAAGCAACTCCTCAAGTATGTCGACATATAAGAAAAGCCCCCGTTTCCGGAGGCTTAAAACTCAATTGGTGCGGCGTATAGGATTCCGCGCATCCGCTGCGCGGATCCGCACCGGCTTC
>JAYBVN010000067.1:0-22233 GCA_037320555.1 Collinsella sp. | reverse complement strand
CCATGGGGTCGAGATTCTCGATGGAGCACACGATGATGCCGTTGCCGGCGTGGTCACGCATGACCTCCATCTCGTACTCTTTCCAGCCCTCGATGGACTCCTCGACCAGCACCTCGTGGGCAGGCGAGAGCTCCAGGCCCTGGCTCACGATGGAGACGAGCTCCTCGTGAGTATGTGCGATGCCGCCGCCGGCGCCACCGAGGGTAAAGCTCGGGCGCAGCACGCAGGGATAGCCCACGCGCTCGGCGATAGCCTCGGCGTCGGCCACGCTGTAGGCATAGCCCGAGCGCGCGACCTCCAGGCCAATCTCGGCCATGGCCTCGTTAAAGAGCTTGCGGTCCTCGCCGCGCTCGATGGCGGCCAGGTCGCAGCCGATCATCTCGACGCCGTACTTGTCGAGCGTACCGTCTTTTGCCAGCTCGACGGCGGCGTTCAGACCGGTCTGGCCGCCCAGCGTGGGCAGCAGCGCGTCCGGGCGCTCTTTCTTGATCACGCGCTCGATAAACTCGGCGGTGATGGGCTCGACATAGGTGCGGTCGGCAAGACCCGGGTCGGTCATGATGGTCGCCGGGTTGGAGTTGACCAGGATGACCTCAAAGCCATCCTCCTTGAGTACCTTGCAGGCCTGGGCGCCAGAGTAGTCGAACTCGCAGGCCTGGCCAATGACGATGGGGCCCGAACCAATAACGAGGATGCGCTTGATGTCAGTACGTTTAGGCATGTTAGTTCTCCTCGGTCTCGGTCGCGGCGGTCTCGGCAAAGTTCCAGCCGGCAAGGCGGTCCTTCGCGGTATCGATGTCCAGGTAGTTCTCCTCGCCGTCCATGAGTCGCGTAAAGGCGGTAAAGAGATAGTGGGCATCGGTAGGGCCAGGCGAAGCCTCGGGGTGGTACTGGACCGAGAAGCACGGGGCGTCGAGCAGCTGGATGCCCTCGGCGGTGCCGTCGTTGAGGTTCACGTGTGTCAGGCGAATGCGGCCAAAGCGCTCGTTCATCACGACCGGCGCGATTCCGCGGCGCACCCAGACGCGCAGATCTCCATCGGCCGCATGCTCGGTCTCGCCGCCGGAAAGCTCGGGGACAAGCTTGCCCAAGCTGGGGAACAGCAGGCCAAAGCCATGGTTTTGCGCGGTGATCTCCACGCGACGGCTTACCAGGTTCATGACCGGCTGGTTGCCGCCGCGGTGACCGAACTTAAGCTTTTCCATCTGGGCGCCGCAGGCCAGGCTGATCATCTGGTGACCAAGACAAATACCAAAGACCGGCACCTTGCCGATCAGCTGCTGCACCTGCTCGTAGGTCTCCACCACGGCGTCGGGGTCGCCGGGGCCATTGGACAAGAAGACACCGTCGGGATTCATGTCGAGCACCTCGCTCGCGGGCGTATCCCACGGCACGACAGTAAGGTCGCAGCCGGCGCGGACCAGACCCTCCAGAATGCCGCGCTTGACGCCGCAGTCGTAGGCGACCACTTTGTGACGGGCAGGAGCGGCAGCCGAAAGCGCAAAGTCATGCGTGGCAGGCAGGTCGACGGCCACAAACTCGTGAGGCGCGGGGCAGCTTACGGTCTTGACCAGGTTCTCGCCTACCAGCGTGGGCGCTGCGGCCAGACGCTCGGCAAGCTCGTCGACGTCGAAGATCTCGGTCGAGATAATGCCCATCTTGGAACCATTGTCGCGCAGATGGCGCACCAGAGCGCGGGTGTCGACACCCTCGATAGCGACGATGCCGTGGGCGCGCAGGTACTCCGGCACGCTGACGGCCGAGCGCCAGTTGGAAGGCGTGGCGCACATGTCGCGAACGATCATGCCGCGCATAGCCGGAGCGCTCGCGGGGCGCACGGCGTCGCCGGGGAAGGCCGACTGGACGTCGGTCTCGTCGATACCGTAGTTGCCGATCTGCGGATAGGTCATGGTTACGATTTGGCCGGCATAACTCGGGTCGGTCATGACCTCAAAGTAGCCCTCGAGCGAGGTGTTGAAGCAGACTTCGCCGGTCGCGGTGCCCTCGGCGCCGCATGCACGTCCATAAAAAATGGTCCCATCCTCAAGATACAGGATGCAGGGACCGCAGGTGCCCTTGCTGGTTTTGGCCAGCATACGCTGGCAAAGCTCGCTGGGCGCGAAGGTGCGGGCGGCAGCGCCCGCGGTATGGTTGTTCGCCATAATTCTCCTTCCCGGTCTCACAGGACCGGCTTAAAGGTGTGTAGTTAGGCCTCGCGGTATTGTAACCGCAAGTATGCCTCATGGCGTTAATTTCATCGAAATGTTTACGAAATGATAATTATGACTTTCTATGCATAATGATTTTTCTGGGACGGGGATTAAAAAATCATCCCGCGAGGCTTGTGGCTCACGCGGGATGATGACGTCTTATTATTTCTTGTCCTGCTCCAGCAGTTCGGACGGTGTGCGATCGGGCTTGCCGCCGCGGAAAATCTCGCGGCCATGCAGACGATGCTCCAGGTCACGTTCGGCCTTTTCCTCGTCAATCTTGGTCTGGCTCACCACCGGGTCCTCAATCAACGACGACACCGAGTTCACCTGCTTCTGAATGCGCTCGGCGATGGTGTCATCCATACTCACGATGCGCATCTTCCAGTCGATACTCGTGGCGTTGGATGAGCTCTTGGTCCACACGAACGTCAAAATGGCGCTCTGGTGGCCGCGCGCGGGGAACATGCCAAAGAAGGAATCGTGCTGAATGTTGCTATCCTCGTCGATATAGGCGTGAACGTTATACACCACGCGGTCGATCTTATCGTTGAGCAACGCGTTGGTCGCAAGCGCCGCGGCCTGAATCTGCCCGTTGGACAGCAGCTCGAGCTCGTTGGCAGACGATGTGTCCAACACCGTCACCTCGACCGTGCCCGTGCGTTCATCGGCTTCATCGACGGTGAAGTCGAGCGGGAACTGCGTAAAGCCGTTGCCCCATTCAAGTCCACCCTTCAGCGCCGTCGAAACGGTATCGACCGAAACGCTCTCGGACAGGTTGGCGGTGTTCAGACGACGCATCACGCCGTAGCCAATCTGCATGCCCACGATCAGCACCAAAATACCGATGACCACGGCCATCGCGGTCTTCGTAATGGTATGGCTCACCTGCGAGCCCGAAGGATCGTCCTCGGACAGCGGGTCGATATGTTTTGCCTGGCTCGCGCGGTCCTCGCTGCGCAGCTGCGCTAGCGCCGCTTTGTCACCGCGCTTGGCCGCAGCCTCCTTCTCACGCATGCGCTCGGTACGCTTTTTGGCGAGCGTGGGATCCAAGACGCCGGATGCATCGATTTCGGAGAATAACTCCGTCACTTCTTCCGGAGTCAAAGGGTTCTTGTCAGCCATAAACTTCCTGTCATATCAATCAGTCGAGCTCGTGCGCACGCGCACCTTCGAACTGCATTCGATAGTAACGGGCATAGGTGCCGCCACGGGCGAGAAGCTCCTCGTGCGTGCCACGCTCCACAACGCGACCATGCTCAACGGTCGCAATCTCATCGGCATGCTTAATGGTCGAAAGACGGTGGGCGATGATAATCGTGGTGCGGCCGCGTGCCAGCTCTTCGAGTGACTCCTGCACCGCCTCCTCGCTCTCGTTATCCAAAGCACTCGTCGCCTCGTCCAAAATCAGGATCTTGGGGTTCTTGAGAAACACGCGCGCGATGGCAACGCGCTGCTTCTGTCCGCCCGAAAGACGGCTGCCGCGCTCGCCCACCACGGTGTCGTAGCCCTGCGGAAGCGACTCGATAAAGGCATCGATGTTGGCGCGACGGGCGGCCTCGGCGATCTCTTCTGCCGTAGCGCCCGGCTTGCCGTAGGCGATGTTCTCGCCAATCGTACCGTCAAATAGATAGACATCCTGCTGCACCAGGCCGATGGCGCGGCGCAGGCTCTGCTGCGTCACATCGCGCACGTCCTGGCCGTCGATGCTAATGGATCCGGTAGCCACGTCATAAAAACGCGGCAGCAGCGAACAGGTCGTGGACTTGCCGCCGCCCGAAGGGCCAACCAAAGCGATGGTCTGCCCGGGCTTGATGGACAGGTCCATATGGTCGATAACGGGACGCTCGTCGGCATAGCCCTCGCCCAGCTCGACATCCTCGTAGTTAAAGCACACGTCGTGATACTCCACGGCGCCGGCAGTCACCTGCAGATCCGTAGCGCCCGGCTTGTCCTGGATATCCGGCGCGGTCGAGAGCACCTCGTCCATACGTTTAAAGCCGGCGATAGCCTTCTGATACGTTTCGGCCGAATTGACAAGCGTCTCGAGCGGCGTGCAGAACAGCGAAATATAGAGTGCAAAGGTCGCCATATCGACCGCCTGCAGCTGTCCCTGGGCGACCAGCCAGCCGCCCAGCAGCACCACGATCACATAGAGCACACCCGAGAGCAGGCCATACGTCGCGGTATAGACGCCCATGGCGTGATACATGTTCTCCTTGGACGAAAGGTAGCGATCGTTAGAGGCACGGAACTTGGCGCGCTCGGTCTCCTCGTTGGCAAAGCTCTTGACTACGCGCATGCCCGCCAGCGAATCCTGCAGCTGCGCATTGATGCCACTGATCTTTTTGCGGTTGTCGCTAAAGACCTCGCGCATACGCATGTTCTGCCAAAACATGATGACCGCAAACGCCGCCGTCACCACAGCCATGGCAAGTGCCAGCACCGGGGCGATGGTAAAGAGGATCACAAACGAGCCGATGATCTCGATGCCGCAGATGATGATCCACTCGGGCACGTGGTGCGCCGCCTCGCAGATATCGAACAGGTCGTTGACCACGCGGCTCATCATGTCGCCCGAGCTGTTGCGGTCGAAGTACGCAAAGCTAAAGCGCTCATACTGGTCGAACAGGTCCTCGCGCATCTTGGACTCCATACGCGCGCCCATCACGTGACCCCAATAGCTCACAAAGTAGCGGCAGGCGCAGCGGACGGCATACATCAGCACCAAGCCCACCGCGATCATGCCGAGCGCCTGCATAATGGCAGCCTGACCCTGAGCAAATAGCCCACCGGTCAAATTGCGCAGGATAATGGGGAACGCCAGGTCAATGGCGGCAAGCACCAGAGCACAAACAGTATCAGCAACAAAAAGCCCCATCTGGGGCTTGTAATACGAAAGAAATCTCTTCAGCATAATCACCTTACGCGGTTTTACCAAACCGCGTTTCGTCTCGACGCTACAAGTGCTCCATTTGGACAATCTGGCCTTCAATCGTCGGTCGCGTATATCCATACGCTTCCCTCCTCTTTTAGGCCACCTTGTCTCAAATGGAGCACTTTCGCTGACTTACACAAACCTGCGGGATCATCCCCGCTCGTTAAAGCTCGGCCCCGCCTAGTCGGTGCGCGATGCTGTCGCAGGCCAAGGCGCCTACGACGGTCTTGGCGTCTTCGATCTTGCCGTCGAGTACGGCGTCGATCAGCTCGTGCAGCGGCACCAGGTCCACGTTGACAAACTCGTCATCATCGGGGTTGGGCGCATCAAACTCGAGCTTGGTAGCCAAGTAGATGTGGATAATCTCATCGCAAAAACCGCAGGACGTGACAATCGACGTCAAAAAGCGAATACGACCAGCCCTAAAGCCGGTCTCCTCATGCAGTTCGCGCTTGGCGCAATCGAGCGGGTCCTCGCCTGGATCGAGCTTGCCGGCGGGAATCTCGACCGTCACGCGGTCGATAGCGGTGCGGTACTGACGCACCAGCACGATCTTGCCGCTCTCGGTCAGTGCCACAACGGCCGCCGCACCCGGATGGCGAACGATATCGCGGGCGCTGCGGTGACCGTTGGGCAGCTCAACCTCAAGACGGTGGACGTCGAGGATCTTGCCCTTCCAGGCGCACTCCTCCGAAAGAATCTTCTCGTGCAGCTCGACATCGTGCGGGTCGTCGTCGCCCAGCACCAGCGCCGGCTCGTCAGCGACCTCGCCACCAGGCTCGCCCTCGGCGTGCCCATACATGCGGCTGTCCTCTTCAACGATCTGCGCATCCACGAGCTCTTCGTTCTTCTCGTCCATCCGTCTCATTCCTCTCGGATTTTAGGCATCCCAGGCGTCGCGGCCGCGCAGCGCGCGCAGGCCGATGTCGTGACGCAGGGTCTTACCCTCAAAATCAATCTTCTCGCAGGCCTCGTAGGCAAGGTTGCGAGCGTTCTCGAACGTGTCGCCCAGAGCGGTCACGGCAAGCACGCGGCCGCCGTTGGTCACGAGCTGACCGTCCACCACGGCGGTGCCCGCGTGGTACACGGTCACGTTCTCCATGGCCTCGGCATCGGCAATACCGGTGATGACCTTGCCCTTCTCGTAGCTGCCGGGGTAGCCCGCGCTCGTCAGGACAACGGCCACGGCCCACTCGTCGCGCCAGTCGAGTTCAATCTGGTCGAGCTCGCAGTTGGCACAAGCCAACATGACCTCGACCAGGTCGTTCTTAAGGCGCGGCAGCACGACCTGCGTCTCGGGGTCGCCAAAGCGGGCATTGAACTCCAGCACCTTGGGGCCGGCAGGCGTGAGCATAAAGCCGCCGTACAGGCAGCCGCGGTAGTCGATACCCTCAGCAGCGAGCTCGGCCACGGTCTGCTCCATGACCTTCACCATGGTGGCGTGCTCCTCGTCAGTCACGATGGGCACCGGGCTGTAGACGCCCATGCCACCGGTGTTGGGACCAAGGTCGCCCTCAAGCGCGCGCTTGTGGTCCTGCGAGGTGGCCATGGGGCGCACGGTCTTGCCGTCGGTAAAGGCCAGCAGCGAGCACTCGGGACCAACGAGCATCTCCTCGATAACCACGGTGTTGCCGGCATCGCCAAAGGTGCCGCCAAAGCACTCGCGCACGGCCTCCTCGGCCTGCTCAAGTTCGGTCGCCACGATAACGCCCTTGCCTGCGGCAAGGCCGTCGGCCTTGACGACCAGCGGGGCGCCTTGCTCGCGTACGTAGGCGAGAGCCGAAGCCTCGTCGGTAAACGAACCATAGGCTGCCGTCGGAATGCCCGCACGCTCCATGAGCTGCTTGGAGAACAGCTTGGAGCCCTCCATCTGGGCACCCTCGGCACCCGGGCCAAAGCAGGGAATACCCGCCGCGCGCACGGCGTCGGCCACGCCCGCCACGAGTGGAGCCTCGGGGCCAATCACCACGAGCCCGCATCCGCGGCTCTGCGCAAACGCCGCCACGGCCGCAGGATCGCAGTCGTCGAGAACAACGTTCTCGCCGCAGTTCGCGGTGCCGCCGTTACCCGGCGCGATGTAGAGCTTGCCGGCGCGCGGTGATGCTGCGAGCTTAGCTGCCAAAGCATGCTCACGGCCGCCGCTGCCCAACAACAGGATGTCGATGGTTTGAGTGTCCGCCTTCAAGGGTGCCTCCTCTATGGATGAACGGCCCGCTCCGCGCGAGCCCTTTGTAAGCAAATATACCCCTCGGCCGCCCGTCCGGGCTGCAAAGGGGTATATCGCAATAACCAAATAGTCCCGATTACTTCCAGAATCGGTTGATGATCTGCTCGCGACCAGCGCCAACGCCAATGAACGTCACGCGGGTGTGTGCCAGATCCTCGATAAACGCCACGTAGTCCTGAGCCTCCTGCGGCAGCTCGTCAAAGCTGCGGCAACCGGTAATGTCGCACTTCCAGCCAGGGAGCTCCTCGTAGATGGGCTTGGCATGCTCAAAGCGCACCTGATGCTCGGGCACGCTGGTATAGCGCTCGCCATCGACGTCGTAGGCCACGCACACCTTGATGGTGTCGAAGGCCGAAAGCACGTCGAGCTTGGTCACGGCGATGTCGGTGAGGCCGTTGACGCGCGAGGCATAGTTGGCGATAGGGCCGTCAAACCAGCCGCAACGACGACGGCGACCGGTGGTCACGCCGTACTCATAGCCCTCCTCGGTCAGCGTGTGGCCAGCCTCGGACTCATAGGAAAGCTCGGTGGGCATGGGGCCCGAACCGACGCGGGTGATATAGGCCTTCATGACGCCCAGCACGCGGTCGACGTTCTTCATGCCCACGCCGGAGCCGGTGATGGCGCCGCCGGCGGTGCAATTGGAAGACGTCACGTACGGATAGGTGCCGTGGTCGATGTCGAGCAGCGTCGCCTGGGCGCCCTCAAACAGCAGGTTCTTGCCCTCATCGATCATGTTGTTGAGCAGCAGGCTCGTCTCGGTGATGTAGGGACGCAGACGCTCGGCCATCGGCAGGTACTCGTCGCAAATCTGGTCCACGGTGTAGGTGGGCAGGTTGTAGATGAGCTCGAGCTCGGGGTTCACACGGGCGAGAGCGGTCTCCAGCTTGTCGCGGAACAGCGCCTCGTCGAGCATGTCCTGCATGCGCAGGCCAATGCGCGCCATCTTGTCCTGATAGCACGGACCGATGCCGCGCTTGGTGGTACCGATGTTCTTCTTGCCGAGCTTCTGCTCAAAGGCGCCATCCAGATCGATGTGGTACGGCATGATGACATGCGCGTTGCCGCTAATCTTGAGGTTCTTGGTGGTGATGCCGTCGGCCTCGAACATGTCAATCTCCTCAAGGACAACCTTGGGGTTGACGACGCAGCCGTTACCGATCACCGACACGTGGTCGGAATACATGATGCCGGAGGGCACCTGGTGCAGGCCGTACTTCTTGCCGTTGACGACGATGGTGTGACCGGCGTTGTTGCCACCCGAGTAGCGCACGACGGCATCGAAGTCGCCGGCGACCAAGTCGCAAATCTTACCCTTGCCCTCATCGCCCCACTGGGCACCGACCAAAACGGTTGACGGCATGTTTACTCCTTACATTCATGGACTGTCTACGCGCCACGCCGGCACGCAGAAGCACAAAACATTCCCAGTATACCCGTGCAACGGGCGCCTGTCCTACTCCTCGGCATGTGCCCCATCAAGCTCATAGAACTTGGTGGATGCCGGCAGGAACATCAGGTCGACGTCGCCGATCGGGCCCGAACGGTTCTTGGCCACGACGATACGCGTAACGCCCTCGTCGGGTCGATCGTCGCGCGAGGCTTCGGCCTCGTCGGCGGAGCGGTCCAAGAACATAACGATATCGGCGTCCTGCTCGATAGAGCCCGATTCACGAAGGTCGGAAAGCTGCGGGCGCTTGCCGGTACGGGATTCGACCTGACGCGAGAGCTGTGACAGCGCGATGAGCGGGATCTTGAGCTCCTTGGCCATGATCTTAAGACCACGCGACATCTCCGAAACCTCGACGGTACGGCTCTCGGAGCGGCGTCCCGGCGGGGGACTCACCAGCTGCAGGTAGTCCAGGATGATAATTGCCTTCTCCTTGTTATGGAGCATGCGGCGGCTCTTGGCGCGAATCTCGGTCACTGTGGTGCCGGGCGTATCGTCAATCAGAATATCGAGCTTGGACAAGGTCTGCGTGGCCTCGTTGATATTGGCCCACTGCTCGGGGCTAATGCGGCCCATGCGGAAGTCACTGATCGAGATCATGGCGTAGGCGCAAATCAGACGCTGGGCAATTTCTTTGCCCGACATCTCCAGCGAGAAGAAGCCGACGGTATAACCAGCAGCGGCAGCGTTGAGCGCCAGATTCAGGGCGAACGACGTCTTACCCACAGCAGGGCGGGCGCCGATAATGATGAGCTGGCCCTCGCGGAAGCCCATGAGCATGCGGTCGAGCGACGGGAAGCCCGTGGGCACGCCCGCAGCCTGACCACCGGCCTGACACACTTCCTCGGCCTCGTTATAGGCCTCAACCATAAACTCGGTCAGCGTCTTGTAGCTCGACTTGACCTCGCGCGCCGTAACCTTGAGCAGCTTGCTCTCGGCCAGCTCGACAACCTCTTTGGTGTCGGTGGGGGCGTTATATGCCAGCGCGTTGATCTCGTTGGTGGCGCCGATCAGCTCACGCAGCATCGAATCGCGGCGAACGATGGCGGCATGGTGCTGCCAGTTGACGAGCGACAAGGTCTGACCCATCAACTCCAAAATGTACGCTTCGCCGCCCACGGCATCGAGCTTGTTGATGCTTCTCAGGTAATCGATCAGCGAGATGGAGTCGATGGGAATGCGACTGTTGTACATATCGACCATCGCGGTATAGATGGTCTTATGAATGGGCCGGTAGAAGTCATCGGGCTGCAGCTCGACCTGGGCTTCTTCGACCACCTCGGGCGATAGCAGCATAGCGGCCAGTACGTTGGCCTCTGCATCTTGGTTTTGGGGAAGACCCAACTTTGAGCCGCGGTCCTCAACCGTCAGCCCGGTCTCCCTATCGTCATATGCCATGAGCATCCTCATTCATATCGCTTGCGAGCATCCATAGTATCAGCCACGGTCCCAAAACGCGCCGCGCGCGGCCAATCATCACCGAACCAAACGGATGAACGGTCCTGTACATAGGACTTCGACGCGACGTTCACCATGGCACTCACTCAGCGCAAAAAACAAAAGGGCGCCCTGGTTTCCCAGAGCGCCCTTCTTAGAACAAGATTGTTGCGTTGCAGCAAATGCTACTCGGCAGCAGCCTCAGTCTCGACCTCGGCGGTCTCGGCCTCCTCGACCTCAGCCTCGGCAGCGAGCTCCTCGGCGGTAACGCCGACGAGAACGACAACCTCGGCCTTGATCTCGCGGTACAGCGAGATGGCAACGGTGTGGGCACCGGCAACCTTGATGGGCTTACCGAGCTCGACGCGCTTGCGGTCGATGTCCATACCGAGCTGAGCCTTGATGGCGTCAGCGATCATAGCGGCGGTAACGGAGCCAAAGAGGATGCCCTCGTCGCCGACCTTGACGTCAACGGTGACCGTCTTGCCCTCGAAGGCAGCCTTGGTCTCGTTGGCGGTAGCCAGACGGACGGCCTCGCGCTTGGCGATGTTGTTGCGACGCTCGTCAAGCTGCTTGAGGTTGCCCTTGGTGGCGGCAACAGCGAGCTTCTTGGGGAACAGGAAGTTCTCAGCGTAACCCTGAGCGACCTCTACGACGTCACCCTCGCCGCCCTTGCCCTTGATCTCATCGAGAAGAATAACCTTCATGATGTGTCTCCCTTCTTAGCCGCGGTCGCGGTTGCCACGAGAGGAAACCACGGGGACGGTGTACGGCAGGAGAGCCATCTCGCGGGCGCGCTTGATGGCGTTGGCGATGTCATGCTGATGCTGCGTGCAAGCGCCAGTGACGCGACGGGGCTTGATCTTGCCACGGTCGGTCATGTACTTACGGAGAAGCTGAGTGTCCTTATAGTCGATGAACTCAGTGTTCTCCTTGCAGAACTGGCAGTACTTACGACGCGGCTGACGTGCAGAAAAATCATTAGCCATGTCAAAATACCTTTCGTTTGGCAACTTCGGCGAACCGAAGCCGCCTCTCACTCAAAAATAGGTGAACAACCCTTAGAACGGGATGTCCTCATCGTAGACGTCGACCGCGGGCGGCGTGGCCACCGGTGCGGCAGGACGTGCTGCGGGCGCGGGAGCTGCGGGGGCGTAACCGCCCTGATCGTAGCCACCCTGGCCACCACGGGAGCTCATAAACTCGATCTCATCGACGATGACCTCAAGCTTGCTCCGGCGCTGGCCGTCGCGCTCCCAAGAGCTGTAGCGCAGCTTGCCCTCGATCGCGACCTTGTTTCCCTTTGCCAGGAAACGGCTCACGGCCTCGGCGCGGGTGCCGAACATGGTGCAGTCGACAAAGTTGGGATAGTCCTCCCACTCGCCAGTCTGCGCGTTGCGGCGACGATCGTTCACGGCGACGCCAAAGGACAGAACCTGGGTTCCGCCGGCGGTGGCGCGCAGCTCGGGATCGCGGGTGAGGTTACCGGTGATGTTCACTCGATTGATGCTCATAACTCACTACTTCCTCTTGGGGCACAAGCCCAGTCCAAAACGACAGTCTTACTCCTGGTCGTCGCGACGGACGATCATGTGGCGGACCACAGCGTCGGTGATGCGCAGGACGCGATCAAGCTCGGCGATCTGGGTAGGATCTGCGTGGAAGTTGATGAGGGTGTAGTCACCATCGGTGAGGTCGTTGATCTCGTAGGCGAGCTTGCGCTTGCCCCACTCGTCAACGGAGTCGACCTTGCCAGCGCCCTCAGCGATCGTGGTATCGATACGCTTCATAACAGCGAGACGAGTCTCGGGGTCGAGTGACGGGTCAACAAAGAACAGCAGTTCATAAGCCTTCATATTGTCACCTCCTCTGGGCAAATGTGGCTTCAGGTCGTGAAGGTGCGCCTGAAGCAGGAAAAGACTTGGTAATAATATCTTTCAACCTCCTAGGCTGCAAGAATATGCAGCTACAACCTCATGACCTCCACATATGCCCATACTCGCACGACGTTTCATGCGCATTCCAACCAAATGCTGACCAAAAGCTTGACGGATCTGTGGACAAGATACGGTGCCGTGAGGACAAGCTGAGCCAAGTCGCAGGTCAACGGGCGCATGGTTGTGGTCGCAAAATGCATACCAGTGGTCTAATTGATCGCCAAAAAGATTTAAAATTCGTTTGCTCGTGGTCTATAAAGTCCTTTTTTGAGCAATTCGCATAGCATGATTTTGCTGGTCAGACTGCATGTGTCGCGCGTTTTAGGCACAGCGCGAGACGCTGTGGATCAAAAAATGCCAACTTTTCTGTTTGCACTTTGCGATTCCTCGTGTATACTGACTTTCGCATTTAACGGAGAGTTGTCCGAGTGGCCGAAGGAGCACGATTGGAAATCGTGTAGGCGTCAAAAGCGTCTCCAGGGTTCAAATCCCTGACTCTCCGCCAGTTAATTCCAAAGCAGGCCTTCGAGCCTGCTTTGTTTTTACCCCACGCGGAGGGGTGGCAGAGTGGTTGAATGCGGCGGTCTCGAAAACCGTTTGGCCTGTATAAGGTCACGAGGGTTCGAATCCCTCCTCCTCCGCCATTTTGGTTGAGAAAGCTCCCAAGAATGGGAGCTTTTTTGTTATCGAAATACGTCTCGATCCCACGCTTCCCCAAACATGTACGTCACCCTCCAAAACCGACATTTTTCGACATCTTTGGAGGCTGACGTACACGTTTGGATTGAGCTCACGGGAGCGGCACTATTCGGAAGGTGCCTCCTCGTCTCGTATGCTTTTCCAGTTGCGGATAAGTGCCTTGCGTAGTTCGTTTTGTTTTCTCTGGTACCCGGTGTCGGTACAGCGAGGCATGCCGAGTGCTTCGCGAATGTTGTTCATGGCGCGGTGAAAGGCGAGCTGACTACTGAACTGAGCCGAAGTGAGCGTAACGATTCGATATCCCATTTGGGAGAGAACGGACTCTCGCTCCGCATCTGCTCCCTTGCGCTCGAGCTCATCGTGAAAACCGCCCTTATATTCGATACCGAGCGCCCTGCGCTTATAGGTCACGAGCGCATCGATTTTGAGTGTTCGAGCTTTGGCGCAATGCCAGAGACGTTGAGGGATCTCGAGCGGTTTGTTGAGTTCGATACCTCGGATGCCAACGCCGCCTTCGCTTGTTGGGAGCGAGAGGGCGATTGCCGAAGCGGTCTCCATAGGCGAGGCCGAGTGATCGTAGATGTGCCTGAGCGCGAGCCGTGCACGTGTGGCACCGGGTTTGCCGGGGTGCCGATCGAGCAGTTTGGTTATTTCATCCTTGGAGGTAGTGGCTGGTTGCCCGGTATAAGGGTCGGCGGGATTGAGCCTCATGCGATAATCGCCGCAAACTTCATAGCCATATTCGAGATATTCGATCCTATCCATCCACCCGGCAGCGAGCACAAAGGTGAAGGCTTCGTCGGTGATGAAGATTCCGGGCGTCAACTCGTTAATATGCTCGTAGGGAAGATTTTGTCCAAGAATGTGACAAACGACGCCTTTGGTACGAATTCGCTCGAATTCGAATACAACCGCGATATCGATAGTCTTAAGCATATCGGACGGAATGCCGCAGTCGGTAAGAGCCTGTCGTATGCGCGCAACACGTTGCTGGGTGGAGATGCCTTGTGCGCCTATCTGGTAGTCGTGCCGCGCAAGAGACTGAACCAAATTCTGGGGTGCATGATGGACAAGCCATGCGGTTTTATGCGAAATGAGAACAGGGGTATCCATTGAGGGCCTCTCGCTCTGAGCCGGTATCCAACTCTTATGTCCGTTGAAGTGGGGAAATATACCGGATGTGAGTAAATCAACTCACTCATGCTGTGAGCTCAATCCAAACATGTACGTCCGCCTCCAAAGATGTCGAAAAATGCTGTTTTTGGAGGGTGACGTACATGTTTTGGATCCCTGGCATTCCAGCAATGCCATGTCAGCATCCGCTGCCAACCGTTTACCGAGCAATAGGGTCGCCAGGCCCGCCAACCATGTACTATGTACGGGCATTGTCTAAACCAGCAACCCAAAGGACCCCATCTTGCCCGTCGTCGCCACTATGACCGTTACCTCACACGCCACGGATGCCATGGTCGCCATCCCGTTTTGGCTCGAAATGTTCGCCGTCGTCGCGGCTTCAATCTCGGGCGTGTTGGTCGCGCGCGAGCACAAGCTTGACCTGGTGGGCGCGGTCGCGCTCGCGGTGGTCTGCGGTCTGGGCGGCGGTCTCTTGCGCGACATGACGCTGCAGGTGGGCAACGTCTACATCCTCAACCAGCCGATGGCACTCCCGCTTTCCATTGCCACGGCGGCCATCATCTATATTTTCCCGGCAATCGTCGACAAACCCGAAAAACTCATTCCCCTGCTCGACATCATCTCGGTCGGCATCTACGCCGCCACTGGAGCAGACAAGGCGCTGGTCTACGGCTTTGCGCCGGCGGTGTGCATCATGATGGGCTTTTTCACCGCGGTGGGCGGCGGCATGCTGCGAGATGGTTTTATGGGTGTGGTGCCGGGTATTTTCCAGCGCACCAACTTCTATGCCATCGCGGCTATCGCCGGATCGGCAAGCTATGTTTGCCTTGTCATGAGCGGCTTGGTCAGCAATGTCGTCGCACTGGTCGTTTGCGTCGTGGTGACCATGGGGCTGCGCTGGCTATCGCTACGCTTTGATATCAAAAGCCCCACCGAGGACGACATCGCACGCTTTTTGCACCGCAAAAAGTAGGTGGCGCGGCACGACCCTTCGAAATGCAACCGAGAGGCTCTTTTAGAGCGCCCGCGCGTTGGGTACCCTGTTAGGTATATGCCAAACACCTAACAAAAGGATCAACCATGGCTTTCAATCAAACCGCGGCGGCGCCGTCACACAAGATGCGTCGCTGCCTGCTTATGGCATTCGCGCTCATCGCGCTCGCGCTCACCGCTCTTCCCACGGCGTCATTTGCCGGCACGGACACGGCGGGCAACGTACTTGCAACCGACAACGACTCTAATCCGTCCGGCGTCGAGGGCGACCTGTACTGGGCCGGTCAGGCCCTCAACTTGGACGACGCCTCCATCGACCGCGACATAATTGCGGCAGGCGAGAGCCTCTCCATCCGCGACTGCACGGTGGGCGGCGCCATCCGCTTGGCGGCACGCACTATCGATATCGCCAAGACCACGGTTGATGGCAGCGTCACGGTCGTCGGTCAGCACGTTGTGCTCAATTCCGACAGCACCGCCAACTGTTTCTATGCGATAGGCGAGACGGTTGCCCTACGCGGCTCCACCAAGTCGGCAGCGCTTGCGGGCGATACGGTGACCATCGATGGCACCGTCGAGGGCGATGTCGAGGTTTGGGCCGACAAGCTCATCCTGGGCAAGAACGCCCACATCTCCGGCACCGTGAACGCGCACGTCTCCGAGGACCCCGAGCGTGCCGCAGGCGCCGAGGTAGGCGCGCTCAAGATCGACCGCACCGAGAACGAGGATACTTCCACCGTTAACGATGTCATCGGCGGTATCGTCGCCGCGGCACTCTCGACCTGCTTTGTCGCTCTGCTGCTCGAGCTCGTCTTTCCGCGCGCGACCGCCAGCGCCGCCGGCATGCTCCACCAGCGCCCCATGCCCCTGTGGGTGAGCGGTCTTCTGAGCACGATTGCTATCGTCCCCGCCGTCCTACTGCTGATTATCTCTATCGCCGGCCTGTCGCTTGCCGGAGCCCTCTTGTGCGGTGTTATCGGCATCGCGTTGGTGTCGAGTGCCTTTGCGGGGTGCGCGATTGCCCGCATGGTCGGACACAGCCAGAACCGCTACGCCATGGCAGCCGTTGGTGGCGTAATCGCAGGCGCCCTCACGGGGCTTCCCCTCGTAGGTGACTTCATCAGCGGCGTAACCTTTGTCTTTATGCTCGGCTACGTTATCCAGATCATCTGGCGCAACGCCCACCTCAAGCCGCAGCAGCCGGCTAACATGCCAGGACTCCCCACCGCTTAGCCACCAACCACCACAAAGGTGCCAGGTTACTTTGCACCAACAAACGAAGCGGGGCACTCGGTCATGTCGACCGGGTGCCCCGCTTTTCTTGGAGGGTTCTCTAGTAACTTTTTCAAAACCAATGATCATCAGGTCGGTAGGCCTGTGCGTCACTCGCTACGGAGGCAGTACGCCATTGAGCAAGAAGGGCAATTATATTTCACGGCGACCTCCTCCCCGCTTGATGACGAGCGCGACAACAATAGCCGCCACTCCGATGGCAGCCAAAACCGCCACCAGTACCAACGTTCTATCTCCCGTCGAGGGCATAAAGCCTCGACCTGCTTCTTTGCTTGGGGTGTTGAGCACCGACAGCTCAATCGAACCCGTCCTGGCATCGGCGGTATCAACCCGCAGAGGGCTTTCGACCGATACGGTCACCTTGGGCTTCGCGGTCGCCACTTGTTTAACGTCCAGACCCTCAGCCGTAACCGTCACCGTACGCTTGCCCTCAAAGGCGGTGTAGCCCTTGGGTGCCGCGATTTCCTCGACGGTATAGACACCCGCGTCCACACCGCTCAATTCCACATGGCCATCCGCGTCCGTGGTGATGCACGCGTCGGCATCCGTCGACCACGAGCCGTCAGTCGTTAGGATGCGACCGCGGTCGTCGATGATGCGCAGTTTGGCACCCGCGAGCGGCTTATCGTCCGAGCTTGAGCGCTTGATCAGACTGAGTCCCCAGGTGTAGGCGCACGCGTCATCGCTCGGCGTGCGGGTGAAGCCGGCGTCGCCGGACTGGTCGGCAAAGGGAGAGCGCGGGTAGCGCAGGTAGACCTCGTTGGGGTTGCCCTTCGCGATGCCGTGGTTGCATGCGCTGTTGAGCGGCGCATTGTACACGGCGACCACGCGGGCGCCCGCGGTGAAGGCGTCTACCCCGCCGAGCGCGGCGATGAGGTCGCCGGTGCGCACGGTGAAGGTCTTGCCGTCGGCCGCCACCTTGGTGGCGCACTGGGCCGTGATGTCGGTCCAGCCCTTCGCGGGCTCAGTGCCGACGCGACCGTCCTTGCCGGTCTGGACCGCGTCAAAGCCGCCGTCCGCGCCCGCCGCCACGTACACGCGCATGCTCGCGGCCACCTTGGAGGGGTCGAGCCCCGCGCTCATGGTGTCGACGAACCACACCGTATAGGTGTCGTAGGCGGTAAGACCCGCCGGGACCGTGGCCGAGAGGCGCCAGTACAGGTCGTCGGCGACCGTGGCGTCGGCGGCCTTCTGCCAGGCGGCGGTGCTGTCCTCCAGCACATGCTTGGCGACCTTGGGGGTCGCGGCCTTGGGCTTGACGGTGACGGCGCCGCCGCCCACCAGGGCCATGATCGGCGCGGTGCCGGCCTCGCCCTGGTCGATGGCGTCGTCGTCGGCGACGATGAGCCAGTAGCCGCAGGGCGGCTCGGCCGTCGTGCCCGCGTTGAGGGGAACAGAAGCGGCACCTGCATTGCAAATCGCACAGGCGAGCCTTGCCGCCAGAGCGGTCGACATATGTCCGTCGGCATTCAGCCACTCGGCAGCCTCTTGCGCCGTCGATGCCGAGCTATCAAACTCCGCATCATAAAGAACGGGAAGGACAGCCTGACGAGCTGCATCGCTCGCCCACGCCAAGTCCGTCGCGACCTTTTGATCGGAGCCGGCTTTATCGGTAACAGTTGCCGAAAAGAGCTGGTATGCATCGTATTGCGTCGCGACGTCGCCGCCAATCGTGATGGCTCCGGCATCGGCAGCACGGGCCGTCTCGGGCGACGCTGCAAAAGCGAGGATAGTCGTCATGGCCACCATCATGACGGTCAACAAGCGGCGGTGCAGTTTACTCACGGCGACCATCTCGATCAAGACCACGGTGGCGACGAGCATGCATCCACGTCGCGGCAAAACACAACAGCGAAGCGCCGGCAAGATATGTCATAGTCAAGCCAGCCCCGCCCGCCTCAGGTAGCGTAGTCGAGTACTTGTTGGTAAAGGTCGGCGGATTCTGAGAGCCATCGTTATAGGTAACTAGGGCGTCGAGCTGGTCCGTGCCATTAGTTACCTTAACCGTGACGTTGTACACGGTCCTGTCATAGGTGATGTGATCTTTAACATGGTCGACGGCGCCCTCGGGCTCGACCTCGGAGATGGTGTAGGTATAGGTTCCCGCCTTGTTGTACTTGACGTCAAAGGAGACATTTCCCTTGTCATTATTGGTCACCGTCTGGAGCACCTTGCCCTCGGCGTCCTTGAGCACGAACGAGAACTGCCCCGCCTTGAAAGTGCCACCTTCAAGCACTTTCTTTGCTTTAATAACCGCAGAGCCCGTTAGGCGATTGTCGTAGATCCAGATCTCGTCCTTTTTGTCATCGCCGATGATTTCGGAGTCTTTGACGATGCTCTTCGCTTTATTGAGCTCAGTTTGATACTCCTCATCGTCGGCATTACCCTTAAGCATGATCCACGTGGGCGCCGCCGCGGCATAGCCGTCAGGCGCTTTCGTCTCCACGAGCTGGTAAAGCACGCAATTTACCATCGCCTTGTCTTCTGCGCCAAACGAGATTTTGCCGTTGGCGTCGGTGGGGGCGGCTTCAAACTTAGTCCTTGCATTCTCGATACCCACCGTTGCAACCTGGTCCATATTCACGCTGTAGAGCGTAAACTCCGCACGCTCGAGCGTCGCACCGACCTGCTGGGCGTCATACTTGGTCATCGTGATGCCGTAGCCGTTGCCACCTGCGCTGGCAGAAGCTTTTTTAATTTCCCATGTTTGACCATCAGTCGCAGAACCGTCCTTCACACCCGTAAGCATGGCGGTATTGGATAGAGGAACCTTGTTGCCAGGGTTTCCGGTCGGGATAACCTCATACTCGACCTGGAGGTATTTCTTGTCGGGTACCTTAAGCGTCAACTTCGTACGCGAGCCAGTTTCATCCTTGACCTGCTCCACCTTCGACGAATAGTCCTTATCAGCCAGCGGTGACCAGGCACCATACACCCACTCATAGACCTTAAGCGTCGACGGCACCAGCGTGCACTTGGCATCCATGGTATCGACGAGCTCAAGGAAGTCGGTGCCGTTTTTAAGGGCAACGGCAGACTCGTTAACAAGAATGGTGTACTTAATGCGGTTGCTACTACTGACCTGTTCACCAGTCTTTTTGATAACGTTGTTCTTGATGGTGACGGTGCCACTGCCGGATTCGAACTTCTTGCTTCCCGACTCGGCGCTGGCCTTGTTGGCGAACTTCACCTCGTTTGTGGAGGTATCGAGCTCACCGCGCTTGACCGCCGTCTTGTACGTGAGCTTTGCGTAGCCGGCATAGCTTTCAAGCTCAGTCGTGGGGATGGAGAAGGTGACCGTATTGCCGTTGCGGCTGACGTTGTCGGCGGCGAGCGTCCGACCCGTAACGACCTCCTTGGCCTCGCCTCCGCGATGAAGCCCCGTATGTTTATCATAGGGGTTCTGCACGAGCGTATACTTTGCGGAATTCGCAACATAGCTCATACCATCCGGAAGGCTATCAACGATATTCAGCGGTTTCCCGCCCAGCTTTCCAGCTCCATAGTATTCGAACTCGCCATTTGCGCCCTTATTACCCTTTTGGCGGTTTGCATACACCGTCCAGTCGACGATCCAGGCGCCCTTCTCATCCGAGCCGTCAACGGTATGCCAATCGAAGTTCTCAACCCAAGACACCTTCGACTCCGTTTCCGGCTTCTCGACCGCGGGCGCCGTTTCTTGGTTGACAACGTACTTGACGGGTTCGGTGAACGGCCACTGTAGTCTCAGGCCCGGTGCTTCGACCGCTGCGAAGTTTGAGTACCAGCCCGACAGCGCTTCTGATGTGGTGTCGTAGGTGATAACGGCGTAGTCCTCGTTCTCGAGAGCGGCTTTCACGTTGTCGGTAACGATGATTTTGAGGTCGTAGTTTTTCTTTGTTTCATTACCCGGATAGCTGGTCGTTGGTCTCCAGTCGGTGCCCGGAACCAGCTTGGTATTGCCGATTTTAATGGTAATGGAGCTTTCGTCGACACCAAGCTTCTGCGACCATGCCGACTGAAACGTGTCTTTCACCGTCACCTCGCCTGGATGGGCCGCATTGACGATCGCCTTCAGCGCGACCTTCGTCTCCCACGTCGCCCTGCCCGTCGTCGCCGCCTCATCGTATCTCACGAGCCTCTTGGCGATCGGCACAACACCCGTCAGCTGCGGCGTGAAACTGCCATCATCGCTACCGGAAACGGAGCCTCCGCGCTCGATGGCCGCGCTGTTGCGCACAGTGTCGTACGAGCTCGTGTCGTTCATCTTGGTGTGATAAACGATGCAGTAGGTGGCGTACTTATCCTCAAGGTTGTTCGGGAACGTATAGGAAAAGGAATTATCCTTAGGTTCAAGTTTTCTTTCACAAATCTTGACTCCGCTCGCCTCCGAGTCGCCTTTGTAAACCGTAAAGTTGCCCGTATACGTCTGTTTTCCGTCCAGATTATCAGTGAACATGTAGCCGCTCATGTCGGCCTTGAGCTTGCCTTGGTTGAGCTTGACCGTCCACTTGATGTCCGACGGCGTGCCTGAGCCATTGGACTTCTTGATCATGTCATAGCCGAATGTAACAGGCTCAGCCGTAGCTGTTCTGTTATCGCTGGCGCTTGAGCCAGCCCAATTCCACGTTGCCGTATTCTCAGCTTTGATCAAATCGCCGCCGTTCGCGGCAACGCCGCTCTTCAGCACCGTATCGTACGTGATCGTGTGGTTGCCCTGGGAAAGGTTGCCCAGGCTGTCGAGGGTTACGACCTGGCCGTCGATCATCGGCTGGGAGTCAAGCTTCTTGCCGTCGAGCTTGAAACTGTCGTTCACAAAGTCGAAGTTGTCGCCCAGCGTATCAGTGAAGCTAACGTCCGTAACATACGACTCTACGGTAAGCGTAACAGTCCAGGTAACCTTGGCCACGCCATCTGCGCCCTGGGAGAAGGTCCCCGACTTCGTCCCCGTGACTTTGCCGTCCTTGGTAGGGATTTTGATCGTTCCCACACCAGGGAACACGACAGATGCGCTGCTGCCTGAGCCGGTGCCCTTGCCTGCAAGCTCGAACGAGAAATTGGCTCCGACATAAATCTCCGCAGGGTTTGACGCAAGCCAGTTTTTGTCAAACGCAAAGATGACCTTATTGTCCTTAATCTTCCACGTGCCAGCCTTGGCGGCAGTGGCTTCCGGACCCTCCATGAGGTCGCCGCCGTCGTTGTCGTCAACGACAATGGTGTCGGGCAGCTTATAGACAGCGATGTTCTTCTCGGACGTAGGCGCCTTGCCGCCTTTGAATTGTGCCGAGAAAGCTCCATAGAGCGTCGAAGTGGACGTTACGGGATCCTCGAGCTTTTGAGTGTGGTGCTCATCGGTATACAGCCTGACATCAACCGTCGCCGTATCCCCATCGATCGCAATCGGATCGGGCTTCGCAACGTCATCGGCGCGCACGGGGGATGCGCCGTGAAAAACTGCGGCGGTGAGGCTAATCAAAATGAAGATCAGGGCCGCCATACCAAGCGACCGCGAGCGGTGTGCGTCCATAGTTGTCCCTTAATTCCTACAACACAGTGTGGAATACGGCGAATCGTCGGATCGAACACAAACCCCAACATCAACGAGAACCTACCTAGCGCATTGCAAGAACCCATTGGGGAGCAGTTTCTAAGACGGTTCGTCTATGCCACAATGCATAAAATACAATATAGATACCAGTCATGTAAACCGCAGGTAAAGATGTCTTTTAATGTAATACCAGTTGATATTTATCTGTTAACGGTTTTGTATCAAAGCGGTTATATCCTGTGGAATTATGTATATGTTTAAACAACTTTACTTTGGCTGGAAAGCCGCTCGGGGGATAACCCCCTCCACCGTGGTGCAAAGTAACCTGTCCCCTTGCACCAAAAAGGGCGCCGACCATTGCGGTCGACGCCCTTTCTTATTGGCGGTT
>JAYBVN010000066.1:0-5428 GCA_037320555.1 Collinsella sp. | reverse complement strand
GCGCATAAAGAAAGCCTCCCATTTCTCATGTCCAAGAAATGGGAGGCAGTTCATAGCGGCAGGGCTTTTGGAAGGGGACTTGATTGTGCGGACTCGTTAGGCGAGCTTGGCCTCGAGCTCGGCGATGCGCTTGTAGGCATCGATGGTAAAGCGGGCCTGCTTCTCCAGGATCATAGTGGTCATGAGAGTGTCCTGAGCGTGAGCCATGATGAAGGTCATCTCCATCTCGCCACCGCCAGCCTCCTGCGAAAGCAGCTTGGTCTGCGTGTCGTGGGCGCCGATGAGTGCATCGCTGGCATCCTTGTGCAGCTGCTCGGCCTTCTCAAAGTCACCCTCGCGAGCAGCATCGAGCGCTGCAAGCAGATCGGTCTGGGCGTCACCCGCGTATGCGACGATCTCGAATCCAACCATCGAGATTTCTTCTTTGGTTGCCATGTTGCGTTCCTTTCACATATGAACCAATGGAGAGCATCGCGTCCGGGCATACGCGCTGCGCTGTGTACGACAGAAACAATAACATTCAAACAAAAAGGAACAATGCAAACCGTTATTTCGCGCCGTGAACGGTCTTTTTTCGTCCGTGAACGGTATTTAAACCAATCCGAACAATATCAAACACAATTATCGGCAACCCAAACAGGTCCGCACCCTAGCGTACATCACGCACCGTATCGCCCTCGACGAGCACGCCCGGAAACAGCATGTGCTCCACACCGGGTGCAGCGCCCTCGGCGCCGGCAATCTTGTCGACCGCCCACATGCCGACGCGCTTGTTGTCAAAGCGCACCGTGGTCAGGCGACGATCGGGCACGATATCGCCCAAACTATCGTCAACACCCACCACGCTTACGTCCTGGGGCACGCGCTTTCCGCGCGACTCGAGCCCGCGAATGCAGCCGTAGGCCATGGCATCGTTGGAGGCATAAATGGCCGTGCAGGTCGGATCATCCGCAAGCACCTGGCCGGCGGCATATCCACTCTGCGCCGTCCAGTCGCCACGGACGAGCTGCGGTGGCTCAATGCCATGCGCACGCAATGTCTCACGCCAGCCTTCCTCGCGCCGCATGCCCGAAAGCGAGCGCTCGGGGCACGAGATAAAGTGCACGGTCTTGTGCCCCTGCTCCAGCAAGTACTCGACCACCTGGCGCGAGCAATCGAACTGGTCGTTATCGACCGTCGAGCACAGCGGGTGCTCCAACATCGTAACGAGCACCGTCTGCATACCGGGCAGCGGCTCGAAGGTGCCAAAGTCCGCCGGCATGCGGTTCATAATCACGACCATACCGTCCACCGGCAGTGCGCTCATACGCGACGATGCGCTCTCGAGGGTATACGGATGCCCATCTACTTTAGTGAGGGTGATGGCGTAGCCGTGTTTGTCGGCGGCGGCGGCAAAGCCCTCCATACGGTCGAGGTTGCCGGTGCCGGTAATGTTGAACATAGCGACGCCGACGGTCTTAAACTTACCGCGGCGCAGCGATCGACCGGCAAAATTGGGGCGATACCCCAGCTCGCGCATGGCGGCACGCACGCGCTCCTTGGTCTCGGGGCGCACGCTGGGCGAATCGTGCACCGTACGCGAGACTGTCTGCTCCGAGACGCCCGCGAGACGCGCCACATCCTTAACGGAAACCGATTTTTTAACAGCGGCCATAGGTCGATCTTTCTATGTCGACGATGCCATTGGTGGCACCCTACGCAGTCATTTTTAACGCCTTCAAGTATATCCAACGCCTCCCCCACCATACGCTCACCACCCAAAACCTACCGTTCACCGACATTTTTGCTTCCCCAAACGGCTTTTGGCTCCCAATTGTTAACGTTGCCATTACGCAAACACAGAGCCACCGGGCGGCTCAAACGTTTACGCATAAGGAATCGACGGTTCGCAGGCACAGGAACCACCGGTTCGCGTCTTTTTTTGTGTCGCAAAATGGCAACGTCAACATTTTGGCAACTGAACGCCAAAAGCTACCATCGTTGCTAACCCACCGACTCTTAGGAGCATTGCATGGAGCAACTCATCGCCACCATCGAAAAGGGCCAGCCCTTTTTCAACGCGATCGCCCGCAACAAGTACCTCAAGGCGATCCGCGACGGCTTTATCTCCGTCATCCCCATCATCATCTTCTCGTCCATCTTCTGCCTGGTAGCCTCGGTCCCCAACATCTGGGGTTTCTACTGGCCCGATGACATCAACAACGCCCTGTGGAAGTGCTACAACTACTCCATGGGCATCCTGGCCATCGCCTGCGCCGCCACCACGGCCAAGCACTTCGCCGACGCTCAGAACCGCGATCTGCCCAAGAACAACCAGATCAACTTCATCTCGTGCATGTGCGCGGCCATCATCGGCTTCTTGCTCCTTTCGAGCGACACCATCGCCACGGACGCCGCCAGCGGCTTCAACACCACCTACCTTGGTTCCAAGGGCCTGCTGACCGCTTTCATCGCTGCGTTTGTGACCGGCATCATCTACAAGTTCTTCATTAAGCGCAACATCACCGTCAAGATGCCCGAGCAGGTTCCGCCCAACATCTCGCAGACCTTCAAGGACATCATCCCCTTCTCCGTCTGCATCACCGTCTTTTGGGTTTTTGACATCGTCTTCCGCGCTGCTTTTGGCTTCTGCTTTGCCCAGGGCGTCATCCAGGTGTTCCAGCCCCTGTTCACCGCTGCCGACGGCTATATCGGCCTCGCTGTGATTTACGGCGCCATGAGCCTGTTCTGGTTCGTGGGCGTCCACGGTCCCTCAATCGTCGAGCCCGCCATCGCCGCCGCCCTCGTTGCCAACATGACCGACAACCTGGCTGCATTCCAGGCCGGCGAGCACGCCTCCGCCGTTCTGACGCAGGGCGCCCAGTACTTCGTCGTCTGCATGGGCGGCACCGGCGCCACGCTCGTCCTGGTCTTTATGTTCTGCTTCCTGGCCAAGTCCCAGGAGATGCGCGCCGTCGGTAAGGCCGCCATCGTCCCCGTCTGCTTTGCCGTCAACGAGCCGCTGCTGTTCGCCGCGCCCATCGTGCTCAACCCCGTCTTCTTTGTCCCGTTTGTCTTTGCCCCGATCGCCAACATCTGGATCCTCAAGATCTTTATCGACTTCTTGGGCATGAACGGCTTTATGTACACCCTGCCTTGGACCGTCCCCGGCCCCATCGGTACCATCATGGGCCTGGGCTTCCAGCCGCTCGCCTTTGTGATGCTCGCCCTTATCCTGGTCGTCGACTTTGTTCTGTACTACCCGTTCTTCCGTGCCTATGACGCCCAGAAGTGCGCCGAGGAGGCCGAGATCTCCCAGGAGGAGCTCGCCGCCAAGAACGCCGAGAAGGCCGCCAAGCTCAACGATGCCTTCCAGGGCAAGGCTGACGCCAAGAGCGTTGCCGCCGGCGCTGCTGCCGAGGCCGTGAAGGCCGACGCCCCCGCCGCTGTCGCCACTGAGGCAACGACCGCCAGCGACCTCAACGGCAAGCGCGTGCTCGTGCTCTGCCAGGGCGGCGGAACCTCGGGCCTGCTCGCCAACGCGCTGGCCAAGGCTGCCAAGGAGCGCGGCATTAACCTCGAGACCGCTGCCGAGGCATATGGCAACCACGTGGACATGCTCCCCGACTTTGACCTGGTCGTCCTGGCCCCGCAGGCCGCCAGCTACCTGGCCGACCTGCAGAAGGACTGCGAGCGCGTGGGCAACAAGTGCGTCGCCTGCCGCGGCAAGCAATACATCGAGCTCTCCCAGAACGGCGACAAATCTCTCGCCTTCGTCTCCGAGCAGCTTTCGAAGTAAGTAACGCTCAGGGCCAGCCGACCATCAACAGCCGGCTGGCCCTCCGATTTAGACGATTGGATATTTCATCATGTCCGTTAACCCTGCTAGCGTCACCAACCCGCCCGCGCAGTTTCCCGAGGACTTTGTCTTTGGCGGCGCCACTGCTGCCTACCAGGTAGAGGGCGAGACCCGCACTCACGGTAAGGGCAAGGTTGCCTGGGACGACTTCCTGGAGGCCCAGGGGCGCTTCTCCCCCGATCCCGCTTCGGACTTCTACAACCAGTACCCCGTCGATTTGGAGCTGTGCGAGGAGTTCGGCATCAACGGCATTCGCCTCTCCATCGCCTGGAGCCGCATCTTCCCCAGCGGTACCGGCGAAATCAACCCCGAGGGCGTGCAGTTCTATCACGATCTTTTCGCCGAGTGCCATAAGCACCATGTTGAGCCGTTTGTCACGCTGCATCACTTTGACACGCCGCTGCCCCTCTTTGAGAAGGGCGACTTCCTCAACCGCGAAACCATCGACGCCTTTGTGGACTTTGCCACCTTCTGCTTTAAGGAGTACGCCGACCAGGTGACCTACTGGTTCACCTTTAACGAAATCTGGGCCGACGCCTCCAACACCTACATCGAGGGCACCTTCCCCGGTGGCGTCAAGGCGCATCTGGCCGAGGCCTTCCAGTGCGAGCACAACATGATGCTCGCCCACGCCAAGGCCGTGCTGGCCTTCCACAACGGCGGCTTTAAGGGCAAGATCGGCGTCATTCAGTCGTTGGAGTTTAAGTACCCGCTCAACGAGAACAACCCCGCCGACATCAAAGCCGCCAACAACGAGCACGTGCTGCAAAACCAGTTCTTGCTCGACGCGACGTTCCGCGGCGACTACGCGCCCGACACCATCGAGTGCGCCAACCGCCTGGCTGCCGTCTCGGGCGGCACCATCGAGATCCTAGACGAGGACCTCGAGATTATGCGCGAGGCCGCGCTCTACAACGACTACCTGGGCGTTAACAACTACCAGTGCCGCTTCTTGAAGGCTTACGACGGCGAGAACGACCTGCACCACAATGGTACGGGCGAGAAGGGCACCGGCCGCTGGCGCGTCAAGGGTATTGGCGAGCATGTGAACAAGCCTGGCATCCCCACCACCGACTGGGACTGGATCATCTATCCCGAGGGCCTGTTCGATCTGCTCGTCTACATTAAGCAGCGCTACCCCAACTACAAGCAGATCTTCATCACCGAAAACGGCATGGGCTACAAGGACCCCTACAAGGACGGTTTTGTGGACGACCAGCCGCGCATCGACTACATCGAGCAGCACCTGCGCTGGCTGCTCAAGGCCATGGAGGTGGGTGTCAACGTGGGCGGCTACTTCCTGTGGAGCCTGCAGGATCAGTTCTCCTGGACCAATGGCTACAACAAGCGTTATGGCTTCTTCTACGTTGACTTTGAAACCCAGAAGCGCACGCCCAAGGCAAGCGCATACTGGTATAAGCACGTGGCGCAGACCCGTCGTCTGGACTAGCGGCTGGCGGGGTCGCCTGCCCACATAACCTGTCCCCATTTCTCAGCCGGGGGCGGCACGTCACACGGCGCGCCGCCCCCGGCCTTTTTAATATGAGCAGGACATTGTCAAGAGGCAAAATCGGGCCTGGCCCCAACGAT
>JAYBVN010000065.1:0-7473 GCA_037320555.1 Collinsella sp. | reverse complement strand
CCGGCGATAACGCCGTAGCGGCTGACTTCCTCGGGCGAGCAAGCAGCGACGGCGATAACCGAAGCTCCACCGTGCTCCTTGGAAACGGCGAGCATCTTGTCGCAGATGTCGCGATTAGGCACAACGTAGTCGCCCAGAAGAACCAGGAAGTTCTCCCCTGCCACGGCGTCGGCAGCAGAGCGGATAGCATGGCCGAGGCCCTTGGGCTCGTACTGATAACGGAAGTCGACCGGCATACCGCCAGCGTGGGCGACGGCATCGGCATAGGCGTTCTTGCCGCGCTCGCGCAGCAGGTTCTCGAGCGAGCGATCGGGCTGGAAGTAGTTCAGTAGCTCGGGCTTACCGGGAGAAGTAACGATGATGGCGTCGTCGACCTCCTCGGGGTCGAGCGCCTCCTCAACGACGTACTGAATGACGGGCTTGTCGAGCACCGGCAGCATCTCTTTGGGCGTGCACTTGGTGCCAGGCAGAAAACGCGTGCCAAGACCGGCGGCGGGGATGATTGCCTTCATGTTATTCAAAGATCCTTTCGCAGGCGCAAAAGCGCCCCATGCGTGCGGCACACAGCCGCAGACCAAATTGCGATACCCAAGCATCTTACCGCTGGAACTATATGTCGCTACAAGGCAGAGACAATTCTTCAGCAGGTCAACGCAAATTATTGCTCGAATGGTGCAATTTTATTGCCCAACGGCAGGGTGCCCGATACGACGCAAATCACAGAACATGGCAGTTTGAGCTACCGATGTCGAGGGACCGAAAAACAAAAAAGACGGGGCTCGCAATGCGAACCCCGTCTGCAAAGAAATCTGGCGAGAAAGCCTGATTACTTGAGGGTGACAGCAGCGCCAGCAGCCTCGAGCTTCTCCTTGGCAGCCTCGGCGTCCTCCTTCTTGGCACCCTCGAGAACAGCCTTGGGAGCGCCCTCGACGACCTCCTTGGCCTCCTTCAGGCCAAGGTTGGTGAGCTCACGGACGGCCTTGATGACCTGGATCTTGTTGTCGCCGAAGCCCTCGAGCACGACGTCAAACTCGGTCTTCTCCTCGGCCTCAGCAGCGCCAGCAGCGGGAGCGGCGACAACAGCGGCAGGAGCAGCGGCGGAAACGCCGAAGGTGTCCTCGATAGCCTTGACGAGCTCGGAAGCCTCGAGAAGGGTCATTTCCTTAAGAGCATCGATGATCTCATCGGTGGTAAGCTTAGCCATTTCTAAGTCCTTTCGGTTTCCGTGCGGATGCACGGAGATCAGTTAAAACACAGCGCGAATGCACCAGGGGTGCGGCGTTGCCGCCGCGGGTGAAAACAGCAACTAGGCTGCCTTCTGCTCGGAGACCTGCTGGATCGAACGAGCGAGACCAGAGGAAACGCCGTTGACGCAGACAGCGATGTCGCGAGCGAAACCGGAGATGAGACCGGCAATCTGGCCGAGAAGCTGATCCTTGGTGGGCAGCTCGGCGATAGCCTTAACATCATCAGCGGAAACGGCCTTGCCGTCGGAGATACCGCCCTTGATCTCAAGGACGCCCTTGGACTGAGCGGAGAAGTCCTTAAGGGCCTTAGCGGCCTCGACCGGCTCGGACTCGTAGAACACATAAGCGACGGGGCCGGCGAGAATCTCGTCGATCTCGGGCTGCTCCTGGTTCTTGAGGGCGATCTTGACCAGGTTGTTCTTGTAGACCTTCATCTCGGCGCCGCACTCGCGAAGCTGATGACGCAGCTCCTGAGCCTGCTTAACCGTCAGACCGTTGTAGTTGACGACGAACAGACCGGCGTTCTCGGCGATACGGGACTCGATCTCTGCAACCTTGTCGATTTTGTACTGCTGGGGCATGAATTACACCTCCTCGAATTCTTTCCGGGCACGGTCCGCCACAAGGACGTGACGGGGGCATGTCCAAAAAGAAAGCCCCCGCGCTGCATGAGCGACGGGGGCGAGAAGACATATCTACTCGACCACCTCGGCTGGCGGGATGTCCCATTAAGCTCGCGGGCAAAGCCCGTTTGCGCCGGCTGTCTCTGGCAGCGGATTCGTGCGTGAACCGAAAGTATTATGGCGGGGACCCCGGCGTCGGTCAACGGAAAACCGGGCTGCACACAATTCCACCATCCGGCCGCGCCGCCGAAGGCCGGGCGCAAGGTTTTCGCTCGGTCAGGTCCTGGGCTCGCTCGGAAAGCACATTAAGTGCTTTCCGGCTCGTGCGGAATCTACGAAAACCTTGCGCCCGGCCTTCGGCGGCGCGGCCTGCGGTGACTTTGGGGCAGCCCGGTTTTCCGTTGAGCGACGCCCCCACGCATAATCCTTATGTCGGTGGGCTGATGTGTTGCGTCCCTGATGGCTATAGGGTTGAGACGAAGGTGGACAGGCGGTGGAGGCCTTCGTCCAGGTTTTCGTCGGAGACGCAGTAGCTTAGGCGGATGTGGCCTTCGGTGCCGAAGCAGTTTCCCGGGACTAGGGCTACGTTTGCCTCTTTGATGGCTTTGATGCAGAAGTCCTCACTTGTTAGGCCGAACTTTTTGATGCTCGGGAAAGTGTAGAAGGCTCCTGCGGGCTCTACTACGTCGAGGCCCATGGCGTCTAAGGCTGCGAGTACGCGTTCGCGACGGGCTCGGTAGACTTCGAGCATGGGAGTTGGGTCGACGGTGAGGGCTCGGGCTGCGGCGTCCATTTCGAAGGAGACGGCACTCGATACTAAGTATTGGTGAGCCTTGGCAATCTCGGCGATGACGGGGGCTGCTGCTGCGAGCCAACCTAAGCGCCAGCCGGTCATGGCCCAGGGCTTGGAGAAGCTCTCGATGACCACCGTCTGCTCGCGTAGCTCCGGGTGGCGCTGGGCAAATCGCTCGTAGCCATCCACATAGACCAGACGGTTGTATACGTCGTCGCAGACTACGTATATGCCCGCCTGCTCCGCTACGCGCGCCACGGCGTCGAGCGATGCCGCGTTGAGAATGCAGCCCGTGGGATTGTTGGGCGAGCAGATAACGATGGCCTTGGTCGCCGGGGTCACGCAGGCGCGAAGCGCTTCCTCGTCAATCTGAAATTGCGCGGGCCCCGTATCCAAAAAGACCGCTTTGGCGTGGTTGGCAACGACGATGCTCTCGTACAGGCCAAAGGCCGGCGTGGGGATGATGACCTCGTCACCTGGATTGAGCATAGCCATAAACGTAGCCGACAGGGCCTCGGTCGCACCGTCTGTCAGAATGACCTCGTCGGCCGAAAACGTAAGGCCCGCGTCGCCCATATATGCGGACAGCGCCTCGCGCAGGGCAGGGCGACCGTTGTTGGGCGGATAATGCGTGTCACCGCGGTCCAGCGATGCAGTCACCTCGGCACTAATCACATCGGGCGTGGGAAAATCGGGCTCGCCGAGCGCAAGCGCAATGCACCCCGGATGCTGAGCAGCGAGCGCGTTGATTCGGCGGATGCCGGAGGGTTTGAGCGTGGCAAGCGAGGTATTCATGGGCAGGCGCATGGCGTTCCTTTCGTAAGGGTTGCACTAGGATAGCGCGGCGAGGCACCGCCAGACGGTGTAACCTAAACGGAAACCAACCGGAAAGGAGGCAGCATGGAGACGACCGCACGCGGCTATGCACCAAAAGCACTGCATAACATCGCGTTTGTCAGTATTCCCGAGAGCGCCGATCTTGAGTTTTTGCTCTGGGACCTGCAGGATGCCATCGCCGCCTATGCTCAACTTTCTGGCACCGCGCTCCCCCGCCCGGTTGATTTGAAGGCGGATGATGCCGGCAGCGTTGTGGACGGCATTGTATTCGCTGTTGAAGATGTGCTCGATGACGAGGCGATGGCCGTCGTTGAACGGGCGCTCGAATGTGTTGAAGGCGCAGGAACACGCGTCTATGTGGTTGTTCAAGCCGACTGTAGGAGTTCCGAGCAGGCGCACGCGGTCGTTGGCCATCTGCACGAAGCGTGCGAGCGTCGAGGACTGTCGTGGTGTGGAGGCGTCATCGTCTGCACCGGCGCTAGCATCGCAGCACTTCGCCGCTCTCCGCGCATGGGTCTCTTGCGGCGACCGTTTTCGGAGGCCCTGGACAAGCTCGTAGGTGCCGTGCGCATGGGCTGCTCCATTGAGCATGCGCAGCTGCTTGGCGGTGGCAATGCCGAAAGCGTCGATGCCGACGGCATGGTGCGCGCCAAGCCCGCGCTGCCCGCACCGATCTGGCATGCCATCATGAAACGCCTCGGCACCCGCGCCCAACCAGATATCTAAATTACAGAGCGCCCCAATCAACGGCATCGCGCCAGCGCTCGACAAGGCGTTCCAGGCGCCACGCCGCATTGGCGGGACTTGTCGACGGCAGAACGATGGCCGGCAGCCCGGTGCGTTCTTGCAGATAGCGCTTGTAGAGCCGACCTGCCGTGCCGCCGTTACAGACAACGACCTCGATAGGAGCTGCGCCGGTAATACGCTCGGCATGCGCCGGAACGACGTTTTTGATGCTCGCGTCGCTTGAACCCTTGATGTCGCAGCTCTCGATTACATCCCACAGGGCCACACCGCCGTTGAGCAGCATAACCCGCTTGGCGGCAATCGAGGCATCGAGCGTCGCGAGCTCGCCGCTCGCCAAAGAGTCTCCCTCGTTGGGCGGCACGGGCACACCGAGGCACGCGGCCATCACGCGCCAAAAGCGGTTCTGCGGATTGCCGTAGTAGAAGGCATTGGCGCGCGAGAGCACCGAGGGAAACGACCCCAGCACCAAAACGCGCGAGTGCTCGTCAAACACGGGCTCAAACCCATGCTCAATATGTTGATAGCCCTCGTCCGGCGCTGTCATGATCTAGGCCCTCAACAGATAGCGCACCTCGTAGGGTGCAAGCTCGAGAGTACCCGTCAGCTCGACCGTGGGCGCATCGTCGGCAAGCAAATCGACAAAGGAGCTGTTGAGCTCGCCGGCGCCAAAGGTGTAAGGCTCGTCCACGGCGTTCACCGCCACGAGCACCGTCGCGTCGTCGCAGGCGCGCTCGAACAGCAGCTGCTTGTTCTGGATCACCACGTTGCGATAGGCACCGTAGTTGAGAGCACGGGCAGCCGCGTCGTCGGCCGAGCGAAGGTGTGCGAGTTGCGTGATGAACGCCGTCAGCTCATTGGGCGCAGGCTCATCGAGCGCAGGGCGCAGCGCCCAGTCGCCATCGGGGCCGCCCTTTTCGCCAGCAATTCCCCACTCGCTGCCATAGTAGACGCACGGGATGCCTGGCATGCCAAAGAGCATGCCGTAGGCGGAACGCAGACAGGACTTGTCGGTGAGGATGCTCGCCAGGCGCGGCACATCGTGGTTGTCGACAAACGACAGCAGATGTTTGCCACGGTAGATGCACCAGGGGTCGCCGCCAAACTGACGGTGCAGCGAATGGGCGATCTCGAACATGTTGACCGAGTTAAAGCTGGAGTACAGGCCCTTGTAGCACTCGTAGTTGGTGCAGGAGTCGAGCATCTCGTCGTTGACGATTTGGTTGTAGTCGCCGTGGAGCGTCTCGCCGATCAGCACAAAGTCGGGCTTGAGCTCACGGGTAAAGGCGTGCAGGCGGCGCATAAAGTCGCGGTCGAGCATATAGGCAACGTCCAGGCGCAGGCCGTCGACGCCAAAGACCTCGGCCCAGCGGCGCACGGACTCGAGCAGGTAATCGACCACAGCGGGATTTTGCAGGTTGAGCTTCACAAGCTCGAAATGGCCCTCCCAGCCTTCGTACCAAAAGCCGTCGCCATAGCAAGAATCGCCGTCAAAGCTAATGTGGAACCAGTCCTTGTAGGGCGAGTCCCACTTGCGCTCCTGCACATCGCGGAAGGCCCAAAAACCGCGGCCGACGTGGTTGAAGACGGCATCGAGCACCACGCGGATGCCATGGGCATGCAGTGTGTCGCATACGGCGGCAAAGTCGGCGTCCCCACCCAGGCGGCGGTCGATGTGGCGCAGGCTGCGTGTATCGTAGCCGTGGCTATCAGATTCGAGCAGCGGGTTGATCAGCACAGCGCCAACGCCGAGTTCCTGCAGGTAGTCGACCCATTGGGCAATCTTCATGATGGGCGCATCGGGGTTGGGCGCGGCATTGGCAGCCTGGGCGAGCTCATCCTCGGCAACGGGCGCGGCGTTTTCGCGCGGAGCTCCGCAAAAGCCCAGCGGATAGATCTGATAGAACGTCGTCTCGTATGCCCACATAGCAACCTCCCGGTAAGCTCAACACAACGACATCCATTGTATGCCTGCCGTGCATCCCCTCCCCCAAAATAAGTTGCGGTGAAATAGTTCCTGCTTGGGCCTTCAAAGGCCTTAAACAGGAACTATTCCACCGCAACTGATGAGGGGACGTGGCTAGGCGACGGGCTTGGCGCGGCGTATGGCTGGGAACATCACCGTGATGGCGAGGATAACGCCCACGACGGCAATCGCCCCGCCCGCGAAGCCGATCCAGGCGATACCGGGCCCCGAAACCACGGCTCCGCCGATCGCGGTACCCGTGCCAATGCCCAGATTGAACAGGCCCGAGAAGATCGACATGGCGACGGCCGACGAATCTGCCGGCGTGTGCTTGATGAGCTCGGCCTGAAACGCCACGTTAAAGGCCGTGGCGCAGCAACCCCACAGTGCGCAGACGGCAAGCACTGTCACGAGCGACGATGCGGCCGGCCCCATGAGCAGCAGGGCCACCGGCACGCCGGAGAGCGTGATAGCCAAGAACGGGAAGCGATGCCCATCGAACAGGCGGCCAAACAGCCAGCTTCCGAGCAAACCAGAGCAGCCAAACGCCGTCAGCGTCATGGTAATGGCGCCCGCATCGACGTGCGCGACCTGCGCCAGGAAGGGCTCGATATAGCTGTAGCTTGCGTAATAGCCGGTCGCCATGAAGACCGTGACTGCGTAGAGCGCGATGAGGAGCGGGTTCTTGAGCAGCTCGGGCAGCTGTTTGACGGTAAAGCGCTCACCCGCCGGCATGGCCGGGAACACCGCTGCCTGGTAGACGACCGCGATGGCTGAGAGGCCCCCGACCACGGCAAACGTCATGCGCCAGCCCACGGCCAAGCCAATGGCGCGACCGAGAGGCAGGCCAAAGATCTGCGCGATGGACGAGCCCGTAGCGATCATGCTGATGGCGAGCGCGCCATGGTGTGTGTCAACCAGGCGCGACGCCATGATCGAGGCGACTGACCAGAACACGGCATGTGCGCAAGCGACCACCAGGCGCGCGCAGACCAGGATGGGATAGGTCGGCGCCACAGCGGACAGGAACTGACCGAGCGAGAACACGGCCAGCACGCCCAGCAGCATCCGCTTGAACTCAAAGCGCGAGGCGAACACCATGAGCGGCAGCGACAGCAGCATGACGCCCCAGGCATAGACCGAGATCATGATGCCCGCCTGGGCCTCGGTGAGCGAGAACGACGCGGCAATATCAGTCAAAAGGCCGATGGGCATAAACTCCGACGTGTTGAACACGAACGCACAGCAGGTGAGCCCGACGAG
>JAYBVN010000064.1:0-9095 GCA_037320555.1 Collinsella sp. | reverse complement strand
AGGTCAAGCAGCTTCGCAGCATGGCCCATCACCTCAACCCCGCCATCATCATCGGCAAGTCCGACGTCAACGAGGGCACCGTCGAGCAGACGGTCGCCTACCTAGAGAAGCACGAGCTCGTTAAGTGCTCCGTGCTCGATGGCTCCAGCCTTTCCGCCCGCGAGGCCGCCGAGGAGCTCGCCGAGCGTTGCCACGCCGATGTCGTCCAGGTTATCGGCCGCAAGTTCTCGCTGTATCGCGAGTCCTCGCGCAAGGACATCGAGAAGATCAAGCTCGTCTAAGAGCCAGTGATCGGCGAGCCAACACATAGCAAGCTTACGGGTGCCCAAGTACTTCGGGCGCCCGTTTTTTATCGCTCGACCAGCACGCGATTGAGCCGCCCCTCCACCAAGCGCTCGTATAGACGCCGCGTCTCGGGCTCGGGCACGCCATTGACCTGCTCCCTCAGATGGTGCATATGCCCGCTGTACAGCTCGACGATATCGCGCCGTCGCCCCGCCGCACTGTAGACGCGCATGGCGCAGCGCACCATATCCTCACGCGCCGTTTCCTGCCGAAGCCCCGACTCCGCCAGCCAAATCGCCGACTGCAGATCGTTTTCTTCTAGAGCGGCATTTGCTCCCTTAATCATGCAATCGATGTACTTTGACTGCATAATGCGTCGCATACGCAAAAAGTAGGTGGGATTACAGCCATTGGGGACATACAGCGGTCCGGCATAAAGCTGCTCAATCTTAAGGCACAGCTCAACTAAATGGGGCCCGCGCGCACCCGTGCGATTTCCCAAAACCTCGCGGCTTATCTGGTCAAACAGCCGTACATCGGTCTTGACGTAGTCGCCGTTGAGCCCAATGCATTCATTTTGGATGAGCACACACGACTTGCCATCCGGCGTCGGTCCCAAAGCCGACCGCAAGCGCGATATCGTCGAGTACAGGTTGTTGCGGGCGCTATTGAACTCGGCATGGGGCCACAGCTCCATGGCCAGCGTCTCACGATCGACGAGCGCATCCATGCCCAGCGCAAGCCGCTCGGCAAGTGTCGCCGCCTTCTTGCGGCGCCACATTTTGTCCGTGATGGGAAACCCGTCGCGCTCGGCGCGAAACGCACCAAACATGCGAATCTCGATATGGTCGATGGTATCAACGGCTTCAACCTCGCCGGCCTGGAACAGGCGCTCGCCCTCCCCTTCCAAATCGTCGCGCAGCGAGTACCGCGACAGCTCGCGCACGGGAAGCTTCTTGCGTATCCTGCCCGCCGGCTCGCCCAGACAATGCATGGCAAGGCGCACAAAGAGCCGATACGATGGCTCTAGAATCCCCGCACGATTCATGGACATCCAGGCCGCAAGGTCGCTGTCTCGGCCCGCACAGGCCAAATGCAGCGCCACCATCCAGGCTTCTGCGCCACCAACCTGCGTCTGGCTTATATCGAGTAGCTCCGCTTCCTCGCGTACCGAAACCATCGAGGTGTTACGCAGATATGCCGCGCGCTCCAGCAGCAATGCGTTATCGCGCATGTACGCAATCGACTCCTCGGCAAGTTTGAGCACTTGGACCGCACGGAACTTTGCATTAACCGGCCGTCCCTCTGCCAGTGACTGCCAGCCTTCTAGCAACAGCCCAAACAGCTGAATCTGGTTGTCACGCATGCGCACGGCAAAACGATCGAGCTCGTTGAACGCCGCATCGTCGGTTACCGGCAAGCCGGAAAGGAGCCGCCGTGCCGCCAACACCATGCGCACCCAGATAGCCATCGCCTTAAGCCCACGTACGTCGAGTGCCTCCCGCACCAGCGCCATCTCGTCGTCGCGCTCGTCGGTTCCCGCAAACGACCCGTCAAAGAGCTCCACCAGCATGCTATCGGCCCGTATAACAATCCCCGCGATATCGAGCTCGCAGTCGTAGGCCTTGCTCGTTTTGAGCTGCTGTAGAACGCCGCCGTCATCTCCCCGTTCGGTCAGGCATCGCTTGACCTCGATATGCGCGGACAGCATGTCGAGTGCGGTGTGGGACGTCCCAATTTCTGGCACGGCCAGGTTCGTAGGAAGCCCAAGCCCGTTGTCCCCATAGCAAACAGCCGTCAGTGTCTGGGCCACCCTCCATGAAACAGGGTCTATTTCGCAGGCCGCCCGTTCGCCCCCGCGCTCGATGACCGATGCCATATAGCGAGCGAGCTTTGTATTGGACACGCTGACCGCTGCCAGATATACGCCGAGCGCCTCGGCAGGCGTTGGCTCTGGAGCCGGATCGTCGGCATCGATCGTGCCCAGCGCTGCTCGGCAGATATCGGCCCCGTGCCCCGTCAGAGCAAGATCGACCCCATACTGCCCAGCAAGTTCAAGGACCGCTTCACGGTCCAAAAAGGCGTCCACCAGGCCCATCGCCGCATCGCATCGGCCCGCCTTAAGCAAAATCCGGGCCGCCCTCGGAACAAGTTCGGGGCGAACCTCGGCCACCAACTTACGCAAACGCAAGCGTCCGTTATCCTCCGTGCCCAGACACGTAAAACTCCGCTCGGCGGGATCCAAGCCAAAGATCGGGTAGTCGCGTACAAAGTAGGACTGGTCGACCATCGACAGCCTCACCCCACAGGCCTCGAGTTCTGCAATATTGCCCTCGCCCATCAAAACCATGAGACATGCCACGCAAAACAGCGCGTTATTGTCGAGCGAAGCCAGATCGACAAGTGCCGCGCCATATACGTTGACAATCTCGTTTTCGAGCAGACCGGCTACGTCGCCTTGGCCATACAGACCCGTCTGCAATGCCGAAACGAGCTCGGGCACGCCCTGCGTGAGCTGATAAAAGTCGAGCGATGTGCTGATCGAAAACGCCGATGCCCACGCCGAATACTCATAGGCATGCACCTTGAGCATCTGCGCATTGATCTTAACCGAATCGCCCAGCCCATGAATCAGCTGACGATTTGAAGGACGGCAGGAGATAAAGACCCCTACCCCCATAGCACGCAGGCCGCGAATCCTGTCGATGAGGTCTTCGGTATCGTGCTGATCGAGGTTTGGCACATTATCAATCGCGATAAGGGAGTGCGGTTTGTCTTTGAGTTCTTCGGTAACCACCTCGAGCTGCATAAACACCTCGCGCCCAGTGGCGCGATCGGCCTCGATAATCCGCACGGGGCCTCGCGTCGGGTCGCATTTAACCTCATGGGTGTACTGCAGCAGCACCGAGGTCTTCCCAAACCCGTCGGGTGCATAAAGCACCACGATGCCGGCCTTTCGGCCCTTGGCGATAAGCTCATTCATCAAGCGTTCGCGTCGCACCATATAGCCTCCGCCTAACGGCATCAGCTCGAGGTCGTCTATACCGCTCAAATCGTTTACCATGCCCGCTCCTCAACTCGACCGTATGGACACTGTAGCCGCAAGACCATACAAGCCGCGCTATGAATAGAGCGACCTTATGTTTTAGGTTGTCTTTTGGTACGCAAGCGGCAAGTTTTTGTACAGCGAGGACCGATTGTTATTAATCCCCCGACTAATCGGTCTTTAAGCAGGTAAATGAGCTTGTCAGCTTGTCCCATCTAAGCGGCAGTGTAACGCAGATGAACAAGGTTCAGCCATGTCATTCAACTCGCCTAGCACCCGCTACCGTCTACGACCTTCTAGTGGCATTTTTGCATAGAATCTGGTATGGAATGAATCAAGCTGTTAAGCATCCGGCATTCGTCAAGCTTGCGGCAAGATTTTGGTCAAGTGGGTAAAAAGGGATAGCAAAAAGGCCCCCGCAAAGCGGAGGCCTTAGGCAAGGCTATGTCGAGGTGCAGGATTCGCGCTACTCGCAGAGCGAAAGGGCGGCCTCGTCGGCAACGACAACGCAGTTGGTGTGCAGCTGCAGGATCGAAGCCGGGCACTTGGGCGTAACCGGACCATAGCACATATCGTGCACGGCCTGAGCCTTGGCCTCGCCGTTAGCGACGACCAGGATCATGCGGGCATACATGATGGTCTGGGTACCCATGGTGTAGGCCTGACGGGGAACATCGTCGATGCTGTCAAACAGGCGGCTGTTGGCCTGAATGGTGCTCTCGGTAAGGTCGACACAGTGCGTGCCCTTGGAGAAGTGGTCATCGGGCTCGTTGAAGCCGATGTGGCCGTTGTTGCCAATGCCGAGCAGCTGCAGATCCGGGTAACCGGCGTCGGCGACGATCTTGTCGTACTCAGAGCAGGCAGCGGCGGCGTCGGGGTTGGAACCGTCGGGCACATGCGTGTTGTTCAGGTTGATGTTGATGTGATCGAAGAAGTTCTCACGCATGAAGTAGTGATAGCTCTGGGGATCGTCGTGCGAAAGGCCGCGATACTCGTCCAGGTTGTAGGTGCTGACCTCGGCAAAGTCGACGTCGCCCTTCTCGTACCAAGCAGCGAGCTGCTTGTAGGCACCGATCGGGGTGGAGCCGGTGGCAAGACCCAGCACACAGTCGGGCTTGAGGATAACCTGGGCCGAGATGATATTAGCGGCCTTGCGGCTCATATCCTCGTAGTCTTTAGCTTTAATGATCTTCATTACGCGTCCTTTCTCGTACAAGAGAGGCAAGGCTCCCTTACAAGCACTTGCCCGCGGCCCGCGTCGGCCGCAACCAACGTGTGCGGCCACCAGGGCGAGGTCGCGTAATGTATGTGTCTCGTGTCTAGCCGCGTCGAGGCCCCTGCCCGTCCACGGTGACCCAAAGCCTTTTAGCTTCGGACAAATCCCATCTTGCCACGGAGGGCGTCCTCTTTCAAGGGCGCCCTCCGTAAACGTGTTTGAATTGTAGGCTAATGGCCACGTGCACTTGCTAGCGCTCGCGAGCAACGATGAGCTGGTCCATCTCTTCGACATGCACGCCAACGGAGCCCTTGATGCTCGAGAACTCAACGGAGTTGCACACCAAGATGGGAACCGTCACATCGTAGCCCTCGGCAGCAATTGCCTCGCGATCGAACTCAATGAGTACATCGCCCTTATGGACGATGTCACCCACTTGCGCATGTACGGTAAAGTGCTTGCCCTCGAGCTGAACAGTGTCCAAACCAACGTGGATGAGCACGTCCAAGCCATCGACCGTGTTGAGCGCAACGGCATGTCCCGTGGGAAAAATAGCCTCGACCTTCGCGTCAGCCGGCGCGATCACGCGCGTACCCGTAGGCTGAATGGCAACGCCCTGGCCCAAAAGGCCGGTGGCAAACGTCTGGTCGTTTACCTCGGAAAGCGGAATGACGTCGCCCGAGATGGGAGCATCCAGCGTAAGGACTCGACCACGCATACCAAAAGACCTTAGGACTTTAGTGAACATGCTCCCCCTCGGACATACCGATCAATCAAAATAACCTTAACAGTTTACCACTTGGCACCCGTTTTTGACCATTAGGGAAGTTCGCGCTTGACAACCTCGACGATGTCGTCGACAACGCGCTGGGTCAGCTCGTGCGTCTCGGCCTCGGCCATCACGCGGACCAGCGGCTCGGTACCGCTCGGGCGCACCAGAATGCGGCCGCGGCCGTCAAGCTCCTTCTCGGCAGCAGCGACGGCATCCCAGATGGGCTGGCAATCGTCCAGACCAGCCTTGTTATCGGAATGCACGTTGACGAGTACCTGCGGGTACTTCTTCATGATGCCGGCAAGATCGGTGAGGGTACGACCGGTGCGCTTGAGCACGGCCAGCAGCTGCAGAGCCGTCACCAGGCCGTCACCGGTGGTGTTGTGCTCCAGGAAGATGATGTGGCCGGACTGTTCGCCGCCGATGACGGCGCCGTCCGCGAGCATGCGCTCCAGAACGTAGCGGTCGCCCACGGCGGTCTGGACCATCTCGAAGCCCTGCTCCTTCATAGCGATGGAGAAGCCCAGGTTGCACATGACGGTCGAAACGATCTCGGAGTTGGCGAGCTTGCCGCGAGCGGCGAGGTCAGAACCGCAGATAGCCAGGATGTAGTCACCGTCGATCTCATTACCCTCGCTGTCCACGAACAGTACGCGGTCGGCGTCGCCGTCGTGGGCCAGACCGATGTCAGCATGGGTGCGCAGCACGAGCTCGCGGAGGGGCTCGAGGTGCGTAGAGCCGCACTCAACGTTAATGTCAGTGCCGCAGTAATCGGTGTTGATGGCGTGCACCGTGGCACCCAAGCGCTGCAGCGCGGCGGGCGTAGTCTGGCAGGAAGCGCCGTGACCGCAGTCGACGGCAACGACCAGGCCATCGAGCCTCAGGCCATCAAGCGTATCGATGGCGTGGTCGACGTATGCCTTGCGGGCGTCCTTCATCTTGATGATGTGGCCCACGCCAGCACCGGTCGGCAGCGTGTCGGCAGCCATGGCTTCCTCGGACATGACCCAGGCGCTGATCTCTTCCTCGACAGCATCGGGAAGCTTCATGCCCTTGCGGCTAAAGAACTTGATGCCGTTGAACTCCGGCGGATTGTGCGAAGCGGAGATGACGATGCCGCCATCGAGCTCGTTTTGGACGGTGAGCAGCGCCACGGCCGGCGTAGGAATGACGCCGCAGCAGTGCGGACGGCCGCCCTCGGCCATAATGCCGGCGGTCAGAGCACTCTCGAGCATGGTGCCCGAAAGGCGCGTGTCACGGCCGATGCAGATGTCCGGACCAAGAAACTTGGTCGCCGCGCGGCCCAGGCGAAACGCGAGGTCGCACGAGAGGTCGGCGTTGGCAACGCCACGGACGCCGTCGGTACCGAAGATGTTCTGGGGCATAGGATCGCTCCTTCCCTAGCAGGCGATATGCAACCGCCCACCCTAGTCGAAAAAGAAAAGCGGGACCCGCCGAGGAATCGGCAGGCCCCGCTTGTACATTGTATCTCGAAAGGAGATAAAACCTTAGCGCTTGGAGAACTGGGGAGCGCGGCGGGCCTTCTTGAGGCCGTACTTCTTGCGCTCGACCACGCGAGCATCGCGCGTAAGGAAACCGGCCTTCTTGAGGTCAGCACGGTAGTCGCCAGCGTTCAGAAGAGCGCGAGCGATGCCCAGGCGCAGAGCGCCGGACTGACCGGAGATGCCGCCGCCATCGCACAGAGCGATAACGTCGAACTGACCGGCGGTGTCGGTCACCTTGAAGGGAGCAAGGGCGTTCTCAACGAGCTGATGACGGCCGAAATACTGCTCGGCGTCACGCTTGTTGATGGTCACCTTGCCGGTGCCGGGGACGAGACGGACGCGGGCGACGGCGTTCTTACGACGGCCGGTACCCTGGTAGACAACGGTGTTCTCAGCCATCTTTAAGCCTCCAGCTCAATCTTCGTGGGGTTCTGGGCAGCATGCGGATGCTCGGCACCAGCGTAGACCTTAAGCTTGGTCATCTGGGCACGGCCGAGGGTGGTCTTGGGCAGCATACCGCGAACGGCGCGCTCGATGACCTTCTCCGGGTGCTTCTCCATAGCCTGGCGGAAGCTCTCAGCCTTGAGGCCGCCGTTGTAGCCGCTGTGGCGATAATAGGTCTTCGTGTCGGCCTTGTTACCGGTAAGCTGGACCTTATCGGCGTTGATGACGACAACGAAGTCGCCGCAGTCGCTGTTGGGCGTGAACTGGGGCTTGTTCTTACCGCGCAGGATCATTGCGATCTGGGTGGCAAGACGGCCCAGGACAGCACCATCGGCGTCGACGAGAACCCAGTTGCGCTGGACCTCGCCCTGCTTGGCGTAGTGAGTCGATTTCGAAATCACTTAGACTCCTCCATGTACAGTACGTGTTGTTACAGAGATTCACGGGGCTCTGCAAGTAACCCGTCCATATTACCCCGCTCGCCGTACGAGTCAACAGGTATTTTGGCTCCGACCAGAGTTTCTGCACATGTCATCCACGAGCTGTGATTTTTCCAGCTCTTTAGCTGTTGTCATTTTTTGAGGGTTCGCCGTCGTTAGCGCTCAACGAACTCTTGGATTTCCGCGAGCAGGCGCTTTGCCTCCTGACGGCCCTGGATATACAGGTCCAAAAGCTTTACCGAATCGTGCTCGACATGGCCGACCTCGACCGGCTTTTGCGGAGCGACGACCAACGCACGGCCCTCGCGCTCATACTTCCACAGGTGCATGCGCTGGATGTTGTAGCGGTCGTGGCGTGTCTCGATAGCCTCGAGCAAATAGGGGTAGTCTGCATAGCGGGCGCGCGCGGCCGGCATAAACTCGTAGGGCTTTTTCTCGTACGAACGGTCCTGCGTGACGATGACGACCGCGCGATCGAAGCCCGCCTCCTCCAGCACGTGCTCGATGGGGACCGAATCGGCCACGCCGCCGTCGACGTATTTGTGCCCGTCAATCTCGACCGGCGGCGTCACCAGCGGCAACGAGGTCGATGCGCGCACGGCATCGAGATCAAGTACGGCGCTTTTGACCGGGAGGTACGCGGCGGTTCCGAACAGCATGTCCGTCGCAACGGCGTACATCTCGATGGGACTCGCGTCGAACGTCTCGTTGTCAAAGGGATCCAGGCGGTCCTGGACATCGTTGAAGATAAAGTCGTAACCCACAATAGAGCCCGTGGACGCAAACGACGCGGCGCCCATGAAGCGGTTGTCGTTGCAGAAAGCCAGGTTGATGCGGTTGGCACGGCCGATCTGGTGCGACTTGTAGTTCACGCCGTTGAGGGCGCCGGCCGATACACCGTAGACAGCCGGAATCTCGACGCCAGCCTCCATGAGAACGTCGAGCACGCCCGCGGTAAACTGCCCGCGAAAACTACCGCCCTCCAAAACGAGCGCGACCTTTCCGGCGTTCTTTGCCTTATCTTCTGCAGTCATATCGACCTCCTGCGATTGCGTTTTGGCTTTCTTCTACCCAGTTTTGGGATGGCGAGAGCGCAGGTTTTTTGAGGCGGCAAGTGAAGCGGAAAGTGTGTCCCAGTTTGAGGCGAGATTCCGGGATGCGCTTTCCGCTTGGACCGCCGCTGGGAAAGCGCGTCCCGTTCTGAGCGCGGATTCCGGGATGAACTTTCCGCCTGGGCCGCCATTGGGAAAGCACGTCCCACTCTGCGTCACTGAGGCGTTTTCTTTACGCTCGCGCCCTGCACAGAGTTCGATTCTCCGCGGTGCGGACCAGAAATCAGAACCACCCTTAAAAAGGGTGGTTTGCTCTTAGGGTATAACCCACGGGC
>JAYBVN010000063.1:0-13122 GCA_037320555.1 Collinsella sp. | reverse complement strand
AGCCGTCGAGGACGTGCAGTCTCGTCTCCTGCAGCTCGGCTACACGATTGATGCCGCCGAAGTCACCGACAAGTACTTTGGAGCCACCACTGAGCAGGCCGTCAGCACCTTCAGGCTCGACAGCGGCCTTGCTGCCGGTCATGCCGTCGATATCCCCTGCTGGAGCGCCCTTGTAGACGCTTCGTATAAGCTGGGCGACCGCACTCTCTATCTGCGCATGCCCAATTTCCATGGCGCCGATGTGCAGGCCCTGCAGCGCGCTCTCAACGTTTTGGGCTTTGCCTGTGGCGAAGACGACGGCTACTTTGGTCCGCATACCGAGGCCGCCCTGCAGCAGTTCCAGGAAAATGTCGGCCTGTTTGCCGACGGCATGGCCTTCCAGGACACCTACGCCTACATCAACCGCCTGCACCATGTGTGGGAGGGCAAGCCCTCGGTCACCGAAGCCGAGTCCCGCATCGGTTTTGCTCGCGCCGCTAACGTGCTCGAGCGCTTCCAGATTGCCGTTATCGGCGAGGACCCCATCGCACGCAGTGTTGCGTCGCGCATGTGGAATATCGCCACGGCAACGACCGACAACAGCGGCATGATGCTCTGCGACTCCGAGGTCCCAACCGACGTAGATCTGGTGCTCGAGATCGCAAGCGACGAGCTGCCCGCCGACGCCGCACCGCGCGCCACGATTGCCCTCGCCGAGTGCCACAACCTGGCCCAGCGCATCCGCACTGCCAATGTCGCCGCGCAGCAGAAGCCGGCTCGCATTCGCATTGAGCTCACGGGCATGACGCGCTACAACGGCACCTTCACGGCCAGCGACGCGCAGACACTCGCCGTACGCCTGCTCGACGGCGTTTGCGATGCCCTCGCAGATTAGGTAAACTAAACGAGTTGCTTTTGGGCAACACCACACATTGGGACGTAGTTCAACGGTAGAACTCCGGTTTTTGGTGCCGGCTGTTGGGGGTTCGAATCCCTCCGTCCCAGCCATTAAAATTGAGCGCCCTGAGCCCATAACGGCCCAGGGCGCTTTCTTGTGGGCAAGCGGAGGGATTCGAACCCGCAAGGGTGCGGAGCTGAGGAAACGCGAAGGCGCCCCAAGCCCATTAGGACCAAGAGCGCCTAACATCAAGAAAATATCAGCCCAGTTCCGAAAAGCGAGCCGCCTGCGACAACCAAGTAGCCGCAGGCCCCGGGAGAGCGGGGACACCGGCTTAGGTTTATCGCGAGTTCCGCACGAACAGGAGGCCACTTAATGTGGCCTCCGTCGTGAGCAGGACTGTAGAGCAGGAAACCTAAGCCGGTGTCCCCGCTCTCCCGGGGCCGAACGCCCTAGTTGTTGAGCATGCGGTCGAAGCTTCCCGAGTCGCCATCCCGATAGTCTGCGGTCATCAGAATCTCCTGCGGAATGCGCCCGCCTTCACGTAGCACGTTGCGGAACTGCACGCGCGTAACCATGGGCAGATCCTTGATCGTCGCCGCCAGATTCTGCGGCACGCCCTGGTTGGCAGCCGCGGGCTCGCACTCGCCGCCGGCCTTCACGCGACGCTTATGCTCGGCGAGCATGGCGCGGTACATGCCGGCATGCAGGCGAATCTCAACCACATTGGCATTGCGAGTCTGCTCGACAATGCGCGCGCCCTCGCGATCGATATCGCCTACGTAGTAGACGTAGTTAAAGCGATAGCCAATCTCGGCCAGATAATCGTCCAGGGCATGCGAGACGCTCGCCTTGCATCCGCCGCCAAAAATCACGCCGCCTACCTTGATGCCAAAGAGCTTGGCGTGCTTGCGGCCACGCAGCAGCTTGACGATCTCGTCGTAGGTGTCCAGGTTCTCGACCATAATGAACGGCTTGTCGGCACCCAGCGTAAAGAAGCCCGTAAAGTGCACGGGGCGATTGGGGGCGACCTTGATCGCCTGCATGCTGATGCCCTTTTCGGTCATACGTCTGATCAGGCGCTCACCGTGCTTGCCGTCAAAAGCCTTCTCGTCGTTAAAGATCTGGTAGGCACGCTGGCGGCGCGAGGCAACCGGCGTATCGGCACCTCGGTTCTGCTCGATCCAAGCCTGGATGATTGCGATTTCCTCGGCAATCTTGCGGTTGGACATCTCGTTGTGCTGAGTGCGCTGCGGAGCCTTTTTGCCGTCCTTGCCCTCGACCTTTACGATCTGTGTCTGCTGCTCCTTGATCTTAGAGAGCGCCGTAGGCGTAGGGACAACCTTGAGCAGCTGCCTGCCTAAAACGCGGGCAAGGGCAAACGCCGAGACCTCGCCGTGGACGGACGACTTGGGCTGCTGGGCAGCAGTATCTGCTGCGGCAGACTCCGGCTTCTTCTGAGACTTGCGCTTAGAATCGCCCTGGGAATTGCGCTCGTGCTTCGGCATAGACGCCTGCTTCTGCGGACGAACGGACTTGCTCTCCTTCGCCGGCTGGCGCTTAGGCTGCCCCGAAGAAACCTCGGCCTTCGCATCCTCGTTCTGCGGCGTGGTCTTCTCGGTTGCAGTCTCGGCATGGGAGCTGCGGCCCCCACGATGGCGACGGCGGCGAGGCTTGCTCGACGCGCCCTGCTCCGCCTGCTCATCAGTAGGCTGCTGGCCCTTGGCCTCGGCATCAACCTCAAGCTGCGGCTCAACAGGCTTCTGCTCGCGAGCCGCCGGCTCAACGGTCTTCTCGTCCTGGGTGGTCGAAACCGACTCGCCCTTCTCCTGACGCTTTACGGGATATGCACGTCCCGCAAAACCGCGACCAGGACGACACGAACCCGGAGCCTTCTTGGCAGACTCCTCAACATCGTCTGCAACCTCAGAAGACTCTTCAACCTCACGCGCGGCATCCTGCTGTGCAGTCTTAAAGTGAGCACCGCGACGACGCTTGGGCTCTTGGGCCTCCACGGGCTTTTGCTCCCTCGCGGGCTTCTGCGACTCGGCAGCAACCTCGGTCTCAACAGCCTCAGCATCCGTCTCACCCTTTTGAGCAACGGCGCGACGGAAGCGCTCCTGCTGGGCGCGGCGCTGCGCATCGCGCTTGCCACTCCCGCCAAAACCGCCGCGGCCGGCCTTGGCCGTAAAGGCGCGAACGACGCTCTCGTCAAGCAGCTCGTCGGTATCGACATGCTCGCGCGGAGCCGTTTCCACCGAAGCGGGCGCCTCGACAACGTCCTCGACGGCCTCTTCGGCAACCTCGACGGGCCGCTCCTGGGCATCGTTAATCTCGGCATTGATGGTATAGAACGCCGGGCGCCCGTTAATGCCGCTACCCTCGATCTTTGTCACGATATTTGCCGCGATAAGCTCATCGCGCATCGCCTTGGTGTCACATTCCTTATCGACGGAGCGGAAAATCTGCGCCAGCGCACTCGACTTAATCTTGAGCGCCTTGCGGCAGAGCAGGTCGTAGGCAACCAGCTTGGCACGCTCGGCAGAAAGCGACGTCTGGCTGCTCAGACGCTCAGCCAGGGCATCGACATTATTTTGGTTATCGGAATATACCGTCTTGGCCACGGGGCCCCTTTCATATGCACACATATACGTCTATATGGTACAACGCGCGCCCTTATCCACGCAAAACATCTGCGACAACACTCGAGCGTCACCCGCTTTTGCATGAAAAAAAAGACCGAGCCCGCGAAGCCGCGGACCCGGTCTTTCCGAGTCATATAGATGTGACGTCCAACTCGTCAGGTCGGCTAAGCCTTGGCGGCCTCGGCGTCGGCAGGAGCCTCAGCGGCAGCAGCGCGGCCATACTCGGCCTTGCCCATCTCGGACCACTCAGGCTCCTCGTCGGGCATGGAACCGGCCTCCTTGCCGAAGAACTCCTTGAGGCAGTTAACGGCAACGATGAGGCCCAGGACCATCAGCAGGACGGCAAAGACAAGCTGCAGGCCCTTGGTGGCGGCGACGGAGACGGCGGCCGTGGTGGCGGTAGCCGGGATGGTACCGAAGAAGCCGTAAGCCTGGACAGCGGCCATGCAGCCCATGGCGCTCTGGACCAGCGAGGTGAAGGTGCAGCAGAGCAGGAAGACGACGGGCACGTAGAGCATCCAGCCCTTGCGGCCGGTGCACTTGCAGAACACGGCGAGGGTGATCATGGTCATGCCGCCGAGCAGCTGGTTGGAAGCACCAAAGAGCGGCCAGATGTTGGCATAGCCACCAAAAGCGAGGGCGAGACCGGGAAGCAGGGTGACGACCGTGGCGAACCAGGGGTTGCCGAGGACCTTCATGTAGCCGGCCTTGGACTCGATGGCCAGGGCGTCGTTGGTCTGGGCAAAGAACTCGGAGAACGAGGTGCGGGCGATGCGGGCGACGGCGTCGAGCGAGGTCAGGGCCAGAGCGGAGACGTTCATGGTCATGAAGACAGTAGCGAGCGTGCCGTCAACACCGAAGGCCTGCATGCCGCGGGAGATGCCAGCGGCGAAGATCTGGAACGGGGTGGAAGCGACACCGGCGTTGAGGGCGCCGGTACCGGCGGTGTTCATGTCGGAGAACATGATGCCGGCGACGATGATGGCAAGGATGCCGACGAAGGACTCGACGATCATGGCGCCGTAACCGACCTTGACGGCGTCCTGCTCCTTCTCGACCTGCTTAGAAGAGGTGCCGGAAGAAACGAGGCTGTGGAAACCGGAGAGAGCACCGCAAGCGACGGAGACGAACAGGACCGGGAACATCATGCCGGAGGCAGTGGAGAAGCCGGTGAAGACCGGAGCGGTGATAGTGGCCTGACCGTTGACGCCCAGGACGACGATGCCGAGGACAGCGCAGACGATCATGACGATCATCATGATGGAAGTGAGGTAGTCACGCGGGGTCTTGAGCATCTGGATGGGCATAGCGCCAGCGAAGACCAGGTAGACCATGACGACGGCGAACCACTGGAACTTATCCAGGTAGACCGGGAACTGCATGCCGACGGCGAACATGAGAACCATGAGGACAACGCCGGTGACGAACTCGGCAGCGCCGGTGAGGTTGAACTTCTTCTGGGCCCAACCAAAGGCGATAGCGACGAAGGTGAACAGGATGGAGATGGTACCAGCGCAGCCGGCGGCATAGGACTTGGTGAAGTCGATGGCACCGGTAGCAGCACCAGAAGCGTCAACGGCCGGGGTGAACATGAACGTCTTGCAGACCATGTCGGTGAAAGCGGCGATGACGATGATGCAGAACAGCCAGCAGAACAGCAGGAACAGGCGACGGCCGGTCTTGCCGATGTACTTCTCGATGAGCTGAGCCAGGGACTTGCCGTTGTTCTTCATCGAGGCGTACAGAGCACCAAAGTCGTGGACGGCGCCAAAGAAGATGCCGCCGACGAGGACCCAGAGCACGACAGGCAGCCAGCCAAAGGCCATGGCGACGATCGTACCCGTGACAGGGCCAGCACCGCAGATCGAGCTGAACTGGTGCGAGAACGCGGTGAAGGCGGAGACGGGCGAGAAGCTGTTGCCGTCCTTCATGCGCTTGGCCGGCGTGAGGGCCTCTTTGTCAACGCCCCACTTGTTGGCCAGCCAGCGGCCGTAGCCCAGATAGCCGCAGGCGAGCACCGCCGCGGCCACAACCATGAGCAAAACTCCGTTCATTACATTTCCTCCTCTAAAAAGAACTTCCTAGACATAAAAAATGAGGGCCGTCGGTTGCGCTCGACGGCCCTCATCTTCATCAGCCGCCCGTTATCGTACGGGCTAGCTGTATGTGCTAACCCGCATCAGATAATTACTACGCTGATAATGTTTAGCTGATGCGTGAACATGTCTAAGAAATCCTCTTCAATCATGATGCGAACGATCCGTGCGTGTTCACATCCCCCAGTGGTTGAAAAGGAGTATGAAACTTTAGTTACCTAAAGTCAACGCAAATTTGTAATGAATTTTCAACTTTTTTGGATTTCTCGGTATAAAACGCCACTGACCTCGGACTTTACCCTACGACAGTTTTTGCATGAGAGATGCCCCTGAGAGCCGCGGGAGCCGGGCGGCGCATATGAACTTTATCGCGAGTTCCGCACGCAAAGAAGGCCACTTAATGTGGCCTTCGTCTTGCGCAGGACTGTAGAGCAGGAAACCTTATATCCGGCCCCTCCGTCCGGGGACCGCGCCGTACCAGCTACAGCGTCATATTTGGATCGGCGTCGACGTCGAACGGCGAGATTTCACCTCGGTCGAATTTACGGCGGGCGACCTCCGCGATCATGGCTGCGTTATCGGTACAGGCAGACAAGGGCGGCACCGTTACGCGAATCCCCTGACGTCCAAGCTTCTTGATCATCATCTCGCGCAGATGCGGGTTGGCCGAGACGCCGCCACCGATGCAGTATTCCTTGCATCCGGTAGCGTGCAATGCGTTTTTGGCCTTCTTGTACTGCACGTCAAAGACAGCTGCCTCAAACGAAGCTGCCAGATCGGGCAGGTGAATCGTGCGCCCGGCCTTGGTCTCCTGTTCAATGTAGAGCGTCACAGCGGTTTTAAGGCCCGAAAGCGAGAAGCGATAGTCTCCCCTGCTGTTAAGCGCACGGGGGAAATCGATCGCCTTGGAGTTGCCCGTCTCGGCCAGCTTGGAAATGATGGGGCCACCGGGATAGCCAAGACCCAACGCCTTGGCTACCTTGTCGAAGGCCTCGCCCACAGCGTCGTCGAGCGTCTCACCGAGCACCTCGTAGTCGCCCCACGCCTTCACGTGCACGAGCATGGTGTGCCCACCCGAGACAAGCGTGAAGATAAACGGCGGTTTGAGGTCGGGTTGCGCCAGCAGGTTGGCAAACAGATGACCCTCAAGATGATTGACGCACACGAGCGGCTTGCCGGCAGCGTAGGCAAAGCCCTTGGCAAAGGCGACGCCAACCACGAGCGCGCCCACCAGGCCCGGACCCTGTGTCACGCCCACGGCGGCAAGCTCGCTGGGAGCAATGGCTCCACCCTCAAGGCCAAGCGATGCTGCGGCATCCTCGAGCGCCGCATCCACGACACTCACAATCACCTCAACGTGTTTGCGCGAGGCGATCTCGGGCACCACGCCGCCAAAGCGGGCATGGAAATCAATCTGTGTCGACACCTGGTTGGCCAGCATATTGCCATCCGCATCGATAATCGCCACGGCCGTCTCGTCGCAGGAACTCTCGATAGCGAGCACTAGGCGGCGGCGCTCAATTTCGGCACGCTCCCCCTCGGAGCGCCCAGGCGCAGGCAGCGGCCATACGCGCTGCTCTGCCGCCGTCGGCTCGGGCGAAGCATTGTCGACCGGAAGTACCAGGGGCAGCGGGGCCGTCATGACGATGGCGTCCTTGCCGGCACCATAGTAGCCGCGGCGACGGCCAGCCTCGGTAAAGCCCAGAGCGTTATAGAGCGCAATCGCTCCCTCGTTGCCGTCCTCGACCTCGAGCGAAGCCGTGGTGCAGCCGAGCATCTGGGCATCATAGCTCACATGCGACAGCAGCTTGCGGGCAATGCCCTCACGGCGATGTGCCGGGTCGACGGCGACATCCAGAATCTGCACATCACCGTCCACGACCATACCGCCGGCAAGGCCCAGTAGCTTGCCGTCGTCGTGTGCCACCCACCAACTACGCGGCGCAGCGACGTCCTCGCCCAGTTCGGACAGGAACATGCCCGGCGTCCACGCCTCGTGTCCGGCACCTTCAAAGCAGGCAGCCTCCAGCGCGCTCGCGCCCTCGGCATCCGCCGCGCCCATGGGACGGAACTGCAGATGACGACCGGCGAGCTCATCGGCAACGCCCGTAATTTCGCTCTGCGCACTCTCGGCAAGACCAAGACGCTTGCGCTCGTTTTCCTCGGCATCCGAAAGGCGCGTGTAAATCGGCAGGACGCGAGCCGGATCGCCGTCACCCGCAGCGTGCGCGAGCAGCAAGCCCTCGCCCGAAGGCCACCACAGGTCGCGCTCCACGCAGCGGGCGGTCTCGTCCTCACCCAGCAGCTTGCCATAGCGCACGAGACCGTCACCGGTCAGCTGAACCTGGTCCCAGTCCGCTGCTTGGCGCCACTCATCGAGCGCCACGGCGGCCTTGACCACGTGTTCGCGCTCAAATTGACGCTCGGGGCCCTCATCGACCAGCATATACAGCGCCGGATATACCTCACCGCGCATAGCATCGGCCAAGATACCAAGCTTGCCGCGCACGCCAGCCTTCCACGCCGTCCAAGCGCAAGCGTCGAGCGTCGACACGCCCAGCAGCGGAACATTGGCACCACGCGCGAGGCCCTTGGCAGTGGAGATGCCGATGCGCACACCCGTAAAGGACCCCGGGCCGCGGCCGACCACATAGCAACCAACATCGCTGCGATCCAGACCGGCTTGAGCCAGCACGCCATCAACGGTATTCACGAGCTCAACGTTGGCGTGACGGCGACACATGTGGTCGCCACTCACGAGCTTCGTCTCGCCCGTCTGCCCATCAATCCAGCTTGCCGCGCAGGCAAGCATGTCGGTCGAGGTATCGAGCGCCACCACCAGCGCGTTGTCGTTATGCAAGCTCATCTTGTACAGCCTTATCAATCAAATGGGAAAGCTCCATTGCACGGTCACCGTGCGCCTCAAGCGTTATCGTTCGCACATCGCTGTCGCCCTCATCACGCTTGAGCGTCACCGAAAGATACTCATCCGTCAGCTCGTCCTGGAATTGTTCGCCCCATTCCAGCAGGCAAGCACCCTCATAGCCCAGCACATCGAAAATGCCCGTATCCTCGAGCTCGTAGGCATGCTCCAGGCGGTATAGATCAAAGTGAAACAGCGGAATACGACCTTGATCGTGAACGGCCATGAGCGCAAACGTAGGACTCGTAACCATATGCCCATCGCCCAGCCCGCGCGAGACGCCCTTGGTAAAGTGAGTTTTGCCCACTCCCAGGCCACCGGTCAGGATGAGCACATCGCCGTCCTCAAGGCACGGTGCAATTAGCTCGCCAAAGTACTCCGTATCGGCAGCGCAAGTCGTTTTGTAAGTACCTACCCCCAGGCGCTCCAGGGACATATATGCTCCTTATTATTCCGAGGCGTCCTCTGGTGCGGGATGTCGCTCCAGATAATCGCCCAGCATCTTAAAGTCTTCCTCCAGCAGCTCCTGCCACGCCGGATTGCGCAGCGCTGCTGCCGGATGAAACGTGGGCATTACTACAAAATGCCCCATCTGGTGGAACCTGCCGCGCAGCTTAGTAATGCCAATCTCGGTCTTAAGCACAAAGTGCGTCGCGGGGTTGCCGAGCGTCACGATAATATCGGGCCAGATGCTTCGAATCTGCTCACGCAAAAACGGCGAGCAAGCCAGCACTTCCTCGGGACGCGGATTGCGGTTTCCCGGCGGGCGGCACTTAAGCACGTTGGCAATGTAGACGTCTTCGCGTTTGAGCCCCGCCAGCGACAAAATGCCGTTGAGGTCCTCGCCTGCTGCCCCCACAAAGGGCTCGCCCTGCAAATCCTCATTGCGGCCCGGCGCCTCGCCAATAAACATCACGCGAGCGCGGGGGTTTCCCACGCCAAACACGATATTGTGACGCGACTGGTAGAGCTGGCAGAGGTGACAATCGCCCAGAACGGCCTCAATTTCCTCGAGTGCGACCTCACGTGGCGCCTGATGGGTATGACCGGGGATGTGCATGACGCCCATAGCGGCTCCTACACGTAGACCTTGTCGAGACGCATGCCAAAGCCGCAGGCGACCTCGTAGTTAATCGTTCCGCGCAGTCGGGCCATCTCGTCCATAGTGATCTCGGCATCGCCATCGCGGCCGACAATAATCATCTCGTCACCATACTCGGCCTCGGGAATCTCGTGTGCCGGGTTGGACTGAATGGCGACCATAAACTGGTCCATGCAGATATTGCCAACCTGATGCACGCGCTCGCCGCGATACAGCACATCCATACGATTGGAAAGCGTACGCGATAGGCCATCGGCATAACCGATCGGCAGCGTGCAGATCTGAACGCGCGTACGCGGTACGCGGTAGGTAAAACCGTAGCCCACGCCCTCACCCATCGCAGGGTGTGCCACGCGCGTCACACGCGCATGGACGCTCATAACGGGATCAAGCTGCATCACGCGGCCACTCAGCTCGCACGGCTGCATTCCATACAAGCCAACGCCGGCGCGAATCATATCAAAATGCATCGAAGGGTCGAGCATCGAGGACGGCGTGTTGGCGCAGTGCACGATACCGCACTCAAAGCCCGCATCCTTAATGGCCTGAACGGCCTCGGTAAAGCGCTGACACTGCAGTTTGTAGTCCCAGCCCGAAGGTTCATCGGCCGTGGCGAAGTGCGTAAATACGCCGTCGCACTGAATACCGCGATGGAAATTTATACCGCGGACAAAGTCGAGCACCTGCGTGTAGTGAACGCCGATACGATTCATGCCCGTCTCGATGGCGAGATGATACTTGCCCACTTTGCCCGCCGCGACGGCACATTCGCCATACGCAAGAGCAAAGTCAGACGTATAGACCGAGGGCATGATATCAAACTCGAGCAACGTCGGAATGGCCTCGATAGGCGGCTCGCTTAGGATGAGGATGGGTTTCGTAATCCCGCCCTGTCGGAGCTCAACGCCCTCGTTAACCGTCGCCACGGCAAACATGTCGGCACCGGCCGAATACATGATCTTGGCGCACTCAACAGCTCCATGGCCATAAGCATCGGCCTTGACCACGCAGCACAGGCGCTGACGTGGATTCAGCAAGTTCTTGTAGGCCCTCGTGTTACGACGGAGCGCCCCACGGTCGATCTCGACCCAGGACCAGCGCGTCAAATCGGCTTTATTCATGATTAGTCATCCGACCCTTCGTCCATGATTCCCAGATCTTCGAGCGCATCCTTTGCCGCCAGCTCCATGGCAGGACCGATCAAGTCGATAAGATCGGTCGCGATAACGCTCTTCTCACCATACTCCGTCGCCGCGGCAAAACCGGCGTAGCTGTGAAGTGCGACGGCGTACGAATACAGCAACTCCCAGCGATCCATCTCGTCGCGCATGGTGGCAAGCGTGCCGGCCAAAATACCCGCGAGAACATCACCCGAACCGGCAGTTGCTAGAGAAGCCGGACCCGAGAGCGGCAGCAGCACACGCTCAACGCCACAGATAGCCGTCGTCGGCCCCTTGGCAATGACCACCAGATTGTCGGAGCCTGCAGCCCAGACAACCTTCTGCGCGGCCGCAATCGCGGTACCAAGGTCGTTCACCTCGTCACCGGCAACCAGACGCGAAAGCTCACGATAGTGCGGCGTCATAACCAACGGCTGCTCGCGACGATACATCTCGGGATTACTATCAATACCGTCAATGGCAATCTTAGCAAGGCAGTTGAGTGCATCGGCGTCCAAAATAAGCGGCACATCAAGCTCGAGCAAGCCCGAAACCACCTGCATAGCGCCGGCAGATGTCGTCATACCGGAACCGCACAGTACACAGCTGTACTTCTTTGCAATCTCGCACACCGTCATGCGCGCAGCGGCGCCAAAGGAGCCGCGGGAATCAGACGGAATAGCAAAGACGGGAATCGAAGGAAGTGCCATGCGAATAAGATTGGCGCAGGCGTCAGGAGCCGCGACTGCCACGTAACCAGCACCCGCGCGAGCTGCAGACTTGGCCGCCATAATGGCAGCACCAGGATATTGCGCAGATCCGGCGACAATAAGCACAGAGCCACGGGAATACTTATCGATATTCGTAGGTAGTGGGGCAAAGTAATCAACTAAGTCACCGGGCTCGACAATCTCGGCGGCGTGGTCGACATCATCGATGACCTCGTCAAGACGGTCGTAAAGATTGCCGCAGATCAAATCGCCAGCATACTCAGGACCATCAGCGCTATACAGACCAATCTTGGGCGCAATCATCGTCACCGTATGCTCGGCACGAATGCAGTCGTCATCAACAACGCCCGTCTCGGCATTCAGGCCCGAGGGAACATCAATGGATACGACACAATCGGCGCATTCATTGACCGTAGGAATCCAGATGGAGAACGGCGCACGCAGATTTCCGTGGAAACCGGTACCAAAAATGGCATCGACAACAACATCGGCCTTATCGATCAAAACCTCGAGTTCGTCACGCGAGGGGCCGACGCAAACGTGCACATCGCGGCCGGCAGTACGACGAGCAACATGACGTGCCAGAGCAGCAGGAATCTCATCCGGCTCAACCGGAGAAACGATATCCACGTCCACACCCTTATGGCTCAGGATATCGGCGGCAACCCAACCGTCGCCGCCATTATTACCAAAACCGACCAGAACGAGAACCCGATCGGGATTGAGCTTCAAGACCTCGTTGGCGGCAAACTCACCCGCTAGCTCCATAAGCTCGGCCTTCGATGTCCCTTCGCGTTCGATGATATCCTCGAGACGAACGACTTCTTCGGTACTCAAAACCGGTTTCATCTATGCTCCTAGCGTATCTTGCGAAGCATCGCCCAGGTGCTCCGTCAATGCTGAATTCTGCAGCTGCTCAAGCTCATCTAAAACAGAGCGAGCCTCTTTAAATGTCTGCGCTACGCGTTTCTTGGTGCTCACCTTTTCCTCTTTTGGCTTAGGCCGAGCATCTTCGGTAATCGCGATGGCATTCGCAACGGCCAAGTCTCCTGTAAGAGTAATGGAAAGAGCGACCTCAACAACACCCAGTTCTTGAGCGATCTCGAGAGCACGGCCCGAAAGCAGCGCCTTCGGTTTGCCGAGTTTATCACGCGTAACCGAAACATCCTTGCGACCCACGCCTTGACTAAAACCCGTGCCGAGAGCTTTAAGTACCGCCTCGCGCGAAGCAAAGCGGCTCGCATAGTGAGCAGCGGGACGCGATGATGCATCGCAATACGCACGCTCTTCTTCGGTAAACACACGCCGAGCAAACGACGGCGTCTTTTCAAGAATTGATTTCATGCGGGAAATCTCGACGATATCAACGCCGATACCAGCTTCAGCCATGTTCACCTCCATATCGCACAGACTAAGTTATTGTAGCCCGTTCACAGAAGATGCGACAAACGAGGGTTATAAAACACAGCTACTATGTGAGACAAAAGCCCGTAAACGCAAAAAAGGGGGAGGCCGCGAGGCCTCCCCCTTCCAAGTTCAAGCGTACGGCTCGGTGCCGTCCACCGGTCAGCGGCGCCCTGGCCTCCCA
>JAYBVN010000062.1:0-11108 GCA_037320555.1 Collinsella sp. | reverse complement strand
AGGCCCTCGCGGCCTAGTCGCTATTTAGGGCGTCCAAGATTTGGGACGCAGTTCATTACGGTGGCGGGCCTTTTTGCTTCGGTCAAATGAAAATACTTTAGTTAGTTAAAGAAAAACGTTTTATCCGACGCGCGTGCGGAGTACAATCTCGTGCATGCGAATCGACGTGCCATCGGCTTTGATGCTGCTCGCGTGTCCCGTCCGGCTCTACGCTCCGGGCGTGCGACGTTGCGACGCGGCCGGCCTCGGTCCTTGCGTGCGGGTTCGCGAGTATGCAACCGTGTATGTAAGGAGCGACATATGACTGTCGAGAAAAAGGATATCGATTGGGGTAGCCTCGGCTTTGGCTACATGAAGACCGATTACAGCTACGAGGCCCATTGGAAGGACGGCGAGTGGGACGAGGGCGGCCTGACCACCGACCACACCCTGCATGTCTCCGAGTGCGGCGGCATCTTCCATTACTGCCAGGAGGTCTTTGAGGGCCTGAAGGCCTACACCGCCGAGGACGGCAGCATCGTCTGCTTCCGTCCCGACATGAACGCCGAGCGTATGTACAACTCTGCGCAGCGCCTCGAGATGCCCCCGTTCCCCAAGGACAAGTTCGTTGAAGCCGTCAAGCAGGTCGTTTCTGCCAACGCCGCCTGGGTTCCGCCCTTCGGTTCCGGTGCGACCCTGTACGTGCGTCCGTTTATGATCGGCTCCGGTGACGTGATCGGCGTGGCTCCCGCTCCTGAGTACACGTTCCGCATTCTCGTGACCCCGGTCGGTCCGTACTTTAAGGGTGGCCTCAAGCCCGTCAAGCTGCGCGTTTCCGAGTATGACCGTGCGGCACCTCACGGCACCGGCAACATCAAGGCCGGCCTGAACTACGCCATGTCCCTCAAGCCCACGATGGAGGCCCATCGCGAGGGCTATGCCGAGAACCTGTATCTCGACTCCGAGTCCCGCACCTATGTCGAGGAGACCGGCGGCGCCAACGTCCTGTTCGTGAAGGAGGACGGCACGCTCGTCGTTCCGCAGTCGCACACCGACTCCATCCTGCCCTCTATCACCCGTCGCTCGCTCGTTCAGGTCGCTCAGGACCTGGGCATGACCGTTGACCAGCGTCCCGTCGAGTGGGCCGAGGTCAAGGCCGGTACCTTTGTCGAGTGCGGCCTGTGCGGCACCGCTGCCGTCATCTCCCCGGTTGGCGAGATCGACAACAAGGTTTACGGCGCCGACGAGACCGTGACCTTCCCGGCTGGCTACACCGAGATCGGCCCTGTGATGAAGAAGCTCCGCGAGACTCTGACCGGCATCCAGTCTGGTGCTGTCGAGGACAAGCACAACTGGGTTTACACCGTCGCGTAATTAGCCTTTCCTGTCCGGGCAGAGAGTAAGCTCCCTCCTGGCGCGTCCTCGGACATGCAAGAAGCCCTCGCTGCGCACTTCGTGCGGCGAGGGCTTCTTGCGTCCTGCGGAGTGCGCCGGGAGGGAGCTTGCTCTCCGCCCTGCGGGCTCGGCGATGTCACAACGAACAATAATTAATCTGAATTAAAGATGGTGCGCGGCCTTTTAGGCCGCGCTTTTGTTTTGGTTCGCGCCATGTGGGGGTGGTGGCGACGTGCATTTTTGCGAGTATTCTGCAATCGAAGGCCCCTGCATACCGACCTCGGGCAAAAAATCGGGATTTCTCGATGTTTTCTACGAATGATGGGCGGGGTTATGGGCTGGCAGCGTTTGAATTGCAGGGATATTCGCGGTCTTTGGCATTTATCGTGGCGCCCGAAGCTCTTGGTTATGTTGAATACTCCTAAAAATGCACGGCGCTTAGAGGGGGACCTTCGCGAAAAAGGAAACCGCCCCGTCGAAGTATGCATTCGACGGGGCGGTTTATACATTTGGCCGATTAAGCATGCGCTGCCAAACTACTAGAACTTGACGGTCGGGGCCTGGCGGGCTGCTTCGGCGGCCTCGAAGCCCTGGCGCTCCTTAAACTGGAAGATGCCGGCAAAGATGACAGCCGGGAACGTCTGGATAGCGTTATTGTAGCTGAGCACGCAATCGTTGTAGCTCTGGCGTGCATAGCTAATCTTGTTCTCGGTATCCTCGAGCGATGCCTGCAGCTGCGTAAAGTTGGTGTTTGCCTTAAGATCGGGATAGGCCTCGGCTACGGCGAAGAGCTGACGCAGCGCACCGGTCAGCACGTTGTCGGCTTCCATCTTGGCCTCGGGCGTGGTGGCCTTGACGGCGGTGTTACGCGCGCTGATCACGGCGGAGAGCGTCTCCTGCTCGTGCTTGGCGTAGCCCTTGACGGTCTCGACCAGGTTGGGGATCAGGTCGTTGCGGCGCTGCAGCTGCGTATCGATGTTCTGCCAGGCGTTATCGATGCGGTTACGCTTGGTGACCATGTTGTTGTAGATGCCGGCGATGGCGCAGACAATCACAATGACAACAACGATGCCGATGATGACGGTAATCATGATGTCTCCGTTTCGAATGGCCGCGGCGGCATGCGCCAGCTGCCGTTGGTATAACGCTACTAGTATACCCGCAACGTTTGACCGTGCCGAACTTTCCGGTAAGCGTTGTGTTTTCGGCGGGGTTGGCACCGGGGCAAAGCGCGCGAGGTACAGGTGTAAGATATGCGACAGATTGACGAGTGTTGTCTTTGCCCTGAGGATGGCGATACCAGTGGACCTTCGCATCAAGAAAACCTACCGCGCCCTGTTCGATGCCTTTACCGAGCTTCTCGAGGAGCATCGTTTTGAGGACCTGACGGTTGCCATGCTGTGCGACCGCGCCATGATTCGCCGCACGACGTTCTACAAGCACTTTCGCGACAAGAACGATTACTTTGCCTTTTATATCGATGAGCTCATGTCGGGCTTGCCGCAAAAACAGCCCGATGAGGCCGGCGCAGTGTCTGCCGAGGACGTGCGCGCGCTTCGGCACGCGATTTTGGACGATGCCATGGATTTGATTCTGACGCACGAGCGGCTCATGGATAACATTTTGGCAAGCAGCATGTCGGGCATGTTGACCAACGTTATTTGCGACCGCATTGCCCGCTCCATCCGCGAGCGTGTGATGAACGTGCTTGCCGAGGACGCCCTGGCCCCCGTGTCACTCGAGACGACGTCTGAGTTTGTCGCCGGCGGTATTATTCGTCTTTTCACGATATGGTGGGAATCGGGCCACGATCTTGAGCGTCGACCTGAGATAGCCGACGTGGTCGATGCGCTGTTTGAGCGGACCATGACACCGGTGCATCACTAGGAGTGGCGGAGAGAGGGGGATTCGAACCCCCGGAACGCTCTCGCGCTCAACGGTTTTCAAGACCGCCGCATTCAACCGCTCTGCCATCTCTCCGTGAGTCGTAATGATAGCATCGTTTTGAATTTGCAACAGGGAAGGCGAACGATGACGATCACCGAAATCGACGAGAAGTTCATGCGCGAGGCACTGGCCGAGGCGCGCGCCGCCGCGGCGGTGGGCGAGGTGCCCATCGGAGCCGTAGTGGTGCGCGACGGTGAGATCGTCGCGCGGGCGCATAATCGTCGCGAGCTCGACCAGGACCCTTCGGCTCATGCCGAGTTTGCGGCCGTGTGCGCCGCTGCCCAGGCGCTTGGCCGCTGGCGCCTTTTCGACTGTACGGTTTATGTGACGTTGGAACCCTGCTGCATGTGCGCGGGCCTTATGGTCAACGCGCGCGTGGGGCGCTGCGTGTATGGCGCGAGTGATGCCAAGGCGGGCGCGCTGGGTTCGCTGTATGACCTGAATGCCGATTCGCGCCTGAATCATCGGTTTAACGTGACGGCTGGGGTCCTGGCGGATGAATGCCGTGAGCTGCTGATTAGCTATTTTGGCGGTCTGCGCGGAGCGGGCGGCGCTGATGGCGGTTGTGGGGCCGATCTTGAGGCGCATGCCGCTCACGCCGCAGCGCTTGCAGGTGTCGGTGAGGATGCTGGTACGGCGGTTGACTTTGGTCCTGCGTGCCGCCGGCCCCGCCGTGTGCTGCTGGCGATTGACTCCTTTAAGGGCAGCGTTTCGAGCGCGCAGGCGGAGGCGGCGGTTGCCGAGGGCATGCGCCGTGTGTGGCCCGATGCCGAGCTGAACGCTTTGCCGCTGGCAGATGGTGGCGAGGGAACGCTCGACGCCATCGCCGCGTGCGGCGGTGAGATTGTGACCTGTGAGGTGGCAGGTCCCTTGGGCGATCGCGTGTCTGCCCGGATGCTGGTGGACGACGAGCGCGACTCGGCTGTAATTGAGATGGCCGAGGCGGCGGGTATTGGGTATTCGAGCTGTATGGAGTCGGCGGCGTTGGCGGCTTCGACCTATGGCGTGGGCGAGCTTATGCTTCGCGCAGTTCGCATGGGCGCAAGGACACTCTATATTGGTCTGGGCGGCAGTGCCACCAACGACGGTGGCGCCGGCATGCTGCAGGCGCTGGGCGCGCGTGTGGTCGATGATCGGGGCTGCGATGTCGCCCCCGGTCTTGCCGGCCTTGAGCAGGTGGCGAGCGTTGATTTGGCGCCCGCGCTGCAGGCTTTGGATGATGCTCGCATCGTTGTGCTTTCGGATGTCGAGAATCCGCTCGTGGGGCGTCGAGGCGCACTGGCGGTGTTTGGCGGGCAGAAGGGCCTGCCGGCGGATGATGTCGAGGTGCTGCGCAGATACGACGGCTGGATGGTCGGCTACGGTCGCTTGCTCGATGCGGCGATTGCCAGAGCTCGAGCCCAGGGGTTGTTGCGCACACCCGAGGGCGCACGGACATTTGGCTCGGTGCTCGGTGTACCCGGCGCGGGCGCTGCCGGTGGCTTGGGCGCGGCGTTACTGGCGCTCGGTGCGGAGCTGCGTTCGGGCGTGGAGACGGTGCTCGATCTGATTGGGTTTGACGAGCGCGTACGCGATGTCAACCTGGTCATAACGGGCGAGGGCAATATGGATGAGCAGTCCGCCGCCGGTAAGGCGCCGGTGGGTGTGGCCCGTCGTGCGAAGCGATATGGCAAGCCGGTGATTGCTGTCGTGGGCGGTCGCGCTGATAACCTGGATGCGGTGTATGGGCAAGGCATCGACCTTGTACTGCCGATTTGCCGCAAACCCATGGGCCTGGAACAGGCACTCGATCCGCAAGAAGCCACAACCAACCTCATCTGCGCCGGCGAAGCGGCCGCTCGATCCTACGACCTTGGCCGTATCTAAAACCCATCCCCTCGATAAGTCGCGGTGAAATACGGAGCGTTTTTGCCTTTAAGGGGCCAATTCAGTCCGTATTCCACCGCAACTTCGAGAATGGCCATTCGAGGTTGGCCGCCTTGTGCCTTGGGTCGGACCGTTTGCCACGAAATGCGACCATCTACTACGTTAAACCGGCCACCTTCGACCATCCCGGAATTTGCAAAAACAAAACCGCAGGTAGAAAGCTTGCCGATTTTCGAAAAAGCCGGCTATGGTTGACCCCTGCGGCCTAAACGTAGTAGATGGGCCCTTTCTGTGGTGCGGCACCAAGCCGGTCATTTTGGGATCGGACTATTTTGACTACTCATTGGCTGCTCTGGCAATCGGGCTGCAAAAGTAGTCAAAAAAGCTCCGTCCCAAATTAGCTACCTTGCTCTGGCGGGCGGGAGCAGGTAAGATATACCGAGCGCCTAGCGCGTTCGATGGGTTCGGATGACGACATGTTCCGAATCTGGTCAGGTCCGGAAGGAAGCAGCCATAAGGAGCCTCTGTCGGGCATCCGAATCCATCGAGCGCACGGGCGCTTTTTGGTGCCGCGACACGGCCCGGCCGGCGGCGAGGTATTTGGTGTCTCGCTGGTCCTCGGCTTCGCCTGCGGGATCGCTCGACTACCAAACACCTCGCCGCTGACCGGGCCCCGTCGTCCAAAAATCATCCGTAAAGGCGCGTTTATCTAATTTAAATCTATCCCTTGTGGAATGCGGCTTGCTGGTGTTGTCTGGGCATTGATGGCTATGTGGTTCAAGAGGCGGCGGTGCTGTTGCTTGAATTTTTGCAGTTAAAGAGGCTCGTTTCCCTAGGTTGGGGAAACGAGCCTCTTTTTGTCTCTGGGCTTGTGGATTGGTGAAGGCAGAATGCTCTGTCGGCTATTTTGAGTTCTTGATGCGGCGTGTGGCTGTGGCGGTTATTCCGAGTCCCATGGCGGCGATTCCTGCGAGTGCTATTGCGCTCGGTGCTGTGTCGCCCGTGTTCGCGAGCTTGCCGGCGGTCGTATTTGCTTGCTTGCCGCTGCTCGAGTTCGCCTGCTTGGTCGAGCTTGGTAGGGCGTCTTTGCCGGTTGCAGGTGAGGCAACGGGCGGTGTCGCCTCGGCGGGTTGCGTTGAGCCGGAGGGAGGCGTCGTCTCGGTCGGTTTCGTTATCTCGGGCGAGGTGGCCTTGTCTGCCGCGGCCTTTGCCTCTTCGTATGCCTTGCAGGCGTCGTCATAGGCCGCTTGCGCCTTTTCCAAATCGCCGAGGAGCGCATTTTGCTTGGCTATGTCCTCGTCGATGTGGGCTTTAGCTTCCTTTGCCTCACTTTCGAAATACTGAACCTGTTTTTCCTGGCTTTCGAGCCGGCGTTGGTAGCGGTGAAGATCATCTTCACAAGATTCTTCTCGCCTTTCTGCCGTCATGATCTCCATGCGCAACTGCTTAATATGCTCCTTAATAGCTGTGCTGGGCTCCTCGCCGCCGAGTGCTTCAAGTGCCTTATCTAATTCTGCCTGAAGGCCGCTTGTCCGGTTGTGGGCCTCATCGTATTTGGCTTGGGCTGCATCGACGTTCGCTTGCATGGCGGGAAGGGGTTCCCTCTGTTTGGCGGCTTCCGCCACCACCATGTCGTAGATCTCTTGAAAAGCGGCAATGTCATCATCGATTTCCGCAATTTTCTCGGGACTTGCGGCGTCTTTTGCGGCCTCGAAGGTTTTGAGCGCTTCCTGCATGGCTGCATACGCTTTTTCTTTTGCGGCGGCCGCATCTTCCGTCTGCAAGGCAACTGCACCGGTGGGGGCGCTGGTTTCTGCCGCGATCGCCGTTACGGGGGCGATTCCCGCGACAAGTGCCGCGGAAAGGGCGATGCCCGCAGTTGCTCGTCTTGCTCTTCTTGCGAGAATGTCGTTCATCTCGGCACCTCATTTCAAGGGTCGGCGACTAACTTGGTAGCACTAATGTAAATATACCATGCTAGTTGACCCGACACTGGCTGGGTGTGCGCGTATACCCCTCCCCTGAAAACTGAATCCCGTTAGAAATGACGAGTTGTTTACGCTTCTTTTGGGGTGGCGGTACTATCATGGTTCGAATTGAATGTGGATGATGATAGGGAGCGCCTATACATGATTGAGCTGCTCAGGCGTTTTGGTGGTAAGTTTCGCCGATATATGGTGATCGGCCCTGCGTGCAAGCTAATCGAAGTGATCTTTGACCTGCTGACGCCGCTGGTGATTGCCCAGATGATCGATAAGGGCATTGGGGCGCACGACGTGAACGCCGTTATCCACTACGGTATGCTGCTTGCCGCCATGGCTGTGATCGGCATCTCGTTTACGCTCGTCTGCCAAAAGATGGCGGCGCTCACCTCGCAGGGCATGGGCACCGACATTCGTGGCGCGCTCTACCAGCATATCAACAAGCTGAGCTATGCCGAACTCGACCGTTTTGGCACGCCGTCGCTCATCACGCGTATCACCAACGACGTCAACCAGGTGCAGCTCGCTGTGGCGCTGGGCGTGCGCATGCTCATCCGCTGGCCCTTCCTAGCGGTGGGCTCCATGGTCGCGGCCCTTGCCATCGACCTTAAGCTCGGCATTATCTTTTTGATTTGCACGCCCGCCATCGGCCTGGTGTTTTGGTTTGTCATGGCGCGCTGTATTCCGTACTACAAGCAGCTGCAGGGAAAGCTCGACCGCATCGCGCTAATCTGCCGCGAAGGCCTTTCGGGCGCTCGCGTGGTTCGCGCCTTCGTGCGCGAGAACCACGAGCGCGAGCGTTTTGCCCAAGCTGCCGATGATCAGGCCAATACTGCCATCGCGGTGGGCAAGCTCTCGTCGATTCTCAACCCCGTCACGTTTTTGGTGATGAACCTGGGCGTGTGCGCCATCCTGTGGGTGGGCGGCATCCAGGTCAACGTGGGCGAGCTCACGCAGGGCCAGGTCATGGCGTTCGTCAACTACATGACGCAGACCCTCACCTCCATCGTCTACGTGGCCAACCTGGTCGTTGTTTTTACCAAGGCGAGCGCCAGCGCGTCGCGTATCAACGAGGTGCTCAATTGCGTGCCGAGCATCGCTGACGAGGGCAACGAGCCGGTCGCGCTGCCCCAGGCGCTCGCGACGGACGTCGACGCCCCGGCTCCCGCGCTGAGCTTTGACCATGCGAGCTTCTCGTTTGGCGCCGGCGCGGCCAATGCCGTGAGCGATGTGACCCTGGAACTTTCGTTGGGCAAAACGCTCGGCATTATCGGCGGCACGGGCAGCGGCAAGTCCACACTCGTCTCGCTTATTCCGCGCCTGTACGATGCGAGCACCGGCAGCGTGAGCGTGATGGGCTCCGACGTGCGTGCCTGGCAGCTCGGCCAGCTGCGCCACGTGGTCGCGACCGTTCCGCAGCGAGCGTCGCTGGTGAGCGGCACCATCCGCAGCAACCTGACCTGGCGTGACGAGTCGGCGACCGACGAGGAACTTTGGGCGGCGCTCGATATGGCGCAGGCGAGCGAGTTCGTGCGCAACAAGCCGCAGGGGCTCGACGCCCCGGTCGAGGCGGGCGGCAAGAACTTCAGCGGTGGCCAGCGCCAGCGCCTGACTATCGCGCGTGCCTTGGTGGGTTCGCCTCAGATATTGATCATGGACGACTCCGCCTCGGCGCTCGACTTTAAGACCGACGCGGCGCTTCGCCATGCCATCCGCGAGCGTAGCGTGCGCGGTGCCGCCGAGGGCGGGCTGCCGCTCACGACGGTGATCGTAAGCCAGCGCGTCTCGACCGTGCGCGACGCTGACATGATCTGCGTACTCGACCACGGCTCGGTCGCAGGCCTGGGCATGCATGACGAGCTGTACGCAAGCTGCCAGCTCTACCGCGAGATTTGCCAGTCGCAGTTGCGCCGCGAGGAGCTCGAGGGCCGGCAGGGGAGTGCGGCGCCCGCGTCCGCCCCAACCGCCTCCGCATCCGTCTGCGCAAAGGAGGGCTGCTAAATGAATCCGTATACTTCTTCCGGTTCGGTCGCCACGATGACGGCCAACGTGTCCGGCAACGATAACCTCAACGACCTGGGCGACGGTCCGCGCCAGCCCGGCGACCCTGAGCGCTATCCCGTGGGCGCGGTGACCCGCCGCCTGATGGGCTACGTCCGTCCGCACCGTATTTCGTTTGCGGCGTCGTTTGTGAGTGCCGCCGTCTCGGTGATTCTGCAGCTCTACACACCTATTCTCATCGGCGAGGGCATCGACCTGATCGTTGCTGCCGTGCAGGTGGACTTCGACGCGCTACTGCCGCTCGTTACCAAACTCGCGCTCGTCGTGGTAGGTGCCGCGGCCTTCCAGTGGCTGCAAGGCTACTGCGTTAACCGCCTGTCCTACGAGACGGTGCGCGACATGCGCGTTGAGGCGAGCGATAAGCTCAGCCGCATGCCGCTCAGCTTTATCGACAGCCATGCCCACGGCGACCTTATGAGCCGCGTGGTCAACGACGTCGACCAGGTGGGCGACGGTCTGCTGCAGGGCTTTACCCAGCTTTTCACCGGCGTTATCACCATCGTTGGCACGCTTGCGTTTATGCTCTCCATTAACCTGACCATGACGCTCGTAGTGGTGCTCGTCACGCCGCTCTCCATCTTTGCGGCTAGCGCCATCGCCAAACTCTCCAACAAGAGCTTTACGGCGCAGCAGCGTATTCAGGGTCAGCTTGGCGGCCATATCGAGGAGTATGTGGGCGAGCAAAAGCTTGTCGACGCCTTTGCCTATGGCTCGAACGCTCAGCAGCGCTTCGACGCGCTCAATGCCGAGCTCTACACCGCGGGCGAGCGCGCGCAGTTTATGGGTTCGCTCTCCAACCCCGGCACGCGCTTTATCAACAACATCATCTATGCCGTGGTCGCTGTGATCGGCTGCGTGGGCGTGATCACGGGCGTGCCCGCGGCGCTTACGGTGGGCGGCGTGCAGATCTTCCTGTCCTATGCCAACCAGTACACCAAGCCGTTCAACGAGGTCACCAACGTCATTACGCAGATCCAGACCGCGTACGCCTCGGCGCGCCGCATGTTTGCGCTGCTCGATGCGCGCGAGCAGGAGCCCGACGCGTCGGACGCTGTAGAGCTTACCGCCCCGCAGGGTGAGGTGACTTTTGAACACGTGGACTTTAGCTACGTGCCCGACCGCAAACTGCTGCAGGATATCTGCATCGAGGCTAAGCCCGGCATGCGCTTTGCCCTGGTCGGCCCCACGGGCTGCGGCAAGACGACGCTCATCAACCTGCTGCTGCGCTTTTACGATATCGATGCCGGACGCATCATGGTCGATGGCAGGTCTTCGCGTGACTACACGCGCGCAAGCCTGCGCCGCGCCTTTGGCATGGTGCTGCAGGATACGTGGCTGTTCGAGGGCACGGTGGCGGAAAACATCGCTTACGGTTGCCCGGATGCCACGCGCGAACAGGTTATCGAAGCCGCCAAGCGTGCGCACGCGCACAAGTTTATCGTGCAGCTGCCAAGCGGCTACGATACGGTGATCGGCGAGGACGGCGGCACGTTTAGCCAGGGTCAAAAGCAGCTGCTGTGCATCGCGCGCGTCATGCTCACCGACCCGGCGATTCTGCTGCTGGACGAGGCGACCTCGAGTATCGATACGCGCACCGAGCTGCAGGTGCAGGCGGCATTCGACGAGCTTATGGCCGGCCGCACAAGCTTTGTGGTGGCGCACCGCCTGTCGACGATCCGCAACGCCGACTGCATTCTGGTCATGCGCGACGGCCAGATTATCGAGCGCGGCACGCACGACGAGCTGCTAGCGGCAGGCGGCTTCTACGCCGAACTCTACCGCAGCCAATTCGCCCAGTAAGCAAGCCCGTGGGGCAAATTAATCAATCGACAGACGGTGGTTTACATCTGTCACGTTAGTACTAAGATATTCATCTAA
>JAYBVN010000061.1:0-5907 GCA_037320555.1 Collinsella sp. | reverse complement strand
AAGCGATGAGTTCGTCCATTAGCTGTCGCTGCATACTGCCCCCTAACGATCATGGTTAGTATAAGACCGTCTTGGTCTTTCCATCGAAAAATGTGGGAGTAAACCACGTTTTTCAATCGAATAATGTGTGAGGCAACCACGCTTTTCCATCGAATAATGTGGGAGTTTAAGTCGGCACCTGGGGACGTTCCTTCTCTGCCGGCAGTTTGGAACACTCCTTGTTTTGGTGCAAATTAGCTACCCTTGCATCAGAAAACGGCGCCCGCCGGCGATGTTGCCGGCGGGCGCCGTTGTCGTGTAGGCGCTATTTGTTAAGTGCGTGCGTTCGAGCTCGCGTGCTACAGCGAGTCGATAAAGCGCTGCTGGGCGGCGCGTCCTGCCTCGTCCCATTTAAAGACGCCGGCGTTGTCGAGCACGTGGCCAAACACCACGCCCACCTCCTCGTGCAGGATATCGATGGCGTTGTCGGTCGTAAGTTCATCGGCGCGGCGTGCAAAGACGTCCTCGGCCCATGCGGCGTGGCTGCGGCAAAGGTCGTCGCCCTTGAGCGCGCCGGCAAGGTCGTAGCTGGCATCGGCCTTGGCTGCCAGCAGATGCTCGCGGACAGCGCCGAGCTCGGGAACCAGGCGCGGCGGAAGAATGGCCAGGCCCATGACCTCGATCAGGCCGATGTTCTCCTTTTTAATATGGTGGTACTCAGCATGCGGGTGGAATACGCCCAGCGGATGCTCGTCGGTCGTGATGTTGCAGCGAAGCGCCAGGTAGGCCTCGTAGATCTCGCCGCCGGCGTTGCCGCGGGAGTCGACGCGGCGGATGACGGGCGTCACAGTGTTGTGCGCCACGCCGTCGGCTGTGTGCGCGATGACGCCCACCGACTCATCGGTCCACTCGCGCCAGGCGAGGATAATCTTCTCGGCGGCGTCGAGCAGCTGGGCGCGGTCGTGCGAGCGCAGTCGCAGCACCGAAAGCGGCCACTGCAACACGGTACCGCTGACCTGGTCAAAGCCGGGCACGCTAAACTGCGAGACCTCGGCGGCGTGCATCATGGGGAACTCGTGCGCGCCGCCCTGGAAGTGGTCGTGCGACAGAATCGAGCCGCCCACGATGGGCAGGTCGGCGTTGGAGCCAATAAAGTAGTGCGGGAACAGGTCCACAAAGTCGAGCAGGCAGGTCAGGCCCTTGCGGTCGACGTGCATCGGGCGATGCTCGGAGCTCATGGCAATGCAGTGCTCGTTAAAGTACGCGTACGGGCTGTACTGGAAGCCCCAGCGCTCGCCGTCGAGCTGGATGGGAATAACGCGCAGGTTCTGACGGGCGGGATGAGCGCCGCCGTCGGCTGCGGCGGAGCGTCCGGGGTAGCCCTCGTTCTCGATGCAGAGCTGACAGGCGGGATACTTCTCGCCCGTGTTTTTGGCGGCACCGGCCGCGGCAATATCGCGCGGGTCCTTTTCGGGCTTTGACAGGTTGATGGTGATCTCCAGGTCGCCCCAGTTGGTGGGGGTGCTCCATTTTATGTTGCGCGCGATAGCGGCACGGCGCACGTAGCCGGCGTCGCAGCACAGGCCGTAGAACCAGTCGGTCGCGGCGCGGGGCTCGTTGACGCCCATACGTCCGTTGAACTCCTCGTTTACAACCGAAGGCCTTGGCATGAGCGCGCCCATGATGCGCATGGCGATGCGGTCGCGGCCCGATGCCGTGTCCTCGGCGGCGCCGTTGGCAACAGCCGCCTCGGCAAGCGCGGCAAGTGTGCCTTCAAGGTCAAAGTTGGGCAGGGTGTCGGGGTGCAAGAGCGAGAGTTTCTCGACCTGGAGCGCCCAGGCCATGTCGAGCGCCGGGCCCGTAGCACCGATGCACTCGAGAATGGTGTTATACGCCCAGATGCGATCGTCCTGGCCGATCATCGATCGGTGGATAGCGTACTCGATCAGGTTCTGCGCGGCCTCGCGCACGTCAGTCATTACAGCCATGCCGCGTAAGCCCCCTTGTCAGAGATAGCGTAGTGGCGGGCAGAACCCTCGCCCAGCCAGCCGTTCATCTTGGCAATGAAGGTGTCGACCAGATCGAGCGGCACGAAGGCCTGGATGGTGCCACCAAAGCCGCCACCGTGGATACGGACGGCGCCACGGCCGTCGAGCACGTGCTCGGCCAGTGCCAGGGCATACATCGAGGGCTGCTCGGAGCCCAGCTTGGCAACGACATTCTGTAAGTACATGGCAGAGCTGGCGCCGGACTCGCGCGTCAGGACCAGGAACTGATCGATGTCGCCGGCGTTCAGGGCGGCCCAGCGCTTGTCGACCAGGCCGTTTTCGTACCAGTAGTGAACGGCGCGCAGGCAGGCACGGTCGCCCAGCTTGGCGCGCAGCTCGGGGAGCTTGGCGTCAAAGTCCGCCACGTTTACCTCGCACAGGCGTGCCTTGCCAAACTCGGCGGCGACGTCCTGCATCTCGCGCGGAACGGCGGCGTAGTCATCGGTGGCGGCCACGTGGTCGGCACCGACCTTAACGAGCACGAGCGCATAACCGTGATCCTCAAAGTTGAGCTCGAGCTTCTGGGTTTTAGGCTGAGCCTGATCCTCAAAGTCCATGTAGGCGAGGCCGCCCAAGCAAACGGCGGCCTGGTCCATCAGACCGCAGGGCTTGCCGTAATAGTTGTTCTCGGTGCGCTGGCTCATCTGGGCGAGCGCGACGGGCTCGATGGCGGGTGCTCCCCAGAGCGTCTCCATGGCGCGACCGTATGCCGCCTCGACAGCAGCGGAGCTGGAAAGGCCGCCGCCCGAAGGGACAGAGCAGGTGAAGGCGAAGTCGAAGCCCTGGGGCTCAACGCCAAGGGCTGCGGCCTCGTGGGCCATACCGCGCACGAGGCTTGCGGACGTGCCCTTCTCGGACTCTTGAATACCCAGCGTGTCGAGCGTGATCTCAAACGTGGGATAGCCCTCGTCGGCGACGCGAACCTTGTTGGAATCGGTTGCCACGGCGATGCCGTCAACGGCGACATCGAGCGAGCCGGCGATAACGTGGCCACCCTCGTGGTCGGTGTGGTTGCCGCTGATCTCGGAACGGCCGGGCGCGTGCACATAGAGCACCTGGCGGTCGCCGATGGGGCCAAACTCCTCCTCAAACAGCTTGGTGAGTGTGGCGAATGTCTTTTCGTCGGGGGTGGTCATGGGAGTCCTTTCCTTGGCGCGCACGGGCGAGTTTTGCGTCGTTATGAGTACGTTAACAACTTAAAGCGGCATGAACCAGGTGTTCACGATATCGCATGTTACGGGCTATGTTAACGTACTCATAACACAACGCTTGTCACTTTTTGAGAATCTGGTAATCGGTCGATATTTGGCCGTGAACGGTAGTGCCGTATGGACTTATAAAGCAGAAGAGATGCAGATAGAAAAAGTAGAGTACGTTAACATGCGTCCGATGATAGCGGGCCTCGGCGCGGGGTGTATTTCTGCCCGGGCCGGCATTCACGCTATTCAGATCTCGCAAGGGTGAAGGTGATTCTGTGGCAAGGCGCCCGTCCAACGATACAGGTACGCGTCCGGTCTCCATGGCCGACGTCGCCCGCGCTGCCGGCGTTTCGCAGCAGACGGTTTCGCGCGTCGCCAACGGCTTGCCCAACGTTAACGAGCAGACGCGACAGCGCGTGCAGGCCGCCATGCAAGAGCTCGGCTTTCGTCCGAGTTATGCTGGTCGCTCGCTGCGCGACGGCCGTTACCATTCGGTCGGCCTGTGCGTCAACGATGTCACCAAGTTTGGCAACCTCTCAATGATCGACGGCATCGCCAGCGCTGCTCGCGAGCATAATTGCGCCATCACGCTGGTCGAGATGTCCAAGACCGAGGAGTTTTCGCTTGCCGAGGCCACGCGTCGTATGGCCGCATTGCCGGTGGACGGCATCATCATCGGCATGAGCCGCATGGCGCCCGATTTTGAGACGTTTGATCCACTGCCGGGCATTGGCACGGTCATCGTTACCATGTACGCGCACCCGCGCGTGACCACGGTCGACTCCGACCATTACGGCTGCTCGCTATTGCTTATGGATCACCTGTTTGAGCTGGGGCACGAGCAGATTCGCTATATTGGCGGCCCGTCGTTCTCGGTCGACGAGCAATTTCGTCGTGCCGGTTGGCAGGATGCACTCGAGCGTAAACACATCGAGCCGGCAGAGCCGCTCGAGGGCGACTGGTCTGCCAACAGCGGCTACGAGGCCGGCAGGTACCTGGCCGAGCACGACCGCACCATGACGGCGATTTATGCGGCAAACGACCAGATGGCAAATGGCGCGATTGCAGCGCTGCGCGATAGCGGTCTGCGCGTGCCCGAGGACGTGAGCGTGGTGGGCGTCGATGATTCGCTCGATGATTTTGTGGCACACAACGAGCTCACGACCGTGCGATTCGATCTACATCAGCGCGGACGCGAGGTGTTTGAGCATGCGGTTCCCGAGGCGGGTACGGCGGGCAAAACCGTTGCCATTCGTATTCCCGGCCAGCTCATTATTCGACATAGCACGGCGATACTGCGCGCATAGTTTGTGCAGGTCAACGGCAGTATATTCCGCCTCAATTACAATCGGTATGGATGCTGGCAGATAACAGTTGGGATACTGCCGAGTGTTATGATAGACGGGTTCTTTTGTCTATCTAGGAGGCTTTGCCTGATGGAGATCACCAAGGATATCCGCTACATCGGTGTCGACGATCACGACATTGAACTGTTCGAGGGCCAGTACGACGTGTCCGAGAACGGTATGGCATACAACAGCTACGTTATCTTGGGCGAAAAGATCGCTGTCGCCGATTCAGTCGACGGCGGTTTTGTTGACGAGTGGCTCGGCAACCTCGAGGCCGCGCTCGACGGCCGTACGCCCGACTACCTGGTCGTCCATCACATGGAGCCCGATCACTCCGCCGGTATCGCCGCCTTTATGGAGCGCTATCCCCAGGCACAGATTGTGGCCAGCATGGGCGCCTTCCGCATGATGGTCAACTACTTTGGCACCGACTTCCCCGAGCGCAAAATGGTCGTCAAAGAGGGCGATGTGCTCGATCTGGGCGGCCACAGCCTGACCTTTATCGGCGCCCCCAACGTTCACTGGCCCGAGGTGATTTTCTCCTACGAGTCCACCGACAAGGTGCTCTTTAGTGCCGACGGCTTTGGCAAGTTTGGCGCCAACGACATCGAGGATCCCGAGGGCTGGGCTTGCGAGGCTCGCCGCTACTACTTTGGCATCGTCGGTAAGTTCGGCAAGTTTGTGCAGGCCGTTCTCAAGAAGGCCGCCGACCTGGACATTCAGATCATCTGCCCGCTCCACGGCCCCGTGCTGACCGAGAACCTGGGCTACTACCTCGACACCTATAACACCTGGTCGAGCTACCAGCCCGAGGACGAGGGCATCACGATCGCCTATGCGAGCGTGTATGGCCATCTGAAGGCTGCCGTCGAGGAGCTCGCATCTGCGCTCGAGGCTCGCGGCCAGAAGGTCTCCGTCTTTGACCTGGCTCGCGACGACATGGCCGAGGCCGTTGAGGATGCGTTCCGCTACGACCGTCTGGTGCTCGCCTCCATTACCTATCAGGGCGAGATCTTCCCGTGCATGAGCACCTTTATCCACACGCTCGCCGAGCATGCCTACCAGAACCGCACCGTGGCGCTTGTCGAGTCCGGTTCCTGGGCGCCCGCAGCTGCCAAGGTTATGACCAAGGAGCTCGAGGGCATGAAGGACATCACCCTGACGCAGAACAAGGTGACTGTGCTGGGCTCGCTCAACGACGCCTCGCGCGCCCAGATCGAGGCCCTCGCCGACGAGCTCTCCAAGTAGCGACACGTTCACTTTTGACGCTCAACCATCACAACCACCACAAAGGGGACAGGCACCTTTGTGGTGGTTTTTGTTTAAGCGCCG
>JAYBVN010000060.1:0-13860 GCA_037320555.1 Collinsella sp. | reverse complement strand
GGTCTTGCAGCGACGGACCTCAGGACGCTCTTACACCACGTCTGCGCGCGCCACCGCCGAGCGCGCATTGAAATAGGCGTTTTGGGCTGTTTGAGGGGTTAGTTCTATACCCCGTGGACAAAAAATGCCAAATATGAGTACTGTTGCCAAGATAGTCACATATATTTTAGGTTAATTTGGCTCTCTTACGATATTTATTATCGATAGAGAGCCTATTTTATTGGACCTATGGGGAAGTACATCATCTAATTTTTGAACAAATGTAGACTTTCGACACCCATGCGTAGCAAAATTGCTGTTACTAAATTAGTGACAGTACTCATATTTGGCATTTTTTGACCACGGGGGCTGCCGAGGCCGTGGTTTCGCCCTTTTTGCGTCGAAGCGATACACTGTTGCCGTTTGATTTCTTCGCTCAAGGAGGATGCGCATGCCGTGCACAACGATTTTGGTTGGTAAGAACGCGAGCTACGACGGGTCGACGCTTGTCGCGCGTAACGAGGACTCGTCCAACGGGGTGTTTGAGCCCAAGCGCATGCGCGTAGTGCATCCCGACGAGCAGCCGCGCGTCTACACGAGCGTCCTGAGTCACCTGACCGTTGAACTGCCCGATAACCCCATGCGCTACACGAGCGTCCCCGATGTTGTCCCGGGCCACGGCATCTGGGCCGAGGCCGGTTTCAACGAGCTCAATGTGGGCATGTCCGCAACCGAGACGCTCACCACCAACGAGCGCGTCCGCGGTGCCGACCCGCTTGTGGACTACGTGCCCGCCAAGGGCAACGAAGGCGAGGATGGATACGTTCCGGCACGGCCCGGTGGCCTGGGCGAGGAGGACATGGTGACCCTGGTGCTGCCGTATGCCAAGTCCGCCCGCGACGGCGTGCGTATCCTGGGCGACCTGCTCGAGCGCTACGGCACCTATGAGAACAACGGCATCGCCTTTAGTGATGTGGACGAGATCTGGTGGCTCGAGACCATCGGCGGCCATCATTGGATTGCCAAGCGTGTGCCCGATGACGCCTATGTGACCATGCCCAACCAATTGGGTATCGACAGCTTTGACCTGGATGACGCCGAGGGCGACCAGGCCGACCACATGTGCTCCGCCGACCTGCGCTCCTGGATGGCCGAGTGGCATCTGGACCTGACGCTGGGCGTCGATGGTGACGGTCCGGTTGCGGTCTTTAACCCGCGCGAGGCCTTTGGCTCACACAGCGACAGCGACCATGTCTACAACACGCCGCGCGCCTGGTACATGCAGCGCTGCCTCAACCCCAGCGATGTGTGGGACGGCCCCGACGCCGACTACACGCCCGAGAGCGACGACATCCCCTGGAGCCGTGTGCCCGAGCGCAAGGTGACCATCGAGGACATTAAGTACGTACTCTCGAGCCACTACCAGGGCACGGAGTACGACTGCTACGGCAGCAAGGGCACGCCCGCCACGCGCGGCGCCTATCGCCCCATCGGCATCAACCGCAACAGCCAGCTCGCCGTGTTGCAGCTGCGTCCCTATGCGCAGCCGGCCTATCGCGCCGTGCAGTGGATGGCCTTTGGCTCCAACTCGTTTAACGCGCTGGTTCCGCTGTACGCCAACGTCGAGACCATGCCCGAGTACTATGCCGACACGCAGGCTCGCGTGACGTCCGAAAACTTCTACTGGGCCAACCGCCTGATCGGCGCCCTGGCCGACGTCCGCTTCCATGAGTGCGGCCGCGCTGTGGAGGACTATCAGGAGAAGGTCGGTGGCATGGGCCACAAGCAGATCCATGACGTCGACGCTGCCGTAGCCGCTCTGCCCGAGGTCGAGGTGCCTGCCGAGCTTGCACGCGCCAACGAGGCCTTTGCCGAGCGTGTTCGCGTGGAGACCGATGCCCTGCTGGGCAAGGTGCTCTACACCACGAGCTGCGCCATGAAGAACTCTTTCGCGATGAACGACAACGTGAGGTAGGGATTTCCCGTCGATCGAATAGCGCTAAAACGCTTTGTCGCTTTCGCTCAATCTTGGGTACAAGAACGCCAATGCAGTTGTTTGTGATTGGAGACAACCATGGTTATGAAACTCGATCAGCTTGTTAACGGCGCCATTAACGTGGGCTTTGGCGCTGCCGCCGTTGCTGTCGAAGGCGGCAAGAAGGTCCTCGACGACCTTAACACCAAAGGCGAGCAGGTCCGCAAGGACACCGCCACCCCCGATATCGCCCGTAGCGTGTCCGACATGTTCGAGCAGGCCGGCGGCACCATCTCCGACCTGACCGAGCGTCTGGGCATGCAGGGCGAGACCGCGGCCCAACGCGTGCTCGACGAGCTCATTCTGGCTCGCGTCCGCGTTATGACCGCGCCCGAGCGCACGGCCTTCCTGGCTCATGTGCGCGACATCGTCGATTCGGTCGAGGACAACGTGACCTCGGTGCCCGTCGAGTCTGTTGAGGCCGACGATGCGAAGGATACCGAAGAGGCCGAGTAGCAGCGCAGATGGCAGATTCCACCACCGATTACAACAATCTAGATCCTCTGGGTAACGAGGCGGCGGTTGTCGATGAGGTCGACGCTGCCGTCTCGGGCGCTCGCAAGAAGCCACGCGCTGTCGATATGGTGCCCGAGGAGCCCGACGCGATGGCACCGGACGAGGAATACCAGCTCACGCCGGCGGGTCGTCGCGAACGCATTGGGCAGATTGTTCGCCTGGTCAAAAAGTACCGCGTGTGGGATAACCTCACGCCGGTTCGTTTGCGCCGCCTGCTCGAGGAACTCGGCCCCATGTTCGTCAAGATGGGGCAGATTCTGGCCAACCGGTCCGAGATTCTGCCGCAACGCTTTTGCGACGAGCTGCGTCGTCTGCGCTCCGACGTGGAGCCGGTGCCGTACGAGGTAGTGCTTCGCTGTCTGGAGGAAGAATACGGCCTGCGCCTGGGGGAGATGTTCGATGCGATCGATCCCAATCCGCTTGGTAGCGCATCGCTCGCGCAGGTGCACCGCGCTCGTCTGGTGACGGGCGAGGACGTGGCCGTCAAGGTGCAGCGCCCCGGTGCGCAGCAGGTTATGGCGCAGGACATCGATATCATCCGCTCGGTGGTGCGTATCGTTTCCAAGTTCGTCAACACCGATCAATTCGTTGACCTGCACGGCGTGGTCGAGGAGCTGTGGACCTCGTTTCGCGAGGAGACCAACTTTTTGGCCGAGGCCAAAAACCTCAACGACTTCTACGAGTTCCATAAGAGCGTTCATGGCGTGACGTGCCCTAAATCCTATCTGGACCTGTGCACCGAGCACGTGGTGGTTATGGATTACGTCGACGGCATTTCGATCGCCGATCCTGAACGCTTAGTGGCCGAGGGCTATGACTTGGAAAAGATCGGTGCCGCAATCGTCGAGGACTATTCGACGCAGGTGCTCGACGACGGCTTTTTCCATGCCGACCCGCATGCGGGAAACATCATCCTCAAAGACGGAATTGTCTACTTTATCGACTTGGGCATGGTCGGACGCATGTCGAGCCACGACCGTGGCATCGTCAAGGATATGATCTTTGCCGTGGCCGAGGGCGACGTGCCAAAGCTCAAGGATTCGCTCATGCGCTTTGCCGTGACGCGCGGCGATTCGGCCGAGCTTGACCATTCGGCCTTTTTGTCCGACTTGGACTTTATTGTTGCCGACTTTGCCGGGCTCGACCTTAAAGACCTGGATATCGGCGAGTTTTTGACCTCGCTGTTAAACCTCGCGCGCAAAAATGACGTTGAGCTGCCGAGCGTGGTGACGATGTTCGCCCGCGGCATGGTGACGCTCGAGGGCCTGTTGACCGAGTACATGCCCAACGTCAACATGATCCAGATCATCCAGACGCATATTAAAAACGAGAAAAGCACCTATGCGCGCATGCGCGAGATGAGCCGCGACTTTGCAGCGAGCAGTTATCGCGCGGCGAAGGGCTCGCTCGAGGCGGCCGAGTATCTGGGCTTGGCTTCGCGTATGCTTACGCGCGGCCAGCTTAAGGTAAACACGCAGATCATGAGCAGCGATAAGGCGCTGCGACAGCTAGGTGGGATTATCGACCGCATGTCGATGGCAATTGTGATCGCCGGTCTGTTTATCGGTTCGTCGGTGGTGTACTACGCGCGCATCGAGCCGGTTGTGTTTGGTATCCCGGTCATTGGCTTTATGGGCTACGTGAGCGCGCTGGTGCTGGCGCTTATGCTGGGCCGCAATATCTGGCTCAACAGTCACGGCGGCAAGCACTAGAGGCTGCGGCCGTCACCGCATTTTCCTATCGCAAACAATAGCTTTTACCTTGGGCTTCGCCTGCGTGCGAGGCCCTTTTGCGTGATACCATTTTGACGGTAATAATCGATGGCCTAGATGGTGGTGCGGAGACGCACGAATGCGCGGTTATCCTGCGCATTTGGGAGAATCGGGGTGCAAGTCCCCAGCTGTACCAGTAACCGTAATTCCTCTTGGCTCGGGATGCTCGCGTCGCAGATCGGACGACGTGCCCGAGTCGTTAAGGTTAAGTCGGATCGCCTCCCGTCTTGCATGCGGCTGCGGCTTTTGCCGCCGGTGTGCATAGGGCTCTGGAGGGAAGGGGGACCCCGATGGGGGAACTCGAGCGCAACATGCGCGATGACGTGGGGCAGTCTCAAGGCAACGCTCCAAGTACAGACAGTAGGAGACAAATGGATATGTTTGAGGACGAGCGCCAGCGCGTCTCGCATCGCCGTGGCGCGATTGCACGCGGTGTAGCCAAGCGCGGCCTGGTGGCATTCCTGGCCTTCGCGATGGCCTTTGGCACCACGCCGGCTCAGCTGTGGGCCGAGGGCGCCGAGGGCATTGCCGAGGCTGTGGCTCAGGCTGCGACGCCGGGCGAGGACGCAGCGCTTGCGGGCGGTACCGCTGAGCAGAGCGGCGCCGAGGTTTCGGATTCCGAGGGCGCGCCTGCAGCTAGTGCAGCCATAGCAGAGGCAGCAACTGGCGGCGAAGGCTCGGCGACGGGGGAGAGCCCTGCCACGAGCGAGCAGTCTTCGACGGCATCCGCTGGCCAAGCGGGATCTGCCGCCGCGGCTGCCGTTCAGACAGAGAACCCGACAGAAACCGGCGATGTCGCCAAGAAGCAGGTCGAGGTCTCGTTCTCGATTATCGGCACCGATGCTGACGGCAAGGCTCAGACCTGGGTGGCACCTACGCAGCTCAAGCTCGACGAGGGCGCGACGGCTGCGGATGCCTTCGTTAAGCTGCAGCAGAAGACGGGCTTTAAAGCGGATTACGAACCGAACACGGCATACGGCTTCTACCTCAAAAGCATCACATCTCCGAGCGATGGTCGCACGCTTGCCTACGATCCGACGACTTATGCCTTCTGGCAGCTGTTCGTCGACGGCGCGTCTTCCTCGGTTGGCGCGAGCAGCGTCAAGCTCACCCAGGGGCAGAAGATTGAGTTTGCCTATACGGCTGGTAGCTCGTCCCCTGTCGTTAAGGACCAGGTTGCCGCAAATGTGACCGTCATTGGTCGCGATGCCCAGGGCAAGACTCAGACTTGGGTCGATAACGCGCAGTATGTGGTGACGTCCGGCTCGAACGCACTTGACCTTACGAAGGTCGCGCTCGAGGCGAATGGCATCGACGCCGTTGCTGCGGGCTCCTTCATTCTGAGCCTTAAGTACAACGGCGTTGAACTGGGTACGCCGCTCGATTATTCGACCTATTGGCAGCTGTTCATCAACGGCAAGTCGAGCGACTACACGGCAGACAATGTCACCATTCATGCTGGTGATACCGTTACGTGGTTCTACGGTGGCTGGGGCGACCAGTTGCCGTCCGATTCTGTCCATGCTTCCGTTCAGGTACTTGGTAAGGACAAGGACGGCAAGCAACAGGTTTGGGCTTCGACGGGCCAGACGAGCCTCAAGGCAGGCTCCACTGCTAAGGATCTCCTTGAGCAGACCGGCCTTACTCTCGATGCTGGCGAATCGTCTTGGGGCTGGTTCCTCAACGGCATTACTTCGCCGTTCGATGGTAAGTCCTATGGCTGGGATGCTGCGACCAATAGCTATTGGCGCTTCTACGTAAATGGCAAGTTCGCCGACGTTGGCGCCGGTGCCTACGAGCTTCAAGAGGGCGATGCCGTCACCTTTATGTATGGTGCTGACGCCGATGCCCTCCCCGGTCAGGTGCTTGGGTCTGTCGATGTTATCGGTCCCGATGTCAACGGCAACAATACTCGCTGGGGTTCGGCAAGCAACGTTTCTCTGCCCGAAGGCTCTACTGCCCAGAACCTTATTGAGACGGTCCTGAAGGCCAAGGGCGTTACGTACAACGGCTCCCAGAGTGGTGAGTACTGGTTCCTCAATTCCATCAACTCGCCGTTCGATCACAAGCCGTATGCCTTGGATGCTGCGACCAATAAATATTGGCACCTGTATATCAACGGAGAGCCCTCCTTACTCTGCGCCAATCAGATTACGCTCAAGAGCGGCGATAAGGTTACGCTTGCCTATACCACCGACGATTCGGCCATGCCCGATCCCGACAAGATTGTCGTGGACCCGAGCGCGACGGCTCCTGATTGGGGTGCCGAGTGGGCCGGCTACGGCAACAGTGGCAACGGTTCGACCGTAACGGATGCCAAGACGCCTGCGCAGGCCGCCGGTCTTAAGTGGGCCTTCGATTGGAAGGCCGAGTCTGGTCAGCAGTATGCCAACTGCAGCGAACCTGTCATCGCTAACGGTTTTGTGTACATCGCGACCGAGAACGAGCTCATTAAGATCGATTCGTCCACGGGCAAAAAGGTTGCCTCTGCGCCGCTTGCCTCCAAGGTGAGCTATACCTCTCGTCCGATCTATACCAATGGCCTTATCATTGTTCCGCTCAACGGCGGTGCGGTCCAGGCGATTACTGCAGACAAGCTGATCTGCAAGTGGTTGACGCCTGGTTTGACGGACTTGACGCAGAGCTCCTGCACCGTTGTTTCGGACGGCGAGTACGTCTATGTAGGCTCGGTCGATATTTCGTATGACGAGAATTACAACGCGATCTACGGCAACGGCTCCCTTTCGCGCATTAAGATTGCCACGGGCGAAGTTTCTTGGCAGAACATCGACCCTGCCGAGGGCTATTACTGGACTGGTGCGGCTTTGACGGATAAGTATGCCATCGTTCCTACGAGCGCGGGCACGCTTAAGTGCATTGATAAGACGACGGGCGATGTCGTTTCGACCATGAAGCTCGGCGCTCTCGCGAACGCCGACTGTGTCGCCGATCTGTCCAATGGTTCGACCTTCTATCAGATGACGCACGATGGAAAGCTCCATGTGATTTCGCTTTCGGCGAGGGGCGTGCTGAGCGAGCAGAAGACAGTCGACCTGGGTCTTACTAATAACATGAGCGCACCGGCGGTGGCTGGCGAAAACTTGATTGTCGGCGGACAGACGGCTACTGGCTCTGCTCTGGCTCTCTATAATCTGAAGACCGGTAAGACCACGATGGTCACCGCTGCTGACGGTAAAGAACTGCCGGCCGGATTTAACGGCATTGCTGCTACTCCGCTGGTGAGTGCTCAGGGCGGCAAGACCTATGTGTACTTCACCGTTAACAGCGCGGATAGCAAGGATTACGTCAACTACTCTGCTGGTGGTGGCGTGTATCGCTATACGCTCGGCGATGCAGAGGCGACGCAGATTTATGATGCGGCTGGCCATTACCAGCACTGCGACTCTCCGGTCATTGCCGATGCATCTGGCAACCTGTACTACATCAATGACTCGGGCACGCTGTTCAAGCTTGGGGCCGTTGAGTCTTGGACGGTTGTCTTTAATTCCAACGGCGGGTCTGCTTGCGACACTAAGTTTGTTGCTACGGCCGATGGCAAGCTGGTCAAGCCGGCCGATCCGACGCGCGATGGCTACACTTTCGGCGGTTGGTTCACCGATGAGGCTTGCACGCAGGCGTATGACTTTAGCACGCCGGTGACGGCCGACCTGACGTTGTATGCCAAGTGGAGCAAGAATGCCGTTAACCCTGGCGGTAATGGCGGTTCTGGCACTAATGGTGGCAACGGTGGCGCTGGCAACGGTTCCGGCGCTGGCGCTGGCGCTGGCACGGGTTCCGGCTCCGGCACGAAGGGCCAGCAGGCTGGCGGCGCTGTCGCCCCGGGTCATAAGCCGACGACCAAGACGACGGTGTCGACCAAGACCGAGACCAAGGACAACAAGTCCGACAAGAAGGACTCCGATAAGTCCGATAAGAAGGACGAGAAGAAGTCTGACAAGAAGTCTGACAAGAAGTCTGACAAGAAGGACAGCAAGTCCGACAAGAAGTCCGATTCCAGGTCCGATGCGGGTGCTGCTTCCACGACCACTGCTAAGAAGTCCTCTAGTGCTTCCGAGCAGGAGACTGGCACCAATCCGCTCGCCATCGTCGGCGTTGCCGCCGGCGTCATCGGTCTCGCCATCGTCGGCGTGTTCGTGTTCACCAAACGTCGGTAGGTGAGGGCTGTGTCCAATAAATCCAAGGACGCTGACCCCAAGCAACCAGATTCCTCGTTCATTCAGTTCGACGATGCAAAGCAACAGGGCGCCGCTTCGACGGCGCCCGCCCCTCGACGGAAGGCGCTCCTTGGCGTTCTGACTGCCGCGTGCACCATTCTGATCGTCGTCTCGCTGGGTTTCGTCTATCCTTCCACAAGCGGTGCCTGGTCCATCGACTGGATCATTCAGACCGTGACGGGAGAGAGCGTCGTCGCGAAGGACGCCAAGGGGTCTGACTCGTCTGCCGCTTCGGGCAAGGCCGGGTCCAAGGATTCCAAATCTTCTGATGATACGAATGACGGGTCTAGGGGTTCTGACAAATCTGACTCCAAGAAAGATTCAGAGTCTTCGGACAAGGAATCGGACAAGAACTCGGATAGCAAGAAGTCCGGCGAAAAAGGAGCGGGAAACAAAAAGACTGACAACAGTCAGTCGGCTTCTCAGAATTCGGCAACGTCCGGTGGGCCTTCTGCCGTTCCTGATAACGGTAATGCCCCTTCGGGCAACCAGAACGTCTCTCAGGAGTCTAGCTACGTTACAGTGACTGTCTCGGTTACTTCGAGCGCTGTGGGCAATCCTGTGTCCGCTGGTGGTACCTACACCTTTAATGAGGGAGCAACTGCCTACGACGCTCTCTGCGCGCTGGGTATTTCTATAAATGCGCGCGGCTCGTCGTTTGGCACTTATGTTGCCGCCATCGGTGGCCTGGCCGAGAAGGATGAAAACTATGGAAGCGGTAGCGGCTGGTGTTATTCCGTCAACGGCACAACGCCCATGACGGCCTGCAGCAACTACGTTCTCTCAAACGGCGACAACGTGGTCTGGTATTACGTGACAGGCTAGGGGCCTCGACATATCGCATCAAACGGGCGGTTCGGACAAACATCCGGGCTGCCCGTTTTTCATGCGTAGAGGACTGGGTCGCCGGGTCTCTAGGCAAACAAAAAACCGGTTGGAATGGGAATTCCAACCGGTTATACATTCAAGCAAATAGTGAATCGACTACGACCGTGCGCCCTCGAGGAAGAAGCGACGGCTAAAGTAGTTGTACCAGGTGACGAGGAACGTTGCGATGGCCTTCATAGCCTGGTAGCCGATGCTCAAAAACGTGACGCCCACAAACATGTACAGGTCGTTGAGGCCCAGACCGATTACCGACAGGATGGTGAAGATCGTGAACTCGCGCTTGCGGCTCATGCCCTCGCGATGGTCGAACACGTACTTCATGCTGAGCCAGTAGTTAACCACGACGGACGTGGTAAACGAGACCGTGGTGCTCATCAAAAAGTCGAGGTGGAACAGCTCGACGAGCGCAATGAGCATGCCCCAGTCGATGCCAAAGGAGATAAGACCCACGACGGCGAACTTGAGGAACTGCTTGGTATGAGGTTGTGCCAGTGCCTTGCGCACGTAATCACATCCAATGCGTTGATGAATCGAGCAGAGGATACTTTAGAGCTTTTGCAAGGGAAACGTAAGGTCTTTGGAAAGAACTATACGAACTCGCCAAATATTCAAGAGGTAATCCGCAAACGTTGAAAATTTGCCCGTAAACGAACGATGCCCACGGGCGATACTGTGCTGAGCGCGCATTGTCCGTGGGCATCGTAAGGCTGTAAGGTTGCGAGTTACTTGGTCTCGTCGCCCTCCAGGAAGATCTTTCGGGTCACAAAGTTGTAGACCATGACAAGCGCGGTGGCGCAGATCTTGGCGATATTGGCCTCGAGCCCCAGACCGGCGTTGAGCGCCAGCACGATGCCGTCGTTGAGCACCAAACCGATCACGGACAGCACGACAAAGATGATGAACTCGCGGCGGCGGCTCATGCCTTCCTTGTGCGCAAACACGTACTTCATGCTTGCGAGGTAGTTAAAGATGAGTGAGATGATAAAGCCGCTGGTGTTGGCGATTAGGATGTTGAGGCCCAGACCGTAGTGGAGCAGATTCATAATGCCAAAGTCGATAACCGTGGCAATGACACCGACGACGCCAAATTTCATGATCTGCGCAAGGAGCTTTTGCATGGTACCTGCCTTAAGCTGGCGCGGAAGCGCCGTGGGGATGACAAACTCAGCAAGTTTAGCCAATCCCCGCGGGTGGTGCTAGGCGCGCTCCTCGATAGCACCGTTTCTATATGCATCGAGCAGCTGGCGCAGGTCCTGGATTTGGCTGCGGATCTTGGCGCCAGTATCGGTGTCGCTCACCATGCGGCGACGGTCTGCTTGGTCAAAACGATTGGTCTCGCTTTCGATGTCCACGTTGCGCGTGAGTGCCTCGGCAACCGTCGTAAAGGCCCGGTGCGACTTGAGGCGGCAGCCGCGCGAGCTCGAGATGAGCGTATAGCCGGCGATACCCGTCTTGGGATGGTAAGCGCGGCAGAAGCCGCCATCGATGACCAGCAGCTTGCCCTCAGCGCGGATGGGCTGCTCGCCCTTGGTGGTTTTAACGGGCGTGTGGCCGTTGATGATGTGGCCGGTCGGCGAACATGCCATGGGCGCGACGCCAAACTCGCGCATGATGTCGTCGCAGACCGAGGGCGACTTGGTAAGCGTAAAGTACGGGTCCATCGGCTCGACCCAGGTGCTCTTATCGGCGATATAGGCGCGCTCAAAGGTACGCACCAGGCGTCCGCTGGCGGGTGAGTTAAAGCCAATCCACAGGTACCACATCCAGTCGAGAGCGTCGCGGTCGCCCACGCGCCAGGCGCGGCGGGCGATGTGGTCGCAAAAATCGAGATAATCGCGGCCAGCGTGCCAGGTGCCCAAGCAGTTCATGCTGCTAAAGGTGCCGTCTTCGTTGAGCGGAACGCAGCCGTGGAAGAGCAGGTTGCCGTTGGCGACCTTGTACATCGAGCCGTGGGTGTAGAGGAAATCGATATGGCGATGCAGGTGATCGGCGGTGACAAACTCGGACACGAGTTTGTCGATGATATGTTGCTCCTGGGGCGTGAGCGTGTAGGGGTCCGTCGGGTCGACGGTGGGGAAGTCGTTGGTCGTGAGCGGCCACACGCTGCCGTCGGCGAGCGTGACCGTGCCGGTGTCGTGTTCGATCTTGTCGAGCAGCAGGCGGTCGGTCATGTCGAACTCGGGGTGGCGCTGGATAATCTGGCCCTCGAGCTTAAAGAGCAGCACGTTGATGGCCTTGATCAACGGGGTGATGGACTCACCGGCGGTGTAGGTGGCATCGGCAAAGGCGACAAGCTCACGCAGCGAGATGCCGTAGTCGTTCTCGAGGATCTCGTAATTGTCGTAGCGTAGGTTGTTACGCAACACCGTGGCGATGCAGGCGGGCTCACCGGCCGCAGCACCCATCCACAGCAGGTCGTGGTTGCCCCACTGGATGTCGAGCGAATGGTAGGTGAGCAGGCGGTCCATAATCTTGGCCGCGCCGCCGCCGCGGTCGAAGATATCGCCCACCAGGTGCAGGTGGTCGACGGCCAGGCGCTTGATGAGCGAAGCGAGCGACTCGATAAAGTCGTCGGCACTGGCGGTCTCCAGGATGGACTCCACGATGCGCTCGTGATAGCGCACGCGATAGTTGTTCTCGTCCGGGTGCGTGTGCAACAACTCATCGATGATGTAGGCGTAATCGCGCGGGATGGCCTTACGCACCTTGGAGCGCGTGTAGCGGCTTGAAAGCGAGCGTGCGACCATGATGAGCTGGTCAAGCATCGTCTTGTACCAGGTTGGCGAGTCCTCGCGCTGGCTGCGAACCAGCTCGATCTTCTCGCGCGGGTAGTAGATGAGCGTGCACAGCTCGCCCTTTTCGTCAAAGGAGAGCGTGTCGCCAAAGATCTCGTCGACATGTTCGCGCACGACGCCCGAGCAGTTGTTGAGGATGTGCATAAAGGCTTCGTACTCGCCGTGCACGTCGCTCATAAAATGCTCGGTGCCCTTGGGTAGGTTGAGGATGGCCGAGAGGTTGATAATTTCGGTAAACGCGGATTGTTCGGTGGGGAACTGTCTCGACAGCAGGCGCAGATACTTGAAGTCTTGCGGGTTGCGATCGAATGCGACCATGAAACACCTTCCGATGGGACTGGTAAAACTGATAAACAGCGTCAAACGTTTATCAGTATGCGCCGCTTTTGTTTCGATTTTGCGCCAGCGGCTGAATTGCCGGCTGAACGGTTTGGTAAATCGATTTAGTTGAGGTAGATATGGCGGTTGAGTGGAGACGACAGAAGGTGTTTTCTCAGATATTTATGCGTGGGGCCGGTGGAGACGATGATGGTAAAGATGTTCGCTATTTTTGGTTCGATTTGGTAAATAGTGGACATATGTACCGTATGTAGGCTCACTGTGCGATAATTTGCGCAGCAATGAGTAAGGAGCCTCATATGAGTGATTTTGTCCTGACCTGTGAATCCGCCGCCGACCGAACCCGTGAGTTCTTTGCGTCGCGCAATATCCCTGTCGTGTGTTTTCATTACGAGATCGACGATGTTGTCTATACGGACGATCTGTATCAGTCGATTACGCCGGACAAGTTTTTTGCCCAGATTGCCGCGGGCGCCATGCCCAAGACGTCTCAGGTGAGCGTGGGTGAGTACGAGGAGTTTTGGGAGCCGTTTGTTGCCGAGGGTAAAGACATGCTGCACCTGACGTTGTCGTCGGGTATTTCGGGCACGTATGGATCGGCCTGCGTTGCGGCGCAGATGCTCGCGGATCGCTATCCCCAGGGCGACAAGGTGCACGTCATCGATTCGCTGGCGGCGTCTTCGGGCTTTGGCCTGTTGCTGGAATATGCCGCCGACGTGCGCGATAGCGGGGCTTCACTCGACGAGACGGCTGCCTGGATCGAGGAGCACAAACTCAACCTGCACCACTGGTTCTTCTCGACCGATCTGTCGAGCTACCTACGAGGCGGTCGCATTTCGGCTGCGAGTGCGATCATCGGCACGGCGCTTAAGATTTGCCCGCTTATGACGGTCGATTGCGATGGCAAGCTGTCGCCACGTGAGAAGATTCGCACTAAGAAGCGCGCGATTTCCGAGATGGCCAAGACCATGATGGCACACGTGCAGGACGGTGTGGATTATTCGGGTAAGTGCATCATGTCGCACTCTGCGTGCCGCGAGGATGCCGAGGCAGTTGCGGCGCTGATCGAGGAACAGATTCCGCAGCTTAAAGGCAAGATTGAGATCAATAACATCGGTACTCTGATTGGCTCGCATACCGGACCTGGTACGGTGGCGCTCTTCTTTATGGGCGACAAGCGCGTGGATTAACTTGGCTCATCACGTCGCTGCGTGATTGCTCAAACGAAAACGGCCCGCCTCACGTTTGAACTGCGCCCCAAATCTTGGACGCCCTAAATAGCGACTAGGCCGCGAGGGCCT
>JAYBVN010000059.1:0-71324 GCA_037320555.1 Collinsella sp. | reverse complement strand
TTCCAAGCTGAAAAGCAAAGGAGTATCGAAGCCGTCAATGCTCATTTCCTATCGAACAGGCAGGTCAAAACAAGCTAATTAGCCCAATGAACTGCTTGTATTTTTGTCTACAAAATTGTATACAAAAAGAGAATCCGAGAACCGGCGCTCGACATTATGTCGATCGATAGGAGGCGCCATGGATGCTAAGCAGCTCGAAAAGATGATGGGGTTTGCTCCCGGAGAGTTGAAGAAAGCCGCGGAAGCCTACGAAAAAGATGAGTGGCCGAAAGGTCACACCATCAAGTTGGGAAGGCCACCAATCTCCGATGAGCCGAGCGTCGTTATATCAGCACGTGTGGGCGAATCGATTCTTGAGGCGTTTGACGAAAAAGCCAAACGCCATGGGCAAACACGCACGGAGCGGCTCAGAGAGCTCATTACACTTGATGCACTGATTGCCTAGGCCCGCTCCCCCGTCGGACCCAAACATGTACACCAGCATCCAAAGTCGACATTTTTCGACATCTTTGGATGCTGGTGTACATGTTTTTGCTACATAGTCGTTGGGGACGTCCTTAAATGACCAGTCGTTAAAGAACGCCCCCGATGACTAGTTAGCCGTGGAAGCGAGCTGTGGGTGCAAGCGGCTGTTCACGAAAGACGCGCTCGACGGCAGCGCGGTATTCGTCGACCTTTTTGGTCTTGCGTACGATCTTGTGGACGGTAGCGGGATCAGCGAAAGCGCACTTGGCGTAGAACCACCACTCCTTCATGCGGAAGACCGCATTGCCGCCAATCTCTTCTGCATATGCCGCAAACAGCGTGTCGTGGAAGCGCTGCAGCTCAGCAGCCGTTGCAGCAGGGCCGCCCTTGACCATGCGAGCCAGAGCGGGGTTCGCGAGCAGGCCACGCCCCAACATCACATGGCGCGTGCCGGGATAGGCCTCCACCAGCGCGTCCATATCCTCAAGATCAAAAATGTCACCGTTATAGGCCACGGGGAACGGCGCACGCTCCAGCGTCTCGCCATAAAACTCTTTGCGCGGCGAGCCCATATAGCGGTCCTTCTGTACGCGCGGATGCACGATCAGCTCTGCCAACGGCATGCGGCAATACAGATCGAGCACGCGCTCGTATTCGTCGTCATTCTCCAGCCCCAGCCTGGTCTTTACCGACACCGGCAACGGCGACCGCTCGCACACATCGCTTAAGAACGCCTCGAGCTCGTCGAGATTGCGCAAGAAACCCGAGCCCTTGCCCTTGGCGACAACCGTTCCCGAAGGGCAACCCAGGTTGAGATTGACCTCGCGGTAGCCCATGTCGGCGAGCACCTGTGCCGCCCACACAAACTCGTCCGCGTTCTTGGACATCAGCTGAGGCACCACGTTGAGCCCCTGGTTATTGGCAGGATCGATCTCCTTAAACGCCTTGCCGCCAAAGCGGTTTCCCACCCGCGGCGGCGGCAAAAACGGCGTGTAATAGCAATCGAGCGCACCGAAGCACTCCGCATGCACGCGACGGAACACATGCCCGGTAATCCCCTCCATAGGGGCCAGCGAAAGGATCATCTACTCTTCTCTCATATCAACACAACAAAGGGGCCGTCCCTTTGTCACATGCATTATGCCTTGCGCTTCAGGCGATTCACAAGGAAGAGGTAGCTACTGAACGATGACCACCCTCCAGCCGCACCCCATACAACGAGGTTTAATACTTTTCCCGAGAAGTGAACGAGTGAAAACGGCCCCCCGAAGCATCGGCACTTTCGAGATGCAATTTCCTGCGGTTTTGCCAGCCAAATCCTGCGGGTTTGACGTCTAAAAATGTCGATGCTTCGGAGGTCCAAGTATGGCCGTTCACTTCTCGGAAAAGTATTAGACCTCGATTTACATGCCACTCAATGTGACAAAGTGGCTGCTCCTTTGTCACATTCGATGAAAAAGGGCACCGATGTTAGTCGATGCCCCAAAGCGGCTGCAGGTTAAGCCCTACAGCGTATGTCTAAGACGAATCGAACTATTCGTCCCAGGAGAGGTTCTTACCAGTCTTTTTTGCCAGCAGCAAGAACAGGCCGATAATAACGTTGCATGCGATGCAGAAGATGAAGACGCCCTGGAAGGAGCCGACAAGCTCATAGACCTTCATCATAACGGGCATGCCAAAGGCGCCGACGATATAGCCCACGGAGCAGATCAGCGCGAAGATGCGACCGAAATCGCGGGAGCCAAAGACATCCATAACCAAAACGGTCAGGGCAGTGCCAGCGATGACGTACATTACGTCGTTCACGCCTGCTGCGAGGATGCTGAGCGTCGAGTTGCCGCTGCTCATCATGAGCATGACAAAGGAGAGGATGGAGACAGCGAGCCAGCCCAGAATGGCCTTCGTGCTGCCGAACCTATCGCAAGTGGTGCCGACGATCGGATTGAGGAACAGATCGAAGAGCGATGCAGCGGATACCATGAAGCCGCCCACCATGGGGCTAAAACCAACCTCGGAAGCATACGTCGGGAAGAGCTGGTTCATGCAGCAAGTGAGCTGAACGAGACAGAGGAAGCCGATGCAGAAGAAGAAGGCAGGCGACTTAATGGCGCGCGCATAGCTAACGCCACGCGTGCTATCCTCGGTCGTCTCCTCGGTCTCGGTGACCGTCTCGCCCTCGACGTAGCCATAGGGCAGCATGCCCTTGTCCTGAGGCTTATAGCGAATAATCAGGACGGAAGCGGGGAGAATGAGCACGGCGGAGACGCCAGCGAGCACCAGATAGCCAGTCCTCCAGCCAGCGGCCTCGATGACAGAGGTGATGACGGGGCTCATGATGAGCATGTAAATCGAGTTCACTGCCCAAGCGAGACCGATTGCCAGGCCACCAGATTTTTTGAACCACTGGTCAATAACGTCGGACATGGCGACGCCGGTGGTGAAGGCGAAGCAAACGCCAATCAGGGCGCCAGCGGCGATGAACATCCAGACTTCGGTGTAGAAGGCCATGCCTGCGCCGGCAGCAAGCAAAATAAGCTCGACAACGGGGAGCCAAACCTTGCCAACGACCTTGGGAATGAGTTTTCCGACAAACGGAAGAGCTGCCGCAAGACCAATGAGCGTTGCGGTGAAGTAATACGAGAAGATGGAATAGTCAAACCCGAACTCCTCGCACACGGGTGCGACGAAGGAGCCCGCGATGACGCTATAGGATCCGGTCGTGCCAGCAGACATAAGGCCGAGCGCGATTACGAGAACCCATGCGTAAACCTTGCTGCTCTTTAACTTTGCATTTTCCATTGATACAGCTCCTAGAGACCCAGAAGGGCACACATAACGGCCTTGATGGTGTGCTGACGGTTCTCTGCCTCACGGAAGATGACCGAAGCGTTGGCCTCAAAGCACTCGTCGGCAATCTCAAAGCCCTCGGTGATGATTTCGCGATGGAGGTCGTTCTTGCACTGGTCGAGGAGCATTTTGCCGACACGGTGATCTGCGTTATGGACAGAGGGAAGCTCATGCATGCAGAAGATGTCGGGATTGTTGGTGCGCTTGCACAGCTCGCTGGTGACGCGATAGGGGTACAAAGACTCGGCATCGCCCAGCCAGGAGTTGTAGTCGTCGGGATCCAGAACCTCTTCGCCGCACTCGGGGTTGATGTAGCGCCACTCCTCGGTAACGATAACGTCAACGCCATCCAGGGCATCGAGGTCAGAGGTGATGGTAAAGGTCCTATTGGGAGCGTACTTGGCGTAGCAGGCCTCCACCTCTTCGATCATTTCCTTGCACATCTGATGACGGAGGTCGTCGGGGCCGATGGCGAGGAAGTCCATGTCGAGCATAGCGCACAGACGGCCATACCACACCGGGGCGCCGGCGCAGTTGCCAACGAAAGCCATCTTCTTGCCGCGGCTCGTACGCAAACCGCCCCATTGCTCTTCCATCGTAAGAGCGTCAGCGAGCATCTGAGTCGGGTGATCGCCGAGAGTAAGGGCATTGATGACCGGGATGTCAACCAGGTCGGCGACGTCATAGAGGAACTGCTCGTCCTTCTGTGCGCGATAGACGATGAGATCATACATGCCGTTAAAGACGCGCATGGCGTCCTTGACGGTCTCGCAGTCACCCATGTGGGAGTTGGTCAGATAAGTGAAGCCCATGCCCAAATCGTTGCAGGAGGTCTCGAATGCGCAACGAGTACGGGTCGAGCCCCACTCAAAGTTGGCGAGGACGTTTTTGCCGGGAAAGTAGCGCTGGTCGACACCAGACTTCTTCTGAGCCTTAAGGTTCCAGGCAAGATCGATGAGATAGCGGAAATCCTCGGAGGAGAGATCATGGATGTTGATGTAGTCGCGACCGCGGAGGCTGTTGTTCATGCCTATTTCCTTTCGAATTATTATCAAAATTATTGTTGAATGTGTCCCCGAGGAAAACACGGATATCCCTCGGGGAGCGGTACATGTGGCGCCTAAGCCAAAGAGCGCAGGCTCTAAGGCTCACTAACGACTGGCCGCCACGTCCTTAGTCCAGCAGTGCACGCCGCCGCCGGACAGGTTAAGCGCGAGGGAATCAATCATGATGACCTTGCGATCGGGGAAGCAGCTCTCAAGAACTGCCTTGGCCTGCTCATCCTTCTCTTTCACGACCTCGCTCATGCCCTCGTGGTAATAACGCTGGCCAAGAACGACGCCGTTGCAAATCAGGAAGTTGCAGTAGCTCGCTGCGGCGTAGAAGTGGACGGGGCCCTCGGGCCAGGGGGTGCCATCCATAAACTTGCCGCCCATTTCGTCGATGAAGCCCTTATAGAGCTCGTAATCTTCATCGCCAGGGGCGATAACGACTTCAATAGGCTCGGCGGTGGGCATACGAACGATCTCGAAGGGCTTGCCCTCCCAGTCCGTTTCGTTGCTCAGGATCTCGTAGGCTGCCTCAATGCGGCGACGAGACTCTGCTCCAGCCTTGCTCGAGGCTGCCTCTTCATCGGACACCTCGGCAAGAAGAATCTTGTTCGGAGTGATAAAGCGACACATCTCATCAATGTGAGCTGCAAAGCTCATGCCAAAGACGGGAGTTCCGTCTTCCTTCTCGTCGAGGATGCCCAGTCGATAGTCGTCGTCCTCGAGCATAGGCTGCGGAAGCCAGATAACCTTGTTGAGGTTGTAGATGCGCTTATACTCGGCCTCTACTTCCTCTTTCGTGAACTCGGGATTACGCTTGCGGCATTCCGTGTCCTCGATGGCGATCAGAGTGCCGTGACCGTCAAACTCGCGGTCGCCGCCCTCCGAAACCATTTCGGAATTGACGATATCGAAGCAACCGAGCGCAACCGCCATGTGAACGGCTGCCTTACGTGCGGACTGGCACTCCGGGGAGTTCTTGTCCCACACGCCGTAATAGGTCCAAGCGGGGTTGACCATATAAGAATGGCCCTTGTCGTCGACCATGATGCTGGGACCGTTGTCGCGGACATAGAAGTTGGAGTCTTCGAACTGCGTGATCTCGATGCGATCGAGATCAACCCCCTCCTCCTTCAGGCGCGAGCAAGCCTCCTCAAAGGAGCCGGGGGTGCCGCAATTGAGGTTGACCGTAACGTCGCCATACTCGAGCAGAGCCTTGATCACGTCAACGCAGGGCTGGCGGTTATCGTAGCCCTCTGCACGGATGTAATCGGGAAGCCATGTCACATAGACGTTGGAGCGCTTCTCGAACTCGCCCGGCATACGATAGTTCTCGTACATGGTTGGTCCTTCCGTCGGGTTTCCCGCGATGCTGTCCGGCCGCGACAATAGCGGGGTTTCACCTGCTATAGTACTACTATACCTACCGTTCGGTAGATTATTTTGAATAATTGCCGCTCGCCTACTGATACATACCGTTCGCCGTATATAGTGGTCATGTTTGGACACGAATTGATGTTCCGTTGCCATCCTTAATAATGTTGGTAGTGCGGAAGTGATTTGCAATGGAGAAATGCAGCGTGAGCACAAGAAAAAAAATATTGGACGCAATGTACGATCTTGTGGCAGAAGTCGGTTATGACAAAGCGTCTATCGGAAAGATTTGCGACTTTGTCGGTATATCCAAGCCGTCGGTGTACTACTACTTTCCCTCAAAAGAGGAGATTTTCACTACGCTCTTGGACAGCATGTTTCCGACCATTGACTATCAGCGCGACTACTCGCTAATAGTCGATAGGGACGGGTTCAAGGCCGCGCTTATCGAGCTCGGCAATTCAGTTATAGGTGGCTATCGAAGCGATGAAAAGCGCCGGCGCGTGCTGGCCGAGGTTAGCGTTCAAGCAAATCGAATTCCTGCAGTTCAGGAACGTCAAGCGACGGCGACCAAACGAACCATGGATGCGCTTAAAGACATCCTTCTTCATGGTGTAGAGATTGGCGCGTTTTCCGATAGCGCCGACGTAATGCTCTACGTACAAATTCTTTATACCGTTCTGGAGGGAGCAAGCAATACGGTCGCTCAAGGTGAGGATATTGATGAGAAAGCGGTTTGGGCGGGAATAGTCGAGCTTATGTTCAAATAGACCAGCCAAGCTGAAGCGCATGTTGGCGCCCATGGTGCCTGCGGGCAACCTTTAAAACGAAAACAGGGGTCGACTCCAATCTGGCTTGGAGTCGACCCCTGTTGCGTGGCAATCTATGCCGGTGCAATCGGCGCTTATTACTTTTCAGCAGCCTTATTGAGAAAGCCGGAAACGATAGCAAACGCAGCAATCATAAGGTTGCAGGCAATGCAGAAGATAAATACTCCCTGGAATGACCCTGCCATGCCGTAAACCTTCATCATGACCGGCATTCCAAAAGCACCGACGACATAGCCCGCTGAGCAAACGATCGAATAGATCCTTCCAAAATCGCGTGATCCAAAGAGCGAGAGGAGAAGCATCGGCATTGCGGTTCCAACGATGGCGAACATGACATCGTTTACACCAGCTGCAATGATGGAAACGGTCTCATTGCTTCCGCCAATGATAAGAAGCAGGAATGAAAGAATGCTGACACCTGTCCATGCGACCGTTGCTTTAATAGCGCCAAGCTTGTCGCATGTTTTGCCCACGAAGGGATTTAGGAAGATATCGGAGAGTGAAGCTGCCGAGACCATTAAGCTTCCTACGATAGGATTGAAACCGACCTCGCTTGCATAGGTTGGAAACAGCTGGTTCATGCAGCAGGTGAGCTGCGCCACGCAAAGCAAGAGGACACAGAGAATAAAAGACGGCGTTTTCGCGGCATCGCGGAGTGCCATGCCCGAAAGGACATCTTCCTGCTCATCGGCGCTGCAGCTCTCATGGGTTTCGGAGGCGGTCTCTCCGTACGGAAGCATATTGCGATCAGAGGGGTTAAGGCGAATGATAAATGCGCTTGCAGGCAAAATCATAGCTGCAGAAACGGCCGCAAGCACGATGTATCCCGTACGCCAGCCTTGCTGCTCGATGACCAGCGTAATGACAGGACTCAATAACAGCGTGCAGAGAGAATTAACGCCCCAAGCGAGGCCGATGGCGAGACCGGACGATTTGCTGAACCATTGGTCAATGACATCGGACATGCAGACGCCCGTTGTAAACGAAAAGCAGATGCCGATCACTGCGGCGGAGACGGTGAACATCCAGACCTCGGTGTAGAACGCCATTGCGGCGCCGGCGGCAATAAGGACGAGTTCAATGCAAATATGCCATGGTTTGCCGATTACTTTTGGAATGAAGCAACTCAAAAGCGGAAGCCCAAGCGCAAGGCCAAGAAGAATCGCGGTGAAATAGAAAGAAAAAGAAGTGTAGTCAAAGCCCAGATCTTCACATACTGGAGCAACGAATGAGCCGGCAATAATGCTATATGTGCCAGTTGTTCCGGCGGACATTAAGCCGAGCGCAATAACGACGACCCAAGCAAATGCGCCGCTTTCACGGAGACAATCTTTTTTGGCTGGTGTGGTGAGAGTCATGGTTGCTCCATTTCTATCGGCAATACATCCTATATGCCTACCGATAGGTATATAAACCAGAGGACTCTTCGTCAAGCATTAAGCGGGGAGAGGGAGTTCTTAACCTGCCGAACGGTAATTAGACCCCGTTTTCGCAAGGGTCTCAATGTGACAAAGGGACTGTCCCTTTGTCGCATTATTCGGAGCGCAGGGCTTCGACGGGGTCCTTCTTGGATGCGCTGCGAGCAGGCAGCAGGCCGGCAACGACCGTCAACAGCACCGAAATCGCGATGAGTACCAGCGCATCCTGCACGGGCAGGCTCATCAGGTTGGGAACCTGTTTGACCGCAAGTGCCCAGGCATTGACCGGGAAACTCACGAGCACCACGACGACAATGGCAAAGACGCCGGCAATGAGGCCCTCGATAAAGGTCTCGGCGTTGAACACGTTTGCCACGTTACGCTTCGACGCGCCGATCGCACGCAGGATGCCAATCTCCTTTTTGCGCTCCAGCACGCTGATGTATGTGATGATGCCGATCATGATGGAGCTCACGACCAGGCTGATACTCACGAATGCGATGAGCACCAAGCTGATGGTGTTCACGATGTCGGTCACCGAACCCATGATGATGCCCATGTAGTCGGTGTACGAAATTGCCCGATCATCGTGGCCAGCGGCTTTGACCTGCTTGTTGTACGCATCGATGTGATCGAGTACGCGCTCCTTGGCCTCAAAGTCGCGCGGGAAAATCTTAACCGAGATGGGATCGGCCTCGTCCGCATAGCCCAGTGTGGCCAGATTGTTATCATAGGTGAGCTTCGACGCCTTGGCATAGCTCATCATGAGCGAACTCAGGTCCTCGGCGTCCATGTTGAAATGGATGGCGCGGGCAAAGGCGCTCGCATCCACACGCATAGCGCTCGCTAGGTTGGCAAAACTCGAAGACATCTGCGTCGCCATCTGGTCCATAAGCCCTGCCGCGCCCGCCTTGAGCTGGGATGATACCGTCGACGCTATCTGCTCGCTGATTGCCTTCATCACCTGATCCATAGCCTGCTGCAGATACGGAGCCAGCTGCTTTTGCACATAGTCGCTCATCGCCTGCTGCAGACGCTCGGCCAGGGCATCGCCGCCGAGCGCTTTGAGCTGGGCCAGGATTTGCTGGGCTGTGTCATCATTCTCAAGATACGTCGAGAATGCGGCGGTGAGCTTTGACGCGTCCTTAAGATCTTCGGGCGACAGTGCCTTAAACTGATCAGACTGCAAAAAGCCCTCGAACAGTTGGTTGGCAAGCGTTCCCACCTGCCGCATTTGCTCGGGCGTGAGTTCCAGACCGTCAAAGATGCCCGAGAAATCTGGGGCCGGTGCTTTGGCCATGATGTCGCTGAAGTCGACGTCCTTTCCAACGTCCGAAAGGTCAATGTCCAGCCCGGACAAGTCAATACCAGAAAGGTCGATACCGCCGGCCGCACCCGAAAGCGCAGATGTATCGAACGAAAACGCACTCTTGAGCGCCGCTTCGTCCACACTGAACATGCTGCCCAGACCAACGCCTTGCTTGGCCTCGCCTTGCAGTTCGTCGAAGGTTTTGCCCGTAAAGACATCCGTCTCGGGGTGGGCAAGCTGCTCTTGCAAAATCTGCGAATTGGCGGCGCGCTCCATAAGCTGGCGGGTCAGCGCATGCGTATAGGCAATGCCCGGAGACAACGCACTCGCATTGGCTGTCTCGTCAGGTCGCACCACGCCCACAATGTGCACGTCAATACCGTCGGCAACCTTGGCGGCCATAAAGTCGGCGTCGCCAGACATATCGGTCCACATGCCGGTCTCTTCGTTTTTGCGATAGGCATCGGCCGGCGACAGCACCTTAAACGTCGTGGACAGCGCATCGTCGTAGGTAAAATCGGTGCCAGTCTCGGGCGTCTCGGCCTTGCCGTCGGCCGCCATGGCACTGTTAACCAGGTCGTTGAGCTCATCGATATCCAGCGCACCGATGCTGTAGAGTGTGTAATCGCCCACCGTGCCACGGCTCGAAAGCACCATCACGGCTTCGTTGGCGGACGTGGGCCAATGACCGGCGACGACATCGTACTGGCTGTCGAGCAGGCTCTGGTCGTCAATCATCTCGTTAAAGACCGAGGTTCCCATGGATTCCATGCTCACCGTTGCCGCCGAGCTCGCGCCTCCGCTCATGGCCTCGGTCATGGCGTTGGGCACCAGCCGGACAGGCTTCTCGTCACCCTTACCCGCACGATAGACAACCGGCAATACACCGTAGCCGTACTGAATGGCGTTGACCTCTTTATCGATGCCGTCGCCACCGGCATCGAGCCATGTCTTAAAGCTCGTCATGTCGTTGGACTTAACGCTCGCAAACATATCCTTTACGGCCGTGACCACAGGAATCTTATCGGTTCCCTTAGCCTTGCCGCCGGCACTGTCGTCGGACGAATCCACGTTTTCAGGCGAGTCATCATCCGCAGCCCCCTGCCCGCCCATCATGGACGACAGGTCGTAATCCTGCTTGGAAATGGTGAGTGGGTAGCTCGAGAGCGTATCCTCCTCGACCTTTTTGATGTAATTGTTCACGCCGTTGGACAGCGCCAGAATCGCCGCGATACCGATAATGCCAATCGAGCCCGCAAAGGCAGTCATGGCCGTGCGGCCCTTCTTGGTCATGAGGTTTCGGGCAGAAAGCCCCAGCGCCGTCACAAAGCTCATCGAGGTTTTGCGCGTAGGCTTTGCCTCGCGATGCGCGGCCTTGGCAGCATCAAAGGGGTCGGAATCGTCGGTGATCTTGCCGTCCGCCAGATTGACGATACGCGTGGCGTACTGGTACGCCAGGTCGGGATTGTGCGTGACCATGATAACCAGGCGGTCGCGCGCAACGTCTTTGAGCAAATCCATAACCTGTACGGATGTCGTTGAATCCAAAGCGCCAGTCGGCTCGTCGGCAAGGACGATCTCAGGGTCATTGATCAGGGCGCGGGCAATGGCCACGCGCTGCATCTGTCCACCCGATAGCTGGCTCGGGCGCTTGTTAACGTGCTCGCCCAGGCCAACCGCCTCGAGCGCCTCGCGCGCACGCTGGCGGCGCTCGGCATGCCCCACACCCGTGAGCGTAAGCGCCAGCTCCACGTTTTCCAAGATGGTCTGATGCGGAATGAGGTTATAGCTCTGGAACACAAAGCCGATGCGGTTGTTGCGATAAGCATCCCAATCGCGATCACGGAAGTCCTTGGTCGAAATGCCATCGATGAGCAGGTCGCCAGAATCAAAGTGATCGAGTCCGCCAATAACGTTGAGCATCGTAGTTTTACCCGAACCCGAGGGACCCAGAATGGCCACGAACTCGTTATCGCGAAAAGACAGGCTTACGTTGTCGAGCGCCACCTGCGTAAACGACTGCGTAACGTACCTTTTGCAAATACCTTTGAGCTCCAGCATGGACGGCAACCTCTCCTGCGCAGGCACCCTGCCCGCTCTCCTCCGCCGTTCGTATTCGACGCGTTTGTCCTACTCTATCCCCATTTTTTGCCGACGCCAGTGAGGAATGTAACAAACCGCGCCAAAAAACGAACGGGACGGCGCCCAAAAGAAGAGGTCCCGAGCGGGACCTCTATATGGTGGAGCTTATCTTGAAAGGTAGCGGACTACTTCGCACAGCGGCGCACGATCTTCGCCATGCTTTACGCGTTTTCTACTGCTCGCTATTCGCAATCGCCTGGTCAATAAGCTTGTCGAGCGCTGCGCGCTGCTCAGCGGAGCTGATGGCTCCCACGATGGGATCCCCTACGATGTTGCCATTCTGATCGATGACATACGTTGTCGGGAACGAGAACAAATTTGACGTAAACTTACCGGCCTCGCTATCCGACTTGAACCAGACGTTCTTATATGTCACGCCCTTCTTGCTCAGCACGTCCTTGGCGTCTGCAATCTCGCCCTTGTTACCATCGAGCGTAAAGGAATTGACGCCCACGACCTGGCCGCCCTTCTTGGCAAGCTCCTGATTCAGTTTCTCAAGATCGCCCAGCTCGCCCACGCACGGCTTGCAAGTGGTGAACCAGAAGTTCATGACGGTGACCTTGTTCTTAGAGAACAGCTCATCGCTGCTCACGTCGTTGCCATCCAGGTCTTTGCCCGTAAAGCTGGGGAACTTCGTCGCCTCGCTCGAAGCATTGGCACCAGCCGTCATGCCAGCGGCCGAAGCGTCGACGCTCTCGCCTGCGCTCGGCGTGCTCCCACAGCCGGGGAACTCCTTCTCCAAGCTCTCGAGCTTGTCCTCGATCTCCTTGATCCGCTGTGCACCGGCCTTGAGCGTCTTAAGCTCATCCGCCGTGAACTCATCCTTGGCGCCGTCGATGGTCTTGAGCAGGAAATCGCCGTAATTGCTGCCGTCCTCAATCATTGCCGAGTCTTTATTTGCCGCATTGAATACCTTTTCCCACAGCGCGTTATCACTCGAAAAGATCTCGTTCTCCTTCTGCATGAGTTTTGCATACAACTCGGCGGCCTCGTCGGCATTGGCCGGCTTCTGCGCAGTGAGTTCTGCGATCTTAGGATCGGAGCTCGCAGATTCGCTCACATTGCCACCGGGCGCCGAACATGCCACAAGGCACAAGGCCAATACCGGCACCATAAACAGGGCCGCAATCTTAGAAAGCTTCATGGTCATTCCTCCGTTTTGTCGAAGCTTGTTTACTTTTTATCGGCGGTCAAGGGAAGCTTTTCCGCCGACACATCCAAGCCATAGCGATAGCTGATGGCATCGACAGGACAGGCCCCGATGCACTTTCCGCACCGGATACATTCGGCATGATTGGGCGCGCGGACCACATCAACGTCCATCTGACAAACCCTTGAACACTTGCCGCACGAGACGCATTTGCACGCGTCAACCTGAATCCCCAACAAGGACACCTTATTCATGAGCGCATAGAATGCGCCGAGTGGACAAATCCATTTGCAGAAGGGGCGGTAGAACAAAACGCTCAGCACTACCACGGCAATGAGAACGGCAAGCTTCCAGGTAAAGAGATGTCCCAACGCAGATCGAATGCCGGCATTGGCGATGGCCAGCGGAATGGCGCCCTCGAGCACACCCTGTGGACAGATGTACTTACAAAAGAACGGGTCGCCCATGCCCACGTCGTTAACCACCAAGACGGGCAGCAGCACCACGGCAAACAGCAGCACGACGTACTTGATGTATGTGAGCGGCTTGAGCTTTTTCGTGGAGAACTTTTTGCCGGGAATCTTATGAAGCAGCTCCTGCAGCCAGCCAAACGGGCACAGAAAGCCGCATACAAAGCGTCCCAGCAGCACGCCGAGCAAAATGAGCGTACCGGTAACATAGTAAGAAAAGTTGAACTTGGATGAACCTACCACCGACTGGAACGACCCGATGGGGCACGCACCCGATGCCGCGGGGCACGAATAGCAATTAAGTCCAGGTACGCAGACTGTTTTTCCCGCGCCCTGATAGATACCGCCTTTGGCAAAGTTTGGCAGGTGAATATTGGTGACCAGCGTCGCCGCCGCCTGAATGAATCCGCGAAATCGGGCCAAAACATGCGACGCAGTGTTTTCTCTTTTATCCAATTCCGATACACTCCAAGCACAGCCTAATCGCTTTGGCCAGCACGGCATCCGCTTCGCCACGCATAACGCCAAAGCACACCATGGCAATTCCGACGATCAACAAAGCGACCTGTACCACGGGTTTTACCGCTTTGAACAACCCAACCACTCCTTTCGTTACGCGACCATTGGACCATATCGACTATAAAATCCGTGTTAAGCGCGATTTGGAATGTGCAAGGAGACTGTTATGCGTATTTTGATCGTCGAGGACGAGCGGGCGCTGTGTGACGCAATCGCGCGCAGCTTGCGAAACTTGGCGTACAGCGTCGACTGCTGTCACGACGGACAGGAAGCGCTCGACCTACTGGACGTTGAGGCCTTCGACCTCGTGGTACTCGACCTCAACCTTCCCCGTATCGATGGCATGGCCGTGCTCAGGGAACTTAGGAAAACTGACTGCGAGACTAAGGTACTGATTCTGTCCGCACGTGGCGAAGTATCCGATAAAGTTGCCGGACTCGATGCCGGCGCCAACGATTACCTCACCAAGCCGTTTCATCTGGACGAGCTTGCGGCAAGAATTCGCAGCCTTACCCTCAGACGCTTTACACAAAGCGACATAGTTTTAACCTGCGGAAAGCTCCGCTTTGACACCAAGGCGCGCATCGCTTCCGTGGACAGCGAGGCTTTATCTCTTACGCGCAAGGAAATGGGAATCTTGGAATACCTGATGCTTAATCAGGGGCGTCCGGTAAGTCAAGAGGAGCTTATCGAGCACGTTTGGGATAGCAGCGTGAACAGCTTTAGCAACGCAACCCGCGTTCATATCTCGTCACTCCGCAAAAAGCTACGCAGCGCTTTGGGATACGACCCGATTCGCAATCGGATTGGAGAGGGCTACGTTATGGAGGATGGAGAATGAAAGGGCTTTCGCTGCAATGGCGTATAACGATTATGACGGCACTGCTCACATGCGCGGCATGCGTGCTGACGAACTGCCTGGTCGGCTATACGGGCATGCGCTACATGGATGCCATCGGCAGCGACATCTCGGCCCTTAGCGCAGCCGGCGTAGATGCACCTCAGGCGTTTGACCCAACGAAGGGGAGCCTCGATGACGAGGTCACGATCGTCGTAAACGACGCACAGGAGTCTTTTGGCACGACAGCCTGGTACATCACGGCTGGAGTCACACTCCTTGGCGGCGCGCTGGCATACTTTGTGAGCGGCCGTGCACTCAAACCGCTGCACGATTTTGCTGCACAGGTTGAGCGCGTGCAGCCTGACAACCTAAGCGAAATCAGACTCAGCGAAGATGTACCCACCGAGTTACAACGATGCAGCGCCTCTTTCAACGACATGATCGCCCGTCTTGGCGAAGGGTTCTCTGCACAGCGTCAGTTTACCGGCAACGCCGCACACGAGCTGCGCACCCCGCTCGCCCTTATGCAAGCACAGATTGAACTATTCATCTCCGAGCACCCCGGTTTGCAACCCGAAACGGCCGAGCTGCTCGGCCTGCTACAAGAACAAACCGAGCGCATGTCTCGAATGGCCAAGGTATTGCTCGAGATGAGCGAGCTCCGCAGCGTTCCTTGCGAGGACGATGTGGAGCTTGGTCCCTTGTCCGAAGAGGTCCTCACCGACCTTGCGCCACTTGCCGAGAATAAGGGCATAGCCCTCAATTGTGCTGGAGACGCTTTAGTAATCGGGAACGATGCGCTCCTCTATCGGCTGGTGTTTAACTTGGCCGAAAACGCCATCCGTTACAGCCGCCCCGACTCGACTGTCAACGTCTCCATCAGCGACAGCGACAACCACGTGCTCCTGCGAGTCAAAGATGAGGGCCCGGGAATACCCAAGCAGTACCGTGAGAGCATCTTCCAGCCGTTCTTTCGTCTAGACAAATCCCGCAGCAGGGCATACGGCGGCGCAGGGCTCGGGTTAGCGCTCGTTTGGGAGATTGCAGCGCTTCACGGTGGCACGGTAGAGGTCGAAACAAGTTCCGAGAACGGAACCACCATGCTCGTGAGCCTCTCAAAGGGGGCCACCACGTGATCCGACTGTCCAGGGGTCCCACTCGGCATTGTGAAACGCGTCCCAAAACTTGGACATGAGAAATGGGAGGCAGTTGGAGTGGGAAGGATAAACTGGACTTTCTTTTAAGGATCCTCAAGCGTATTGCCGCTCGTATTCCACTGGAGACATGTAGCCCAGGGTGGAATGCATGCGCACCCTATTGTAATAGAGCTCTATGTACTTGAAGATGTCCTGCTTGGCCTCGTCCCTCGTCCCATAGCTCCTCTCTTTCACCAATTCCCTTTTCAGCGTCTTGAAGAACGACTCGGCCACCGCGTTGTCCAGCGGCGTGCCGGGCCTTGATACCGACTGGGCTATGCCATGCGAGTCCAGACACCGCTGGAAGGAACGGGAGGTGTACTGCGCGCCCCGATCGTCATGGAAGACGAGGCTGCCGTCATCTGGCGGACCCTCCCTGCCGACCGCCTGCTCCATCGCGTCGATCGCGACCTTCTCGGTGATGCGCTCGGACATTGACCAGCCCACGACCTTGCGGGAGAAGGCGTCTATCACGGCTGCGAGATAGAGCCACCCTTCTCTTGTGGGTATGTAGGTGATGTCGCCCACCCAAAGCCTGTTGCGCTCGCCCACGGTGAAAGCGCGCTCTACCAGGTTCAACCGAGGGTCTCCCGGCTCGACCTTCTTCTGGATGCGGTGTTTTCGGGTCGCGCCCTTTCCGGCAAGTCCGAGCTTCTGCATGATGCGGAGCACGCGCTTCTCGCTCACGACGATGCCGCATTTTCGCAGTTCGCGGTTGATGCGCCGGTAGCCGTAACGGCCCTTGTGCCGCTCGAAGGCCTCGACGACGAAACCTTCGATCGCCTCCCGCTCTATCTGGGCGTCGGACTTCTTCCGGCCGAGATACTCGTAGAAACCGGATTTCGAGACTTTCATCAGCCCGCATGCCTTCTTGATGGGGCCGATCTCGCCCCTATGCTCTTTGAGGAACTCGAACCTCACGCATGGTCTTGACTCAAGAAGGCCCGGAAATTTTTTAGTATCTCGTTCTCGCGCTCGAGCTCCTCGACCTTCTTCTTGAGCTTCACGATCTCGTAATCCTTGTTGATCTTCGGGGAGCCGTTTCCGGGGAACGCGCCGTCTCCCATCTCCTCGTATTCGCGGGCCCATCTTCTCAGCGTCGAATCCTTTATGCCGAGTTCCTCCGATAGGCCTTTGACCGTCATTTCCCCGGACAGGACCACCTTTGCCGCCGAGACCTTGAACTGCCTGTCGTATCGCTTTCTTCTTTGGGTCATCTTGAACACCTTTCGCTCTTAACTAGGTGTCCAATTCATCATACCCACTCCAAGTTCGCATCTATGCCGAGGACGAAGTCCTGGCGGGGATTCAGGATGCGCAGAGGAAGCTTACGGCAGAAAACCCCGACAGAGTCGTGACCGTCGGCGGCAACTGTATGGTGTCGCTTGCCCTCTTCGATTACCTGCACGGGAAATACGAGAACGTTGGAATCGTCTGGATCTATGCGCATCCGGATGTATCCACGCTGAATGATGACTACCCCAACGCTCACGCCATGGTACTTGGCAGCCTTTTGGGAGAAAGTCATCCCGGTCTTCGGCGGCGAATAACGCGAATGTCCGCAGGCAGACTCCAATCTGTGCGCGGAGAAGCTGGGCGACGCAAACAAGATTCCTCGACCCGAGCATGGAGATGAATCCGTCTATCAGTCTCATCGCATACTCAGAGGAGGATGCCAGATATAGATCCCATTGGGTAAAGTCGCCGTTCATAAAGGGAATCACTGCATTGCGCTCGGCGACTCTCAAGGCACTCAGGCTTTGTTCTATTTTCTCAGCTTCTTGTTTGAACTGTTCGCTATCCAAAATGCCCCCAAATGCCGGCTTCTCAACAAATCAGAAAAAGCATTGGCTATACTGATGCGGACAGTTCCGGGAGGGGTGCAAGAGACGGAAGGGCCGTAATGGGTGAGAAGGGCGAGCGGCCGGAGCGGGTGTTCCCCGGCAGGACAGACCCGTGGTTCATAGCGGCCATGGTGATTGTGGCGGGCGGTTTATCCGCGGCGTGTATCGCGTGTTTCCTGAGCTCGAGTCCCGCGCTCCTATGGGGCTGGCTCGCGCTGCTGCCCATCCCGGCCCTCGTGGCCCTGGCTGCCCTTCCCGTCCGCAGCAATCGCCTCGAGCTCTACGGCGACCGCCTCGTCGTCGTGTACGCTGGGACGCGTTCGGTGATACCCTACGCCCACGTGCGGGGCGTCCGGCGCACCAGGACGCTCTGGGCGGGGACGGCCAACTCGCTCGACCGTGTCTACATCGAGGCGCCCTACGACGGCGACGCCATCGTCTCGGTCAGAGACAACGACGCCCTCGTGGCGGAGCTGGGGCGCAGGTGCGGCCTTGGGCCCGGCGCCTGACGCCCCGAAAGGAAAAGAGGATGGACGTCCCGCACTGGCCCTACTGGAGGAAGTATTCCCTCGGCGGCACACAGGTCTGGTACGCGGACTGGGGCGACTGCTCCTTCGACACTGGTCTACATGAGCCCAGTTGAGTTCAGGAACGCAGGGCTGTCCCTGTAAAAAATGTTTAAGCAACCGTTGCAAATCCATTCTCCCGCGCAGAGAGCCCCGGGTAGGCCGAGCTCGCGTCGGGCATGTAGCCCATACGCCTCCGGGCGGCGGCAAGCCCGCGCCCGCCGCGCTCGCCGAACAGCTCAACCGAGCCCGAGCTGGGGCTGGCGGTGCCAGTGACGATACAGATGAGCGTTGACTTCCCGGCGCCGTTTTCGCCGATGAGCCCGTAGACGCGCCCCGCCTCGAGGGCGAGGTCGATGGGGCCGAGGACGGTCCTCCCGCGGTACGCCTTCGTGACCCCGTGAAGGCGGAGGGGCATGGCTGTCGTCGTTGCGTTCCTTTCTCCTCGGATGGATTTTGGGTATGCGTCATGGGCCCCCGCGCGGGACGGGGAGCGAATCGACGCAGGCTCGAGGCCGGTTGGGTTGGGGTTGAGGTCCGGGTTCCACAGGCTTGCACAGCCCGACGGACGGGGCGTCCGGGCACGCTATGCTTAGGGAGCGGTGGGCGCCTCCGGGGCAGCAGGGGACTCGGACGCGGTGATGCCGGAGGTGTCGACCTCGCCGATTCCGGCGAGCTGCTCGATGAGGGGGAGGCCCGTCGGGTCGTCCACCTCGACGCCGCCGAGCACGATGGTGCTGTCGCGCGTGTCGATTTGGGTTGTGAACACGGCCGGGTCGAAACCCGAAGCGATAAAGCCAATGCCCGCGAGGACAACACCCGCGGCAACGAGCCCGCCCGCCACGGCGAGGTAGATCTTCTTCGCGCTGGTCATGGTACTCACTCCTTTCTACGCCGCGAGATGCGCGGCAGCGCCGCCCTTCTCGCCCTTACCCTTCCAGAAGGGCGAGGCGGCCTTCCTCGCCCAGAGCGCCGAGAGGCGCGCAATTTGTTTTGAGGCGGCCCAAGCGCCAGCACCAACGAAGAGCGCCACGCCGACGAGGCCGAGCCCCACGCCCGCCGAGGCGAGGGCGTACGGGAAGTGGCCGATGGTGACGCCGCTTACGGCAAGCAGGAGCTCAACTACGCCCACGCCCCCGAGTGCCGCCGCGACGATCCACACGCAGAGCGCCAGCACCCAGATGCAGATATAGACCGTGACGGCCACGGCGGCGAAGGCGGCGAGCAGCGGCACCCACACCGGGGAGCCCACGATGGTCAGCACCCACAGCAGCGCGGTGCTGCGCCGGCGCGTCCTCGCGATCGCGCGCGGCACGGCGGGCAGATCGTCAAGCGTGGCCTCGGCAACCTCGCCGGGGGCGCCCATGGCGGCCACGGCCTCCTCCTCGCTCATACCGTCCTCCATGCGGTCGGCGATGGCCTCCGCATAGAACGCCTTGGTCTCCTCCACCTGCTCGGCCGGCAGGCAGGCAAGCAGCTCGCCCAACCGGCCCAGAAACTCATCGCGCGTCATGGTGCGCCCCCTCAACGTATGCGTAAATCTCCCGTACGGACGGCCACTCGGCCAGGAACTCCTCGATGCGCGCACGCCCATCGTCCGTGATGCGGTAGTACCGGCGCAGCCGCCCGTTGTGCTCGGCAGAGCGCGCCGTGATGCACCCGGCCTTCTCCAGGCGCTTGAGCAGCGGGTAGAGCGTCGACTCCGTGAGCCCCATGCTCGCCGGCACGTCCTTCACGATCTGGTAGCCGTAGGACTCCTCGCCGGAGACGGCCGCGAGCACGCAGGCCTCCAGGAAGCCGCGCTTCATCTGGGCCTCCATCCGCACACCTCCTTTCGTCATATACTATGTTATACACACTATACGATGCAAAGTATTAGACGTCAACTCTCATCGCGAAGATTCTCCGGCCCCTGCGCGCTGCGAACGTGATGTCGCGGGGCGGTTGGCATTATGCATGAAACGTCAAGTAACGCTCTTTTGATCCACTTCCACTCGGCCCCATATGCCTTGTACAACGCCCCCTTCGACCTCGGGTTCAAGAGAGCCGCTAGGCTGGACGTGCCGGACGGTAAGGTCCTGGACGCCATGGTGGACTTCTCCGATGCCATGCGGGCCATGGGTCTACGCCGATGGAGGCCCACGCACGCGGCAGGGCTCGCCCGTCACCGCTGGTCGCCGGACGGTCCCCACGCCCCGCTCGCCAACGCGCAGGCGACAGCAGCAGTCCAGCGCTGGCTGGAGACGACGGAATGCCTAGAAGATGCGTTTCCCATCGCTGCGGCAGAGCTTTTTACAGGGGTGGCAATTTTTCCGAATGTCGAGGTCAGCTAGGCTTCGGTAGCCACCTTGGGAGCATCGACAATAGACTCTTCCTTTATACGTTCGGCATAATCGTAGGCGATACTCACAAATTCCAGTCCCGAGCAGCAGGGGTACAATTGCTGCTATTGTTGCCAGCTGTTGGGAGATGGATGATGGACTGCGATGGCTACCCATGCGTTCCCATGCCGTTGATGTGCACCGCCTTTGTGCCGGGGCAGATTGACGCTGCGGTTGCAGGCATTTCCGACCCCGATTCGCGCACCATCGCCACGGCAGAAGCGCTGTACTTTCGCGGACAGGCCGCCCTCGCTGCCAAGACGGCGCGTCCCTATCTTGACGCCACCGATTCCGCACTGCGCTATTCCGCATGCTTTATCTGCGGATACGCCAGTCTGTCGCTCAACCGTATCGCCGACGCCCGCCGTTGTCTTGCGGGCATCCTCGATACGCCAACTGACGAGGAATCACCCGCCGTCCACGCCACGCATATCCTGTTCGCCTCGGCCGCAAGCGTCCTGCTGCACTTGTCTTCCCCGTATTCTGCCGAAGAGTTTTATCCGCTTGCGGCGCATCTGCCCGAAGGCCTGCGCCTGTTCGCCAGCTACGTGATGGCGCATGCCCTGTACCTGCGCGGCGAATATGGCCGCAGTCTGGGCATGGCGGAAAACGCCCTGATCATGAAACAGGGGAGCTATCCGATCTCGGAACTGTTCCTGCACCTGGCAGCTTCCATGGCATGCATGAGCCTCAAGGACATCGACGCCGCAAAAACGCACTTCGGAGTTGCTTGGAACATTGCGCGTCCCGACGGCCTTATTGAGCTCATTGGCGAGCATCACGGCCTTTTACAGGGGCTTATCGAGGCATGCCTAAAAACGCAATACCCTGACGACTTCGCGCGCATCATCGAGATCACGTACCGCTTCAGCTACGGCTGGCGGCGCATCCACAACCCCGATTCGGGCGAGGACGTGGCCGACGACCTGACGACCACGGAATTCACCATGGCCATGCTCGCCTGTCGTGGGTGGACCAACGCCGAAATCGCACGCCACATGGGAGTATCGCCGGGCACCGTCAAAAACCGCTTATCAGGAGTGTATGCCAAGCTTGGTATCGGAACTCGCGCCGAGCTGGTCGCGCATATGCTGCGTTAGCGGCCAGACTGCCTAGCGCAGCATATGCGCTCCGGAGTCCCGGCGCTTCGCTCGATCAATTTGGACATTTTGACCCTTGAACGGCACTACCGTGACAGGATGTCTTCTCGCAAAATTGGATTATTTCCACCGATGCCTGCGGGATGGGAGCCAAAGATGCTTGATCGCCGTTCGTTACTTGTTGCCGGAGCGTCCTCGCTGGCGAGCATTATGTTGCCGCGCGTGCCGGGAAGCGCAAACGCCTTCATATTGCCGTTCGCGCCCACCGAAGCCTATGCCGACGAAAAAGACCCTTTCAGGGTGCTCGTTCTCTCGCGCACCATGTTTGGTGTGGTCGTGGTCGACGTCGCCAACAAGAATACGCCCATCACGGGTGCCCAGGTCACGCTCACATCGCGCTATGCCGCAGGCAAGCAGCTCACCGCCACGACCGATGACGAAGGCACGGCCATCTTTGAGATCGCCCCTCTTTCGGAAGGCTACGTGGACGAGGCAACGCTTCTCGACGCGTACGACTTTAACGGCGGTATTTCCATTAGCATGGCGGGCTACCGTGATGTCGAGATTCCCCTCGCACGTGTCCAAGGCGGCACCGCCATTACCGCACCCACACGTCCGCTCTCCGATGGCGAGCCGTACTTTCGCCAGCTCACATTCGACGAATGGGACATCCAGTACGCCGACGCCACGTTTATGGCAATGCCAGCGGACGAAGCAGCAAACGAGCAGCCCGATACGCACGCCTTTACCGTGCAGGCACATCTGCCACAGGGTGGACAGGCAACGCTACGTATCAACAAAGTGACGCATGCCGCGGGCAGCTCACCCGAAACCGTCACACAGATCGGCCAGATCAAGGCCAGTGCATCGGGTGCGAATAATCTGGCAACGTTCACACTCGAAGACAAGTTCCTCGACGCGGCATCGGGCCTTCTGGAAGAAGGGTGCAAGCTGCGCTTTGCGCTCGACTATCAGGGCAAAACCTACACGCTCTCATCCCCCATGGCCGTTGTTACCGCGCCGGCGGCAAAGGCGGAATCGGGCTCGACCACTATCGTCCCCACCACCATGGACCAAGAGATTACTCCGTTTGATTTCCCGGCGGCGTTTCCCGGCATCGGCGGCAACAAGTTCACGTGTTGGATGCCCACATTTCCGATCCTCTTCGATTTCTCGTTTGCTGGATACGTGCTGTTTGGCGGAGGATACAAACCAGCCAGCTATATGAACGATTCGGGCAATCCGGATCCGGAGTACTGGAAGAAGTCACCGCGTGAGTCGGGCGCCAAGCAGGCAAACCGCTACCTCGACGAGATGGAGGGGAAGTGGAATCAGTACAAAAGTATGAGTGCCGGTTCGGGCACCGATCCAAGAAACACCAAGCTCCTTCGCCACCATTGCACGCCGCTGTTCACGATGGATATCGCCACACAGCTGTACGGCTCGCTCGCCTACGATTGGGTGGGCAAAACCTGGGGCAACAACAACGACCCCGCATACGGCAATATTAAGGCCCTCTTCCAAGTAAGAACCGACCTCAATTGGACCGAGCAGTTTACCCTAGGACCGGTACCGTTTTTCCTAAACGTCAGCCCCTGGGTGTTGGCGAAGCTGGCGCTCGCCGTGGGTGCCCACACGCACGGCAGCGGCGCCGCGTTTTTTAAAAACATTTCGCTCGACTATTCAAACACGTCGGGCTCGTTCACCATCCAGATCGGGCTTGCCGTCACCTTTGGCGCCGGCGTTGCAGGCGTCGCTTCGTCTGCCGTGCGCGGCGCCGCATCCCTCACGCTGTTCATTGGGTACGAGAAGGCAGATGGACACCAGCTTCCGCGACTGCGCGTAGGTGCAGACGTCGATGTCGATGTGATACTCCAATTCGTAATGTTCAAGTGGACCACCAAGGCTTGGTCGGGGTCGTGGCCCACGCTCATCGATTCGTGGAATATGTCGGTGAACAATGGCGACCAGTATGTGCTCCAGCGCTCTGAGCTCGCATTGGGTGGAGATACGCCTTATACGCTGGATGCCTGCTTCGGCTCGGCCGGCAACATTGAGGCGGGCGGCGTGCCGCAATTTATCGCATCGGCCACCATCGTCACCAACGCCGAACTGCTCGCACGCGCCGAGGTTAAGGCCACTGCCGTAAACGCCGCGTCTGTCGTGCGCGATTGGGATCAAGCGGTCACGCGCATTGAGCTCGAGGCGGATGCAGAAAGCGACGACACGGGACAGATCGAGCATTTCGTCCATGCACTGATAGAGAACGACGAAAACGCCGCGCCGATGTATGAGTACACCTACATCGGTCAGGCAACGAACACCGTTGCCGACCCGAACGCCGATTCTGCCGGCGTGTCGGAGGACGAGCGTGGCGGCATCAAGCCCTCGAGCGACAACGTGCTGTTTGCTGGCGTGCTCAGCGAAGCTCACATGAAGCTGGCAATGATTGCCGGCGTAGAATGCCTGTTCCGTATCGCCTCGGTGCGCTACGGCGACAATGGCCGCTCGCGCCTGGTGGTACATACAAAGACGAACGGCACGTGGTCCGCTCCCACGCCCGTGGACTTTCCCCTTGGGTTTGGCGAGAACGACGTGGAGCGCGACGGCATATACGATTACGACTTCGACGTGGTGGAATATACGGACGGGAGGGGAAACCAGGACGCCTACGTGCTGCTGGTCTCGGGCGAGCGCCCCGACGGCGACAACACCCTTTTCGATACGGCAAGCACAGCCGGCATACTGTCCGTTGTGCGCCTGCGCATAAGCAACGACGGAGTTCGCGTGATATCGCACACGTCGTGGCGCAGCATCTCGCGCGGCCGCTTTCGGGAAGATGGCTACCATTGCCTGCAGTGCCCACGCATCACGGTGGGTAAGACACTTGTCGACGGGCGCCTGTCGGGCGCCTACCTCCACCGCCGCGGAACCACCGCAGAAAAGACGCTCGGCAGCGAGGCCGAGGTTGCGCTGGAGTGCTTTACCCTGTGGTCGGACGTTTCGGGCGACAGTCTCACGTTCCGTCAGGTCCTCCGCTTTCCGCAGGCACCGTCGAGCATCGAGCTCGGCGCGCCCGAGAATATCAACGGCAAAATGGTGGTACCCGTTGCATACGAGACCGCAGGCGGTTGTGGCTGTGCATCGTACGCCGTGATCGGCCAGTCCATTGCGGGCTGGGGCGTTATGTCGCCAGATGCCATAGTACCCCACGCGGTGCCGTGGCCACAACATTCGGGCTTTTTGGCAACCGTCAACGAGCAACTGCAGCATATTACTTGGACGCGAGGAGCATCGGCATTTGCAACGCAGCCCGTGGGTGCCGCAGGCTGTGGCCCGGTATCGTTTAGCGTAAGCAACAACGGCAGGTGCGTGCTCTATGTAGAGAACACCGATGGCAAGGTGGGACAAACCTACGACGAAGAAGGCAACCCGGTAGCAGTGATGGGCAAGCACTTCCGCATCTTCGCCAGCACCTTGGCAGGCGATCTGTTCACGGAGCCGTTCGTGATGTGCGAGCTGGACCATCCCGTCGATCAGATAACGACATTTTTGACGTCGGGAGGCGTGCTCTCCGCGCTCGCCACGCACATTGTGAGCGCGGAGAAGAGCGAGGCAGAGCTGCACGGCATCGAAGTGCCCTTGGTGGCGTGTGCCACTCCGACGGGCGCCGTTGCTACCTCGGGCGCGGTGGTGCCCGGAGCAGCAGGCGAATCCTTCATGGTCACGGTGCGAAACGACGGCAACACGCTGCTCACCGCCGGCACGATCGATCTGTACCGAGAGGGCTCCAGCCAGCCGTTCTCCAGCGCATCCATCGGATTCGGAGTGAACGCACGCATGGCATCGATCTACGATCCAGAGCTTGCCGAGGACGCTTCGGCCAACGACATGACACACGTGAAGTACACGCTCGAGACGCTGGGCGCACATTTTGCAACGCACCCGCTGGTAGCCGACAGTGGCAACGCCGTGCTGGCACCGGGTTGCACGGCACAGTTCCGCATGAGCTTCGCCATCCCCGAGAGTTGGAGCGACGAAGTGGGCAAACGCGTAACGCTGTATGCGAAGGCGCGTAATCTGGTGGCGCTCGATCCCGTAACGCTCGAGGAAATTCGACCGGGCGCAAACTCGGCGCTGGGTGCCGTACTGCACGAACTTCATGTGTCCGACGCGGCATGCGAACGCTCAGAAGTTCAGGTCGGCGTATGCGACAGCGCGGATACGACAGGACTTCACGACGCCCCGATGACAGTGGATGGCGATGGTGGCTCGAGTGGCGGCGGTACTGACAAGGGCGGCGACTCCGGCGGAAGCAGCTCCGGCAGCGGCAAGGACCACGGCAATAACAAGCGCTCCGGAAAAGCGGGCGCGCTTGCGGGCACGGGCGATGTCAACGCTCCCCTTACGGCAGCCGCAGCAGCACTCGCCGCGGCTGGCGCCGGCCTCGTAGCCTACAGCGCCCGCCGCACGGCACTCGAAACCGACACCGCCAATGAGGCCAATTCGGATAGGCCTCGCTAACTCCTAGTTACTTTTGTGAGAGACGCCGACTCGGCTCATCGAGCACCAAAAAGGGCTGGCCCCGATAACTCGGAGCCAGCCCTGAGTCGCCTGACATGGGAATCACAGCGCTACTTGAGCTTTAGCGCCTCCATCATGGGCACGGCGGCGTCCCAATCGATCTTCCAGCCAATCGACACGCGGACGGTTTCACCCGTTGCGGGAGCCGTCGCAAACAGCGTATGGCCGGTGTCGGGACCGGTAAAGCGCAGCCACGTTATGCCGTTGTACTCGACCTGGTCGGTTGTTGTCTCCTTGCCTTCGTAGACCTGCTCTAGGCTTGCAACCTCTTCCTCCGGCGAACGCGGGAAGATACTGATGTGCAGGCGTCCTCCAGTCTCGTCGTGGAAGAAGTCTGCCTTTTCGCGCTCTTCGTTGGACGAATCCAGCGTGTACCCATCGGCGGCCTCGATACTGTACGATGCGCAATTGATGCCGGTCATATTGACCGCGTCACCAGAATCGGCCACGCCGCCGGCCGCCTTAAACTCCTTGGTCTCGCATCCCGTGGTGTCAAAGTGCATGGCCTCATGATTCTTGGCGGGGGCGTAAGCGTCTACGAACTCGACAGTGATAGGCCCGTAGTACGCTGTCTTGGGCGCCCAGAAATACACGTACTCGACGGTCTCGCCCGGGCCGATATCTGGCCTCTTGGAAAGATCGATGCCCTCGTGAAGCTCATCGGGAGCCTCGCTTGCAACGTAGTCGAGCACGGCCGCCTTGCCAGAAGTAAACAACGGGTCGCCTGCCTCAAGATCGCCCTGGGCAGCATGCACGTTAAAGGAGTCAAACGTCCTGTTCTTTGCATTGTTGTTGGTGATCTTGACGTGTAGGTAAAAGCCGTCCTGCAGCTTAGCGTCGCCGCGATAGAACGTACCGTGAGCCACCGACTCATAGGTAATGTCAGCCACCTCGACCGTCTGCGACTCATAGGCCTTCTTCTCTACGGGAGCACTGCCGCTGCCCGAGCTGCCAGCCGAGCCACTCGGCGCATTACCGCCGCAGCCGGCAAGCGTACACGCCAGCACGGCCGAAAGCGTCACGGTGGGAATTCCTAACAGCAGCTTCTTCGTCATGGGCTTCATCATCCTCACCGCTCCTTTCGGCTTGTAGCTCATCCGTTACCCGAGTCGCAAGTCGACTCCGTGGCATCGGCTTCCACTATGAGCGTATGACGAAACGCGTCGCCGGCGAAGTGACCCGTGGCCCAACTAGCAACCGCCCAGCATCCCCTATGGACCAAAAAGACTTGTATACGCACGCCCTCGGCCCATAAAATGAGACGCCTGTCCCAATGTTCGATTTGAGTCATCCACGCGGCACTTTTCGACAAACGTATCCAGCCGCAAACAAAATGAAGCGGGCTCATCCGTCTTCAAACTTACTCGGGCAGAAACGAGTAAGTAGAATTCATCGGTAAGGAGCGTGGGCTCACCCGCATTATTAAGAAGACCCTCAAGGCGCCCGAGCAGCGCAATGATTTAGATAGGCGTCCACCGCCCGCTATTCGACATCCGACCCCTCCCCCATCAGCCATCGGGCGAGGTCGACCACCTTAATCCCCTCATAATCAACAGCCTCGTGCTTTGTTCGCGCAATGACCATCTTGGGATACGCATCACGTATCGCAAGCAGAGGTGCCACTTCGCGCTCAAAGGTTTCCTGACGCGAAATGTCATCGCTAACTTGGATATACACTCGCTCATCGCGACGAATTGCCACGAAGTCGATTTCCTTCTTATAAAGCACCCCGATATAGATTTCCCAACCGCGTCTTAGGAGCTCTAAAGCGACCATATTTTCATATACATGCCCGAAGTCGAGTTTTTTAGTTCCAAGTTTTGCGTATCTGATTGCATGATCCGATAAATAGTATTTATCACCCGAAGCGAGGTACTTTTTACCGCCTACGTCATAGCGGCGCACTCGATAGAACGCAAAGGCCTGGCATAAAAATCCGAGGTACTGGGCGAGCGTTGCCACGGAAACGCGCGTTCCGGCAGCATCCAGCGCAGCCGCAATCCCACTAACAGAAGATATGTTACCGATATTGTCCATTAGGAAATCGCATGCACGTTCTAGTTGCACTTTGTTACGAACCCCATGCTTTTCTTCCACATCACGCAAAACCAAGACATCTAGCACGTTCGCAATATATCGATAGCGAGCTCGCTCGCTAGGATACAAATACGAGCCAGGCATTCCGCCCTCTCTCAAATATCGGTCAAGCGCTTCGTCCGGGTTATGAATTCCGTGATATGTCGAAAACTCAAGCAAGGAGAACGGAAATACTTCGACCTCATATGTCCGCCCGCGAAAAAGCGTCGCCAAGTCACTCGAAAGCAAGAAAGCGTTGGAGCCAGTAACGTAGATATCGTATTTACCCGATGCATGAAGGCTATTGACCGCTTTTTCGAACCCAACGCAAGTTTGCACCTCATCAATCATCACAATGTTATCGAGGCCCTCGCAATAGCTTTCCTCAACGTAGCGATGCAATGCTCGATAATCCGTTAGTTCCTCGAATTCGAGGAGATTGAAATTGATGCGGATAATATTGGCATCGGGGCCGGCCTCACGAATGCGATCGGCAAGAGCTTCCAGTAGAACAGATTTGCCGCACCTACGAATGCCGGTAATAACCTTGATGTCCGGCGTTCCCTTAGCGCCAAGAAGCGCTTCCATATATTGAGGACGTTCGATAATCTTCATATCATCACCGTTCTATTAAATAAAAGCTCTTCTGATTCGTTTTTGTTTAGTATATATGAGGTTCTACTAAATGGAATCAAATATCTATTGATTTCATTCAGCTATTTTTTCCAATATCGTATTATCAGTCTATATACTCCGAACGATTGTTCGATGGATTTCGTGTTGGTTGGAATCGCCTGTGGGCTGGGCTATGCTACCTTGACTATCTATATGACTTAAACGCAGCAAGGGAGCACCGAGAGAGCGAGTATGGCAAAAAACACCGCAAACTATGGTAACGACAGTATCCGCCAGCTCAGGGACGAGGAACGCGTACGCCTGCGCCCCGCCGTTATCTTCGGCTCGGACGGACTCGATGGCTGCGCGCATGCTGCCTTCGAGATCCTGTCCAACGCCGTTGACGAGGCGCGCCAGGGCTACGGCAAGCTCATCACCCTTACCGCCTTTCGCGATGGCTCTATCCAGGTAGAGGACAATGGCCGCGGCTGCCCGCTCGACTGGAACCCTTCCGAGAAGCGCTTTAACTGGGAGCTCGTCTTTTGCGAGCTCTACGCCGGCGGCAAGTACAACAACAACCAGGGCGGCGACTACGACTTCTCGCTCGGCACCAACGGCCTGGGCTCCTGCGCGACCCAGTACGCTTCCGAGTACATGGACGTCACCGTCTGGCGTGACGGTAACAAGTACTCCTTACATTTTAAGAAGGGCAAGGTCGTCGGCGCCAAAAAGAAGGCACTCGAGATTGAGCCCAGCGACGAGAACCGCACCGGCACCACCATCAAGTGGCGCCCCGATCTTGAGGTCTTTACCTCGATCAGCATTCCCCACGATTGGTATCGCGAGACCATGCGCCGCCAGGCCGTGGTCAACGCCAACGTGACCTTCCGCCTGCGCATCGAGGGCGACGACGGCGAGTTCTCCGAAGAAGACTTTTGCTATCCCAAGGGCATCGAGGACTATGTGCTCGAGAAGGTCGGTGCCGACTACCTCACCGAGCCCTTCTTTATCGAGGCCGACCGTCGCGGTCGCGATCGCGAGGACCTGCCCGATTACAACGTAAAAATCACCGCATGCATGTGCTTCTCTCGCACCTTCATGATGCAGGAGTACTACCACAACTCATCGTGGCTCGAGAACGGCGGCTCGCCCGAGAAGGCTGCCCGCAGCGCTTTGACCAGCGCCATCGATGCCTACATTAAGCAACAGGGCAAATACAACAAAAACGAGAGCGGCATTAAGTGGCAGGACGTCCAGGACTGTCTGGTGCTGGTGACCAACTGCTTCTCCACCCAGACGTCCTACGAAAACCAGACCAAGAAGGCCATCAATAACCGCTTTATCCAGCAGGCCATGACGGCATTCTTTAAGGAGCGCCTCTCGACCTACTTGATCGAGAACAAAGATGCCGCCAACAAGATCATGGAGCAGGTGCTCATCAACAAGCGCTCGCGCGAGAATGCCGAGAAAACGCGCCAAAGCATCAAAACAAACCTGCAGCAGAAGACCGACATGGCCAACCGCGTGCAGAAGTTCATCGACTGCCGCTCCAAGGACAAGAGCCGGCGCGAGATCTACATTGTAGAGGGCGACTCGGCAGCGGGCGCCATTCGCACCTCGCGCGATGCCGAGTTCCAGGGCGTTATGCCCGTCCGCGGTAAGATCCTCAACTGCTTGAAGGAGGACTATCCGCGCATCTTTAAGTCCGACATCATCATGGACCTTATGCGCGTGCTGGGCTGCGGCGTGGAGATCAAAGACAAGCGCATCAAGAACCTCGGCGCCTTTGACCTAGACAACCTCAACTGGAACAAGGTCATCATCTGTACGGACGCCGACGTCGACGGTTATCACATCCGCACGCTCGTGCTCACCATGCTCTATCGCCTGGTGCCCACGCTCATCGACGAGGGCTACGTGTATATCGCCGAGTCTCCGCTCTACGAGATCAACTGCAAAGAGAAGACCTACTTTGCCTACACCGAGCTCGAGAAGAACGGCATCCTCAAGGAGATCGGCGACCAGAAGTGCTCCATCAACCGCTCCAAGGGTCTTGGTGAGAACGATCCGGACATGATGTGGCTCACCACCATGAACCCCGAGACGCGTCGCCTGATCAAGGTGGAGCCCGAGGACGTCACCAAGATGGAGACCATGTTCAACCTGTTGCTGGGCAACGACGAGGCGGGCCGCAAGCGCCACATCTCCGAGCACGGCAAGGAATACCTGGACCAGCTGGACCTGCAGTAGCAGCAAATCGATAACGACGGCCTATAAGAAGTTCAAGAGGATATCGTGGCAAAGAAGAAGACGAAGAACCAGCCAAAGAAAAAACAGGTTAACGCCGAGAACGTCATCGGCCTGCACTCCGAGGTCACCGATCAGCCGATCACGCAGACGCTCGAGGTCAACTACATGCCCTACGCTATGAGCGTCAACGTCTCGCGTGCATTCCCCGAGATCGACGGCTTTAAGCCCTCGCATCGCAAGCTGCTCTACACCATGTACAAGATGGGTCTGCTCAAGGGCGAGCGCCAGAAGAGCGCCAACATTGTGGGCCAGACCATGAAGCTCAACCCACACGGCGACGCCGCGATCTACGAGACGATGGTTCGCCTGGCGACGGGCAACGAAGCGCTGCTCGCCCCCTTCGTGGAGTCGAAGGGCAACTTTGGCAAGTACTATTCGGGCGACCTGAGCTACGCCGCCTCGCGTTATACCGAGGCCAAGCTCTCCCCCATCAGCGCCGAGATCTTCAAGGACATCGACAAGGACCCTGTCGACTTCGTCGACAGCTACGATGGCGCCATGAAGGAGCCGCGTCTGCTGCCCACCACGTTCCCCAACATCCTCGTCTCGGCCAACAAGGGCATCGGCGTCGCCATGGCGTCCGACATCTGCGGCTTCAACCTCAACGAGGTCTGCACTGCCACCATGCACTACCTGCAGGACCCCGATTGCGACCTGCTCGAGTACATGCCCATGCCCGACTTCTCGACCGGCGGCGAGATCATCTACCGCCGCGAGGAGATGGAGAAGATTATCGAGACCGGCCTTGGCAGCTTCCAAATCCGCTCCCGCTGGCGCTGGATTCCCGAAGAGCGCATCATCGAGGTCTACGAGATCCCCTACACCACCAAGACCGATGTCATCATCGAGCGCATCGTCAAGCTCTCCAAAGAGGGCAAGGTCAAGGAGATCGCTGACATCCGCGACGAAACCGACCTCTCGGGTCTGCGTATCGCTATCGACCTTAAGCGCGGCGTCGCCCCCGACAAGCTCATGGCCAAGCTCTATCGCTCGACCACGCTCCAGGATTCGTTCTCGTGCAACTTCAACGTGCTCGTCGACGGCTATCCCCGTGTTATGGGCGTGCGCCAGATTCTGCACGAGTGGGTCAAGTGGCGTATTGAGTCCACGCGCCGCCGCATTAACTTTGACCTAGGCAAAAAGTCCGAGCGCCTGCACCTGCTGCACGGCCTCGAGGCGATTTTGCTCGACATCGACAAGGCCATCGCCATCATCCGCGGCACCAAGCTCGAAGCCGAGGTCGTGCCCAACCTTATGAAGGGCTTCGACATCGACGAGACCCAGGCCGAGTTTGTTGCCGAGCTTAAGCTCCGCAACATCAACGAGGAGTACATCCTCAACCGCACCAAGGACATCGCTAAGCTTGAGGGCGAGATTGCCGAGCTTGAGGAGATCCTCTCCAGCGAGGAGAACATCAAGAAGGTCATCAGCGACGAGCTGGCTGCGGTCAACAAGAAATATGTGATGCCGCGTCGCACGGGCAGGATCGAGCCCCACGAGGTCATCGAGGTAAGCCTGGAGCCCGAAGTCGAGGAGTACCCGGTCACCATCATGCTCTCGCGCGATGGCTACCTTAAGAAGATGACGGACCGTGTGCTCAAGAAGGCGACCACGCTCAAGTACAAGGACGGCGACAAACCCTTTATCGAGTTCCCGTCCTCCAACACGCACGAGCTGCTGGTCTTTACCAACAAGAGCCAGGTGTACAAGTGCAAGGTTGCGACGTTTGAGGACACCAAGTCGGCCCAGCTGGGCTCGTACCTGCCGACCGATCTTGAGATGGAACCCGACGAGAGCGTCATCTGGGTCATCGACCCCGAGGACTACAAGGCCGACGTGCTGTTTGTCTTTGAGAACGGCCGCGTGGTGCGTGTCGCGCTTGCCGGATACGTCACCAAGACCAACCGCAAGCGCCTCAAGAACGCCATCTACGGTGGCAGCAAGCTGCTGTATGCCCAGGTGCTCAAGGAAGATCGCGACATCGCGCTGGTCTCGAGTGACTATCGTTTGATGAACTTCAACACGTCGCTGCTCAAGACCAAGACGACTACCAACACGCAGGGCGTCCAGGCCTTTACGGCCAAGAAGGGCCGCTCGGTCACCACCGTCGGCACGACCGAGGAGATCCTTGGCGCCGGCGTCTCGGCCGAGAAATTCACCGCGCAGAGCCTACCCTCCGCCGGTGCCCTCATGAAAGAAAACGACATGCCGAGTTTGTTTGACTAGGTACCACGGCAACGAGATCGTTAGATACTTCGCAAAGCGACGAGGCCCGGAACGCAACGGCATTGCGCCCGGGACTCGTCGTTTTTCTTCTCAACTATTTTTTAACGCAGATAAATTGATTTCTGCTTATTTTTCTGCGTAAAAAAGTCAGCGTCACTGCTTCGATGCCCTTTGGTCAGTCGTTAGCAAAACTTGCAAAAGTTAGCAAAACTTGCAAAAAACAGCAAAACTTGCAAAGGGGCCACCATGGATCGCAGCAAATGTCTCCGCCATGCCAGGCATGCTCGAAGATATTATCGAGCGAACCAAAGAAGCCGCAGATAGTTACCTCTCACAGCCTCATGCGCGCATAAACGGTGTTCAAATTGGTCCAGTAGGCATCGATTGGACATATGCTCAAGAGGCTCAGGGCAACTGGCGCACGCGCATGAATGGCGTCTTCAGGCAACTCGAGAAGCATGACATCGGGCTTCTCTCGAAACGACCTATCGGGAGCTTTCCGATAAAGACATTGATTTTTTGCTCGCGATGCTGCCCGATTCTGGCCCCAGCAGGATCTCGGAGATAGCCAAACGCATGGGCGTCGCCAGCAACTACGCAAGCCAATACAAACGCCGTCTCCTGGAGGACGGCGTCATTGGAGAGCGCGGGCGTGGTCTCGTTGGCTTTGACATTCCCGCGTTCAGGGAATTCTTGAACGAGAAGGCGTTTTAGCACGCCGGAATTGTCCGCGGGAGCATCGTTGCATGGCAATCAGCAATCCTCTTGGTAAGGGCAGCAAGCATTTCCGCTTGTGCTGATTGCCATGCGCCCCTCTTGTCCTTAGGCGAACTTGCGAGCGAGCTCTCGCACCCCTTCCAACTTGGGCGAGGATGCCATGCTGTCGCGCTCGGTCATACCGCTGATGGTGACAATACCCTGGTCCTCCCACTTGCAGTACGCGCAGGTTGACTTGTACATGGCGATCGCCGCATCATAGACGCCCTCGCTGTGGCTATCGAGCAAGAGGGCCGTCTTGGTGAACGGGAAGCCCGTGGCACCGAAGGCGTACAGGCGGTCGATGGCGGCCTTCTCCTGCGCGGTGATATCGAACCAGTAGATGGGCGAGGCGAAGACAACCATGTTGGCGTCTTTCAGTGACTCGATCACGTCGGCCATGTCGTCCTTCTGCACACAGGTGCCCTCATGGGCGAAGCAGTACTGGCATCCCAAGCAGCCGGCAATCTTCTTGCTGGCAACGCGGACGACCTCGACCGTATGGCCGCCCTCACGCGCGGTCTCGGCAAACGCCTCGACCATGGTGTCGGTATTGGCGCCTTTGCGCGGGCTACCGCTCAATACAACGATGTTCATAGAAATCTCCCTCCTTCATGCCGCAGGCGCGCGGCATATTAGTTTGTTTTAACCTAAACGTATGGAGTTATTCAATCGCCTCGTTTCAGCTACTCCCACTTTTTAGAAGAATCGTTGCTGGAGACTTGGCATTAAATCAAGGCACACCTTATTTCAGATATTCCTCAAAGAATGCCTTCAGCTTTCTAAACGGAATGATGTCCATCTGATCGTAAAGGTCGGTGTGGCTGGCACCAAGGATAATGAGCAATTCCTTGTTGTCCCCCGTCAGCTTGCCGTACGCGGTTTCGCTGAAATAGCGGGAGTGCGCCTTCTCGCCATGCACCAGCAGTACCGCAGAGCGAATTTCGCTGCTGTATTGCAAAATCGGCATATTCAAAAACGACAGCGAGGACGTCATATTCCAGCCGCCGTTGGAGTTCAGGCTGCGGGGATGGTAACCACGCGGAGTCTTGTAGTAGGCGTAATAGTCCCTCACGAACTGCGGCGCATCCTCCGGTAGTGGATCGACCACGCCGCCCGCCAGCGCATAGCTGCCGTTTTTATAGTCCTCGGTGCGCTGCGCGTTCAACGCTTTCCGCTTTTCAAAGCGCGCCTGCTCGGAATCCTCGCCGTCAAAATAGCCGTTGGCGGTCACACGGGTCATATCGTACATGGTCATAGACGCGGTAGCTTTGATACGGGTGTCGATAGCCGCTGCATTGACTGCCATGCCGCCCCAACCGCAGATACCGATGACGCCGATGCGCTCCGAGTCAACGCTTTCCTGCACAGAGAGGAAATCCACCGCTGCGCAGAAGTCCTCGGTGTTGATGTCTGGCGATGCTACATAGCGGGGCGTGCCGCCGCTCTCGCCGGTATAGGACGGGTCAAAGGCAATTGCGAAAAAGCCCAGCTCCGCCATCTTCTGCGCGTACAGACCGGAGGATTGCTCCTTCACCGCGCCAAACGGGCCGCTGACGGCGATGGCGGGCAGCTTGCCTTCCGCGTTCTTAGGCACGTACACGTCGGCAGCCAGCGTGATGCCGTATCGGTTGTGGAAGGTCGCCTTGCTGTGCTCAACCTTGTCGTTTTTGGGGAACACCTTGTCCCATTCCTGCGTCAGTTTCAACTGCTCCATGCCTAAGCCTCCTTGTCGGTCGCTTTAAGGTATTGCTCGTCGTCCACGGGCTCCGACCACTCGTTGGAGGCATCCTCGCCCGGAACCTCCACCGCGAGATGGGAGAACCAGCTGTCGGGCGCCGCACCGTGCCAGTGCTTTACGCCTGCGGGAATATTTACCACATCGCCGGGGCACAGCTCCTGTGCCGGTTTGCCCCATTCCTGGTAAAACCCTCGACCAGCCACGCAGACGAGGATCTGTCCCCCACCGCTTTTGGCGTGATGGGTGTGCCAGTTGTTGCGGCAGCCGGGCTCGAACGTAACGTTGTAAATGCCGACCTGCTCGGTGGAAAGGGGCGCGAGGTAGCTTTGCCCGATAAAGTACTTCGCAAATGCGTCGTTGGGGGCACCGATGGGAAAGGCCATCTCGTTTTGATGCTTGGTTCTTGCGTCGGCGGCATCGTCATCCGCCCAGACTTCCTTCGCCATGCGGAAGGCCGCCCATGCCTTGGGCCAGCCTGCGTAAAACGCCGCGTGCGTAAGGATTTCCGCTATCTCCGTCCTGGTCACGCCATTGTTCTTTGCGGACATCAGATGGTATTGGAACGAAGAGTCCGTCAGTCCCTGTGCCATCAAGGCAACCACCGTCACCACGCTGCGGTCTCGAAGGGAAAGCCCGTCTTCTCGGCTCCACACCTCGCCGAACAGCACATCGTCATTGAGCTGAGCGAATTTGGGAGCGAAGTCCCCCAGGGCATCTCTGCCCGCTGTCTGCTTAATCGTCATGTTTGATTCCTCCTGTCGATGGTTTTGAGTACAAACTGCTTTCGCGCAGCTAAGCCGCGCCTAGATTTCCATGCCCATTCGTTGCGCCTGCTCCAGAGCAGGATGCCCGGCGATTTCGCCCACGCCGTTCACGCCGCCGGCGAATACCGTTCCGGCAAGCGTGCGCCTTTGGCGAAAATCCCTTGCGCTCCCGATTTGTATTGACGAGAATGAAGGTAATACCTAAACCTGACTTTAGGTCAAGGGATGAAATCGAGTTTTATTCGGAGGACCCATGTACACAATCGGACAGGTGGCGGAGATGTTCGGTCTGCCCGTTTCCACGCTGCGTTATTACGATAAGCAGGGATTGTTTCCGGAATTGGAGCGGACGTCCGGCATTCGCCGATTCGGCGATACGGAACTCGAGGCGCTTCGGGTCATCGAATGCTTAAAGAAGGCTGGGATGGAGATCAAGGACATCCGGCTGTTCATGGAATGGTGCGCGGAGGGCCCATCGACATATCCCAAGCGCAAGGCCATGTTCGAGGAGCGAAAGGCCCACATGGAGTCGGAGATCGCGAAGATGAACCGCGCGCTGGACATGTTGAAGTTCAAATGCTGGTACTACGAGCAGGCGATTCAGGATGGCAACGAGGATAGACTGAAGGCGCTGATTCCCGACAATTTGCCGGAAGAGATCAGAGATACCTACGATAACGCCCACGCTCAATAATGCCGCCCGATGCTCAAGGGGGTTTTGGCAAGGAGTCGTTTTAGGCAGACATGCAAAAAGAAAGCCTCCGAACCAGAAGGTTCGGAGGCTATTATTCCCGTTATTTCGCTGATGGCTTTGCTCTATGGCGACGCCAAAACAGCATCAGGCGGTACTCGACGGTATCAAAACGCGAGTTCAGAAGCCAGTTCCCGTTATTCCCATAGGCATAAGCGCATCTGCTTGCGATTGCCTATCGATGCTTTGCCTCGAGCGCGGCAGATACCGCATCGAGGAACTCCCGCACATGGTCGGCGGGGTGCGGCGAATGAAGCAGCCCGTAAGACACGAGACAGTCCCAATCGGTAGGGACGGTTTTGAGCATGGGGTGGACGTTGGCCCACAACGGCAGCGTCGCAAGCGCGAGGTCCTCGTTCGCGCCGCGATTGAACACCTCCGCCCGATATTGCGGGAAGTCTACGAGCGCGATTTGAGGATGATGCAAGAGTATCTCGTCGCGCACGCGGTCGATTTCGGCGTTCCAGCCCCGGCGTATAAGCATAAGACTGTGATTGTGGAGGTCGTCGAATGTGACGATGTCGCGTTTGGCGAGTTCGCTGTCGACGGGAACGGCGCACCCGAGAGGCTCGCGCGAAAGCTCGAGGCCCAGGCACCCGCGCTCTTTAAGAAAGGCATCGTCGAAAATCCCCACCACGATATCCATGTCTTGCCCGAGGTTCGCCAAACCGCGCGCCGCCGAGGGTGTGTTTTCAAACGTGACCACTTGAAGGCTCATGCCAGGGCAACGTTCCTTCACCTTCGGCCACAGCTTCGTGAGCGGCGTGCTGGGCGTCATGAGCGACACTCCCACGCGGATGATGCGCTTCTCTCCACGCTCGGCGACGCGGGCGCGTGCGATTGATTCTTGAGAGTACTGCACGATATGGCGGGCGTCGGCGAGCAGCGACCTGCCTGCTCGCGTAAGCGAAAGCCCCTGATGCGATCGGTGGAACAGCGTAAGGCCTAGCCGCGACTCCAGCAGGTTCATCTGCTTGATGACGGCCGTGGGCGTGATGAAGGACTCTTGTGCCGCCTTGGAGAAGCTGCCCGCCTCCGCCACGCGGATGAAAGTGTCAAGCTGTGGGTTGTACATCGATCCTCCTGTCACGCATTATGTGCCGTATATACCCCATGGTTATATCCATCATTCCAACGTGAACTTCTCGCACGTCAGTAAACGCCGTAGCCTTGTATTCGAAAAGTCACCATTAAGGAGGAGACCATGGAGTATCTGAAGCTCAACAACGACGTAGAGATGCCCATCGAGGGTTTGGGCACCTTCCTCATGACACCGGCCGAGGCCGAGGCAGCCGCAACCGCCGCGCTCGCGGCTGGCTACGAGCACATCGACACCGCCAACGCCTACATGAACGAGCGCGCCGTGGGCCGTGCCATCGCCAAGAGCGGCATCGCGCGCGACAAGATCTTCGTCTCCACCAAGCTCTGGCCGAGTGTCTACGACGCGGGTATGCCGGCGGTGGACGCCACGCTCCAGCGCCTGGGGCTCGACTACGTCGACATGCTCATCCTGCACCAGCCGGTAGGCGACTACCTGGCCGCGTGGCGCACGATGGAGGAGGCGTACCGCGCGGGCAAGGTGCGCGCCCTCGGCCTCTCCAACTTCCCGCAAGACAAGATCGCCGAGGTCATCGAGGTCGCCGACATCAAGCCGCAGCTCGTGACCGTTGAGTGTCACCCCTACCACGCCCAGCGCGGCCTGCGCGCCTACCTCGCGCCGTACGGCACGGTGATCGAGGCGTGGTACCCGCTCGGCCACGGCGACAAAGGTCTTCTGGAGGAGCCCGTCTTCATCGCTCTCGCCGAGAAGTACGGCAAGACCCCGGCCCAGGTGATCCTGCGCTGGCACGTGCAGATGGGTACCTCCATCATCCCCGGCTCCAAGAACCCCGCCCACATCGCCGACAACGCAAACATCTTCGACTTCTCCCTCGCCGAAGACGAGATGGCCGAGATTGCCAAGCTCGACGGGACCATGACCTACTACACCGCCACTGAGGAAGCGCTCGCGGGCTACCTGGCCATACGCCCCGATTTCGACGCGCAGGAGTAGCGCTCAGACGATAACGGGCCAACCAAGCCAACGAAGGAGATGCCCTATGACCGCAAACCCGACCGTGACTAGAAGAAACTTCCTGCTCGGAGCCGCGCTGTGCGCAACGATGCTCTCCGGTTGCAGCCAGGGTGACGGCGACCAATCCGCCGCCGAAAACCAGCCCGCCGCCACGCCCGCTGCAGGCGGCAGTGTCCTCGTGGCCTACTACTCGGCACAGGGCCACACCGCTGCCGTAGCTCAGACCATCGCCGACGAGCTCGGCGCCGACCTCTTTAAGGTGACGCCTACGGAGCCCTACTCCGACGATGACCTCGACTGGACCGACGACAGTAGCCGCGTGACCCGCGAGCACGAGGACGAGAGCCTGCGCGACGTCGAGCTTACGCAGGTCACGCCGGACGGCTGGGAGAACTACGACACCGTGCTCGTGGGGTATCCCATCTGGTGGGGCATCGCGGCCTGGCCCATCGACAACTTCATCTCAGGCAACGACTGGGACGGCAAGACGGTGCTCCCGTTCTGCACCTCTTCCTCCTCGAGTCTTGGCCGGAGCGGCGAGCTACTCGCCGAGGCCGCGGGCAGCGGGGAGTGGCAGGAGGGCCAGCGCTTCTCGTCCAATGTGGACGAGTCCGGGGTTCGTGATTGGATCGCCGGTCTCGGCCTGGCATAAGCAATTAGAGATGACAGACCGCTGACAATCTGGGAGTTTCGAATGATCCTATACTTCACCGGGACGGGCAACTGCCTCTACGTGGCGCGCGAGCTGGCCGCAGAGGGCGAGAGGGTCCTGAGCATCCCGCAGGAGCTGCGCCGCGAGGGCGAGCTCGCCTACGCGGACGATACGATTGGCATCGTGTACCCCATCTACGGGCACATGATGCCCGACATGGTGAAGACGTTCCTCGAGCGCGCGACGCTCGACACGCCCTACCTCTACTTCGTTTGCACCTACGGCAACCGGCACGCCAATGCCGTCGAGCTGTGCCTGGAGGACGCGCGGGCGGCGGGGCTCAACCCTGCCTACGTGACCACGCTCCTCATGGTGGACAACTGGCTGCCCAACTTCGACATGGACGAGCAACGCGCCCGCATCCCCGAGAAGAAGATAGGCGAGAATCTCGAGCGCATCCGCGCGGCCGTGTCCACGCGCCGCCGCTGGATCGAGCCGGTGACCGACGAGGACCGCGCGGCGCACGAGCAGTTCATGAGCCGGGGCTTGTGCTTCGAGCCGGCGGCGCTGGGCGGATTCCTGACCGTTGATTCCGAGAAGTGCATGGGATGCGGGGCGTGCGCAAAGGTGTGCCCGGCTGGCTGCATCGCGCTCGAGGGCGGTAAGGCCGTCCGTAACGCGCAGGCGGGCTTTGGCTGCAACGCCCGCCTCGCCTGCATGCACGCCTGCCCCGCGCACGCCATCACCTGCGCGGCGGGCGACAAGAACCCCGCGGCGCGCTTCCGCAACGAACACGTGACCCTTGCCGAGCTGCAAGAGGCCAACAGCGGCCGCTGATGCGCTTCTCGCCAAGCCGAAAGCCTGCGGCTTCGGCTTGGTTCATTCAGAAAGAGGAACTATGCACGTGAGCCATCTTTCACGCAGGTCCTTTATCGAGGCTGCCGCGCTCGCTGCGGGCGGGCTGGTACTCGGGGAAGGCCTGGTCGGCTGCGCGGATGCCCGTGAGCTTGGCGGCTACGTCCTCACGGAGGGGTCGCAGACAGACCGCGGCTTCGTCGTTGACGACGCCCTGCAGACGCCATCGGGCAGGACGCTGCACTTCTCGCTCCATGTGCCGGACTCCTATGACGGGTCCGCGCCCTATGCGCTCTACGTGGCCTGCCCCGGCTGGGAGGGGCTCTACTTCCAGGGCGTGGGGGCGAATCTTCGGGAGGACTACCCCTTCGTGGCGAACGACTACATCGCCGACATGATCGTGGCCTCGCCCCAGCTCGACGCCTGGGACGAGCAATCGGCGTCAGACGTGGTGGGGCTCACCGAATGGCTGCTCGGCGCCTACAGCATCGATGCGGACCACGTGTACCTGAGCGGATGCTCGGGCGGCGGCGAGACCATCTCCATCGTCTTGGGAACGCGCCCCGAGCTCTACCGCCGTGCGCTTCACACCATCTCGCGCTGGGACGGCGACATCGAGACGCTCACCACAGCCGAGGTTCCCGTGTATATGGCTATCGGCGAGAACGACGACTATTACGGCTCCGGACCCGCGCGCGAGGCGTACGAGGAGATTCGCGCCGCCTATCGAGCTCGTGGGCTTTCCGAGGAGCGCATCAGCGAGCTGGTCGTGCTCGATGTCAAGCCCACGAGCTACTTCACCGAGCGGGGCTTTGCTGCGGACGCGGGCCAGCACGGAGCGGGCGGCTACCTCTTTGCCCGTGACGAGGACATCATGGGATGGTTGTTCTCATGACGTGGCAAGCAAAGGGCGCAGCGCAAAGGACGCTGCGCCGCGCGGTCGACGTGGCACTTGCGACCCTGCTTCCGGTTCAGATGTTTTCGCATTTCTGGGTGCCCTGCTCATGCGGGTAGTCGTCCGCAGCGCCCGTCCGATCATACGCTAGGCGAACGAAAAGGGGCGGTGGGCCTCCATCTTCACGGGCCCACCGCCGCCAAACTGAGTTACGCAAGTCGGGACTACGCGAGCTTCTTCGAGAGCGCCCTTGCCTCGTGCGTGTTGTCGACCATGCCGCCGTAGGTCATGCCGTAGAGCGCGGCGAAGCGCTTCATGGTGTACTCGCCCCAATCGAGCATCTCGCGCGTGGGCGCGCCACCTTGGAACACGAAATAGAGCGTCTTGCCGCTCATGCTGCCCTCGCGCACCGGACCGTAGAAGCGGTCGAGCAGGTTGCGCAGCATGCCGGAGAGGCTGTGCCAGTAGACGGGCGACCCCACGACCAGGGTGTCCGCCGCCTCGATGCGCGCGAGCACGTCCTCGAAGTCATCGTCGCCGTAGCTCTGGCCGTAGCCGTAGACCTTGTGCTCGGCAAGATTCAGCTGCTCGTACGGGCGATCGCCGATGAGCTCGCGCGCCAGGCGCGCCGTGTTGCCATCCTTGTTGGGGCTTCCGTTGATGAAGAGAATCATACGTCTCACTCCTTACGTATTGTCTGATACCGCCTTTACCATAGGCGCGAAAAGATCCGGCGAGAAGTTCCTGCTCGTAGGCAGCTTATAACCGTGGGGTGTGTACGTCTTGCCATCCTCATCGCTGCGCCTTCCAAAACGCGAGGGCATCGTCGATCCAGCCCTCTGCCACGGTGTCGATACCCAGGCCAAAGCCGTGGCTCAGGCCTTCGTAAACATGAAACTCCGTGGGCACGCCCGTCTTGGCGAGCGCGTCGATGCGTCCCTGCATTGTGCGCCAGCTGGCGATGCCGTCGCGATCACCTACGCAGGCGTAGGTCGCGGGGTCGGCACCCGTCAGTTCGCTCATGCCGGTGTACTGCATGATGGCCGCCGCGGGTCGGGGCGTCGTTGCCGGCGCGCCAAAGGCGGCCGGGCCGTAGCCGCCGACCCATGCCGCCATGCGTGCACCGGCCGAGCCGCCCCACAGCGAATAGCCCGACGTGTCCACGCTGAGCTCGTCGGCGTGCTCGAAGATGAAGGAAACGGCGCGGGCCAAGTCCTCGCAGGCGAGCTGCGCGTCCGGCCGGTAGATGACCGCGAACCCGTTGACGCCGGAACGGGCCAGGTGCAGGCAGTGCGGGAAGGAGTCGTGCATGGCAGCGACGTAGGCGAATCCGCCGCCCGCGCTTACCACGGCAAACGGTGCAGACGCGCCGCCCGCTCCCTCGGCAGCGAAGCGGAAGAGCCCCGTGTTGGCGAGCGAGGGGTCGGCGGCCTTCTCGGCATCCGTGTAGATGTCGTAGAAGAACGTCCGTTCCGCTGCGCGCTCTGACAGCAGATAGCTGACGACGTCGACCGTGGTGCTCGTATGGATTTCCGAGTACCACGGCAGGCAAGCGGAAAGGTCGTCGAGCGCCATATCCTCCGTCGGCGGATGGAGCGTTGTGGGGAAGAGCAGCCGTCCGTAGCCATCGAGCAAAGGGTTGTTGATGACGTCGTAGATGGGCGTGTCCGCCGTGACCGGGCCCGGAGCGGAGCCGCGCGCGAACCCGGCGGTCCCGTCCGACGAGCAGCCGGCAAGGCTGCCCGCAGCGGCCAACCACACGGCAGCCTCCAGAAACGAACGGCGCGGCATCATCGCCGCACTCGATAGACGAGGTGGAGGCCGTCGCCGGCAAGGCGCTCGACGCGCTCAAGCGAGAATACGTGCGAACCGCCGGCTGAGCGAGGCATCTCGTCGAAGACGGAAGCCGTTTCGGGCTCCCCCGAGACCGTCGGGGAGAGAACGAGGCTCAGCTCGTCAAGCACGCCCGCGGCAAGAAACGACATGTCCGTCTTTCCGCCGCCGCACACGAGCAGGCGCTCGATGCCAAAAAGCTCGCGCAGCTTGCGCAGGGCGAGCGGGAGGTCTAGCCCGCGCGAGCCGGCAAGCACGTATGAGACGCCGCGCTCTCGCAGATAGTCGCGATACGCCGGCGATGCCGCCTCGGTGAGGATCTCGATGACGTGCGCGTCCGCACGGCCGGCGCGACGATAGGTCGCAGACTCCCATGCAATCTCCCCGGCGGGGTCGACGGAGACGTAGAACGATCGTTCGTCATGAGGCGCCACGAAGTCCCCCTTGGGCGCGCTCCCGTGGGTATCGAGCGCAAGGGGGCGCGACCCGACGAAGCCCTTCGTGGTCACGGCCCCGTACGCCACGGCGTCCGCCCCGAACTCGACCTGCATGCGAGAGTACGCGGCGCGTGCGGGCGAGGCGGCGGGGTCGAGCATGTACGCGCCGTCGATACGCCCGTTGAGCCCGGCAAAGACATGACAGACGACATAGGGTCTAATGTTCATGGCTCCCTACCTTACCGTGTGCCCGCCGAAGACCATGAGGTCGAGTCCGTTGAGCAGCCCGTCGATCTTGGCAACCTCATCGTCGGTGAGCCCGACCTCGGCGGCACCGAGGTTCTCGAGCAGTCGTTCGGGCTTGCGACTGCCCGGGATGGGAATGATATAGGGCTTCTTCTCGAGCATCCAGGAAAGGGAGACCTGGGCGGGCGTCGCCGCGTGCAGCTCAGCCAGCTCGCGAACGAACCGCATGAGGGGCTCGGCGCGCCTTTCGCCTTCCTCTGTGTACTGCGGCATGCCATCGCGGTAGTCTTGGGCGCCCTCGAATCTGGTGTTGTGGCTGTACGCGCCCGTCAGAAAGCCGTTCGCCATGGGAGAAAAGGCCACGAAGGCAACGTTCAGCTCCTCGAGCACGGGGAACAGGGATTCGTTCCAGCGTGCCATCATGGAGTAGCGGTTCTGAACGGCGGAGACGGGGCACACCGCATCGGCGCGACGCAGGTACTCCTCCGTCGCCTCGGAGATTCCCCAGGCGCGGATCTTACCTTCCTTGATGAGGTCTGCCATGGTGTCTGCAACGACCTCGGGCTCGACCTTTGGGTCGATTCGGTGCTGGTAGTAGAGGTCGATGTGGTCGGTGCGCAGCCGGCGCAGGCTCTTCTCCACCGAGATACGGACAACCTCGGGGCGCGAGTCCACGAGGATGGTCTTGTCCGGGGCGTGCGTGACGCCGAACTTGGTGGCAATGACAACCTCGTCGCGCACGGGCGCGAGCGCCTTGCCCACCACGTCCTCGTTGTGCGCCTCGGTCCCATCGGCGCACGTACCAACGTAGCACTCCGCCGTGTCAAAGAAGGTATAGCCCATCTCGTGGGCCTGACGGACGACGCTCGCGGCCTCGTCGTCGGGCATCGGGTCTCCGCTCGCGTGCGTGATTCCCATGCAGCCCATGCCGAGCGGGCTGACTTCGATGCCGCTCTTTCCCAAAACGCGCTTGTCCATTCCTGTTCTCCCTGTCTATGATATCCGTCATTTGTTTGCGACGCCCACGTCCGTCCGTTCATCGGACTCCGTTAGGCACATCCTCTGTCGATGGCCTTTGCTCTCTCATCGCCAAGCGTACGACCGCAAAGCGCTCGACGGAATCCCCCTTTGGTGCGGTGCCCTGAACCCGCGGGTTATAGCCCCGTGCGCACCCCAGCGTTATAGAACCCTCACCAACGGAAACTTCCGCCGGCGCGGCGCCCCTCGTATGGTGGATACGTCAAGTTGCGAGGAAGGAAGGCACCATGGACTACATCACCTTGAACAACGGCGTCAGGATGCCGCAGCTCGGCTTCGGCGTGTACCAGATCCCGGACGCCGCGGAATGCCAGCGCGCCGTGGAGGACGCGCTCTCGGTCGGCTACCGGTTGCTCGACACGGCCGCGAGCTACGGCAACGAAGAGGCGGTCGGGGCCGCCATTCGTGCGAGCGACCTGCCGCGCGACGAGGTGTTCGTGACGACCAAGCTGTGGATGTCGGATGTGAGCTACGAGGGGGCCAAGCGCGGCTTCGACGCGTCGCTCAAGCGGCTGGGGCTCGACTACGTCGACCTCTACCTCATCCATCAGCCGTTCGGCGACGTCTTCGGCGCGTGGCGCGCCATGGAGGAGCTCTACGAGCAGGGCGTTATCCGCGCCATAGGCACAGCTAACTTCTACCCCGATCACCTCGCAAACCTCATCTCGTTCAACCGCATCGCCCCCGCCGTGAACCAAGTCGAGTGCAACGTGTTCTTCCAGCAGCGCGAGGCGCAGGAGTACATGGCCGGCAAGGAGGTGGCCATGGAGGGCTGGGCGCCCTTTGCGGAGGGCAGAAACGACCTCTTCCGCAACGAGGTCCTCGCTCGCATCGGCGAGGCGCACGGCAAGACGGTCGCCCAGGTCGTGTTGCGCTGGCTGCTGCAGCGCGGTGTGGTCTGTATCCCTAAGAGCACGCACCGCGATCGCATGGAGCAAAACTTCGACGTCTTCGACTTCGCGCTGGGCGACGACGAGATGGTCGCCATCGCCGCGCTCGATACCGGGCGCAGCGCGTTCTTCGACCACCACGACCCCGCCACCATCGAATGGATGTCCGGGCTCGTGCGCAACGTGTAGACGAGCGTCAGACCGCACTGATAACTTACTAGGAGGAATTGCCATGAACTCATTCACGTACGACTACCCGGTCAGGAACTACTTCGGCGAGGGGGCCATGGACCAGGCACTCGACGCCGAGATGGGTGCCATGGGCAAGACAGTGATGCTCGCCTACGGCGGAGGTTCGGTCAAGCGAGCCGGCGTCTACGGCCACGTGGTCGATAAGCTCACGAGCGCGGGCAAGCGCGTGGTGGACTTCGGCGGCATCATGCCCAACCCGACCTACGAGAAGTGCCAGGAAGGCGCCGCGCTCGCACGCGAGGAGCAGGTCGACTTCATTCTCGCCGTCGGCGGCGGGTCGGTCTTCGACTGCTGCAAGGTGGTCTCCGCGCAGGCGATGCTTGATGAGGACATCGAGACGTTCGAGCACGTCGACGGCAAGACGCCGAGCTCGTTCATCCCCATGGGCTGCATCGTGACACTCTCCGGCACGGGCGCCGAGCAGAACAACGGGGCCGTCATCACCAACGAGGAGACACACGTGAAGGGCGCCTATCTGGGGGCGATGCCCATGTGGGCGGCGCTCGACCCGGCGCTCACGCTCACCGTACCGCACGCGCAGTTCATGAGCGGCGCGTTCGACACGCTCTCGCACTGCATGGAGAGCTATTTCGGAAGCCCGCGCGGACGCAACGTCACCGACGACATCAACCTCGCCATCCAGCGCAACGTCATCCGCAACATGCGCGTCATCGCGGACGACGACCAGAACCTCGATGCCAGAAGCGAGCTCGTATACGACTCCGCCATGGCCGAGAACGGCGTGCTCAAGATCGGCAAGTCAACGGACTTCCAGGCGCACATGATCCAGCACCAGTACGGCGCGTACACCCACACCAACCACGGAATGGGCCTCGCGGTCATCCATCCTGCGCTCTACCGCCACCTGGCCCCCGAGGCACCCGCGCAGTTCGCCCGCTGGGCGCGCGAGGTGTGGGGCGTCGACGCCAAGGGCAAAGACGACCTTACGGTGGCGCTCGAGGGCATCGACCGCCTGCAGACGTTCATCGGCGAGATGGGGCTTCCCACGAGCTTCGCCGAGATGGGCTCCGACGCGTCCGACGAGACACTGCACAAGGTTGCAGACACCTGCGTGCTCACCGGAGGCTGCGCCAAGAAACTGGAGCGCAGCGAGGTGTTCCAGATTCTGACCGAGTGCCTCTAGATCGGCGGGGGTCCCGATCAGCCCGCGCCGAAGGAAACAGGAAGGCTCCTCGTTTTTCCCGAGGAGCCTTCTGAGTTTTTGCCCGATTGTGAAACCATGTGGCTTGCAGGTGCGGCGGTTCCGAAACGTCCCCATCGGTCGCCATCGGACCGTACGAAACCGTATGAAATACAAGAACAAGTGTTCTATTACTATTCCCACTCAATGACTAGAGCCCTGGCGTAATTGGCTGGATCACCGTTCCGGGAACCGGTATCGACCTACCTGCCCGCCAAGCTCCTTCTTCAGCTCCAGCCTAGTATCTGACTCGCGCCGTTATAAGCGAAAACCGGAGAGATGCGTCTTAGCCAAGAAAAGAAGGTTAGCCATATCTTACTTCATGATTCGTGTGTTATAGTTAGATTGCTCTAACTGTTTGGGGGCGATAGACATGCACGAACGCAAGGGCTTCTGGGACAAGAATGCCGGTCGGTACGAGCGTTTCATGCGAAAGGACCGGGCGACGTATGAGAAGATGTATGAGCTGATCGGGCCGGTTGTGAAAGCAAAAACCGTACTGGAGGTTGCCACCGGCACGGGGCTTATCGCAAAGAACATTGTGAATGCGGCGGCGCACATCGAGGCTACGGACGCTTCTGCACAGATGATCCTAGAAGCAAAGCGGGACAATCAATCCGCAAAGCTGCACTTTTCCGTACAAGATATGTTCCGCCTGCCCTATGCACAGAAGTCCTTCGAAGTGGTGATCGCGTCCAACGCGCTTCACATAGTGCCGCATCCGGAAAAGGCCCTGCAAGAAATCAGGCGGGTGCTGAAGGACGACGGCGTGCTCATCGCGCCAACCTTCACCCACGCGGGAAACTCGGTTTCCGGCAAGGCAAAAGCCTTTTTCATGAGTATGGCGGGATTCCCCCTCCACAGCAGGTGGACAAGCGAGGAATACCTACGTTTCCTGCGTCAAAACGGCTGGGTAGTGCAGAAAAGCGCGGTGCTGAAGGCCTCGTTCCCGTTGACCTATGCGGAATGCACGAAATCGGAGGGGCCAGATGTCGTTCTTTGAAAACACCCGCAAGCCCGTGGGCCTCGGCGGAAAACTTATGGTTGCCATGATGAATCTGGGGCACAGCCCTGTGGCCCGGTGGGGACTTCGATTTCTACGACTTGCGCCAAATGCCAAGGTGCTGGATTGCGGCTGCGGCGGCGGGGCGAACATAAAACGGCTGCTGAAAAAATGCCCGCATGGCGTCGTCAAGGGTATCGACTATTCGCCCGTCAGCGTGGAGAAGACTAGAAAGCTCAACCGAATTGCAATTCAGGAGGGGCGTTGCGCCGTTCTGCAAGGCAGTGTGGCGGATATGGTGTTTGAGGATAGCTACTTCGATGCCGCCACGGCCTTTGAGACCGTCTATTTTTGGCCCGATTTGCCCCGATGCTTCCGTGAGGTCTGGCGGACGCTGAAGCCAGGCGGGGCAATTCTTATCTGCAACGAGAGCAATGGCGATACGGACAAGGACGAGAGGTGGACGCAGATCATCGGCGGCATGACCATCTACAAGGACATTGAATTAAAGGCATGTCTGGAGCAGGCGGGTTTTCACGAGGTGCAGATACACAAAAAGAAAAAGTGGCTCTGCGTCACGGCGCGGAAGTAAGGGCATCAAGCACGGGTATTTTTGCATCCATCCTACACATGGCGATAGACATGACGGTCATAGCGGCTGTGCTGGCGGCAATTATGACAGTTTTTATTCACTGAGGAAGGAACCTATGAAATGTAAAATTGAGAAAAACACCGTGCAGGAGACGCTGATCCTCCCGCTGTATTCCCGAAAGCTGTGCACGGAGCTGTACCCGAACCTTTACAGGGATGAAACAGCGGTTCGTCTGCTCGACCAGATCGACTACGACTTTTCAGAGGCAGAGAAAAACTCCCGCAGCCTGATGCAGCGCTTTGGTGCGCTGGAGGTGGCCATGCGGCAGAGTGATCTTGCTTTCGAGGTGCAGGATTACCTGAAAGGCCACCCCAATGCGGCGGTGGTCAATCTGGGCTGCGGACTGGACAACACCGGCAGAACCTGCGACAACGGTAGATGCAAGATCTACAATCTGGACTTCCCGGATGTGATTGCCTTGCGGCAGCAGCTTCTGCCCGCCGGGGAGCGGGAGCAAAACATCCCCTGCGACCTGAAAGACCCCGCATGGTTTGACAAAATCGATGCCTCCGGCGGGGCGGTGTTCTTTGCCTCCGGGGTGTTCTATTACTTTCTGACCCAGCAGGTCCGGGAACTGGTGCGGGGGATGGCGGACGCTTTCCCCGGCGGTGTGCTGGTCTTTGATGCTGCCAATCGGACGGCAGTAAAGATGATCGCAAAAACATGGCTTAAGACTGCAAAAATCAAAGATGTGGGGGCATATTTTGCGGTTTCGGATGCCGCCAAGGAAATCGGCACGTGGGACAGCCGTCTGCAGGTCACAAGTCGCGACTATATGCTGGGTTACAACGATTTGAGAGACCCTTCTGTCAGCGGCTTTTTCCGGTTTCTCGCAAGGGTCGGTGACAACGGGATGAAAATGCAAATCGTGAAAATAAGATTTTGAGAGGAAAAAATGAAGCGCATTCACTTTGACGTTGAAGAAGACGGCTTTTACGGCGCATATTGGGCGTGCAAGGACACACATACAGCAGCGGGCACGGATTCGATTGAAACCGTGCCCGCTATCTTATGCTATATTATTTTTTCGAACGTCTGTTCTATTCCCACTCGATGGTCGCGGGCGGCTTAGACGTGATGTCGTAGCAGACGCGGTTGGCGCCGGGGACCTCGGCAACGATGCGGCCGGAGATGCGGGCCAGCACGTCGTAGGGCAGCTTGGCCCAGTCGGCGGTCATAGCATCGCTGGACTCGACGGCGCGCAGGATGATCGGGCGCTGGTAGGTGCGCTCGTCGCCCATAACGCCAACGGACTTGATGTCGGGCAGGACCGCGAAATACTGCCAGCAGCTGTGCTCGGAGTTGCGCTCGCCGGTCTGCTCAAACAGACGCTGGTTGTAGGCGTCAAGCTCCTCGCGCACGATAGCGTCGGCGCTCTTGAGGATCTCGAGCTTCTCCTTGTCGACCGCACCGATGACGCGGATGGCCAGACCCGGGCCCGGGAAAGGCTGACGGAACACGATGTGAGCCGGCAGGCCCAGTGCCAGGCCAAGCGCGCGGACCTCGTCCTTAAAGAAGTGGTCGAGCGGCTCGATAAGGTCGAAGTGCACGCCCTCGGGGAACGGGATCAGGTTGTGATGGCTCTTGATGGTGGCCGTCTTGCCGCCCGTCTTGCGAGCGCCGGACTCGATGATGTCGGGGTAGATGGTGCCCTGAGCCAGGTACTTGACCGGCTTGCCATCGGTCTCGAGCTGCTGCGCCACGGCGAAGAACTCTTTCCAGAACTGCGTACCGATGATGCGGCGCTTCTCCTCGGGCTCGGTCACGCCGGCCAAAAGCTCGGCATAACGGTCCTCGGCGTGGACGTGGATAAAGTCGACATCGAACTGCTTGGTGAAGACCTCCTCCACCTGCTCGGGCTCGCCCTTGCGCAGCAGGCCGTGGTTGATGAACACGCAGGTCATCTGCTTGCCCACGGCGCGGGCGCCCAGCGCAGCCACGACGGAGGAGTCGACGCCACCGGACAGGGCAAGAATCACGCGGTCGTCGCCGACCTTCTCGCGGAACTCGGCCGTCATGGTCTCGACCAGGTTGTCCATGCTCCAGTTGGGCTCCAGGCCGCAGATCTCAAACAGGAAGTTGCTCAGCAGCTGCTGACCGTACTCGGAGTGCTTGACCTCGGGGTGGAACTGCGTGGTGAAAATCTTGCGCTCGACGCACTCCATGGCGGCAACCGGGCACACGTCGGTGCTGGCGGTAACGGTAAAGCCCTCGGGCACCTCGGACACGGCGTCGCGGTGGCTCATCCACACGGTTTGCTCCATGGGCGTGGAGTTAAAGAGCTTGGCGCCGGCCGTGCGCGTGATGGTGGCGCGGCCGTACTCGCCCACCTCGGAGTGGCCGACCTTGCCGCCGAGCGTCACGGCCGTGATCTGATGGCCGTAGCAAAAGCCCAGGACGGGAAGGCCCAGGTCAAAGATGGCGGGGTCGATAGACGGAGCGTCCTCGGCATACACAGAGGCCGGGCCGCCGGAAAGGATGAGCGCAGAGGCGTTCATCTCGCGAATCTCGTCGGCCGAGATGTCGCAGGGGACGATCTCGGAATACACGTTGAGGTCGCGGACGCGACGGGCAATGAGCTGACCGTACTGCGCACCAAAGTCGAGTACGAGGACCTTTGCGGAAGCCTTTTGATCCATGGTTCCCTCTCTTGTTGGCGGGGAGCCGGTGCCCACCCGCGTGAATGAACGAAAATAACCTCCATAGTGTACACGTTATATGGGGTTTCTCGCCCCTCGCAGCCATCAGCGCACGGCAAACGCACGACCTGGGCCCCTATTTGACGGCAATTGAAGTGTTTTCAAACGTTACAGATGATGTAATACGTTTGAACATTGGACGCCCTGTGCCACAATACTGCCGAACGACTCCGCCTCTGCGGCGGCAAATACGATAGGAATACCAGCATGAAGCGCATCCTTCTCATCGCCACGGGCGGCACCATCGCATCGACCGAGGACGGCAACGGCCTCTCCCCCGCCCTGACCGGTGAGGAGCTCGCCCAGAGCGTCCCCGAGATCTCGGGCCTCTGCGAGCTCGACGTCGTGCAGCCCATGAACATCGACAGCACTAATATGCGCCCGAGCGACTGGATGCGTATCCGCGACGTCATCGTCGAGGGTTATGCCGACCACGACGGCTTCGTGATTCTGCACGGCACCGACACCATGAGCTACACCGCAGCAGCGCTTTCCTACCTGATTCAGGACAGCCCCAAGCCCATCGTGCTCACCGGCTCGCAAAAGCCCATGGGCAACCCATTTACCGACGCCAAGCTCAACCTGTACCAGAGCCTGCTCTATGCGCTCGACGAGCATTCGCACGACGTCTCGATCGTGTTTGGCGGCGTCGCCATTGCCGGCACGCGCGCCCGCAAACAGCGCACCATGAGCTTTAACGCGTTCATTAGCGTCAACTATCCGCCCATTGCCTACATCCGCAATGACCGCATCGTGCGCAACGGGCTTCACGGCACGCATCAGGGCGAAAACCCGGTGCGTTTCTACGACAGCATCGACCCGCGCGTATTTGTACTCAAGCTTACGCCCGGCGTAAACCCGGGCATCCTCGACGCCCTTGCCGATAGCTACGATGCTGTAATCCTTGAGACCTTTGGCATTGGCGGTATTCCCGAGTTTGGCGAGTCCGGCGATTCGTTCCAAGAGGCAATTTTCCGCTGGGTCGATTCGGGTCGCACCGTCGTTATGACCACGCAGGTCCCCGAAGAGGGCCTCGATCTGGGCGTTTATGAGGTCGGCCGTGCTTACGCCGATCATCCGGGCATTCTGCGCGGCGACGACATGACCACCGAGACGCTCGTGGCCAAGACCATGTGGGCACTCGGCCAGTCACGCGATGCCGCCGAGATCCAGCGCCTGTTCTACAGCCAAGTCAACCACGATCGCATCCCGATGGCGTAGCCAGGCATCGACCGGTATCCCCTACTCAATGCCTTCAAGAAGTTCTGACACCGTCATGCCGAGTGCGGGCGCGATCTTAAATAGAACCTTGAGCGTGAAATTTGCCGTCCCATCTTCGATTCGGTCGAGGTAGGGGCGGCTGATTCCTGTCGCCACACAAAAATCAACCTTGGAGATACCAAGGTCCCTGCGTGTCTCTTCGACCCGCCTGCCAAGAATCTGTTTCGCACGTTCGTCCATGCAGCCGAGTTTGAAATGGAGCCGAACATAAACGTAAACTATAGTTTACGTTTTGCCGAATACACAGGAGTTTTCTATGTCGGGTTCTTCGGTCCGCATGTACCGAGCCACGCTTCGCACAAACAGCGCACCGCCCAAGCTCGTCGTCGTTGAAACTGAATGCCTTTCACCCGATGAGCGCACAGCATTTGCATTGCTATCAAGTCGCGTCGCCGCCGTTCTGATCCCTTACCCGGCGCAAGGTGAACTTGCCATCCAATGCCAAGCGCACAGCTGCTCGCTCAATCAGGCTGCCGTAATCGCAACCAGCCAACGCGGCCTGCCGCTCCTTTTAGAAGCCGGTATCGCACTCGCCCTTCGCGGCGCCGGATACGAAAACGAGACCGCCGCCGACATGGTCTTTAAACCACGATCGAGCGGCGGCCTCGCAGCAGCCATTGAATATGCGTGCAGGCTCGTTGCCTAAAAGGACAAGCTAGAAACCAAAGCCAAAGCCCGTTCCAGTAATCGCCGAGTACATAAAGTAAACGTTGATCACGTTGAGGAACACACCCGTGATGCAACCGTTGCGCAGGTAGCGCTCGCACACGATGCGCGCCATGGCGGCAGAGTCCTCATTGTTCTTGGCCTGGCGTCCCGCCGTAAAGTACGTCGCCACGCTCAGCAGCAGGTTGAGCACCGGAAGCGCCAGCAGCTCGTAGCTCTTACCCCAGCGCGTCACCTCGCCGGCTGCGTTAAACTTCGTTGCCACCTCGGGGCCAATGTTGGGGATAACACACGCTGCAACCACCAGCGGAATCACCGCAAGCACCAGCAGTGCGATGCCCATGTAGCCGGCTTTTTTGCCATATTTGAACATATGCGTCGTCCTTACACGTTAAAGCGGAAGTGCACGACGTCGCCATCGGCCATGACATAGTCCTTGCCCTCAATACGCAACTTGCCGGCGGCCTTGGCGCCCTGCTCGCCGCCGAGCTCGATGTAGTCGTCGTAGCCAATGACCTCGGCCTTAATAAAGCCGCGCTCAAAGTCGGTGTGGATGACGCCGGCAGCCTGCGGGGCAGTCGCGCCTTGGCGAACCGTCCAGGCCTTGACCTCCATCTCGCCAGCCGTAAAGAACGACTGCAGGCCGAGCAGCTTGTAGGCGGCCTGCGCGAGCACGTCCAGGCCGGGCTGTTCCAGGCCCAGGCTCTCCAGGTAGTCGGCCGCATCCTCGGGATCGAGCTCGGAAAGCTCAGCCTCGATCTTGGCGCAGATGGGCAGCGGCTTGACACCATCGATGGGCGCCAGATCGTCGTTGAGCATATCCTCGTCCACGTTGGCCACATACAGGATGGGCTTCATAGTGAGCAGGAACAGGCCCTTGGCGGCGGCACGCTCCTCGTCGGTCATCTCCATGGATGCGGCGCGCTTGCCCTCGTTGAGCCAGGCAAGCAGGCGCTTGGCCACCTCGAACTTGGGCATGAGCTCCTTGTCGCGCTTGGCCTCCTTCTCGAGCTTGGGCAGCTGCTTCTCGAGCGTGCCCATGTCGGCCAGGATAAGCTCGGTCATGATGGTGTCGGCATCGCCGGCAGGATCGACGAACTCGCCCGTGCGGCCCACCTCACGCATGACGTTGGGGTCCTTAAAGTAGCGCACGACCTCGCAGATGGCATCGGTCTCGCGGATGTTTGCCAAGAACTGGTTGCCCAGGCCCTCGCCCTCGTTGGCACCCTTCACCAGGCCCGCGATGTCGACAAACTCGACCGTAGCCGGCACAATGCGGCCCGGGTTGACGATGTCGGCAAGCTTTTGCAGGCGGCTATCGGGCACGTCGACGATACCCACGTTGGGGTCGATCGTGGCGAACGGGTAGTTGGCGGCAAGGCCGGTCTTTTTGGTAAGCGCGGTGAACAGCGTCGACTTGCCCACGTTGGGCAGGCCCACGATACCGATGGAAAGGGACACGACAGCTCCTTTTGGTACAGGTACTTCAAACTGTATAAGTATAGCGCCGCCGCAGCATCCGGGCGAATCCGGACACCGCGGCGGCGCAAATGAAGCAGAGATGCGTGAGAGTTCGAGACAGTAGTCCTTACTTAAGCTCAGGCCAGAAATCCTTGTTGGCCTCGATGAGCTCGTCCAGGATCTGCTTAGCAACGCTTGCCGAAGGAATGGTCTTGGAGAGCGTGAGCGCCTGCCAGAGCTTCTGGTAGCTGCCCTCGACCCAAGCCTGGACAACGAGCTTCTCGACGGAAACCTGCTGCTCCATCAGGCCCTTCTGGAACTGCGGAATCGGGCCCTGGCAGATCTTCTCAAAGCCGTTGGAACCGACGATGCAAGGCACCTCGACCATGGCCGTCGGGTCGAAGTTGGGCACAGCGCCATCGTTGGGGACGATCAGCAGGAAGCGCTCGAGCGTATTCTCGGCCAGTGCGCAGGCAAGGTCGACGATGTAGTTGGCATGTACATCCGGCTCAAAGCCGCCGTCCTTGGCAGTACCCTTGGCGATGATGTCGCGGCAAGCGCCAAAGACCTTCTTCTCGCGGCCGTCCATAACCTCATTGGCGCGAGTGTAGTTGGGGTCAGACGTCTCGACGACATAGTCCGGGTACAGGTAATACTTGAGGTAGGTATTGGGAATCGTCTCGGGATCGACAGCATAGACATCCTTGGCCTTGCCGAAGGTGTGAATCCAGCTCTCCTCGACGTGCTGCTCCTTACCGGCCTCGTGCTCAATGCCGTCCAAGTAGCCGTTCTTTGCCATGTGCTCCTTGATCTGCGGCATGAGGTCGTTACCCTCCTTGTCGTAGATCTTGCTCCACCAACCAAAGTGGTTGAGGCCGTAGTAGCTGTACTGCAGCTCGCGACGATCCTTGATGCCGCACATACGGCTCATCTTATCCATGAGGTCGATCGGCATGTCGCAGATGTTGATGATGCGGCTGTTGGGGCGCAGCACGCGGCAAGCCTCTGCGACGATGGCCGCGGGGTTGGAGTAGTTGAGCATCCAGGCGTTGGGGCTGTACTTCTCCATGTAGTCCAGGATCTCGATGACACCGCCGATGGAGCGCATGCCGTAGGCGATACCGCCGGCACCGCAGGTCTCCTGACCAACGCAGCCGTACTTGAGGGGGATCTTCTCGTCGAGCTCGCGCATAGCGTAGAGACCCACGCGGATGTGAGCAAGGACGAAGTCGGTCCCGGTGAATGCAGTTTCGGGGTCGGTGGTGTAGTTGAACTCAACCTCGGGGGCGTTCTCGTGGAAGTAGATCTCGCACGCCTTGGCAACGATCTCCTGGCGCTCGGCGTTGTTGTCATAGAAGGTCACCTTGTTGACCGGGAAGCGGTCGCGCTCCTCGAGCAGCATCAGAGCGATGCCCGGGGTGAAGGTAGAGCCACCGCCGGCAATGGTCACGGCATAGTTTTTCTTGGACATGATGTCCTCCTCATTCTGGCCGCTTGCTCAATCCATCCCCGTACGCGGCCTGCACGGTTTGGAACTGTTACCTAGAAGTGGAGTTTTTTATCTCTAGAATCGGCCTTGCGGTGCATACCGGCTCTGCAAGGCCGATTGTTTCGATGGACGATGGTTTACAGAAGACTCTCGAACTTCAGAAGACTCTCGAACTTCTCGCGAACCTGTGGGACGGTAAGGCCGATGATGACCTGGATTGACTGACCTTGGACCACCAAGCCATGCGTACCGATCGCCTTGAAGGAAGCCTCGGGCGCAACGACGCTCTTGTCCTTGACGTTAACGCGCAGACGGGTAGCGCAGTTAGTTACATCGATGATGTTATCCGTGCCACCGAGCAGATCGAGGATGTTCTCGGCAAGCACCAAGCGCTCATCATCTTTACTCTGGGCGACCGATTTGCCAGCAGCAGCACCGCCCTGCTTTTGCTTGTAGTCGGCCTTGGACTTGAGCTCGACCTCAACATCGTCATCCTCGCGACCGGGGGTCTTAAAGTCGAACTTGACGATCAGGAAACGGAAGACCACGACCCAAAGAGCGGTAAAGCACAGACCGACAAGGATGGAGATGGCGTACTGCAGACCGTGTGCGGCCCAAAGGGGCAGCCAGTCCCACGAGAGCATCGAGATGATGCCGCCGTCGAAGATGCCCACGACGCCAAGGAGGTTTTGAGCCATGCAGCCGAGCGCTCCGAGCACGCAGTGGACGACGAACAGGCCGGGCGCGATGAACAGGAAGGTGAAGTCAAGCGGCTCGGTGATACCGCAAAGCATAGCGGTAAGGGTGACGGGAATGAGCAGAGCCTTGACGCGCTGCTTGCGCTCGGGTTTGGCGGTCATATAAAACGCAATGGCGACGCCAAGCGAGCCGAAGACCTTAGTCCAACCAGGGCAGGTATAGGCAGCCCAGGGTGCGGCATCCTTAAGAGCAATGCTCGGATCGGCAGCCAGTTGGGGCAGGATGTTGGCCCAAGCAGCAAAGATGCCGCCGTTGACCGCCGCGTTGTCGTAATAGAACGGCGTATAGATAAAGTGGTGCAGGCCTGTAGGAATCAGCACGCGCTCGAAGAAAGCAAAGACGCCCACGCCGAACGTACCGGCGGAAAGAATGAATCCCTGGAAGGCGGAGATAGCAGCCTGAACATGCGGCCACACCAGGCAGGCGATAAGAGCGACCGGAACCATAACGAAGAAACCGATCATATAAATGAACACGGAGCCCGAGAACACGCCCAGCCACTCAGGAAGTTCGGTGTCGAAGAACTTGTTATGCAGCATCGTGGCGATACCAGAAATGATAAGCGCGCCCATGATGCCCATATCAAGCGTTTTGATGCTTGCGATAGTGGCAAGACCAGTACCGCTGCCCGCCTCGACAGAGTAGTCGACCCCAAAGACAGGGCCCCACTGCCCCAAGATCGTGCTTACAAAGTAGTTGAAGGTAAGGTAGATGGCCAAAGCCTCCATGCAGCAGCGAGCGTTCTGCTTGTTCGCGAGCGAGATTGGCAACGCTACGCAAAACAGCAACGGCATCTGGTTAAAGAGCGTCCAACCACCCTGGAGCAGCACATTCCAGCAATCAAACCAAAGATGACCCGCTGTGGCCATCTCGCCAAAGATCGCCTCGGTGGTAAACAACGTACCCAGGCCGACGACGATTCCGGAAAATGCGAAAAGAATTGCAGGCGTGTACATTGCACCGCCGAAACGTTGTATCTTTTGCATCATGACGGGGAATCCCCCTCTCTTCATTCGGAGCGCTGCGGTTTTGGCTTCACTCGAGACCGCAGACGCGCCGTTTGCGTGTACCTCGTGCAATAGGACGGGTGGGCCCGTGTCCCTGACTTCTTGCACTTACGTTTTATCACATCACTTATCTAGACAAGTTAGCATAAAGACTACGGTCGGTAAACGGTTGATTATTGGCCGTAAACGGTATATGTCCAGTATTTCGCCTGCTAAATCTGACATAGCTGATGGCTGCATTTTAAATTTCTTTTCTACTTGTCTAGATGTGCTTGTCTATATCTATATACATGCCTATACTTCATTACAACATTCACCGCCACGTTAAGGAGTCACCATGAAAAGCGCGGTCTTCTATGGAAAGCACGACCTCAGAGTCGAGGAATCGGCAAAGCCGGCCGTGGGCAGGCGCGACGTTCTGATCAACGTCAAAGCTTGCGGCGTCTGCGGTACCGACGTTCATATCTATGAGGGCGACAAGGGTGCAGCCGACGTTACCCCGCCCACGATCCTTGGTCATGAGTTTGCGGGCGTTGTCGAGGCCGTGGGCAGCGACGTCGCCGGCTTTAAACCGGGCGATCGCGTGTGCATCGACCCAAACCATCCCTGCGGCTGCTGTGAACCCTGCCGCGACGGAATCAACCACTACTGCGAGCATATGACCGGCTACGGCACCACCGTTAACGGCGGCTTTGCCGAGTACTGCTCCGTGGATATGCAGCAAGTCTACAAGTTGGGCGATCACACCAGCTTTGAGCAGGGTGCTATGACCGAGCCCGTCGCCTGCTGTCTGCACGGCATCGATATGTGCAACATCAAGCCCGGCAGCACAGTTGTCGTTATCGGCGGTGGCATGATCGGTCTGCTCATGATGCAGCTCGCCAAAAACGCCGGCGCCACCAAGGTTGTCTTGCTCGAGCCTGTCGAAGGCAAGCGCGAGGTTGCACTCAAACTCGGCGCCGACCTGGCAATTGATTCCATCCACGAGGACGTCCCGGCCCGCCTGAAGCAGGAGGGCGTCGGCAACGTCGACGTTGTAATCGAATGCGTCGGCAAGCCCGTCACCATCGAGCAGGCCATCCAGATCGCCGGCCACAAGGCTACGGTCATGATGTTCGGACTTACCAAGCCCGATGAGACAATCACCGTCAAGCCCTTCGAGGTCTTCCAGAAGGAGCTTGTGCTCACCTCGTCCTACATCAACCCTTATACGCAGCGTCGCGCGCTCGAGCTCATCGACTCTGGCAGGCTCGACGTATCCTCGATGGTCGCCAAGGTGGCTTCCCTCGACGAACTCGGCGCCATCCTGTCAGACCCGGCCCTGCGTGCCATGGGCAAATATATAATCGACCCCAGCAAGTAAATCGATTGACACCTGCGCGGGCGGCCCTCATCCACCGCTCGCGCACTCAGCTCTAGGAGACCGTCATGGCGCGAGCCATCTTCCAAACTATTTATGACAACGTGAAGCAGTCGATTGACGACGGCACATACGCCTATCAGAGTTATCTGCCTTCGGAGACTGAGCTCACGCAGCTGTTTGACTGTTCGCGCATGACGGTCCGTCGCGCCATCTCGATGCTTGCGGCAGATGGTTACGTGCTCCCCCAGCAAGGCAAAGGCATGCGCGTCATTCGCAACATCAGTGACGAGAAGAGTCGTGGTGGCGGCGGACTCGAGACCTTTAAGGAAATCGCGGTCAACCGAGGCTTTGAGCTCAAGACTGTCACCACCGTCTTTGAGCTCCTCATCTGCAGCAAGGCGCTCTCCAAGATTACTGGGTTTCCCGAAGGCTGTGAGCTCACACGCGCCAAACGCATCCGTTATGCAGACGGACAAGCCGTGTGCTCCGACGACTCCTATTACCTAAGCTCACAAGTACCGGGGCTGACACCCGAGATTGTCAACGACTCGATCTATCGTTACCTCGAAGAAAACCTTGGCATTAAGATTGCCACGGGCAAACGCGATGTGACGATCGAGCATCCCACGCCCGAGGATGCGCGCGTGCTCGATCTCGACGACTTCAACGCACTCGCCGTTATACGCGGACAGACCTACAACGCCGACGGTATCCTTATGGAATACACCGAGACCAAACAGGTCCCCGGGTTCTTTTTGCTCCATGAAACCGTGACGCGCAACGGTACCGGTCGAACCGGCCACCAAAGTAGCATGAACTAACCATTTATTAGTTGCGGTGGAATAGTTCCTAGAATGGCCAGCTTAAGGGCAAAACAGGAACTATTCCACCGCAACTTTTTTGGCCGGCTGGGCAGTACCTGTCCCACCGGCCATCATTTACGCTCTTTTAGCTAGTCCGCGAGCTTCTCCACCTGATCGAGCATCTTGTCGAGCTTGGCCTTTGCCTCGGCCTTGACCTTCTCAGCTTCTTCGTGAGCCTTCGCCTTCTGGGCGGCCTTTTCCTCGGCTTCGGGATCGACGACGACCAGATTGGACGCGTCGTGTTCAACAAGCTTGAGCGCGTGCTCGGGACAAACCTTGACACAGGCGCCGCAGCCCAAGCAATACGTGGACTCCAACGCAAAGCGGCCGCTTCCCACCAGATCGCAGGCGAACGTGGGGCACGCGTTGACGCACTCGCCGCACGACGTACACTTGTCAAAATCGCACTCCGGCGTGCTCACCTGCATGTTCTGGGCAAGCTCGGGGTGGTTTTGCAATGTCGAGAGCACCAGTTGGCGCCCGTGCGTGAGCGAACGGCGACGCTTGGTCGTCGTGGTGCCGCACATGGTGTTGAGCGTGCGCTCCAGCTGGGTAATCTGATGGCGATGGGCCTTGAGCTTTTGCGTCACCGAGGCCAGCGCCGCCGTCGCCGGATTGAGCTTGGTCACCGTCAGGCCCGTGGTGCGGGCGATCTTTTCCATGTACTCCTTGCGCTCGTACTCGCGGCGCTTATGGCACTTGAGGCTCTTGGGGTCGACCTCCAGGCCCATACCCGTGCCGGACCACTCCTCGGCCTTCGCAATCGCCTCGCCCAGAATATCCTCACCGCCGGTGTTGCGGCATTTATCGCACACGCCCAACGGCAGGTACACACTCACGTTGGGATAGTCCGCCAGTACCGAAAACCAAGTCTCTGCCGTAATATCGCCCACGCAGGCGACGACGACCTCGTTCTCGCGCGGCATGCGCTTAAGGGCACGCGTGCAGGTAACGTAGGCGGTCTCGTGGCTCGTAGCCGCCGAGACAATGTCGTCGTAGACGTTTTTGGGTGCAAGGCGCGGAGAGATGATCGCCTCCGTCGGGCAAGCAGCGGCGCACAGACCGCACTTACGACAGGAGTCGAGGATCTCGATGGAGTCTTCCTCGACCTCGATAGCGTTGACCGGGCACACGTCCATGCACGCGGTGCAGCCGCTCTTTTCGTTTTTGCAGGTCAGGCACGGAATGGTGTTGCCGCGCGGGCGCTCCTTGTAGTCAGCAGGATTCCATTGAGGCGCCGACGGATCGAGTGCATCGGTCACACCGCCAAGCGGGTTTTTAAGAAAGTCGAAACCCTTGCTGATCTCGATAATGTCATCAAACAGATCGTGTTCCTGCGCCATGCGCGGCCCCTCCCTGAGCAGTGCAAACAAGCAAGAGATAATGATACGCTATCGGTCCACGCCTCGGGCAAATTACACGCGGCGCATCTTTGCGGCAAATAGCCCATGGCCCATCGCCGCCTCGATTGCACAAGGTCAATCAAGTGCCAAGCTATGCCTCGCACATGAACTGCACGAGCTTTAGTTTGGTCACCTTGGCCTGTTCGTTAGCCATATTGCGCTCGTTTCTAAAGACCGCATCTGCAACACCCTGCAAATCGGCATCGGAAATCTCGCCAAGGCCCAGCTCCTCGAGCGTGGTCGGCAGACCGACGCGCTGGCAAAACTCGAGCACCTGATCAAGCTCGGGCGCACGCTCCAAGCGCAGCTGCACCACCAGGCCAAATGCCACAGCCTCACCATGCATGGCCTTGCACTCGGGCAGAATCGTCAGGCCGTTGGCGATGGCATGGGCAAGCGCTAGGCCACCGCTCTCAAAGCCAACACCCGAGAGCAGAATATTGCACTCGATCAGGCGCTCAACCGCCGGCGATATACGGCCCTTTTTGAGATCGCGCTTGGCAGCGACGCCGCACTCCATGAGTGTGTCATAGCAGGCACGAGCCACAACCAAGGCCAAGTGCCCCGGCGCGCCACCGTGCTCGTTGGCGCCATGCGCCGCGGCGCACGAACGCGCCTCGAAGTACGTTGCCAGTGCATCGCCCATGCCAGCGACCGTCATACGCAGCGGAGCCGCCGCGACCACGTTGGTATCGACCACGACCAGGTCTGGATTCTTCTCGAGCATCAGGTAGCGGTCGAACGATCCATCCTCGTGATACAGCACCGAAATCGCGCTGCACGGACCGTCCATCGAAGCCGCCGTGGGGCATACGCACAACGGCAACTCGGCATAAAACGCAACGGCCTTGGCGATATCGAGCATCTTGCCGCCGCCAATACCCACCACCATGTCGCAATACTCAGCCTGGGCTTCCTTTGCCATTTCGACAACGGCCTCTTCCGTACACGGACCGTCATAAATCTTAAAGAACGGCTCGCTTAGATCTTCGTCCAGAAATCCATCGACGATCTGCCTGCACAGCCGATCCTCGGTGCCCTGGTCAAACAAGACATAGGCAGCGCAGCCCAACCATGACAAATACCTGCCCTGGCGCGAAAGCTCCCCCGGCCCCTGAACATACCGGCCGGGACCGCCGTAAACCATAGGAAGCGCCATACGAGAATCCACCCTTCATCAAACAACGGTTGGTGCAAAGTAACCTGACCCCCTGCACCAACTTGTGCATTGGGGACAGGTTACTTTGCACCATAGCAAAAAGGGGCAAAGCCATCTGTTGGCTTTGCCCCTTCCTTAGCTTGATTTACTCATCCATGAGATAGTAGTGGCCCAGCGCGTCGGCACCCAGGATGGCGTTTGCGACCATCTCGGGCGTCACCTCAAAAGGCATGTTGCACATGGTGTCATCGGGTGCGCAGGCGGCCTCGGCAACAATCATGGCCTGCTCGCGCGTAAGCTCGGCAACGCCAAGTTCCTTCATCGTGACCGGCAGGCCAAGCTCAATGCAGAAGCCCAAGACTTCCTCGAGCTTCTCGGTCGGGGCATCCTCGAGTACCAGCTGGACGATAGTGCCAAAGGCGACCTTCTCGCCGTGGTACATGCCGTGGCACTCGGGCAGCATCGTCAGGCCATTGTGGATGGCATGAGCAGCAGCAAGGCCCGAGCTCTCAAAGCCAATGCCCGAAAGCAGCGTATTGGCCTCGATGATGTGCTCGACGGCAGGCGTGAGCGCGCCCTTCTCCAACGCGACCTTGGCCTTGACGCCATCGGCCATGAGCGTCTCGTAGCAGAGCTTGGCGAGCGCCAGGCCGGCCATTCCGCCCTTACCGCCGGCGCAAGTGCCACCGTCGGCATCGTGCGTTGCCTGGGCCTCGAAATAGGTTGCGAGCGCATCGCCCATACCGGAAACCGTCAGGCGCACCGGGCTCGCCGCGATAACCGTCGTGTCCATAAGGACGATATTGGGGTTTGCTTTAAGGAAGAGGTACTTGTCGAACTGGCCGTCATCGGTATAGAGCACCGAGAGCGCCGAACACGGGGCATCGGTCGAAGCAATGGTGGGGCAAATGATAACCGGGGACTCCAGGTAATAGGCGACGGCCTTCGCGGTGTCGAGGATCTTGCCGCCACCGACGCCGACGATGATGTCGCAACCGTTGTCGCGAGCGAGCGCAACCAGGCGATCGACCTCGCCCTTAGAGCACTCACCGTTAAAGTCCTCAAACAGCAGCTCGGCCTTAGCCTCGGCAAAGCCGCCCTCAATCTTGGCACCGACGCGCTTCTTGCCCGAAGGCGTCACGATGACGAGGGCCTTAGCGCCGAGCGGCTCGACATAGGAACCGAGCTTGGCGAGCTCGTCCGGACCCTGGATATACTTACTGGGGCTATTGAAAATTGCAGCCATAACTATCCCATTCTCTAAAAAAGAAAGGGGCTCCGTACGGATACGTGCGGAGCCCCTCGTTACGATAACAAGAGTCGACTAGAAATCGATGTCGGTGTCGTAGTAGCAGGCCTTGAGGATCTTCTCGAAGTCGGCAGCCTTGGTCTCACGCGGGTTCTCGGGCGTGCAGGCGTCCTGCTCGGCGTTCGCGGCGATCTCGGGCAGCTTGGCGAGGAACTCCTCCTCGGAAACCATCTGCGGGTTCTCGGCGTCGACCTTCACGCCACCATTCGCGTAATCCTTGATGGACTGCGGAATGTTGAGCTGGTCGTTGAGGTCGCGAATCTTCTGGACGAGCGCAGCGATGAGCTCCTCGTTGGTCTCGCCGGGAAGGTGCAGGATCTCCTTGGCCACGTAAGCGTAACGCTCGGCAGCACGCGGGTCCTTGGAGTTCCACTGGATGACCTTGCCCAGGTACATGGCGTTAGCGGCACCGTGGATGATGTGACCGTTCTCAAAGGCAGCACCGGTCTTGTGAGCCATGGAGTGAACAATGCCGAGCAGGCCCGAGGAGAAGGCGATACCGGCGATGCACTGAGCCTCATGCATGTGCTGACGGGCCTCATGATCGCCAGCATAGGACTTGGGCAGCCACTCGACGATCTCGCGGATGCCGTGCAGAGCGTTGGCGTCGGTGAACATAGAGGCGCAGGTGGAAACGTAGGCCTCCATGCAGTGGGTCAGAGCATCCATGCCGGTGTGAGCGCACAGCTTGGCGGGCATGGTGTAGGTGAGCTCGGGGTCGACGATGGCGACATCAGGGGTGATGTTGAAGTCGGCCAGCGGGTACTTGATGCCCTTGGCGTAGTCGGTAATGACGGAGAAGGCAGTGACCTCGGTAGCGGTGCCGGAGGTAGAGGAAATGGCGCAGAAGTGAGCCTTCTGACGCAGCTCGGGGAAGCTGAACGGCTGGATAATGTTGTCGAAGGACTCCTCGGGATACTCGTAGAAGACCCACATGGCCTTAGCAGCATCGATGGGCGAACCGCCACCGATAGCAACGATCCAGTCGGGCTCGAAGTCGCGCATAGCGGCTGCGCCCTTCATGACGGTCTCGATGGAGGGATCGGACTCGACGCCCTCGAACAGCTTGACCTCGAAGCCGCCCTCTTTGAGGTCGGCCTCAACGTCCTGCAGGAACCCGCCGCGGCGCATAGAGCTGCCGCCAGAAACGATGATGGCCTTCTTGCCCTTGAGGTTCTTTACCTCGTGGCGAGCGCCCTCACCAAAGTACAGATCGCGAGGATTGGTAAAACGTCCCATACTGTGCCTCCTAAACAAGCCCCTCTTAGACTTGCGTATATAACGGAGCACCCGATTGGCTCCGTTAGGACCGTTTTGCGCGTTGCCGGCGATGACAATGCACAATGTCTAAACGTCTCGACGCTCAGACAAACATTATTCTACCGTTCTGGTTGGTCAGTTATTCACCTAAAGCCGACAATGATGAAACGTTTTTTCTATCCCTGAAGACCCTTGTGGGGCATTCATACTCCCAAGCTGGGCAAACGTTTTATCAAGGTTGACCACATATCCCGGGCAGGACGGTGTCCCTCCAAAATGCGCCCCGTTCGCCGCCAAAAATCGACCGTTTGCGGCACCGTGATACCACTCAGTCGTCCAAGGTGCCGACATTTGTGCGACATCCGTCTTCGTGGTGCAAAGGTGCATGTCCAAGTGCGGCACCCCCGGTGTGCCACATGCGGGTAAACTAGAACCTTATATAGAGACATTTGAACCCTAACCGCAGCAAAGGAGGCCCCATGGCATTCGATCCCATTCAAGAGGATTGCCATCGCCTCGTTCTTGAGGCCTTGCGCCGCGACAATATCCCGCTCACCAACGGTGCCGCCGTAGAGCGTCTGATGGAGCAATTCACCCGCAACCCCGCGCCGCTCATCGTGCACGATCGCGACCGCGCCGGACATCTGATTGCCAAGGTGGTCGAGGCCGTCGACTACCGCATTCCCTTTATCCCCGACGATGCCCAGGCCGAGCAGGAAGAGACCGCTGCCGAGAACATGCTTCGCGAGGCTGCCGCACTCGATCCGACCAACTGGGATGCCCAGCGCATGCTGACGGCCCTCACCGCCGACTCCAACGAGGAATACGTACAGTACTTGGTATCCAAGCGCGATGAAGTCGAGCACGACTTGGCGCTCAAGATCGCCTCGGCGCAGGACCCCTACGAGCGCGAGGCCGCAGGCGACCTAACCCGTCGCCCCTACCTGCGCTGGCTTGCCGCCCTTGCGTCGCGCGCCCTCATTAGCGGCCGCTACCGTATGTCACTCGAAGCCGCAAACCGCAGCCTGGACTTTGCCCCCAACGATCCGGCCGGTGTCCGCCACACCGCGATGCTCGCCATGGCAAAGCTCGAATACCCCGCCGAGGAACTCAAGCGCTTTCGCTCTGCCCACTCCGTACCCTATCTCGCCAACACGCCACTGCGCCGTCGTCCCAAGGACGCGGAGCGCGACTTGGACCCGTGGACGCTCATCGCGCTGATGAGCGCTGCCTGGCGCGAGCTGGACTACGAGGGCGCCGAGCACTACTTGCGCATCCTTGCACGCTCGTGCCCGCACGCGGCCGAGGCACTCTACTTCCAAACCGAGTTTCCCGATGGCGTCTATGCCCGCGTCAACGTGGGTGCAGGCTCCACCGACGAGCTCGTCCTTGCACTGTCCGAAGCAACGCCGGTACTGCAGGAGGGCCTGGGCGCTCCCGACAACGCCAGCTTTGCCGCCTGGGTCGCCACCAACGACATCGTGCGTTCCCAGATCGACGAGCGCATCCTGCGCGCAGCCGAGCAGGGGCTTCCATTTAAGGGAGGGGACCTCTAATGGATCCGAGCGTCTACATCCCCGCCTACTTGGAGCGCACCTATCTGGCATCGCACCCCGAGCTCACCGATGCAGCACGCGAGCTTGTCCATAACGACGTTAGTGCGAATCCCCAAAAGTATGCGCAGTCCGAGCATGACCAGGCGCTGCTGTCCTATGCCGGTGCTCATCGCCACCTGCTCGACGAGCTCCATCGCATCGAGGACATGGGCAGTGACGAGGAGTTCGAGCAGACGCGCAATCGCCTGTTCGACGACATGCGCGATGAGCTGCTCAAGATTGTCCGCGTCGATGCACTGGCCGTCGACGCGCAGCTGCTCGCCATCATCCTGGCCGACACGCCCGTTGACGCCTGCCTGGGCGACCTGATGAAGCTCGAGGCAACCACGGCCGATTACCTGCAGCAAAGCGTGCCCGGGTTCGATATGGAGGCCCCACACTACTGGGCCAACAAAGTTTTGACGGACGGTGTGACGGCGGCAGAGCTCACCGTAAGCGAGCCGGCGCTTATCGGGTGGCTTCACACGCTCGAGGCCATCTCGCAGCTGTGCATGGCGAGCGCCCGCTACCGCGCTGCCGCCAACTACGCCCGCCGCGTCCTTAAGGCGGAAGGCTACCCTACCCGAGCCGCAGGCACCGTGCTGCTCGCCCTCGCTCGCCTGGAAGACCAGGACGGCTTTTTTGCCCTGGCCCACCAGCTCGAAGAAGAGATCGGGGCTGACGCGCTCGAGAACTCCCCTTGGTATCTGCTCGCCCGCACGATTCTGCTGTTCAAAACAAACAAGATGCGCCCGGCGACACGCGCGCTGCGTGAGTTTGCCAACCGTTGCGAGGGCGGTGCGTTCTTCTTACTGAACCCCATGTACCAGACGCCGTACCTTCCCTGCCGGCCCGAGCCACACGATCCCTGGGATCTTTCGCACCAGGCCGTTTGGGAAGCGGACGGTATTATCTCGGACACTCCCGACTTTGCCCCCTGGGCCAATGCCTGCGAAGACGTGTCGCAGCTTGCCCAGGAATTTGCGCGCCGCTACGGTTTTTAGTGACGCACTCGACCCGACCATGTCGTTTACGTTAGGAACGGTTTCATGAACCTCCGCTCATCTCTTGCCTGCACCTCGAGCGATATCGCCCGCTGGGGGCTGCGCTCCGTCCTCAAACGCCAGGGCGGCGTACTCCCCGGCCGCATCGCCATGAAGATCGACCCCGAGCTGCTAAGCGACCTCGCGGGCCTTGTCGACCGCAGCGTGGTGATCACCGGCACCAACGGCAAGACCACCACCTCCAACCTCATCGCCGACGCCGTTGCCGCCAGCGGCGCCACCGTGGTATGCAACCGCGCCGGCAACAACATGGAGCCCGGCGTGGTGGGTGCACTGCTCGAGGCGCGCAGCGGCCTCAAGCGAGCCGGCGGCAAGCGCATGGGCGTTTTTGAATGCGATGAGCTCTACACCGTGCGCGTTCTGCCCAAGCTCAAGCCGACGTACTTTGTGCTGCTCAACCTGTTCCGCGACCAGCTGGACCGCTACGGCGAGATCGACCACACCCAGGACGTCATCGCCCACGCGCTGGAGCTTTCGCCCGCAACGACGCTCATCTATAACGCCGACGATCCGCTGTGCGCCTCGATCGCCGCACGCGTCCCCAATATGAGCATCGCCTTTGGCATCGACGGTGCCACGGGCACCGAGTCCGATCGCATTAGCGACTCGCGTTTTTGCTCGCAGTGCAACGCTCCGCTGGAGTACGACTATGTGCAGTACGGCCAGCTCGGAGCCTATCATTGTCCTTCGTGCGGTTGGAGTCGTCCCGCGCTGGTCCGTCGTGTGACGGACGTTGATCTCACCTGCAGCGGCTACGGCTTTGACCTGAACTTTGGACCCGATACCGACGCACCTGCAACGCACATCGCCACGCGCTACAACGGCCTGTACATGGTCTACAACGTTGCCGCCGCCTTCTTTGCGGCGCGCGAGTTGGGCGTGGACACGGCGCATCTGCAGCCCACGCTCGATGCCTACGTGCCCGCCGGCGGACGCATGAGCCGCTGGGATATCGCCGGCCGCACCGTCGAGGCCAACCTGGCTAAGAATCCCGTGGGCTTCGATCGCCAGATTCAGTCCATTAAGACGGCGGGCGGCAGGCTCTGCGCTTTCTTCCTCAACGACAACGATGCCGACGGCCACGATGTCTCGTGGATCTACGACGTCGACTTCGAGCGCATCGCCGACACACCGGGGCTTGTCGCCTTTGCCGGAGGCACGCGTGCGCACGACATGCAGGTACGCCTCAAGTACGCCGGCATCGATGCCGCGATTATCTCGGACGTCGCGCAGGCAATTGGCGCCGTGGCAGACGAGGCTGCCGGCGACACTTTCTACGCCGTCGCTAACTACACGGCCTTCCCGCCGCTGGTCAAAGAACTCGACGGGCTGAAGGGTGCCACCGCCGACGCTGTTGCCGGGCGCGCCGTAGCCCGTGCCGACGGCAGCGCTCTTCCTGTCGGCATCGTACCAGTCGAGCTTTCGCGCCCGCTGCGCATCGTCTACCTGTATCCCGACGCCCTTAACCTCTACGGCGACGGCGGCAACGTTATCGCGCTCGAGCGCCGTTGCGCCTGGCGTGGCATTCCCGTGCGCGTGGACGAGGTCCGTATGGGCGAAACGCTTGATTTGGCCGATGCCGATATCGTCATGATGGGTGGCGGCTCCGACCGCGACCAGCTAGCCGTGGCACACGAGCTGCTCGCCCAAAAAGACAAGGTCGCGGCCTATGTTGAGGATGGCGGCTCGCTGCTTGCCATCTGTGGCAGTTATCAGCTGCTCGGCCGTTCGTACTATATGGGCGAGGATCGCATTGAGGGTCTGGGGGTCATTGCCGCCGAAACCGTGCGCGGCTCCGATCGCCTGATCGGCAACGTAGCCGTCAAAACCGATCTGGCACCTGAGCCCTTTGTGGGATTCGAGAACCATGGAGGTCGCACCCTGCTCGACGCGGAGGCAACGCCGCTCGGAACGTCCGTCGTCGCGGGCACCGGCAACAACGGCGACGATGGCCTTGAGGGTCTGATCTACAAGGGCGTCATCGGCACGTACCTGCACGGGCCGGCGCTGCCCAAAAACCCCGAACTCGCCGACTGGCTGATCGCCCATGCCCTCGAGCGCCGCGGCGATGCGCAGGCCACGGCCCTGCTGCCGCTCAAAACCCTCGACGACACCTACGAGCACGCCGCCCACGACGCCGCCATGAAGCTCCTCCCCTAGCACCTCACCACCACAAAGGGGACAGGCACCTTTGTGGTGGTTTTGACCCATCCCAGCGATTTGTCACAATCTGTAACATCTAGACCGTTAAAAGTCGTCTTACTGTTACAGAATGAGATGTTCGTCCCGACGCCCGCCTTTTGTCTCGATCTGTAACAGATAGAGCCGATTTGCCCGCCCAGATGTTACAGATTGAGATATTTGAAGATCGGGATAGAGAGCCAGCTCCTATGTGGTGGTTTTCCAGTTTGCCAACGATATACGCGCCGGCAAAAAAGTCTGCTATACTCTTTCCCGCTGTCCCCATCGTCTAGCGGCCAAGGACGCCACCCTTTCAAGGTGGATATCGCGGGTTCGAATCCCGCTGGGGGCACCATTTAAATCAGAACCACCCTTAAAAAGGGTGGTTTGCTCTTAGGGTATAACCCACGGGC
>JAYBVN010000058.1:0-53805 GCA_037320555.1 Collinsella sp. | reverse complement strand
CAGACCGCAGGGACGGGAGCAGCTATACTACTCTCAGTAGTTAAGGGTCGCGGATCCGCCGCGTCACCGCTCTCAACAGGAGGTCTTTGTTTATGGCAGATCAAAAGCCGGTTGTCGGGATCATCATGGGCTCCAAGTCCGATCTAGGCGTTATGGAAGGCTGCACCGCCGAGCTCGAGGCGCTGGGTGTGCCCTATGAGCTTGTCATTGCGAGCGCACACCGCACACCGGCGAAGGTCCACGAGTGGGCTTCGACTGCCGCCGATCGCGGTATCAAAGTGATTATCGCCGCCGCCGGCAAGGCCGCTCACTTGGGTGGTGTCGTGGCTGCCTTTACGCCGCTGCCGGTCATCGGCGTGCCTATGAAGACGAGTGACCTGGGCGGTATGGATTCGCTGCTGTCGATGGTGCAGATGCCTTCGGGCGTGCCCGTGGCCTGCGTTGCCATCAACGGTGCCAAGAACGCCGCCATTTATGCCACGCAGATTCTGGGCGCATGCGACCCCGAGTACCGCAAGGTTATCGAGAAGATGAAGCAGGAGATGGCCGACGCCTAGGCGTTCCGCCGTTTCACCGCAGTATAAGGAGAGCCATGTCCGACTATCAGGGAAAACGATTCAAGGCTTCTCAGATTCCCGATCCGTCGAAGCCGGGTGCTGCCTGTGCGGCACAGCAGGGTCGGACATCCTCTCCTCAGCAGCCGCGCGCGCCGCGCCCCGTGACACCGGCGACGCATCGTCGACAGGACGCGCCGGCCGCATATCGACCTTCATCTTATAGCAATGCTAAGAAGCCGCCCCGGTCTTCATCGCATGCCGCGCCGTCGGATTACACCGAGCCGCCGCGCAAAAAGCGCCGCTCCGTTATTCCCATCTTGCTCATCATTATTGGTATCGGCCTAATCGTTGCCGCTGCAGCCATCTTTATCAACGCCCAGATTGGCTACAAGCAGGCGAGCGAGTCGTATCAGAAAATCGAGAAGCAATATGTAAGCGATAAGGACGCCAGCGGCGTGCCGACTATCGACTTCGATGCGCTTGCTCAGACAAACCCCGAGATTGTGGGTTGGATTTATGTGCCGGGAACCAACATCAACTATCCCGTGGTGCAGACCAACAACAACTCCAAATACCTCAACACGCTGTTCGACGGTACGGCCAATGCATCTGGGGCCATTTTCCTGGATAGCGATGACACCGCGCCGGGAATGATTGACCAGCAGACCACGATCTACGGCCACCATATGAACGATGGGTCGATGTTCAACGTGATTTCGGACACCACCGACCAAGCGACGTTCGATAGCATCGAGTACGTGTATTACATCACGCGCGATGCAACGTATAAGCTGCGACCGCTGGCGACCAAGGTGGTCGAGGACACGTATGCCAAGGCGCGCACGACCAATTTTGAGGGCGACGACGGGCTCAAGAACTATCTGTCCGAGATGCTCGACGGTGCCTCTGCCGTGGCGAGCGATGCCACCGATCGTGCCGCTTCGGCAACCAAGGTCGTAACGCTTGTGACCTGTCGTTCGTTATCGCTGAGCAACACGCGTGCCGTCATGGTGCTCACGCCGGTCGAGGAATAGATAATGGGCTACTCAATGACGGTGAAAGGGGAAATGATGCTCGAGAATGGCAAAACGATGCCTTCGGTTGATGCTTGGCTGCGCGAGGCCAAGGCCGATTCGTCGGCACCTGCGTGCGGTATGTATCTGACACATAACGGTGTGGTGCGCGCGACGCCCAAGGCCGAGGCGCGCGGTGTCGAGACCGATGGCGTGGCGCCGGGCCACAAGGTGGGCGGCATGGTGTTTGGCTACGACGCCAGCAAGGTACAGACCGCCATCGAGGCGACGCGCGCGATGCCGGGTATCGGCTATGTGCGCGTGTGGCTGGCAAGCGGCGAGCTTGCCGTAGGTGACGACATCATGCTCGTGCTCATCGGCGGGGACATTCGCCCGCACGTGGTCGATGCGCTGCAGGCGCTCGTTGGCACCATCAAGAATGAATGCGTGAGTGAGGTCGAGCGCGAGGCGTAGAGGCTTGCGTCGATAGAAGGCTCGTTTATAAAAATGCCCGCCGGTACGTGTGATACCGGCGGGCATTTTGCGTTTTGGGCGCGGTGAGCGCTACACGCGCGTTGCATCCTTGGGGCTCATGGTCATGCTCTGGAAGCGATTCTCCATAAAGTCATTATCGAAATACTTGCCGTAGAACTGCGCAACGGGAATATCCGGTTCCGTGCCGTTGACGCGCTGATACCAATAATCGAGCGACTGCAGCGTCATAACGCCATCGACCAGCATAATGATGGTGAAGATGACGGTAGCCGAGTAGCGGCTCTTCCACGGAATCATGTTGATGAGCTTGAGCAGCCTCGGCAGCAGCAGCTTGATCCAGATGAGGCCGCCCAGGCCCCACAGACAGGCGAAGCCCGTGCAGGTGCGTCCGCCCGTGAGGACCACGAGCGGGTCGGGCATACCGAACAGCGTTATGTGCGAGTAGCTCCACGAGACCACGCCAAACGCGGTCTGCATAAACCAGCCCACGAACACCTCAAAGCTGGCGCCGAGCAGGGCGCTCACCAGGAAAATGATGATGGGGTTCTTTTTATAGAAGCGGTTGAGCACCATGGTCATGAGCACGGCACCAAAGCCGTAGATGGGGCTGAAGGGGCCAAACAGCATACCGGCGCGGTCCTGGTAGACACCCGGATCGTTGACGGTCATATGCCAGATATCCTCCAGGACCAGGCCGAGTATGCAGCAGACAAAGAATACCCAGAACAGGTTGAAGTAGTTGAGCTTGATGTAGCCTTCGCCGGTTTCATCGCGCCCGAGCATGCCCTCGGCGGCGGCGTCGCGGTCGAGCATCTCCTGCAGGCGGCGCTGCAGCTCGCGCTCCTGGCGCAGCGTGGGGTCGACGGTGGCCGAAAGTGCGACGAGGATGCCGAGCTGGATGGCAGGGCGCAGCAAGAAGGGCCCGATGCCCTGGAGCATCACGTCAACCAAAAGCTCGACGACGGTAAACGCGATAAGGATATAGGACAGACGGGCGGCATTGCGACGCTGGTTCTTGATGAGGTCTAGGCCAAAGATGATCAAGATGACAGCACTGGCAGCCGAGAGCATGATGCCGGCGACGATAAGGCCGACCGCGACGAGTGTGTTGTCGCCGAGCTTGGCGGCGGCGTTGCCATTGATGAGCGCGGTGATGACCTGCCACATAAAGGCGCCGACCGAGGGGAGCGTGCCCACGCCGGACAGGATGCACAGGACGGCGTACACCTTAATGATGAGGGGGATCTTCTTGACCTCCGTGGCGCTGGGGACGCTGGGGTCGAGTTCGTTTCGATCCATACATAACCTTTCTCGTTTTGCTGTAGGTACAAGGATACGCCGCCGACCTGCCAAAAGACAGGACGAACGTCCCGATTGCAACTTTGTAATCCCCAACGGTGGACGCGGCGGTCATCTGGGGGCGCGGGCGCTTGCACTGGACAGACCGATAAAATGTTTGGCCACAAAACAGATTATTAGCTCGGTGGGCTTTTAAAAAGCGCTGCTCATGCGCTGGGGAGCGCGTCGCGCCGTGCGTATAATAAGGCGGGTAACGCCAAAATACGAGGCTCTGAGGGGATGCCATGTCTCAAGAAACCATCCGCGCGGCCGAGCGTGCCGCGGGACAGGTGAACGCCATGTCGACGTATGATCCGGACTCCGACCAACTGCATGAGGAATGCGGCGTTTTTGGTGTCTGGGCGCCCGATCGCGACGTGGCTCGACTGACGTACTTTGGCCTGCGTGCACTGCAGCACCGTGGCCAAGAATCGGCGGGAATCGCTGTTGGTGACGGCGGTACGGTTATGGTCCGCAAGGATCTGGGCCTGCTCGACCGTGTGTTCTCCAATGCCGACTTGTCGACGCTCTCCGGTCAGCTGGCCGTGGGTCATGTGCGCTACGGCACCGCCGGCGCCAAGAGCTGGGAAGCCTCTCAGCCGCACCTCTCTACCATCAATAGCGTCATTATCGCGCTCGCGCACAACGGCACCCTCGTCAACACCGACGAGCTGCGCCGCCAGCTTATCGAGCTGGGCGTGCCATTCCTCTCCAACTCGGATTCCGAGGTCGCGACCAAACTCATCGGCTACTTTACTCAGCGTACAGGCCATCTGCGCGAGGGCATTCGCAAGACCATGGAGCTCGTGCGCGGCGGCTACGCCATGACGCTCATCAACGAGCAGGCGCTCTACGCATTCCGCGACCCGCACGGCATTCGCCCGCTCGTGCTGGGCAAGCTGGTGGACGAGGGTCTGGACCAGGCCGATGTCGCATCCGTTTCGCAACTGCCGTCGCAGGACGGCGCCGCGACGGTCGACGCCACCACCCATGTCACCCGCGCCGGCGGCTGGGTCGTCGCCTCCGAGACTTGTGCGCTCGACATTGTGGGCGCCGAGTACGTCCGCGACGTCCGTCCCGGTGAGATTTTGCGCATCAGCGCCGAGGGCCTTGTGTCCGAGCAAGGCGTGCCTGCCGCCGAAGAGCCTGCTAACTGCATCTTTGAGCAGGTCTACTTCGCTCGCCCCGACTCCATCATGAACGGCAAGAGCGTCTACGCCTGCCGCTATGACATGGGTCGTCAGCTGGCACATGAGGAGCCCGTCGAGGCCGACCTGGTCATCGGCGTGCCCGACTCCGGCCTGCCGCCCGCGGAGGGCTATTCGCACGAGAGCGGCATTCCCTTTGGCGAGGGCCTCATCAAGAATCGCTATGTGGGCCGTACGTTTATCGAGCCTACGCAGGAGCTGCGTGCCATGGGCGTGCGTATGAAGCTCAACCCGCTGCGCGACAACATCGAAGGCAAGCGCCTAGTCGTCATCGACGACTCCATCGTCCGCGGTACCACCATGGTGCAGCTCGTCAAGATGCTGCGCAACGCCGGCGCCAAGGAGATTCATATCCGCATCAACTCGCCCGAGGTCATCTGGCCGTGCTTCTACGGTATCGATACCGACGTGCAGTCGCAGCTTATCAGCGCCAACAAGACGGTCGACGAGATCTGCGAGTACATTGGCGCCGATTCGCTGGCCTTCCTTTCGGTCGAGGGCCTGCTGAAGGTCATGCCCAAGGGCGGTTACTGCGATGCGTGCTTTACCGGACGCTACCCCGTGGCGATTCCCGAGAGCTTTGGCCGCGACAAGTTTATGGAGGGCTTTAAGCCCCGCAACCTGGACAAGCCGCTGCACTTTGACGACGACGCCGTGGTCGAGAAATACGACGACCGCAGCTGGGAAGAGGAGCACGGCGAGGCCTAAAATCTGCCATGTGGGGACAGGTTTATTTTGGTAGGTTTTACCTGCTGTTTTGTTGATATGACGGCGCGTGCTGTTATGGCACGCGCCGAAATGAACGCAACTATGAGCACCGTTTGGCGCCCGCGCGGCGCCACGGTAGTGGGAGAGGAAGGCTCAGATGAGCGACAGCAAGCATGTGACGTACGAGGACGCCGGCGTCGATACCGCCGAGGGCGGCCGCGCCGTCGACGCTATTAAGCAGATGGTCAAGGACACCAACCGCCCCGAGGTTATCGGCGGCATCGGTGGCTTTGGTGGCCTGTTCTCGGCCGCCGCGCTCAAGGATATGGAAGACCCGATCTTGATCAGCGGCACCGACGGCGTGGGCACCAAGCTCGTGCTCGCCCAGATCATGGACCGTCACGAGACGGTGGGCCAGGACCTGGTCGCCATGTGCGTCAATGACATTTTGGCTTCGGGCGCCGAGCCGCTGTTCTTCCTGGATTACGTTGCCATCGGTCACATTGAGGCCGAGCACATGGCAAAGATCATCAAGGGCGTGGCCGACGGCTGCAAGCTCGCGGGCTGCGCGCTCGTGGGCGGCGAGATGGCCGAGCACCCGGGTGTCATGGCTCCTGCCGACTACGACCTTGCCGGATTTACCGTGGGCGTCGTCGACCGTCCCAAGATGCTCGACCCCGCGAACGTCCGCCCCGGCGACGTGATTCTGGGCCTGCCTTCCACCGGCGTGCACTCCAACGGCTACTCGCTCGTGCGCAAGGTCATCGGTGTCGACGGCATCAAGCCGGGCACGCCCGAGGCTGCCGCTAAGGCCGAGGAGCTGAGCCGTCCGCTCGAGGAGCTCGGTGGCGCTTCGCTGGCCGACGCCCTGCTGGCCCCCACGCGCATCTACGTCAAGCCGATTCTGGAGCTGCTCCACGGTGGCGCCAACGTTCATGCCATTGCCCATATCACCGGCGGCGGTATTACCGAGAATCTCAACCGCGCGCTCGCCGACGACGTCGATGCCGTGGTCACCCGCAACGGCGCCGAGATGGGCTGGGATGTTCCGCCCGTCATCACCTACGTGTCGCGTCAGGCCGAGCTCGCGCCCAACGAGGCATGCAAGACCTTCAATATGGGCGTCGGCCTGTGCCTGATCGTCGCCCCCGAGGACGAGGCTGCCGTGACCGAGGCGCTGGTCGCGCTGGGCGAGAAGCCGTTCCGCGTGGGCGAGTGCGTCGAGGGTTCCGGTAAGGTTGTGTACTCCGATGAGCGCTAACGAGCAGATGGCTGCTGCCGAGGGCCTGGGCTTTGTGCCCTACACCCGTCCGACCGGCACCGATACGGCTGAGCCGCTCAAGATTGGCGTGCTTATCAGCGGTTCGGGTACCAACCTGCAGGCGCTGATCGATCTGATCGCCGCCGGCAAGCTCAACGCTTCGATTGAGCTCGTGGTGTCGAGCCGTCCTTCGGCCAAGGGCTTGCAGCGCGCTGAGCGCGCGGGCATCCAGACGCTCACGCTGTCCAAGGATGTCTACGCCGACCCTATTGCCGCCGACGAGATCATCGCGCACGAGCTTCTCGAGCGCGGCTGCGAGTATGTGGTCATGGCCGGCTACATGCGCATGGTGCACACGCCTCTACTGGCGGCGTTTCCCAACCGCGTGGTTAACTTGCATCCGGCGCTGCTGCCGAGCTTTACCGGTGCGCATGCGATTGACGATGCCTTTGCGCGCGGCGTCAAGGTAACTGGCGTGACTGTGCATTTTGCCAACGAGATCTACGACAACGGTCCCATCATCGCCCAGCGTGCGCTGGCTGTTGAGGAGGGCTGGGATGTCGACACGCTCGAGGAGCACATCCACGCGATTGAGCACGTGCTGTATCCCGAGGTCGTGCAAATGCTCGCCGACGGCCGCGTCCACGTGCTGGAGAGTGGCAAGGTCGCAATTGACGCGCCTCGCGGCTAGCGGCGCACAGTACAATTTAGCCGAGTAGTCAGGGTGGTCATTGGCGCCAAGACGCGCGTGGCCACCTTTTGTTTTGGGTAGTCACCTGCGACGTTCTTTAACGACTAGTCATTCAAGAACGTCGCAGGTGGCTAGGTGAGAGAGGTGAGCGCATGGCGGATAACGAAGCGCTGTTTACGCCTGAGCTGGTGTTTTTTGATTGGGAGTGTGCAACGCCGGATGAGGTGTTTGCGCGGCTTGAGGGCGAGCTTGCACCACGTGGCTACATTGCCGACGGTTGGCTCGACGCCGTTCGCATGCGCGAGGATGCCTATCCCACGGGTCTTGCCATGCCGGCGGCAAGCATTGCCATTCCGCATACCGATCCGGGGTTTGTGGCCAAGCCCTATATCGCGGTGGTGAAGCCCGCCGCGTCCGTGACATTTAACGCTATGGCTGGCATGGGCGCTCCGGTGCCGGCGCAGATCGTCATCAATCTGGGTATTGCCGAGCCGGGCGGCCAGGTCGAGGCCCTGCAGGCGCTCATGAACATCTTTATGGATGCCGATGCCGCAGCTGACGTGCTCGGCCAGACCACGCCCCAGGGCATGGTCGACGCCATCCGCCGTCACTTCTAGGGTGGGGCTGAGTCGGCACTTGGGGACTGTCCCTAACTGCCGGCTGCCAGAGCTGTCCCCTTTGCACCAAAATGGTGCAGATTAACCTGTCCCCAATGCACCAAGCGTGCCGCGGGGGCCGCGTTGTGACACAATGGCGTTTGTTCGATTCGTTATGCGAAAGGCCAACTATGGCAAACAAGAAAAAGAACTCCGAGGCCGCGCCGACGCCCGAGCAGCAGGCTCGCGCTGCCTCCAGCTCTCGCAAGAAGCAGCGCAAGACGTACGTGTCTAAGACCGTCAAGATCGTCCTGGTGGTCATCGGCGTGCTGGCGATGCTGCTTTCCGTCTCGGCGATGGCGTGCTCCGGCCTTATGTCGCAGGCCGAGGACACCTCGGGCTACAAGCTGACCGGCGGTGTTGCTGCAACTATCAACGGCACCAACCTCACCGAGGACACCGTGACCAAGCAGATCATGAGCATGCGTACGTCCTACGGTTACACCAAGGATAAGGACTGGGCGCAGTATCTGGTTGACAACGACCTCACGCCCAAGAAGTACCGCAAGCAACTCATCGACTCCTACACACAGCAGATTCTGCTTCAACAGGCACAGAAGGAGAACGGCGTGACGGTGTCGGACGAGGAGGTCGAGAAGGCTTGGAAGGACGCGTGCAAGAGCGCGGGCGGTGCCAAGGCCTTTAAGAAGACCCTCAAGACCTACGGCTATACCGAGGACACCTACAAGGACTCACTCAAGGAGAGCCTGGCACAGCAAAAGCTTAAGGATGCCGTCGCGCCCGCGAGCAAGCCCAAGGACAGCGAGATTGTCGATTACATCAACGAGAACCTGTCTAACTACAACGACGCCCGCCGCTCGTCGAACATCCTGATCAAGGTTGATTCCGACGCTTCCGACGAGGACAAGGCTGCCGCCAAGGCCAAGGCGCAGGAGTGCCTGGACAAGATCAACTCCGGTGAGCTGAGCTTTGAGGACGCCGTTGAGCAGTACTCCGAGGACACCGGTTCCAAGGAGAAGAAGGGCGATGCGGGCTGGGATAAGCTCACCACCTTTGTTGACAGCTACCAGACGGCGCTCGAGGGGCTCAACAAGGGCGACGTGAGCGAAGTCGTCGAGTCGACCTATGGTTACCACATCATCAAGTGCACCGACTACTTCCATGTCGATAATCAGGTCGATGACATCAACCAGGTGCCCAAGGCCATCAAGAAGTACGTCTCCAACGTGGTGAAGACGCAGGCGGCCAGTACTGCATACAGCGAGTGGCTGGAGCAGTACAAGAAGGACGCCGACATTACCGTCAACCCCATGCCCAAGGACGTACCCTATAACGTGAGCCTGAAGGGCGTCACCAAGAGTTCGACCGACGATTCGTCGACGACTGAGTAATCATGGGGCGGTGCTCGCGCGAGTGCCGCCCACGCTATTAGAGAGGATTTGCAGATGACCAACGAAGAGCTGCAGAAGGAAATGATCGCGGCCATGAAGGCCAAGGACAAGGTTCGCCTGTCCATCATTCGCCAGGTCAAGGCCGAGGTGAAGAATATCGAGGTTAACGAGCGCCGCGATGTGACCGAGGAGGACGTCAACAGCATGATCAAGCGTCTGATCAAGCAGACGAGCGAGACGCTGGAGATGTCCATCAAGGCCGGCACCGACCAGGAGCGTACCGACAACCTGACCGAGCAGGTCAAGATCCTGGAGAGCCTGCTGCCCACGCAGGTTTCGGGCGAGGAGCTCGAGGCCCTGATCGAGCAGGTTATCGCCGAGCTGGGCGCCACGTCCAAGAAGCAGATGGGCCAGGTTATGGGTGCCCTGGGCAAGGCCACCGGCGGCAACTTCGACAAGCTGGCAGCGGCAAAGATCGTCGGAGCAAAGCTTGCGTAAGGGCCGAGCGGTACATAGTTGATGTTGAGGGGGCGTGGCCGTCATGGTCGCGCCCCTTTTTGCTGGGCTGGGCACTCATTGGGGACAGACTTAAATGAGTGCCCAATGAGCAGGTACTCATTTAAGTCTGTCCCCAATGAGTGGGTTAAAGGTTGCGGGTTCTTTACGGGAATGTAGTGTGGGCTGCGGAAATGCGGTTCTTTCCGTACAATAGTTCAACTCGTGTAAACGCAGGGAAGGGACATTCATGGCAGACATGATCGAGATCAAGCATCTCAACAAGTACTTTGGCGACCTGCATGTGCTCAAAGATATCAATCTCACCGTCAAGCGCGGCGAGAAGCTCGTAATGATCGGGCCTTCCGGCTCGGGTAAGTCGACGCTCATCCGTTGCGTCGATTATCTGGAGGAACCCACGTCGGGCGAGGTCGTCATCGACGGTACGCCGCTCACCAAAAAGAATCACCTGGAGATGGCTCGCAAGTATAGCTCCATGGTGTTTCAGCAGTTCAACCTGTATCCCAACATGACGGTGCTGGGCAACCTGACGCTCGCGCCCATCAAGCTGCAAAAGAAGAGCAAGGAGGAGGCGACCGAGATCGCCATTGCCGCGCTCAAGCGCGTCGGCATGGCGCATAAGGCCGGCGAGTATCCGCAGAATCTCTCGGGTGGTCAGCAGCAGCGCATCGCCATCGCCCGTGCCCTGTGCACCAAGCAACCCATCATCCTGTTTGACGAGCCGACCTCGGCGCTCGACCCCGAGATGGTCCAGGAGGTTCTGGACGTTATGATTGAGCTCGCGCAGGAGGACATCACCATGATCTGCGTGACGCACGAGATGGGCTTTGCGCGCCAGGTGGCCGACCGCGTCATCTTTATGGAGGACGGTCGCATTCTGGAGGAGGGCACGCCCGAGCACTTCTTCGACAACCCCGAGAACCCGCGCTGCCGCGAGTTCCTGTCCAAGATTCTGCACTAGGCGCGGTGATGGACATGACGGATATGACGAGGGCGGCCGTGTCGCGCCGTCACTTTTTGCAGCTGGCTGGCGCCGGCATGCTTGCGCTGACGGGGACCGCGCTTACCGGTTGCGGCAACTCCACCAGCGGCGAGGGTTCCGACAAGGGGTCCAAGCTTGCGGCCATCAAGTCGCGTGGCCATCTGAATGCCGGCGTTAAGAAGGACGTTCCCGGCTATGGCTATTACGACACCGCCAAGGGCCGCTTTGAGGGCATGGAAGTCGATTTGTGCTACCAAATCGCCGCTGCCGTCTTTGGCGTGAGCTACAAGGAGGCCCGCGCCCAGGAGCTTGTCGAGTTTACCGACGTAACGCCCAAGACGCGCGGCCCGCTGATCGATAACGGCCAACTTGACGTGGTCGCGGCGACCTACACCATCACCGACGAGCGCAAGAAGAGCTGGGATTTCTCGACGCCGTACCGCACCGACTACGTGGGACTCATGGTCAAGAAGCGTTCGGGCTTTACCTCGATTGAGGACCTGGACGGCAAGGTCATCGGCGTGAGCCAGGGTGCTACCACGCAGGGCCTGATCGAGCAGATGATCAAGGACAACGGCTTTAGCTGCAAGCCCGAGTTTAGGGCCTTTAGCGGCTACCCCATCATCAAGAGTTCGCTCGATGCCGGCAATATCGACGTCTTTGCCATGGACCGCTCCACGCTGGCCGGTTACATGAACGAGACCGTTGAGCTGCTGCAGCCCGAGATCAAGTTTGGCGAGCAGGGCTACGGCGTGGCGACCAAGAAGGGCTGCGACCTTTCGGCCGTGGTCGACCAGGTGATTTGCGATCGCCTGGCCGACGGCTGGCTCGACCAAGAGGTCAAGACCTGGGGTCTTGTATAGGCGCATCGTCCAAGGAAGGAATCAAATGCTCGAAGGATTGTTTGACGCCGACCGCTGGTCGACGACATTTCAAAACATGGGGCCCTTCTGGGAGGGCTTTGGCGTGACACTGCAGGTGGTCGTTGCCGGTCTGCTGCTGTCGCTGGTGCTGGGCACGCTGCTGGGCGTGTTCTCTACCACCCGTTCGCGCGTGCTGCGCGCCATAAGCCGCGTGTACGTGGAGTTTTACCAGAACACCCCGCTGCCCGTGCAGGTGCTCTTTATGTACATGGCCGGTCCGCAGTTTTTGCAGGCCATAACCGGTGCCGACCAGCCGGTGCGCATCGCGCCGTTTGTGCTGGGCTTCTTGGGCGTGGGCCTGTATCACGCGGCCTACATTTCGGAGGTCATCCGCACTGGTATCGAGGCGGTTCCGCGCGGTCAGATGGAGGCGGCCCAGAGCCAGGGCTTCACTCGCGCGCAGGCATACTGGTACATCGTGCTGCCCCAGACGTTCAAGATCATTTTGCCGCCGCTGTGTAACCAGGCGCTCAACCTGGTCAAGAACACGTCGGTGCTGGCGCTCGTGGCCGGCGGCGACCTTATGTACCGTTCCGACAACTTTGTGAGTCTGTACGGGTACCTGCAGGGATATATCGTCTGCTGCCTTATGTACTTCATCATCTGCTTTCCGCTCGCCATGCTGGTGCAGTGGCTCGAGCGCCGCTCAAAGGAGCGTCCGCGCGGTGTGAGCCTGGCCGAGCTGGGGCTCGACAACGTAGAGGAGGCCTAGCGCATGGAAATCTTCAACGCGACCAACCTGCTCTACATTTGGGGCGGCTTTGTTAAGACAATCGAGATCTCGGCGCTGTCGATCTTTTTCTCGCTCATCTTTGGCACGGTGCTGGCGCTCGTTAAAAGCTATGCGCCCCGCCCGTTCCGTATTTTGGTGAGCGCCTATATCGAGCTGTTCCGTTGCACGCCGAACCTGCTGTGGATTCTGTTTATCTACTTTACGGTGCAGGGTTTGGACATTGTGATTTCGACCATCGCCTTTACGCTGTTTACCAGCGCTGTTATGGCCGAGATTGTGCGCGGCGGCCTCAACTCGATTCCGCGCGGCCAGTTTGAGGCGGCGCAGAGCCAGGGCTTCGGCTTCTTTGCCACCATGCGCTACATCATTCTGCCGCAGACGTTTAAGACGATCATTCCGGCGCTGTTTAGCCAGTGCACAACTGTCATTAAGGACAGCTCGTATCTTTCGGGCATTAACGTGGCCGAACTCATGTACACGGCAAACGTCGTGATGGCCCACGCGATCGACCTGTCGCAGGTTCTTATGCTCTACGGCTTGGTGTTTGCGATGTACTTTGTGCTCAACTTTGGTATCTCGCTGCTGGTGAGAGCGTATCAGAGGCGAATGGTGGCAGCGTAGAATGTGGCAAAGGGACAGTCCCTTTGTCACATAGAGAAAGGAATCGCGATGAGCGATCTGGAGAATAAGAAGAGTCCTGTGGTCATTACCATCGCGCGCGACTTTGGCGCCGAGGGCCACGAGATTGGCCGTATCCTTGCCGATGAGCTGGGGATTCCGCTGTACGATAACGAGCTGCTGGTGCGTGCGTCGCTGCGCGCGGGCGAGTCGCTCGACAAGATGGCCGCCTACGACGAGCGTCTGGCCGTGGAGAACATGGCGTTTCTGCCCGACCGCTACGATGCGCGTTCGTACTCGGACAAGTTGTTCCAAAAGATGAGCCAGGTGATTTTGGATCTGGGCGAGACCGAGAGCTGCATTATCGAAGGCCGTCTGTCCGATTATCTGCTGCGCAACAACCCCAACCACATTGCCGTGTTGGTGACAGCCCCCTTTGAGGACCGCGTCGAGATCGTGCGCAAGAAGCGCGGCCTCAACAAAAAGAAGGGCGCCAAGCTGGTCAAGCAGCAGCAGAAGGCGCGCGAGGCGTTCTATAAGCGCTACAGTGCCGGAAAGTGGAAGATGACGAGCGGCAAAGACATCGTCGTCAACCGCGCCAAGCTGGGCCGCGAGGGCTGCAAAGACGTTATCGCCGCTGCCTACCGCTACAAGGTGGCGCAGCTCGAAGGCTAACCGACCAAAACCACCACAAAGGGGACAGACACCTTTGCGGTGGTAGGGCGATTGGCATAGAAAAAGTCCCCGCCGGGCGTGTGCTCGACGGGGACTTTGCCGTTTGATGGCTAGCGTTGTGGGTGATTACTCGCCCAGCAGGCTCTTGGTGATGGAAGCGGCGGCCTTCTTGCCGGCGCCCATCGCCAGAATGACCGTAGCGGCACCGGTGACGATGTCGCCGCCGGCCCAGATGCGGGGATCGGTGGTCTGGCCGGTCTCCTCGTCGGCGACGATGTAGCCCCACTTGTTGAGCTCCATCTTGCCGCCGATCTTCTTTGCGAAGGGGTTGGCGTTGGTACCGATAGCCGAGATTGCGACGTCGCAGGGAATCTCCTCGATGGCGCCCTCGATGGGCACCGGGCGACGACGGCCGGACTCGTCGGGCTCGCCGAGCTCCATCTTCTGGACCTTGACGGCGCACACGGAGCCGTCCTCGCCAGCGACAAACTCGAGCGGGGAGACGAGCGGCAGAACCTCGACGCCCTCGGCCTTAGCATGGTGCAGCTCGGCGCGACGGCAGGGCATCTCGTCCTCGGTACGGCGGTAAGCGATGATGGCGTGCTCGGCGCCCAGACGCTTGGCGGTACGGACGGCGTCCATAGCCACGTTGCCGCCACCAAAGACGACGACGTTCTTGCCGTGCTTGGTGGGGGTGTCGTACTCGGGGAACTTGTTGGCCTTCATCAGGTTCACGCGGGTGAGGTACTCGTTCGCGAAGAAGACGTTGGGCAGGTTCTCGCCGGGGACGTTGAGGAACTTGGGCAGGCCAGCGCCGGTCGCCACGTAGATGGCGTCGAAGCCCTGCTCGAACAGCTCCTCGGCCGTGGCCATGTTGCCCACGACGGAGTTGTACTCAAACTTGACGCCCATGTCCTCCAAGCCGTCAATCTCGCGCTTGACGACCGCCTTGGGCAGACGGAACTCGGGGATGCCGTAGACCAGCACGCCGCCGCCGGTGAAGAAGGCCTCGAAGACGGTGACGTCAAAGCCGTTGCGGGCGAGCTCGCCGGCGCAGGTGATGCCGGACGGGCCAGAGCCCACGACGGCGACCTTCTTGCCGTTCTTGGGGGCCATCTTGGGCGTGGAGGCGAGCTCGGGGCGATCACCCAGGAAGCGCTCGAGCTGGCCGATGGCCACGGGCTCGGACTTTTTACCACGGATGCACTTGCCCTCGCACTGGTTCTCCTGCGGGCAGACACGGCCGCAGATGGCGGGAAGCATGGAGTCCTCGCGGATGGTATCGAGAGCGCCGCCGAAGTCCTTCGCGCGGATCTGCTCGATAAAGCGGGGGATGTTGATGTTGACGGGGCAGCCCTCAACACAGAACGGCTTCTTGCAGTTGAGGCAGCGCTCGGCCTCGGCCAGCGCCATCTCCTCGGTGAAGCCCTTGTCGACGGGGCGGAAGTCGCAGGCGCGCTCGGCAGCCGGCTCCTCGTTATCGGGGGTGCGGGGCGACTTCATATCGGCAACGAAACGACCGTTAACTAGTGGCATGCGCAGCTCTTTTCCTCATAGGCCTTGAGGGACTCGCCCTCTTCGGAACGGTAAGCGGCCTGGCGGGCACGAAGGTCATCCCAGTCGACCAGGGTGGCATCGAAGTCGGGGCCGTCGACGCAAGCGAACTTGGTCACGCCGCCCACCTCGACGCGGCAGCAGCCGCACATACCGGTGCCGTCAACCATGATGGGGTTGAGGGACGCGGTGATGGGGGTGTCGTATTTCTGGGCGGTGAGGGTCGAGAACTTCATCATCGGAACGGGGCCGACGCAGAAGACCTGGCTCACGGCCTTGTCCTGCAGCAGGCGCTCCAACGGAGCGGTGACAACGCCCTGCTCGCCGTAGGAGCCGTCGTCAGTGGTGATGTGGATGTGGTCCTCGTCGAGGAGCTCGCGGAACTGGTCCTCCATGAGCAGGAGGTCCTTGGTGCGGGCGCCCATGATGGCGTGAACTTCGTGACCGGTCTCGACCAGGTGCTTGGCGACCGGGAAGGCAATTGCCAGGCCGACGCCGCCGCCAATGACGGCGCAGGGGCCCTCGGCCATCTCGGTGGGAACGCCCAGCGGGCCCACGACGTCGCGCAGCGACTCGCCGGCCTCGTAGGTGGAAAGCATCTCGGTGGTCTTGCCGATCACCATGAAGATGAACTCGACCCAGCCCTCGTCACCGTTCCAGCCGGCCAGGGTAAACGGGACGCGTTCGCCCGTCTCGTTGGCGCGGACCATGAGGAACTGTCCAGCGTGCGCATGCTTGGCGATTGCGGGCGCCTCGATGCGGAACTTGAACACCTTCTCCGAGAACTGCATCTTCTCCAGGATCTTATACATAGAACCCCTCTCTTGTTAGGGCCGCCGAACCGTGCCTCCACGGAAATGGACGGTAGCCCGAATAAAACCGTACGTGCACAGGCGTTGTGCAGACATACGGTGCAAATTATACCCTCATGGACATGTCACTTACGTGTGTCTTCGGCGGTTGGGAGCAGGGTTTATCCACTTTGGCCTACCAAAGGGGGAGAGGTTTATTTTGGCAGGTTTTATCGGGTAAAACGGCAAAGGGGCCAGCCTCGGGTTGCAATGAGGTCGGCCCCCTTTGGGGTGCTATGTGTGTATGGCGGTGCGCGGTTTATTGCGATGCGGCCGCTGCGGCGTTTCCGCAGTTAAAACCTGCCAAAATAAACCTATCCCTAAATGATAGGTTTTAGTGCTTGCCGTTGGCGGAGGCGGCGCCGTTGACGTGGTCGCGGGCATAGATCACGCCGTGCACGATTGCCAGACCGGCGGCATCTGCGGCGCGGGCGCAGGTGTCCTGGAAATCCTCGGCCTCGCGGGCGCGCAGCTGCTTAAGCACGTAGTCGGCGACGGCCATCTTGCCGGGAGGGTTGCCGATGCCGGTGCGGATGCGGCTGAAGTCGCGGCTGCCCATCTTGTCGATGATGGAGCGCAGGCCGTTGTGACCGGCGTGGCCACCGCCCACCTTAACACGTACGTCGCCGGCGGGAATGTCGAGCTCGTCGTGGATTACGAGCAGCTCCTCGGCCTTGATCTTGTACTCGCGGCAGAGCTTGGAGATGGGGCCACCCGAGGTATTCATATACGACTGCGGCTTGACCAGTACAATCTGGCGCTTACCGCCCTCTTCCTCGGGATCGTTGATGTTGATGAGCGCGACCTCGGCGCCGGCCTGGTTTTTCCAGTACGTGACGCCGGCCTGACGGGCCAACTCGTCGATCGCTTTGAAGCCAGCGTTGTGGCGGGTCTCGGCATACTCATCGCCAGGGTTGCCAAGTCCGGCAACCATGCGAATCTTAAGCGGCTGTGCAGCTGCCATGTTCATCCTTTCGTTGATTTGTCGCCTGCTATGGTGAGCGACCCTGTTGCCGCTGTCAAATGGAGGGCAATTGAGGTTATTTGAGGGCGTTTGGACGGCCGTCGAAATCGAGGTGGACAGTTAGTTCAGATACGTATAAGTTCTGAGGACTCGAAGTGCTCAATTCAATGCCGATACGTTGTTTTGGAGCTTTAGTTAGTCCATATGACGCTGTTTTGAAGTCTACCCTGCCTTCAAATCGGGCGAATGGTATAGAGATAACTGCAAAACAGCCTAATTCAATGTGTCCATTTATACGTATTTGAACTAACTGTCCAGCCCTGCTCGACGGTGCACGGGTGATTCGCCGTTTAGACCGGCGCAAGGCCGATTCCGGCCCGCAGGGCGTTGAGCCAAGCGGCCTGACGCTTGCGATAGCCCTTGATACGGTATCGGAATCGGACTCCCGCGAGTCGATGCATCGTTTGGGCGAAGGCTTCGAGTGCAACAAGGTCTTTCATTTGGTCGCGATTGATAACCAGGACGTGGATGCCCATTGCCTTGAGGCCATTATTTCGATTGCCATCGTGGATGCGAGCGTTTTGAAGCTCATGCCCAATTCCGTTGTATTCGTTGTCGACTCCGGCGGCCGGGCAATATAGGTCGCAGATGGCGTAAGGGATGCCGGAGGACATGTTGACCGCAAGAGTGTCGAAGTCGATTCGATAGTTGAGTAGCAGGCCTCCCATGGGCAGGCTGCAACATCCGAATCCGCCAAAGCGCATGGGCGCTCCGAGAACGGCAAACATTAGGGATTCGGCTGGGGATGCAGATCCGGGTCGGGCGAGCTTGACTGCCGTGCGAAACGAGGTGTATGAGCTGCTTTTGGCAAGCTGTGCAACAGTCTCGAGATCTTCGATGGTCGTGGCGGGCTCGCATTTGTAGTGTGCCTGTTCGTAGCGGGTTTCGTTCTGCTGTTCGGTCGCCGACTGGTCGCCCCGGCAATCGAGGTCGTCCATCGCTTCGTAGTCATCGCCCTTGGGCCAGATGTCGTCATAGGCAATGGGGTATGTTGCCCCGGGAGGAAGGGAGTAGGTTCCGAGCAGCTCCATAAGGAGCATCAAGGTTTTGGCGACTGATTCATTTTTGGAACAAAGCATGGCTGTCATGGCAGGAGACGTTGCGTAGATGTCGGCCTCGACGTGCATAATTGCACCTTCAGGAAGAGGAGTGGAGAGAATATGCTGAAGAAGTCGCTTGTCGGGGCGCCTGTTGTCTTCGTTTGAAACGAGAAGATCGAGCAGTTCGGAATCATCTTCATTCCAGGCGTCGAGTATCGAAAGTGCGCCAAAGTCTATCGCGTCATTGTTGGGAATGCAGCCAGCCAAGGCCTGTGCTTGCTGTTCGCTATCAACGGAGTCCCAGGGTAGGGCAGAGTACGCCCGTCGTGCGCGACGAATTGCGCGGAGGGCGGAGAGATGTGAAATCACGGTCGTCATAGCTATAACGTACTAAGTTGGCGGCAGAATGCGACCGCCATACCGTTCTTTTCGCTCAGCGGGGCGCTGCGCGCCATGAACGGCTGGGTGTTATGAAATCGGTGGAATCGGTTGAGGGGATTGCAGGAAATTGAGCTCTGCCGCGAAGGTTGACGATAGCTACTGGACAGTTAGTTCAGATACGTATAAGACGGCGGGCGTTCGAGGCGTTTCTAAGGGCTTTCGAGGGCGATTTGAGGGTAAATATGCGGCGGTCGTACTCGAAAGCGATGAGCTTTGGGCAGTATGGCGTTCGCCGGGGAGCTCAGAAGGCTCAGAACGGCCTTTGGAGCTTTAAAAAAATACGTATCTGAACTAATTGTCCAGGGAAGGTTGTCGAGGGGTAGAAAAAGGGTCGGAAGCGAGCTTCCGACCCTTTAAAAACACCAAAGATGATGAGATGCACGCTGGATTACAGCGCGAAGTCGCCGCCGACGAGCGTGGAGACGGGCTCCTCGTGGTAAACGGCGGAGATGGCCTGAGCGAACTCCTCGGCGACCGAGATGGTCTTGATTTTGCCGCCGACCTCGACGGGAATGGCGTCGGTGACGACGCACTCGACGATCGGGGCGTCGTTCAGACGCTCGATGGCCGGACCGGAGAAGATACCGTGGGTGGCGCAGACGTAGATGTCGCCAGCGCCCATAGCCTTGAGCTCCTTGACGTTGGCGCACAGGGTGCCAGCGGTGTCGATCATGTCGTCGTTGATGATGCAGGTCTTGCCCTTGATGTCACCGATGATGCCCATGACCTCGGCGGCGTTGTGGCGCGGACGGCCCTTGTGGGCGATGGCCAGGTCGCAGCCGAGCATGTCGGACAGCTTCTTGGCGGCCTTGGCGCGGCCCACATCGGGGGAGACGACAACCAGGTTGTCGGTGTCGAAGTGCATGTCGTTATAGTACTGGCCAAACAGCGGCAGCGCGGACAGGTGGTTAACCGGGATATCGAAGAAGCCCTGAATCTGGCCCTGGTGCAGGTCGAGGGTGATGATGCGGTTGACGCCAGCGCGCTCGAGCAGGTTGGCGACGAGGCGGGCGGTGATGGGCTCGCGCGGGCCGGCCTTGCGGTCCTGGCGGGCATAGCCGTAGTGGGTGATGACGGCGGTGATGGAGCGGGCGGATGCGCGCTTGGCAGCGTCGGTGGCGATGAGCAGCTCCATGAGCATGTCGTTGACGTTGCCGCCGGCCACGGACTGAATCAGGAAGACGTCGGCGCCGCGGACGGTCTCGTCGTAGCGGGCGTAAATCTCACCATTGGCGAACTGCTTTAGCGTAAGGCCCGAAAGCTCGACCCCAAGGTACTCAGCGATCTTCTGAGCGAGGGGACGGTTGGAGGAACCGGAATACACGCGGATGGACTTGCGCATATTCTCCGACTTCTCGGGATCATTAATCGGCATTACCCTTCTCCTTTATATCGAATGCCATATAGATGCCTTGTTGCATTGTAACCGCGCGACGGGGTTAATCGGGTCTTGATAACGTCTTTACCGTCAACGGACACGAACCGACCACTCATCCTGTCGCGCAGGTCACGATAGAAAAAAGAGCCGCCCCCATGGGAACAGCTCCTTAGATGCTTGGTAAAACGTTATACCTCGTCGTCCTCGTGCAGACGGCGGCGATAATCGGCGGCCCAGCCCTCAATATTTACCTGACGGGCACGACCCAGGCCAAGTGCGTCGGCCGGGACCGGCTCAGTGATGACGGAGCCGGCGGCCACGAGCGCGCCGTCGCCGATCTGGGCGGGCGCGACCATCATGGTGTCGGAACCGATGAAGGCGTCCTTGCCGATGACGGTCTTGTGCTTGTGCACGCCGTCGTAGTTGCAGGTGATGGAGCCCGCGCCCACGTTGACGCCGGAGCCCATGGTGGTGTCGCCGATGTAGGACAGGTGCGGCACCTTGGAGCCCTCACCGATCGTGGACTTCTTGATCTCCACGTGCGTGCCGGCCTTGGAGCCGTCGAGCATGTGGGTGCCCGGGCGCAGGTAGGCGCGCGGGCCGCAGTCGACGCCGTTCTCGATGACGGCCTCGATGGCGATGGTCTCATCGATGATGCAGCCGCTGCCGACGGTGGTGTCGGTGAGGCGACTGTTGGGGCCGAGCTGGCACTCTTCGCCCACGGTGACGTGACCGATCAGATGCGTCTGCGGCCACACGACGGTGTCGCGGCCGATAACGGCATCGGGGCCGATCCAGGCCTGCGTGGGGTCGATGAAGGTAACGCCCTCGGCCATCCAGTGCTCGTTGATGCGGTCGCGCGCGATAGCGGTGAGCTGCGCGAGCTGGATACGGCTGTTGACGCCCAGGCCATCGCGGTAGTCATCGCAGTGGAAGATGGAGACAGCCTGGTCGTGGCTTTTGAGAATCTCGAGCATGTCGGGCAGGTAGTACTCGGATTGCGCGTTGTCGTTGCCGATCTCGTCAATGTGCGCGGCGAGCTGCGCGCCGTCGAAGGCGTAGCAGCCGGCGTTGCACTCGAGTAGCGTGGCGGCCTGCTCGGGCGTGCAGTCCTTCTGCTCGATGATGCGCTCGATCTGGCCGTCGGCGCCCAGTTTGATGCGGCCGTAGCCGAAGGGGTCGGGCGGGGTCATGGTCATGACGGTGCAGGCGAGCTCGCCGGTAGCGACGGTCTGCGCGAACTTGGCGACGGTGTCGGCGGTGATGAGCGGCAGGTCGCCGTTGAGCACGACGACGGGGCCTTGCGTGATGCCGCAGGCCTCGAGCGCGACCTTCACGGCGTGACCGGTGCCCAGGCGCTCGGTCTGCTCGACGCACTCGACCTTGGTGGCGCTGTTGGCGTAGGCGCCGTCGATCAGGGCGCGCATCTCGTCGGCGTGGCTGCCGATGACGACCACGACGCGGCTGCAGCCGGCCTTGATGGTAGCGTCGACGATCCACTGGACCATGGGCTTGCCCAGGATCTTGTGCGAAACCTTGCAGTGGTTCGACTTCATGCGGGTGCCCTCGCCGGCAGCGAGGATAATTGCGGTTGCGTCCATGTGATCTCCTGTTACGTTATAGAGACGTGTGTTTGGAAACGATACACGGCGCAATATGATACCGCAGGCATATGATGAGCGCGTAACGATTGGTTTGCGGCGGTTGAGGCTTGCGCCGCCGGCGTGGCGTTTGCGCTGCTTGCGTGCGGCATTGGCGGTGCTGCGGAGCTGTCGTTTGAGCGAGGGGACGGGGGTGCCCGTGGACAACATACAAGAGGAGTTTGGCGGCGAGCCCGTCGCGGCGTTCTCGATGTCGCATCCGGCTGTGCCGGCACTCTATATAGTGCTGACGCTGGGGCTCACCATGTTCTCGATGCAACCGGTGCTGATTGCGCTGTCGCTTGCGGGCGGGCTGGCGTACGGGCTTGCGACGCGCGGTGCTGCGCGCACGTTGGGGGCGCTTCGCTGGCAGCTGCCGGTGATTTTGATTATCGCGGTGCTCAATCCGCTGTTTAGTGCATCGGGCTCGACGGAGCTGTTTCGTATTGGCATGCGTGCGGTGTATCTAGAGAGCATGGTTTACGGCCTGTGCATGGGTGGGCTGTTTGTGGCGAGCGTGCTGTGGTTTGAGGCAGCGGCGTCGATGCTCGAATACGACAAGGTACTCGCGCTGCTGGGCAATGCCGCACCGGTGATTGCGCTTATGATCTCGATGTGCATGCGGCTTATCCCGCAGTTTTTGCGCCGCGGCCGCACGGTGCTGGCGGTGCAAGATGCGATTGACGTGCCGGGGCGCGCGCCGGCCGACCCCGTGCGCTCGCGCCTGCGGGCATCGAGTGTGTTGATGGGCTGGGGCATGGAAGATTCGCTGGAGCGCGCGGACGCGATGCGCTCGCGCGGGTGGGGTGCCGCGACGCGTCGTACGACGTATGCGCGGTATCGACTGGGGCGCAGCGACGTTGCCGCGCTGGTTGGGCTTGCGCTGTTTGGCGTGGCCACGATGGCAGTGGCGTGGACCGCGACGACGCAGTATTCGTTTTATCCGCAGCTCTCGGTGCCGGCGCCGTGGCCGGGCTATGTCGTGTACGCTGCCTGGATGGTGCTGCCTTGTGCGTTGCACGCGATTGATGAGAAGAGGTTTGGCTGATGGCTCGGTTTGATAGGAGCTCGGCGGCGGGTGTGGCATATGGCTCGGCCGCGCCGGCGATTGAGGTGCGGAGCCTGAGCTTTGCCTACCCCGATGCTGATGCTGCGGTGCTCGAGGGGCTCGACTGGTCTGTTCCCCAAGGTGCATTTGCGCTGCTTGTTGGCGGTACCGGTTCGGGCAAGTCGACGCTGCTGTCGCTGCTCAAGCCCGAGATCGCGCCGGCGGGTACGCGCTCCGGCGAGCTGCGCGTGCTGGGCGAGCCCGTCGCCGACATGGATGTGCGGGCATCGGCGGAGCGCGTGGGTTATGTGTTCCAGGATCCCGAGAACCAGATCGTGTGCGAAACCGTGTGGCACGAGATAGCGTTTGGCCTGGAAAACTTGGGGCTAGCGCGTGATGAGATGCGCCGTCGCGTAGCTGAGACCAGCTATTTCTTTGGACTGGAAGATTGGCTCCACCGCGACACCGATACGCTTTCGGGCGGACGCAAGCAGCTGCTGTCGCTGGCAGCTGTGCTGGCGTTGCGCCCGCGCGTGCTGCTGCTCGACGAGCCCACGTCTCAGCTTGATCCGGTTGCGGAGAAGAATTTCCTGCACGCGCTGTTTCGTGTGAATCGTGAGCTGGGCTGCACGGTTGTTGTGGCGACGCATCAGCCGCGCCCAATGCTCGAATACGCGACGTGTGCGTACCGGATTGAGGACGGTCGCGTGCGCGAGGTGGCGGATATGGCTTCTTTGGGACGCCGAGAATCGCTGTTTTCCGATGACATGTTGGGGTGGGGTGCCATCCGATGTGCAAAAAACGGAGTATTCAGCAGGCGTGAGGACAATTTGGGCTCTCTGGAGCCGCCCGGGGACGTATCGAGCGCGAAAAAAAGTTCAGAATTGGACAAATCGTCCGAATTTGTGGCGCAAACGTCGCTCGAGAACGGCTCGGAAGCCTTCCCGCGCACGGATGGAAGCAGAATACTCCAAAAAATGCACGGCGGGTCGGCTACCACCCTGTCGGAAGGCTGGTTTCGCTACGATCGCGCGGGCGGTTGGGTGCTGCGCGGGCTCGACGTTGCGTTTTCGGCCAGTGCGGTGCATGCGATCGTGGGCGGCAACGGATGCGGTAAGTCGACGATGCTCTCGGTGCTGGCGAAGACCGCCAAGCTGCAGCGCGGCCGCATGGTGCGCGGAGTGGCCTCGGCGGCGCTGCTGCCTCAGAATCCCAAAGCATTGCTGGTTGCCGAGACGGTTCGCGATGAGCTGATGGAATGGGCCTCGACCTGCGGATATGACGAGAACTTGGCGCGGGAGCGTGCGGCGAGCTTGGGGTTGTCGGGTCTGGATGGACGCCATCCGTACGATCTTTCGGGCGGGCAGCGTCAACTGCTTGCATTGGCAAAACTGCTGCTAATCGGCCCCGAACTGCTATTGCTCGATGAGCCCACCAAGGGTCTAGACCTGTTCAGCCGCCGCACCATCGCCCGCGCCCTGCGTGACCATGCGAAGGCTGGCGGCACCGTCATCATGGCTACGCACGATTTGGACTTTGCCGAGCAGGTAGCCGACGATGTCGCCATGATGTTTGACGGCGAGATTGCCTGCATGGAGTCCCCGGCCGACTTCTTTGCCGACAACGTGTTCTATAGGGCGTGATGGGATGACGGACTGTCGTTTCTCGCGTTTGCTTGCAAAACTGGAGATCCCGCTGTTGTTGGCGGTGCCGGCGGTGATGGCTGCCGCGTTGCTGGCGGGTGTTGAGCAGGCAGCGTTGGCCATGCTGGTTGTGGTGGCGTTGGTGCTTGCGCTGTTCTTTGCGGGCTATGAGGCATCGCGTCCAGGCCTGCGTCAGATTATGCCCACGCTGGTGCTGGCGGCGCTGGCGGCGGCGGGGCGCATCCTGTTTGGACCCATTCCCGACTTTAAACCCGTGAGTGCCATCGCCATTATCGCCGGGGCGACACTCGGTCGTCGTAACGGCTTTATGGTCGGTGCGTTGGCGGCGCTGACCAGCAATTTCTTTTTTGGGCAGGGCATGTGGACGCCGTGGCAGATGTATGCCTGGGGGCTCGTGGGATACGTTGGCGGTGCGCTGGCGCATGCCGGCGCTTTTGATCGCGCCGATGGCGCCGTGCGTATGTCGGCGCTGCTGACCTACGGCTTTGCTTCGGGTTTGCTGTACGGCGTTGTGATCAACGCCTACGACATTATCGGTTTTGTTCAACCGCTCACGTGGGCGGGTGCCATGGCGCGTCTTGCCACGGCAGTGCCGTTCGATATCACACACGGCCTCGCGACCTGCGTGTTCTTGGCCGCCTTGTACAAGCCTTGGTGCCGTCGCATTAACCGTGTCGTCGTGAAATACGGACTGTAGGGCATTTCGCGTTCCCACACGAACTTGCGGTGGAATAGTTCTCGTTTTTGGCTATTTGCTGCCCAAACAGGAACTATTCCACCGCAACTTATAGGGGGAGAGGGGCCACATGATCTGTTTTCCTCTGTCCCCCAGGAATTACTTGGCGCTAGAGCTCTAGCGCGAGGGTGACGGGGCAGTGGTCGCTGCCGAAGATGTCGCCGCGGATGCCCGTGTCGCGAACGTTGGCGGCGATTGAGTCACTTACCAGGAAGTAATCGATGCGCCATCCTGCGTTGTTCTTGCGGGCATTAAAGCGATAGCTCCACCAGCTGTAGACGCCCTCGACGTCGGGGTTTGCCGCGCGCCAGGTATCGGTAAAGCCGGCGTTGAGCAGCTCGGTAAACTTGCCGCGTTCCTCGTCCGAAAAGCCTGCGTTGCCGCGGTTGGACTTGGGGTTCTTAAGGTCGATCTCCTCATGCGCCACGTTAAAGTCGCCGCAGGTTACGACGGGTTTGCCGGTCTCGCGCTCGAGCGCGTTCAAAAAGCCGCGGTAGGCATCGTCCCAGGCCATACGCACGTCGATGCGCGCGAGCTCATTTTGTGCGTTGGGCGTGTAGACATCCACAAACCAGAATTTGTCGAACTCGAGCGCGCAGACGCGGCCCTCGGTTGCGACTTGGGCGACGAGCACGGCCGCCTCGCCTCCGCCGGCGTAGGGCAGCAGCGCATCGGCGCGCAGTACGCGCAGCGGCTCCTGGCGGCTAAAGACCGCGGTGCCCGAATAGCCTTTACGCTCGGCGTAGCTCCAGGTTTGGTGATAGCCGGGCAGGTCAATATCGACCTGGCCTTCTTGCAACTTGGTCTCTTGCAGTGCCAGGATATCGACGTCGAGTTCTTGCGCGATCTGGATAAAGCTCGGGTCCTTTTTGAGCACGGCGCGCAGGCCGTTGACGTTCCACGAGGCGAAAGTGTAAGTCTGAGGCATGGTGTCCTTTCGACGGGGTTGGCAGGCTTAAGATTAGCGCAACAGGGGCGGGGTGGGATCCGCGCATGCTGACTTAAAGGCCGCATGCTGGGACGTCGCTCAACGCTGCCCGACTAACAAGGACGGAGGACTCATATGACGCAGGCAATATCGGACCCCAGGCAGGCCTCCGCCGCGCTGGCGGATCTGTTTGACACCCACAAGCGCGTGGTCTTCTTTGGCGGCGCTGGTGTTTCCACGGCAAGTGGCATCCCCGATTTCCGCAGCGTGGGCGGCCTGTATCACCAGCAGTTTGCCTATCCGCCCGAGACCATGCTGTCGCATAGCTTTTACGAGGCGCATCCGGCCGAGTTCTTCGACTTCTACCGCACCAAGATGATCGCGCTTGGCGCCAAGCCCAATCGCTGCCACACCAAGCTGGCCGAGCTGGAGCGCGCCGGCAAGCTGAATGCCGTGGTGACGCAAAATATCGACGGCCTGCATCAGATGGCCGGCTCGCAGCGCGTGTTCGAGCTGCATGGCTCGGTCCACCGCAATGTCTGCCAGACGTGCGGCGCAGTCTACAGCGCCGAATGGATTTGCTCGCGCGAGCACGAGGACGCCGCGGGCGTGCCCGTGTGTCCTGCGTGCGGCGGGCGCATTAAGCCCGATGTGGTGCTCTACGAAGAGCCGCTCGACGAGCATGTGTTGACCGGTGCCGTTGCCGCCATCGCCGCGGCCGATGCCCTCATCGTGGGCGGGACCTCGCTCGTGGTGTATCCGGCGGCGGGCCTTACGCGTTACTTTACCGGCGATACGCTGGCCATTTGCAACCTTGCTCCCACCGATCAGGATGCAAATGCCGACCTGCTGATTTCTTACGACATCGCGGCCGCGTTTGCGTTCTAGCCCGCGCGCGCGGATACAATAGAAAGACTGAGTGCAAAGCGACCCCGCCGCCAGCTCCCCAAGCTCGGCGGCGTGGGCATTTTAGGAGGATGTTCATGGCGAACGACAGCAAGACATGGCGGTGCGGAAAGTACGAGCTCAGCTTTGACCGTCCGCGCATCATGGGCGTCCTCAACGTGACGCCCGATTCGTTTAGCGATGGCGGGGAGCACTTCGACCCGGATGCTGCCATCGAGTACGGCCTGGCGATGCTCGACGCCGGCGCCGACATCATCGACGTGGGCGGCGAGTCCACGCGCCCCGGCTTTACCCCGGTCAACCCCGACGAGGAGGCTCGCCGCGTGCTGCCCGTGGTGCGCGCGCTGGCCAAGGAGGGCGCCATCGTCTCGATCGACACGCGTCATGTGGCGGTTGCCAAGGCGGCCGTGCGCTGCGGCGCCTCGATCGTCAACGACGTGACCGGCTTCACCGATCCCAAGATGGTCGAGTTTGTTAAGACGAGCACCTGCGGCGTCATCGTGATGCATGCCGGCGAGGTCGCCGCGCCCACCCGCACGCACGCAACGGTGCAGCTCGATACCTCGGCAGCGGCGTTTGTTGCCGAGAAGGCGCGCGAGGCGGCTGCCGAGGCCGCGCGTGAGGCCGAGAAGCCGGCTCGCCGCCGTCGCGGCAAGCTGCTGGGTGAGCCCAAGGTTGAGGCCAAGCTTCCGGGCGGCGTGGTGCAGCCCTCGTTGCCGTTTGGCGAACCGGAGCCCACGTCCGAGCCCGCAACCGAGCTGGGGCAGGAGACGCCGGCCGCCGAGCAGGTTGCTGCCGCCGAGACCGTCGCGCCCGCGCCCGAGGCCGCGCCCGCAGCCACCGAGGTCGCATCGGAGTCCAATGACCACCTGGCAGCCATGATGCGCCGCAGCGCCCGCCGCGAGGAAGCCTACGTGCCCACCTCGCAGCTCCGCCGCTTCACCCTGCCCGATTCGGCGCCCATCATGCGCCGCGTTATGGGCTTTCTGTCCGACCAGGCCCGCACGCTCATCCATGCCGGCGTGTCTCGCGACCGCATCTGCATCGATCCTGGCCCGGGCTTTGGTAAGTCGGCTAACGAGGACATCGTCATCCAGCGCGAGACTGCCAAGATGGCGTCGCTGGGCTACCCGCTCATGTGCGCCGTGTCGCGCAAGCGCTTTGTGGGCGCTGTCTCGGGCGTGACCGAGGCCGCCGCGCGCGATGCCGCCACGTTTGGCGTGTGCCTGGGCGCCATCCAGGCCGGTGCCAACATCGTGCGCGTGCACGACGCCGCGGGTTTTGCGCAGTTCCTGAACGGTTACTGGGCCGTCGCCAAGCCGCAGCCGCGCCGTGCGTTTGTGGCCGTGGGCTCCAACCTGGGGCATCGTTGCGACAACATCCGCGCCGCGCGCGACATGATCGCCGAGATTCCGCTCACCTGCGTGTCCAACTCCTCCAAGATCTACGAGAGCGAGCCGGCCTACGAGACGCGCCAGGACGCGTTTGCCAACGCTGTCATCGAGATTAAGACCGAGCTGGCGCCGTTGGTGCTGCTCGACGAGCTCATGAAGATCGAGGTCGAGCTGGGGCGCGACCGCTCCAAAAAGGTCAAGGTCAACGGCCCGCGCACCATCGACCTGGACCTGCTGTGGATGGACGGCGAGACCCACGGCGGCAAAAAGCTGCGCCTGCCGCATCCGCTCATTGGCGAGCGCGACTTTGTGCTGGTGCCGCTCGAGGACCTGATGCACGACCCGGCGCGGTTCTTCCGCTACAACGGCGTCGAGGTCAAGGAGCCCGAGGACCGCGTGGGTCATATCGTGGGCGAATTGGGGCGTATGTAGATGATCGAGATGAATGCTGTTGCCGCCGGCACCGAGCTCGACGCGGCGCGCGACGCGGGCCGCGAGGGCGTGTCCGCGGGCTGGTGCGCGTGGAGCGCGGGCGATGCTTCGCTGACGTTTTCGCTGGTCGTGCGTCCGGATGTGAACATGCATGCCTTCCACGGCCTGCCGTTTGTGGCCGCGATGGGCATGATGGACGCGCTCGTGGGCACGGCTTCGACGCCGGGGTTGGGCCTTGCCGGTAAGGTGGGTATCCAGTGGCCGAGCGATATCGTGTGCGGTGCGCCTGCGTTTGAGACGTCGCTCGCGCGTGTTGCCGTGAACGGCGGTGCCGGTGCTGCGGGCATGTTCGGTGCCGTGACGGTGGATATTGAGCGTTCGGCGTTGAGCGAGCTCGGTGTGGGTGTGGCTGACGAAGCGCTGGTCGAGGCGCTGGCCGCCGCCATGCTGGCCCGCGTGGACGCCTGGGCGGTTGTTGCCAACACGCCGCAAGGCGCCGCGGGGCCGCTGGCTCCCGTGCTGGGCGAGTACTTCGACATGGTGCCGCTGCTGGGCCGCCAAGTTGCGGCGGTGTCGCCCAACGGTTTGCCGCTTGCGGTCGGTGTGTTTGCGGGCCTGGACATCTGGGGCCGAGCGACCATCAAGACCGATGCCGGCGAACAGGAGTTTCCGCCCGAGGCTGTACGAATTCGCGGACTGTAGCGTCTCGGCTTCGCCAGAGCCTACGCTAACTCCTGCATGCGGCGGTAGATTTCGCAGATGCCTTTGATGGTGAGTTGGCCGTCGACTATGTCGAAGGCGTCGGTCGAATCGGCGACGATGCTGGCGAGGCCGCCCGTGGCGATAACGGTGGCATCCTCGCGGCCCAGCTCGCGCTTCATGCGCGCGACCAGGCCCTCAGCCATGGCGGCGGCGCCCGTTACGGCGCCGACCTTGATGCACTCCTCGGTATCGCGGCCGATGGCGTGCTCGGGCGCCTCGAGCGGAACGCTGGCGAGCTTGGCGGCTCGGGCGGCGAGCGCGTCCATCGAAATGCGGATGCCCGGCGCAATCGCTCCGCCAATGTAATAACCGTCCTCATCGATGACGTCGATATTGGTCGCGGTGCCAAAGTCCACCACGATTGCCGGCGCGCCGTAGAAAGTTTCGGCCGCAACGGCGTTAGCGACGCGATCGGCGCCTACGGCCTGGGGACGCGCCGCGCGCAGCTTGGTCACCGCGGCCGTCTGCGGTCCGATGACGATGGCGTCTGCGGCAATGCGGTCGGCCACGGCGTGCCATTCGCGCGAGAGCTGCGGCACCACGCCTGCAAAGGCGATCGCGTCGACCGCGTCGAGCGAAAGGCCGTACATCTTGAAGAAACCCATCAGGCGCACATGGATCTCGTCGGCGGTATAGGAGCGGTCGGTGGGCATACGCCACGACTGCACCAACTCGTCTCCGTCAAACAGGCCCATGGCCGTCTGCGTGTTTCCCATATCGATAGCGAGCAGCATGTCTACTCCCGGTGTTGGCATAAAAGGACGCGCACCATTGTATACGCGCCGCCGACGGCGCTCGGCTGCGATTCGTTTACGGTGATAGGGGCTGAGGGGTTTAAATATGAAGGAATTATGCTCTACGAGATTTTCCTTGCCGTTTACCGAACTCCCGCGTAATATTCTTTCTTGCGCACATGAGGCGCCCAGACATTGCGGGGTGGAGCAGTCTGGTAGCTCGCCGGGCTCATAACCCGGAGGTCGTAGGTTCAAATCCTGCCCCCGCGACCAAGAACTTGCAGCTCGTCGGCCTAGCCGGCGAGCTTTTTTGTTATTTCGGGACCGTGTTTTCGGTCCAATTCTCGGCCTCTCAAACAAAATCTCGATCTGTAACATCTAGACCCGATTTGGGCGGCTAGGTGTTACAGACCGAGATATACCGGTGGGTTGGGTCGTGTTTGTCTAAATCTGTAACACGAGGGACGGATTTTGCCGAGTTGATGTTATAGATTGAGATTTTCTAGCAGGCGGGTTTGGTTTGTCTCGATCTGTAACAGTAAGACCCGGTTTTGCCGCGTAACTGTTACAGATTGAGATAAACCGACGGGCCGCCCCGCTCTGCCCCATCCACCTGCCGCCACCTGATATTCGCCGATTTCCGTTGTGCTGCTGTGCCTCCATGCCATATCCTCTAGACAACTACGCGGCAACATCGCCGCCGCGCCTACAAGAGAGGAATGTCCATGACCGCACCTGCATCCAAGCTGCTTCAGCCCATTACGGTTGGCCCCCTTGAGCTCAAAAACCGCATTATGTTTCCGCCGCTGACCACCGGCTACGAGGAGCGTGACGGCTCCATTGGCGAGCGCAGCCTGGCTTTTTACGAGCGCTTGGCCCGTGGCGGCGTGAGTTACATCGTCATCGGCGACGTTGCTCCCGTCATGACCGCAAGCCCCACGCCCAAGCTGGCGACCGACGCCCAAATCCCCACGTTTAAGGCCCTGGCCGATGCCGTCCACAAGCACGGCGCCAAGGTCGCGCTGCAGCTGTTCCACCCCGAGTACGACGTGCCCGGTGTCGGCCGCATGGTCATGGGATCCATGGCCGCCGCCAAGGCCGCGCAGGAGGCCAAGGCCGCCGGCGACGAGGAGACCTTTGCCGCCAAGATGGCCGAGTCCAACGAGATCCGCAACCAGGCCTACGCCAAGCTGCACCACGACATGCAGCACTTTGTGAACGAGGCGAGTGTGGAGCAGCTCACCCAGATCAAGGAGGCTATCGCCGCCTCGGCCGCTCGCGCGCAGCAGGCCGGGATCGATGCCATCGAGGTCCACGGCGACCGCCTGGTAGGTTCGCTGTGCTCGGCCATCCTCAACCAGCGCACCGACGAGTACGGCGGCTCGTTCGAGAACCGCGTTCGCTACGCGCTGGAGGTCGTCGCTGCCATTAAGGAAGCCGCGCCGCAGCTGATGGTGGAGTACAAGCTCCCCGTGATCATGGAGAACCCCGACGGCACGCCGCGCGGCAAGGGCGGCCTGCAGCCCGACGAGGCCTGCGAGTTCGCCAAGCTGCTCGAGGGCGCGGGCATCGATATGATCCAGGTCGCACAGGCCAACCACACCGGCAACATGGGCGACACCATTCCGCCCATGGGCGCCATGCCCTACAACTGGACGCTGCCCGTGGCCGAGCGCGTCAAGGCCCTGGTCTCCGTGCCGGTGGCAACCGTGGGCCGCGTGGTTTCGGTCGAGGCCGGCGAGAAGATTCTGGAAGACGGCGCCGCCGACATCATCGCCTATGGCCGCTCGCTCATGTGCGACCCCGACATTGCGCTGAAGGCCGCCACGGGTGAGCCCATCCGCGAGTGCCTCAACTGCAACAAGGGTTGCGTCGATGCGATTCAAAACCGCAAGTACATTTCGTGCGTGCTCAATGCCGAGAACGGCGACGAGGCGACCATCGCCATCAAGCCGGGCGAGGGCGACAAGAAGATCGCCGTGGTGGGCGGCGGCATCGCCGGCCTGGAGGCCGCGCGCGTGGCGGCCAAGCGCGGCTACGACGTGACCGTCTGCGAGGCGAGCGATCATCTGGGCGGCCAGATTGTGCTGGCGGCTGCGCCTCCGCGCAAGGACGAGATTATGCGCTCGGTCGAGTACTACGAGAAGATTCTGCCTGGCCTGGGCGTGAAGGTGGAGCTCAGTCATGCCGCTACCGCTGAGGACCTCAACGCCGCCGACGCCGCGATTGTGGCCGTGGGCGCGCACGACGTGGTCATCCCCGTTCCGGGCGCCGACTCGGAGAAGGTCGTCTCGAGCTGGGACGTGCTGGCCGGCAAGGTGGAGCTCAGCGGCCGCGTCGCCGTCATTGGCGGCGGCCTGGTGGGCACCGAGACTGCCGAGTACCTGCTGCAGCACGGCTGCGAGGTGGCGATCGTGGAGATGCTCGACAAGATTGCCGCGGGCGAGTCCGAGACCATTCTGCCGCTGATTATGAGCGACTTTGCAGAGCACAACGTGGAGCAGCATGTTAAGACCCGCCTGACCGCCATTACCGACGAGGGCGTGGAGGCTGTTCGCACCACCGAGGACGGCGCCGAGGAGCCGGTGAAGATCGCCTGCGATTACGTGGTGATGGCCGTGGGCTCCAAGGCCAACGCGTTTGACCTGGATGGCGTGACGGTGCCCGTGACCTGCGTGGGCGACTGCTCGGGTGAGCGCACCGCCGACATTGCGAGCGCCATTCGCACGGCGTATCACGCGGCCAACGAGCTGTAGTTGAACATCGCGGCCAGGCGGGGCGGTAGCACGGATCCGTCTCGCCCGGCTGTGTCCCGTCGGGTGTCAACCGGTGCGGGGCCTGCAAGCGCAGCAGGTCCCGCCCTTTTTGTTTTGCTCCGATGAATGGCAATGCGCGGTAATCATGAGGAGTGAGGACGTCTACTGCCTTGCAGATCACTCAAAAATATTGGGGGAGGGGTTAATAACTATATCCTCTATACCAAAGGACATAAAGAGATGCCAATTTTGTTGACAAGCGAATGACGATTAGCTGCGAGTCAGCTACCAGCGTAAATAATCGATAAAGAAATGTCGTAATTTGGTGCCAAATGCCCAGATAACGCCGCGTCTATTTTAATTAACTGCTTTGAGCAAACGGTAAAATGCTACTATCTAACTTGCACGTAAGAAAGCAGATTAACGGTTAAGGCTAAGAAGTGGCAGGTATGTCGGAAGCAACTAGGACTCGCACGCATGCGCCCGAGGTTAGGCAGCGCGCCGTCGAGGCCCTCCAAGAGGGGGTCGGTCATCGCGCCCTCGCCGCGGAGTTTGGCATTCCCCAGGCCACGGCTCGTCAGTGGGCCCGCGCGTATGCCGTGGGCGGTGCCGACGCCGTTCTCAACGCCGGTTCGCATCATCACACCTATTCGTACGAAGTTAAGCTCGCCGTGGTCAAGGACCGCTTGGAAAACGGCTTAACGGTTCGCGAGGCCATGATCAAACACAAGATTCCAAGCGAGTCTTCGGTTAAGGCCTGGTGCCGCCAGTATCGCGAGAGCGGTGAGTCCGCACTGGTCGATAAGCCGCGAGGTCGCAAGCCGCGCGTTAAAAAGGCGGAATAGCAAACGGGATGGTGCGCCCACAGGGGCGCATTTTTCTTGCCGCCTCTCTGCTCCAAAGCGGACGTGCCCTTACCCCGTACGCCTAAAACTCCCCAGTTGACCGAAAACCTGCCGCCGCTACTCCTCAATTGAGCTATAACGTTAAACAATTGCAGCGTTTTTGCACGGGGGAGTGATGGTATGACGCTACTGTATTTCCTTACCCTGTTTCCGCTGGTACCGGCGCTGGGCATGCTGCTCGCGCGCGGTGACCGAGCTCGCGATACGGTAGGGCTTGTAGGCTCCGGCATTATTATGGCGGTGACAGTTGTAGTCGCCGTCATGTTTTTTGGCACGGGCCCGCAGAGCTTTGAGGTCGCCCTCGGCACCTCGCATGCACTCTCGATCATCAGCTCCGCCATTGATGTCATCCTGTGCGCCGTCATCCTGTACAACGCGTGCAAATATAGGAACGCGCTCACCACGGTGCTCGGCATAGTCCAGCTGGTGGGCTCGCTCGCCTTTGCAGCCATGACGCTGCCCGCGGCCGAAGCCGTCACGGCGACGCCGCTCTACCTGGACTACATGAGCGTGATTATGGTCCTCGCCGTCGGCATCGTCGGCAGCCTAATCTGCGTGTATGCCTTGGGTTATATGAAGGACTTCCAGGCCCATGACGAGCACGAGGCCGCGCTGCGCGGGCAGACCGCGCCCGACCGTCGCCCGCAGTTCCTGGCGCTTATGTTCCTGTTCCTCTCGGCCATGTTCGTCATCGTGACGAGCGACAACCTTGAGTGGCTGTTCTGCGGCTGGGAAATCACCACCGTGTGCTCGTTCCTTATGATTGGCTATACGCGCACGCCCGAGGCCATCAAGAACGCCTTTACCCAGATCATCCTTAACATGCTGGGCGGCATCGCGTTTTTGGCGGGCCTTATGTTTCTGCACGTTAACGGCATGCCGCTGACCATCTCGGGCATGATCGAGCTTTCCGGCGCCGGAACCGCGCAGTCCGCGCTGCTGGTGATGCCGGTCATCCTGTTGTCGCTCGCCGCACTCACCAAGGCCGCACAGATGCCGTTCCATACCTGGCTGCTCGGTGCCATGGTTGCCCCCACTCCCACGAGCGCCCTGCTGCACTCGTCAACCATGGTCAAAGCCGGCGTGTTCCTGATGGTCAAGCTGAGCCCGCTCTATGCCATCTATCCCGTGACCGGCTTTATGGTCACGAGTGTGGGTGCCATCACGTTTTTGCTCGCTGCCCTCATGGCCATCTCGCAGAGCAACGCCAAACGCGTGCTCGCATACTCCACCATTTCCAACTTGGGCCTCATCAGTGCCTGCCTGGGTGTCGGCGCGCCCGAGGCCGTATGGGCGGCCATCTTCCTGATCTTGTTCCACACGGTGGCCAAGTCGCTGCTGTTCCTGTGCGTGGGCACCGCCGAGCATCATATCGGCAGCCGCAATATCGAGGACATGGACGGTATGTTCAGCCGCATGCCGCACCTGACTCGTCTGATGATGCTGGGCATTATGGGCATGTTCGTGGCGCCGTTTGGCATGCTCGTGTCCAAGTGGGGCGCCCTGGTGGCGTTTGCACAGACCGGCAACGTGCTCATGATCATGGTGCTTGCCTTTGGCTCGGCCGCGACGTTCTTCTTCTGGGGTAAGTGGCTTGCCAAGCTTTCGGGCGTCGACCCCACGGCTCAAAACGTTGAGGTTAATGTCCATAAGACCGAATGGATGGCGCTCAACACCATCGCCGCGCTGCTGATTCTGTGCTGCGTGGCGTTCCCGCTCATCTCGAGCGGTCTGGTGTCGCCTTACTTGGCCATGGTGTTTGGCCGCGTGCCGTACGTTATTGGCAAGGACGCCATGTATCTGATGGTGGTTATCGTGGCGTTTATCGCCGTGGTGCTGCTGACTTCATTCCGCGTGAGCAACAAGCCGCACGTCAACGTGTACCTTTCGGGTGTGGGAACCGACAAATATCGCCATTTCCGCGGCTCGATGGGACACGAGGTGAAGGCCGAAAAGCGCAATTGGTACTCGGAGGACGCCCTTGGCGAGAAGCGTATTGGCCCCGCGGGTAGCGTCGTGTGCTGCAGCATTATCTTGTTTGCGCTGCTGTGTTGCGCGTGGATTGGGCCCGAGAGACTTGCCATGAGCGCGCCCTCGGTGTTGCGCGGCAAGTATTTTGAAGGTTCTGGCGTCGTGGGCATCTTTATTGGTACCGTGGCGTTTGCCTTGCTGGCGCCGCTTGTGGGTGGCCTGATCGACGGCGTTGACCGCATACTTTCGGCCCGTATGCAGGGCCGCGTGGGCCCGCACCTGCTCCAGCCTTTCTACGACGTTGCCAAGCTGCTGCGCAAAGCCCCTGCCAGCGTAAACACCATGGACGATACCTATATGGCGTGCGCGCTCATCTTTACCGCCGTGGGCGGCGGCATCTTTGTGTCGGGCTCTAACACGCTACTGTGCGCTTTTATGGTGACGCTCGCCGCGATCTTTGTGGTGTTGGCGTCCGCCTCGACGCAAAGCCCGTTTGCCCAGGTTGGTGCTGATCGCGAGCTGCTGCAGGTTATGAGTTACGAGCCCGCTGTTCTGCTGATGAGCGTGGGCCTGTACCTTGCCACCGATAGCTTTGATTCCATCGCCGTGACGGGGCAGTCGGCTCCCATCATTGTGTACAGCGCGCCCATTTTTCTCGCGCTGCTCGCGGTGCTTACCATTAAGCTGCGCAAGTCGCCGTTTGACCTTTCGTACTCGCATCACGCGCATCAGGAGATTGTCCAGGGCGTCGCCACCGAGATGAGCGGCGGCACGCTGGCCAAGATGACCCTTATGCACTGGTGCGAGACCGTGCTGTTTTTGATGTGGGTAGGCATGTTCTTTGTTTGGGACAACCCCGTGAGCTGGGTTGTAGCCCTGGTCGTGATGGCCGCGACGTATTTTGTCGAGGTCCTGATCGACAACACCTTCGCACGCAGCACCTGGCGCAGCTGCTTTAGGCTCGGATGGGGCGTGGCGCTGGTGTTTGGCCTGCTCAACCTTATGCCCATCCTCGTCGACGTGTTTATTTAGGAGGCGGCATCCATGGATCATAAAATGTCGCGCTCGCCGTGGGTTATTCATTACGACGGCTCGAGCTGCAACGGATGCGATATCGAGGTGCTGGCCTCGCTCACGCCGCTGTTCGATGCGGAGCGCTTTGGCGTGGTCAACACCGGCAACCCCAAGCATGCGGATATCTTTTTAGTGACGGGCTCGGTCAACGCCCAGAACCTGCCTGTCGTGCGCCAGATCTACAGCCAGATGCTCGAGCCCAAGTGCGTGGTGGCCTGCGGTATTTGCGCGTGCTCGGGCGGCGTGTTCCGCGATGCCTATAACGTGATCGGCGGCGTGGACCGCGCGATTCCCGTGGACGTGTACGCGCCCGGGTGCGCCATTCGCCCCGAGACCGTGATCGATGCCATCGTGGAGGCGTGCGGCATTCTGGACCAGAAGGAGGCCGTGATGCGCGCTGGCGGTGACCCGCTTACCGTGGGCGGCGCCGCTACCTGGGACGGTGGCGTTGAGCTGGGCGAGGACGGGTTTGTGGCCGCGGCTGGGGCCGGCGACGCGCATGCCGCTGGCGACGCACCTGCTGAGACGCCCGCCGCTGCAAGGGAGGCCGAGTAATGCAAAAGGCAATCTATACCACCGTCGGGATTGACGAGCTCCTGTCTCATGCCCAGGCGCTCAAGGGCGTCGGCGCGCGCTTTGTGCAGATGCATGCCGAGCGCAACGTCGACGATGGCTCGTATCGCTTGGTCTATACGTTTATCAACGTTCGTGCTGCTCAGGAGCATATTGCGCAGGACGGCAGCTATGCGATTGAGAACCTGGTGGTTGAGGGCATCGACCAGTACCAGGAGATTCCGTCCATCAGCTCGTATTACCCCGCGGTGTTCCCGTTTGAAAATGAGGCCCACGACCTGTTTGGTCTTGCCATCACTGACATGCAGGTCGACTTTAAGGGCTTTTTCTACCAGGTTTCGACTGCCGAGCCCATGAGCGTTATCACGCCCGAGGTGAAGGCCGCGCGCGAGAAAGCCATGAAGGTCCGCGCGGCTGCCGAGGCCAAGGCGCGCAAGGCCGCGGCCGAGAAGGCTGCCGCTGCCGCCGCTGCTGCCGGTGATGCTGCGGGCGCTGCCGCTCAGCCCGATGCGGCTGCCGGCTCCGATGCTCAGCACGATGAAGCTGCTGCGAAGGCCGCGCTCAAGGCCGCCGAGCTGGAAGCAAAGCTCGCCGCCATGGATCCCGAAAAAGCGGCCAAGGTCCGCGCGGCGCTTGCCGCCAAGGCTGCCCGCGACAAGCAGAAAAAGGAGGCGTAAGGTCCATGGCACATCGCTCCGTTATTCCGTTTGGCCCGCAGCACCCGGTGCTGCCCGAGCCGCTTCATCTGGACCTGGTGATCGATGACGACCGCGTCATCGAGGCAATTCCGCAGATCGGCTTTGTGCACCGCGGGCTCGAGAAACTCACCGAAAAGCGCGACATGCATCAGTTTGGCTACATCGCCGAGCGCATCTGCGGCATCTGCGCCGTGGGCCACAGCTGCGGCTATGCCAGCGCCTGCGAGCGCATGCTCGACATCGAGGTGCCCGGCCGTGTGCAGTATATCCGCACCATTTTGCACGAGCTTTCGCGCATTCACTCGCACCTGTTGTGGCTGGGCCTGCTCGCCGATGCCTTTGGCTTCGAGGCGCTGTTCTATCGTTCGTGGACCCTGCGCGAGCAGATTCTCAAGATCTTTGAGGGCACGTGCGGCGGCCGCGTGATTTTGTCGATCAACGAGATCGGCGGCCTTAAGCACGACATCGAGGACTCCGAGCTGGCGGGTATTGTCCAGACGCTCGACGCCATGCGTCCCGACTACGAGGCTCTGGTGCATACGTTTTTGGACGACAATAGCTGCGGCGAGCGCCTGCATGGCGTGGGTGTGATCAGCAAGAAGGACGCGCTTGATCTGTCGATGGTCGGCCCGTTCGGTCGCGCCTCGGGCGTGGACTACGATGTGCGCATGTTTGGCGACGGTGCCTATGCGGATCTGGCCGCGTTTGAGCCTATTGTTGCTACCGACGGCGACTGCTATGCCCGCTGCCAGGTGCGTTGTGCCGAGGTCACACAGGCCATGGACGTCATCAAGGAGCTTGTCGGCAAGATTCCGCACGACGGAATCGGCGGGCGCACCAAGCTCACGCCGGCCGACGGCGCGCGCGGCGAGGTTGTGATTGAGCAGCCGCGCGGCGAGGCGTATTACTATGTGCGCGGTAACGGCACCAAGAACCTGGACCGTTTCCGCGTGCGCACGCCGACGTCGCAAAACCTGGCGGGTCTGACACATGCGCTGCAGGGCGTGCTCCTTGCCAACGTGCCCATGATTATCCTGACCATCGACCCCTGCATTAGCTGCACGGAAAGGTAGGCGCGGCATGAGTTTACTGACATTTGCCAAGACGGCCTTGGGTTCTATGGTCAAGCAGCCGGTCACGGTTTGTTATCCGCAGGAGAAACTGACGGCGCCCGAGCGCTTGCGCGGGCACATCGTCAACGACATGGACGTGTGCATTTGCTGCGGCATGTGCGCGCGTCGCTGCCCGGCGGGCGCGCTCGCGGTCGATCGCAAAGGCGGCACCTGGTCGATCGACCCGTATGTCTGCGTGGTGTGCGGTGAGTGCGTCGAAAGCTGCCCCAAACATTGCCTGACTATGGATACCGCCCGCACTCCAGTTGCGGCGGATAAGACTCCCACGATAGAAACCAAGCCGGAGTAGCGCTGGAATAGAGCTGGAATAGAGCTGGAATAGAGTCCGGTGGGGCAAAATTGCCCCACCGGACCCGCGCTTAACGCGCGGTGGAGCCGCCGCGAACAAAACTATGCCGGATTACGGGGCTGGATAGCGAACCTCCGACCATACAGAAAATCGCAAAAACAAAACCGCAGGTAGATAGCCTTCCGTTTTTGAAAAAATGAAGGTATGGATGAGGGTCCCGACTTTAGCCCCGTAATCCGGCATAGTTTTGAAATGGCACCATATCCGTAACAGCCCCTGATCTCCCGTGGACGGAGGAAAACGGATCATTGTGGCCTGTCGACTCCGAGTCGCACCTATTTTCCTGCGAAAACGCCGTGTCTCAACTTCGGTGAGACATTTGTCTCACGCCCAAAACCGAATCTGGAACATGTGTCACCTGCCCTAATTGTGTCTCATTTCGTAACTTTAGGCTGATGCAAGGTCTGAGGCCGCGAGAAGGGAGACGCGATGAGTAAGTACACGAGGGGTCTCTTGGCGGTGATACTGGCCGTAGTGCTGGTGTTGCCGGCTGCAGCATTCGCCATGCTGCCCGAGGCCAACGCCAGGTCCAGCACCGGAATGGACGGACCGACAATGAGCGGAAAGGACGTCGTCGATCCCGACACCAGCGGACGCTGGGAAATCTGGGCGGCCGGTCACAACGGTAATAAAGTAACGACTCAAAACGTCGGCCGAATCTGGACCGACAAGACGGTCGAGGCAACTGAGGAAAACGAAGAGTCGGATTTTCTGACCACGCTTTCGGCCATGTCCTCGACGTCTAATTCAACCGTGACGGTTACTACGCCGCTCGACATCGTGATGGTGCTGGATGCATCTGGCTCGATGGATGATCCTATGGGTGGCGGAGATCGCACCAAGCGTATCGATGCACTGAAGAACGCTGCGAACAGCTTTATCGATACCATCGCCAAACAAAACGAGGCTATCGAGGGTGTTGATAGGCAGCATAGGGTTGCCATTGTTAAGTTTGCGGGTGATAAGACCAATAAGGTCGGCAATGACCAGTACAAGAAAGGGCAATTTTGGTACAACAACTCGCAGGTGATGAAGGGTTTGACCGATTGCTCTGGCGGCAACGTGAAAGTTCTTGAGGATACAGTTGCTGGAATCAAGCCAAGCGGTGCCACGCGTGCCGACTATGGTCTGGAACTGGCCGGGGATATCACTTCTGGCCGCGCAGATGCCAAGAAGATCGTTGTGTTCTTTACCGACGGCAAGCCAACGAGCTTCAGCGAGTTTGATTCTGACGTCGCCAAGGGTGCCGTGACGGCTGCCAAGAAGATGAAGGATGGCAAGGCCACCGTTTATACCATCGGCATCTTTAGTGGAGCGGACCCCGCTGACGATCCCTCGAAAGAGGGGACAAGCGACGTCAACAAGTTTATGCACGCCGTGTCGAGTAATTATCCCGATGCCACGTCGTATGCGAGCGACGAGCTTGGCACACGCGTGGAAAACTCCGACTACTACAAGTCGGCGACCAATGCCGAAGAGCTCAAGAAGGTCTTCGACGACATCTCACAAGCCATTACATCGGAGCCGCCTTATCCGACCGAAATCCATAAGGGCTACGACGAGACCAAATCCGGCTACATCACGTTTACCGACGAGCTGGGCGACTTTATGCAGGTCGACGGATTTACCGAAGTCGTCATCAACGGCACGTCGTTTACCAAGGCGAGCAAGACGGTCAACAAAGAGACCAATACCGACACCTACGAGTTCGCCGGCAAGGCAAAAGACCTGCTCATTACCGTGCAGCGCGCTGGCGATGACAATCCCCGGAAGGGCGATATCGTAACGGTTAATATTCCTGCGTCGTTGATTCCGCTGAGTCACTTTAAGACCGTAGACGGCAAGCTTTCGGTCGACAACGTTAAGCCCATTCAGGTGAAGTATGCCTCGAGCGTGAAGAGCGCCGCGCTTGACAACCTGTTTACGCCCGAGAAGGTAGCAGGGCTCAAGAACTACATCGAGCATAATACGACTGTCGTTGACGGCACCAAGACCGTGAGCTTCTACGCGAACAAGTGGAGCGGTGGTGCGTTGGGTGATACGGTTGCGACCTTTGAGCCGGCCGACACCAACCGCTACTACTACTTCCAGAAGCAGACGCCCATTTACACGGACAAGGATTGCACGCAGCCTGCAAAGAATTCGCTGGCAGATACCGGCACCTATTACTACAAGGATGAGTTTGAGGAGCAGGGCGAAAACGGCGAGGCCAAGCCCGCCTCTGCCGTCATCGAGTTTATCGGCGGCGACGCTGCGAAGTTTGACGGCGCTATTGTTGCTGACGAGGACGGCAACCTTTCGTTTAGCGTGGGAACCGCGCGCCTAGCCTTTATCGACGAGCTCCACACCACCAAGGATAACGTGGGCGGCAACAACACCGAGACCGCGAAAGACGTTCTCAACCCCAAGTGGAACAACACGTCCGCCAAGGCGACCGCGACGCATGTCAATTCCTACTTGGGCAACAACGGCAAGATTAGCTTTGCGTACAACATGACGCCGGCGACGGTGGAGACCAAGGCTAGCTTTGGCCTGACCAAGGTGCTCGAAGGCCGCGCCTGGACGAAAGGGGACACGTTTGAGTTTGAGCTGACGTCCGAGAATAACGCCCCGATGCCCGAGTCCGCGACTGCGCCCGTGACCAAGGACGATCAACACGAGGGCAAGGCTGCCATTGACTTCGGCACGATCGAATACACCAGTCCTGGCACGTATGTCTACAAGGTCAGCGAAAAGAACGCCGGGACCACGGTTGACGGCATTGCCTACAGCAAGAACGTCGCGGAGATCACCGTGATGGTAACGCCCAACAAGAAGGGCGAGCTCAGCGCCGCTGTGAAGGTGACTTGGAGCGAAGCCGACGAGACCGAGTTCAAGAACGTCTACACTGCGGAGCCTGTTGAGTCCAGCGTTACCGACAAGATTGACGTGACCAAGTCTCTGACCGGGCGCGACCTTACGGCCGGTGAGTTCAGCTTTGAGCTGCGCGAGATCAAGGGTGAGGACTCTGAGCTTATCGAGACCGTTGCGAACGCTGCCGACGGCAAGGTGACGTTCAGCGCCATCAAGTACACCGAGATTGGCCAGCACACCTACACGCTGCATGAGGTTAAGGGCAACGCCGGTGGTATTGACTACGACGACGCGGTCTACACCATCGTGACGACCATCGCCGATAACGGCAAGGGCCAGCTGGTTGCCACGCATGAGCTAAAGGATGCCAAGGACGTCAAGAGCATCAAGTTCGAGAACGTCTACACCACGAATGCTGCCGAGGCCTCGCTTGCGGGCATCAAGAACCTGCAGGTCGCCGACGGCTTGACTCCGGCTGACATTGCCGGCAAGTTCACCTTTACCGTGACCGGTGAAGAGGGCGCACCCATGCCCGCGAACGCGAGCGTGACCAATGATGCCAAGGGCAAGGTCGACTTTGGCAAGATTACCTTTACGCTCGACGACCTTAACAAGGCTCTGGGTGAGAAGTCCGAGAAGCGCGAGCACACCTTTACCTACACCGTGACCGAGTCCGGCGAGGTCGCTGGCGTGACCAACGACGCTAAGCCGTCGCGCGAGGTTTCCTTCACCGTGACCGATGACTGCAAGGGGAATCTGCGCGTATCCCGCAAGCCGGACGGTGATGCGGCCTTCACGTTCACCAATACCTATAACGTGACGCCTGTCGAGACGAGCGTCACCGAACAGATCACCGCGACCAAGGTCCTGACCGGCCGCGATCTCAAGGATGGCGAGTTCTCCTTCGAGCTCGTCGAGGGCGACAAGGTCGTCGCTACCGGCACCAACGCCGCCGATGGCACAATCGTCATGGACAAAATCACTTACGATAAGCCCGGCACTCACACCTACAAGCTGCGCGAGAAGCTCCCCAACGAAGCGGGGCTGAGCAACGGGATTACGTACGATAAGACGAACTACACCATCAAGACGAGCGTCATCGACAACGGCGACGGCACGCTTAAGGTGACCCATACGCCCGAGGGCACCAAGCCGGCGCGCTTTGAGAACAAGTACAACACTGCCCCGAACGAGTCCAGCGTTACCGACCAGATCACCGCGAAGAAGGTCCTGACCGGCCGCGACCTCAAGGCCGGAGAGTTCTCCTTTGAGCTCGTCGAGGGTAACGATGTCGTCGCCAAGGGCACCAATGCGGCCGACGGCAAGATCACGATGGACAAGATCACCTACACCGAGGCCGGCGAGCACACCTACACGCTGCGCGAGGTCAAGGTCGACGCCGACAACGGTATCACCTACAGCACCGCGGCCTACACCATCGTGACCGCCGTCACCGATGATGGCAATGGCAAGCTCACGGTTAAGCATGAGCTGCAGGACGTCGAGAAGGCTGTCTTCGAGAATGCCTACAGCGTTACTCCGAATAACTCCAGCGTCACCGACCAGATCACCGCGACCAAGGTTCTGGACGGACGCGACCTCAAGGCCGACGAGTTCTCCTTCGAGCTCGTCGAGGACGGCGAGGTCGTCGCCACCGGCGCTAACGACGCCGATGGCAAGATTACGATGGGCAAGATTACCTACACCGCCGCCGGCAAGCACACCTATATCCTGCGCGAAGCCAAGGGCGCCGAAGGCAACGGCATTACCTACGACAGCACGACCTACACCATCGTGACTACCGTTACTGATGACGGCAATGGTAAGCTCACGGTCAAGCACGAGCTGCAGGGCGCCAACGAGGCGAAGTTCAACAACAGCTACAAGCCGAATCCTAACGAGTTCAGCGTCACCGACGAGATCAAGGCGAACAAGGTCCTGACCGGCCGCGATCTCAAGGACGGCGAGTTCTCCTTCGAGCTCGTCGAGGGCGAGGGCGAGGATGCCAAGGTCGTCGCCACCGGCAAGAACGCCGCCGATGGCAAGATCACGATGAGCGCCGTGAAGTACGACAAGGCCGGAACGCACACCTACACGCTGCGCGAGGTCAAGGGCAACGCCGGCGGTATCACCTACAGCGATGCCAAGTTCACCATCGAGACCACCATCACGGACAACGGCGACGGTACCCTCAAGGCCGAGCATGTCCTGAAGGACGCCGAGGCTGCGACCTTCGAGAACACCTACAGCGTGACCCCGCTCGATGCAGAGCTCGACTTTGACCTGAACAAGGTCATCAGCGGCCGCGACTGGACGGATGGGGACGAGTTCAGCTTTACCATCACCGCCCCCGAAGGCGCCCCGCTGCCCGATCCCGCAACCGTAACCGTGAGCAAGAAGGATGCGAAGGACGGCATCGCCGCCATCAAGTTCGGCAAGATTCGCTACACGGCCACCGGAACCTACAAGTACGAGATCCGCGAGAACGCGGGCAGCACGGTCGGCATGACGTATGACGCGCATGTCGCAACCGCCGAAGTGACCGTGACCGAGAACGGCGATGGCAGCCTGACCGCCAACGTCACCAAGAAGGAAAACGGACGCTTTACCAACACGTACCGCACTGAGCTTAACTACACCGCTGCTGGCGGTCTGTGGCTCAGCAAGTATCTGGACGGCCGTCCCATGACCGAGGGTCAGTTCACCTTTACCGTGGCACCTGCTGACGACGCTTCGGCTCGCGCGCTCGGTCTGCTGCCCGGGGCTAATAGCTTCAAGTCCCCCGCAGCGGCAGAGGCAACGGTCGGACTGATCGACATTCTGGCTGGTCATGAGGTTATATTTACGCAGGCTGACGCCGGCAAGACCTTTACGTACACCGTGGCCGAGAAGAACGACGGCCAGCCCGGTTACACCTACGACGACGCCGTGCGCACGGTGACGATCGCCATCGCCGACGACACCGCCGGCACGCTCACTGCTACGACGACCGTTTCCGGCGGCCCCGAGGGCACGCATGAGACGGTCCACAAGAGTGGCGAGAACAAGGTCGAGAGTGCCCTGGTTCCGTTCCACAACAGCTACAGCGCTACGACCAATACGCCTGGTGGTACCGCTGCTCAGGTTGTCGCCACCAAGACCCTGACCGGTCGTCCGATGGCCGACGGCGAGTTCTGGTTCGGCATTGCCTATCAGGGCGAGCTTGTGGGCTACGAAAACCTCAAGCCCAATATCGGCGGGCATGTGAGCTTTGATGCGCTGCACTACGACACCGAGATGCTTGCCAATCTTGAGGCGGCTGGGCTTGCCCATCGTACCGACAAGGACGGTAAGCTCGCTTGGACCATTAACTACACGGCCTACGAAGATTTATTCGGGCTGCCGAATGGCGTTTCCGCTACAACGTGGAGCTTTGGCTTTAAGGTTATCGTTGTCGACAACGGTGACGGTACCCTGACGGCAACGGTCGACTACGGTGGCGTCGAGCCCTTGTTCGAAAACGTCTACGGCGCCGAGGCCGTGGATGCCGCACTCATCGGCACCAAGAAGCTCCAGGCAGCCGAGGGCCTGGCCCCGGCTGACATCGCGGGCAAGTTCACCTTTACCGTGACCGCCGATGAGGCGGGTGCCCCGATGCCCGAGCGCGCGACCGCAGCCAACGACGCGGCTGGCAACGTGGACTTTGGCAAGATCCACTTTACGCTCGAGGACCTCAACCGCGCCCTGGGCGTGACGGACGATGCAACCGATAGGGCCGAGGCAGACGAAGCTGACGAGGTCGAGGCCGACGAGGCAGAGGCTGAAGAGGCCGACGCCGACGTTGATGCCAACGCCGATGAGCCCAGCGACGAGTCCGAGCCCACAGCCCCCACCGCCCCGCGCTCGCACACCTTTGCCTACACGGTGACCGAGTCCGGTAGCGCCCCTGGCGTGACCAACGACGCCAACGCCACGCGCAAGGTTTCCTATACCGTGACTGACGACGGTGCCGGACATCTAAGTGTCGTGCGCGACGGCGATGACGGTGCGGCCTTCACGTTCACCAACACCTATGGCGTGACGCCCGCCGATTCTTCCGTGACCGATCAGGTCAAGACGGTCAAGCGTCTGACCGGCCGCGACCTTGCAGCCGGCGAGTTCACGTTTGAGCTACTCGAGGACGGCGCGGTTGTCGCCAGCGGTACCAACGACGCCAACGGCAACGTTACGCTGAGCCCGATCCGCTACGAGGCGCCCGGCACGCACACGTACACGCTGCGCGAGGCTTGCCCCAACGCGCTCGGCCTGTACAAGGGCGTCACCTATGACGGCACGACCTACACCGTCGTGACCACCGTCTCCGACAATGGTGACGGCACGCTGACCGCCACGCACAAGCTCGAGGGAACCACCGAGTCGGCTGGCTTTACCAACAAGTATCACGCCATGCCTACGCAGGTTTCCATCGGCGCCATCAAGGTGCTCGAGGGACGCGAGCTCAAGAAGGACGAGTTTAGCTTTAAGCTCGTTGGCGAGGACATCGAGTCCACCGTCACCAACGATGCCGACGGCAAGATCAACTTCGACAAGTTCGAGTACGACGAGCCTGGTACGTACGTCTACACCATCAGCGAGGTCAAGGGCGACGAGGCCGGTATGACCTACGACAAGTCCGTCTTTACCGCGACCGTTAACGTGGTCGACGACGGCGAGGGCAATCTCAAGGCGAGCGTCGCCTATGCCAAGGGCGACAAGAGCGTCGAGGGCATCGTGTTCAACAACACGTACAAGAAGCCCGAAACGCCCGTGCCGACGCCCGATCCCGGCACGCCCAAGACCGTGACGAACATCGTCAAGACGGTCAAGGGTTTCCTGCCCACCACGGGTGACCAGCAGGCAGCCGCGCTCCTCATGGCGTTTGTTATCGCCATGGCCGGCATCGGAGCCCTGGTCTGGGGTATCCGTAAGCGCTAGGCACGCTGGCAGCGCCCGGGGCCAAAAGGCCCCGGGCCGCTGACGAAAAGCCAAAAATGTAGCCCCTCACCCCACCCCCAGCCGCCACGGAGGTATCTCCCTCCTCCGTGGCGGCGCTTTTGTGCGTAGGCAAGAAGGGTTCGCCACGAAACCGGCCCATCTACTACGTTTAGTCCCTTACCCCCAACCATGCTAAAAAACGCGAAAACAAAACCGCAGGTAGTACGCCTGCGTTTTTGTTCAAAATGAAGGTATGGTCAGGGGTATCGAGTCAAACGTAGTAGATGGGCCGGTTTCGTGGCGGGCACCGTCAAATGATCCCCCGGGGACTGAGGGAAACGGGTCATTTTGGTTCCACGAGGCTTGCGGAGGCGCTCGTACAGGACCGTCCGAAAAACTATGCCGGTTTACGGGGCCGGATTCCGAATCCCCAACCATGCCGATATCTGTGAAAATAAAACCGCAGGTAGACGAGCTGTCATTTTGCAGAAAACGCGGGTATGGATGGGGGTCCTGAGTTTAGCCCCGTAAACCGGCATAGTTTTGAAATGGCATTAAATCGATAACAGCTATTTTGCTCTGTCGGAGCGGTTGGCCGTTGGGTAATTACCCTCGCAGGTAGGCGATGGCGATTTGGGTGCGGTTGCGCAGGCCCATTTTGGCTAGGATTGAGCTGATGTGGTTGCGCACCGTGCCTTCTCCCATGTAGGCCGTGGCTGCGATTTCCTTGTTATCGAGGCCGCGGGCGATGAGTTCGGCGACTTCGAACTCGCGGTCGGTCAGGCCGGCAAAGGCCGCGGGCCGACGGGGCGCGCCCGCTTCGATACCCGTTCCGTCAAAGTCGATGTCCTCGATCGCCTTGCCCTCGAGTACGCGTTTGCCGTCCATGACCTGCGCCAATGCCGGTGGAATGGCAGCGACGTCGGTTTTAATCAAGTAGCCGCGCGCGCCCAGCTTGAGCGCCGACACAATGTATTCGTCATCCGAGAATGTCGTCAGAAACACCACGCGCGCCGCAGGGTCGCGCTCGAGGATCTCGCGCGCCGCCGATAGGCCGTCGCGTCCCGGCATCTGGATGTCGAGCAGCGCGATGTCGGGCGTGTGCTCAGCGTAGAGCGCGACCGCGTCGTCGCCATTGGCGCCGGTGCCCACCACCTCGATCTGCGGCTGGGCGCCCAGGATAATCTTGAGCGAATCGACCACCAAGCGGTCGTCGTCGACAACGATGAGCCTCATCGGCCCTCATCTCCTTGCTGTTTGGGAACGGTGGCAAACACGCGCCAGCCGCCGGCGCCGGCACGCGGGCCGGTGGAGAAGGTGCCGCCAAGCGCCTCGATGCGCTCGCGCATGGAGGTGAGCCCCATGCCCTCCGCGGCGCCGCGGCTGCTTGCTTGGACCTCACCCACGCCATCGTCGGTAACAATGAGCTGGTAAAACGACGGATGCTCCATGCACCGTACGGTGACGGTCTGGGCGCAAGCGTGGCGTATGGTATTGGAGAGCGCTTCGCGCAGGACCGCTGCAAAGCAGTTGGCGACGTTTGCGGGCGCATGTTCGGCCATAACTTCAAGCTCAATCTGCGGGCCGCCGTCCGAGCGTGTGCCTTCGACAATGCGTTCGAGCTGCACGGAAAGGTCGACGGCGTTGTCGTTGAGCGCGTGGACGCTGGCGCGCACAAGCTGGAGCGCCTCGTCAACCGTGCGTTTAACGTCGGCGAAATCGGCGGCGACGCCAGGCTCGTCGGCGTGGACCACGCGTAGGGCTTCGGCCTGCAGTGAGGCGCGCGTGAGCTGGTGCCCGACGTTATCGTGGATCTCGCGCGCGATGCGGGCGCGTTCGGCGAGCGTCGCGAGCTCGACTTCGTAGTCCTGGCGATCGGCAAGATCGCGGTTGCGCGCCTCGAGCGCGAGGGCTCGTTCCTGCAGCTCGTCGCGGGTGCGGCGCATGCGCCGCTGCTCGCGCTCCAACTGGGCGGTGCGTAGCGATAGCAAGGTGGCGGCAACCGAAAGGATGGCGGTCAGCAGGAGCGTTCGTGCGGTAAGCGCATCGGCGCGAAGGTCCGCGACGAGCGCAAAGGCAAAGACGGAGCCAATGCCCAACGCGACCCAGGCGTGCTCGCGGCGCACGCGTCGCGCGATGTCATAGAGGGCGAGAGGCGCAAACGGCACAAACGGCGGCACGAAGACAGCCGCGATGATGCAGGCGTAGCTCGCTGCCTCGCTTGCGCGTCGGGTGCGTTTCCCCTGTGCGACCTCGGCCAGCGAGGTGGCAATAATGCCAAGGCAAAACGCCACAACCAGACGAGCGTCCACGGCAAGACCCATGGCGGCCGCAATACAGCACGCCAGCACGATCGATTTGTCGAAAAGCCTGTTCATACGGGTATTGTACGCGAAGCTACGCGTGGTGGAGGGGCCGCCTAGCGCAACCGTGACATTCCTCCCGCACGGTGGGGCGGTCGCGTCAGCGGGCCACGCGACCGAGCCCCCGCACTCGTGACAAAGCTCACTGGTGCGCGCCGTCCGCTCCTGCGATGATGCAATCGTACCGGGCCGCAATCAACAGAAGGGCCGCCTCATGACAGACATCGTCCACGTCGAAAACCTCGTCAAGCGCTACGACGATCTTATCGCGCTCGACCACTTTAACCTGAGCATTGCCCCCGGCGAGATCTTTGGCCTGCTGGGCCCCAACGGCTCGGGCAAGACTACGTCCATCAACTGTATTCTGCAGCTGCTTGCCTACGACAAAGGCGCCATCGAGCTGTTCGGCGAACCCATGACGCCCGCCCGCTACGACCTCAAGCGCCGCATCGGCGTGGTGCCGCAGCAGGTGGCGGTGTTTGACGAGCTCACGGTGCGCGAGAACATCGACTATTTCTGCAGCCTTTACGTCAACGACCGCAAGCGCCGCCGCGCGCTCGTGGACGAGGCCATCGACTTTGTCGGGCTGGGCGACTTTACCAAGTTCCGCCCCGGTAAGCTCTCGGGCGGCCTAGCGCGACGCCTCAACATCGCCTGCGGTATCGCGCACAAGCCCGAGCTCATCTTCTTTGACGAGCCCACGGTGGCGGTCGACCCGCAGAGCCGCAACGCCATCCTGGAGGGCATCTGCCGCCTGCGCGACGAGGGCGCCACAGTGGTGTATACCAGCCATTACATGGAGGAAGTCGAGCAGATTTGCAGCCGCATCATGATCATGGACGGCGGGCGCGTGCTGGCGCAGGGCACCAACGACGAGCTCAAGCGCATGATTCAGATGGGCGAGCGCGTGACCGTCGAGGTCGGCGCCGTCGAGGCCGCCACGGTCGAGCGGCTGCGCGCCCTCGAGCATGTGCTTTCGGTTGAGCTGTCCGGCGGCGAGCTCGTCTGCACCTGCGAGGCGAGTCCGCACAATCTGGTCGACATCCTCGACACGCTGCGCACCGCCGACGTTGCGCTCGGCCGCGTGTGGAGCGAGCCGCCGACCCTCAACGACGTGTTCCTCGAGATCACCGGCCGCGAGCTGCGCGACTAGGGGGCGGCCATGTTCAACACTATCATCACCACGGTCAAGACGCTGCTGCGTCGGCCGAGCACATTGGTCTGGGGCGCGGTCTTTCCCATCGCGCTTTCCACGATGTTCATGTTTATGTTTGCGAATCTGAGCTCCGACGGCACGGTCGACCCGGTGCCGGTGGCCGTTGTCGCTGACGAAGCCTGGGACGCCTCGACCTTTAAGGATGTGGCGACGTCGCTTGCCAAGGAGGGCGACGACCAGCTGCTCGAGATCCACGAGTGCGACGATGCAGCCGACGCGAACCGTGCGCTTAAGGCCGGCGAGGTCGCGGGCATCTATACGGTCGACGACGCGGGCACGCCCAAGCTCACGCTGCTTTCGAGCTATGACAACTCGCGCGCCTCGTCGGTGCTCACCGACCGCAGCATTCTGGAGACGGTGGCAAGCTCGTATACGCAAAATGCCGAGCTCATGTCCCAGATTGCCCAGGACAACCCGGCGGCGCTCGCCGACCCGGAGGCGGTTGCGCGCGCCCTGTCGCTAGAGGGCGGCACCCGCCGCGTTAGCCTGACGCGCACCACGCCCGATGGCACGGTCATCTACTACTACGCGCTCTTTGGCCTGGTTGCGATGATGTCTGCCGAGTTTGCTGCCTTGAGCGTCGTCGATTTGCAGCCCAATCTGTCGGGCCTTGGCGCGCGCCGCTGCGTGGGCGGCCTTTCCAAGACGGCGTCGCTGGCCGGCATCTTTGTCGGCTCGTGGCTGGTCTCCTTCGCCTCGATGACGATCGCGATTGGCTATGTGCGCCTGGTCGTGGGCGTCGACTTTGGCGGGCGCGAGGGACTGTGTCTGGTGGGCGGCGCCGCTTCCGCGCTTGCCGCCACGGGCCTGGGGCTCTTTGTGGGCACGCTTCCCGTTAAGGGCGGCAAGGCGTCCAAGTCCGGCATCCTTACGGGCTTTGCTACCACGTGCGCCCTGTTCGCCGGCCTCTACGGCGAGCCGGCGATGGCGCTTGCCGACGACGTCGCCCGCGCCTGCCCTGCCGAGTGCTGGCTCAACCCCGTCAAGCTTATCTGCGACATGTTCAACCGCCTGTATTTCTTTGAGGACCTGGGCCCCTTTGCCGTTCGCGCCGGCGCACTGGTCCTTATGGCGCTGCTGTTCGTTGCCGCCGCCACGCTGATCTTTGGAAGGAGCCGCTATGAGCACCTTTAAGACCGCGCTTCGCATGGCGCTGGCGCACCCGTTCTACCTGCTCATCTATACGGTGTTCATCTCGCTCATGGGCGTATTCATCGCGGCATCGGTGAGCTGGAACTCGTCGCAGCTCACCGAGTACAAGCCCTACGATGCCAACGTGATTGTGGTCGACCGCGACGACAGCGACCTTTCGCGTGCGCTTACCAAGCATCTGGGTTCGCGCTTTGAGCTGGTCACGGGCGTCGGCGACGATGCGTACAATCTTGCGGACGCGCTCTCCAAGAGCAACAGTGCCAAGGGCAGCGCCGACTGCGTGTTCTTTATCCCGGAGGGGTTTGAGGGCGACCTCGTTGCGGCCGCTTGCGCGGGGGAGTCCCTGCCCAAACTCGACGTGACGTACGGCTCCGGCACCATGGCGGCGGCGCTTTCGTCTGCCGAGGCCTCGCGCTGGATCTCGCTCGCGGGCGCTGCGGCGGCACTTGAGCCCACTGCCTCCAACGGTGACGTCGCCAAGGCGGCCGAGCATGCGGCCGCGAAGCGTGCGGAGGTCGAGATCGATCAGGTCAAGGTCGACTCGACGGCCGCCGCCACGCTCGAGTCGTATTTCAACTTTGGTGCGTACGCGATTATCTCGTCGGTCATCGTGTCGGTGGGTCTGGTGTTCTCGGGCATGAACGAGCCCGAGCGCGTGCGTCGTATGGATGCCGGTCCAATCTCCGAGCGCCGGCGCTCGCTTGCCGTGTTTGCGGCCGCCGCCGTGATCACCGTCTGCATCTGGTTTGTGTCGAGCATGATGGGCGTCGTGGGCTTTGCCGGTGCGGTCGCTGAGGTTGGCGTGGACCGTGTGTGCTTGGCGCTGGCAGCGACGTTTGCCCTGGCGTGCACGCCGCTGGCCGTTGGCTTTGCGCTGTCGAGCCTGGGTGCGCGCGAGGAGCTGCTCAACGGCGTGGGCAACCTGCTCGGCATGCTCATGACGTTTTTGGGCGGCGCCTGGATGCCGCTGTCGCTCATGGGCTCGGCCGTGCAGACCGTGGCGCATTTTGTGCCGACATATTGGGTGAACGACGCGATCAGCAAGGCACTCGCCTCGGATTTAACGTCCACCGTGCTGGGCGACATCGCCTGCGACCTGGGCGTCACGGCACTCTTCGCCGTGGCCATCGCCGCCGCAGGCCTCGCCCTCGCACGCACCAAATCCCACGCCTAGCCACCTAGTCATTTAAGAACGTCCCCAATGACTGGTCTGAAATAAATTTCAGGCCTCGCCCCAAAATAGTTCGCTAAGGTTTACTATTACGCTCATAAAGTAGTACGAGGCTAACAATGGGGGATACCATGGCAACGCAGAAAGCCTACGTTCAGGTTAAGGGTCTCAAAAAGCACTACGGCGACGGTGATGCACGCCTAACGGTGCTCGATGGCATCGACACGTCCATCAACCGCGGCGAGATCTGCGTCATGCTGGGGCCCTCGGGCTCGGGCAAGTCGACCTTTCTCAACCTGATCGGCGGCCTGGAGGATGCCGACGCCGGCTCCATCATGGTGGACGGCTGCGACCTCACGGTGCTCAAGCCTACCGACCTG
>JAYBVN010000057.1:0-5940 GCA_037320555.1 Collinsella sp. | reverse complement strand
ACGAGCGGGGGCTCCTATCTTTTTAGTGCCCTCGGATTGGGTCATAGTGTCTGTCGTTGACAAAGCATCGGCGTTACCTTGGCTGTTGGATGTAGTCGTTGGCGACGTTCTTAAATGACTAGTCGTTTAATGCACTAGTTTCTGTCGAGTCGGTGCTCCTTGCGGGTTGCCCGTATAATGGTTTGCGTATGAACCGCAACCAAGGAGTTCCAGTTTATGGACCAGAGCCTTTTTAAATTCGACCTGATTGCCGAGGATCCGACGACGCACGCGCGCGCCGGCGTGCTGCACACCCCGCACGGCGACATCGAGACGCCGATCTTTATGCCCGTGGGCACCAAGGCAAACGTCAAGGGCATTCCTACCGAGACCGTCAAGCAGCTCGGTGCCCAGATCGTGCTCGCCAATACCTATCACCTATCCATGCGTCCCGGCGAGGACACCATCGCCGAGCTGGGCGGCCTGCACAAGTTTATGAACTGGCACGGTCCCATTCTTACCGACTCGGGCGGCTTCCAGGTGTTCAGCCACAACGACGCCGTCAAGCTCACCGACGAGGGCGTGCGCTTTATCGTCAACGACTACGACGGCCGCCACGTGTTCTGGACGCCCGAGGACAACATGGAAATCGCCATGAAGCTCGGCTCCGACATCTGCATGCAGCTCGACCAGTGCCCGGGCTATCCCGCCACGCGCGCCTACGTCGAGCGCGCCGTTGAGCTGTCGAGCATGTGGGCCGAGCGCTGCTATAAGGCGCATACCCGCGATGACCAGGCGCTCTTTGGCATCGTTCAGGGCGGCATGCACCTGGACCTGCGCTTGCGCTCGCTGCGCCATCTGGAGGAGTGCGGCGACTTCCCCGGTTACGGCATTGGCGGCTACTCGGTGGGCGAGGACCACGAGACCATGTTCGAGACGCTGGCACCGCTTGTGAGCGAGTACATGCCCAAGCACAAGCCGCGCTACCTGATGGGTGTCGGCAATCCGACCACCCTCGTGCGCGGTGTGGGCGTGGGTATCGACATGTTCGACTGCGTGCTGCCGACGCGCACCGGCCGCATGGGCACGGCGTTTTCGAGCGAGGGTCGCCTCAACTTCCGCAACGCGCGTTTTGCGCACGACGACGGCCCCATCGATCCCACCTGCACCTGCCCGGTGTGCACGGGCGGCTACAGCCGCGCACTCATTCGCCACATGGTCACGCAGAAGGAGATGCTCGGCGGCATTCTGCTGTCGATGCACAACATCTACTACCTGCTCAACCTTATGCAATGTGCCCGCCAGGCCATTATCGAGGGCCGTTACGGTGCGTTCGTGAGCGACTGGATGAACAGTCCTGCGGCGGTGGATTACTAAGAGCTGCGACCGCTGACCGATGCCTTGCAAGCACTTGATGCATCGTGGGTACCATACCGAATAGTTGATGTTCGGGCGGGTGTTTGGCGCATGGCGTCGACCCCGCCCGTTTTTCTCGATAGGAGTACCCATGATTAAGAATGAGAACGTCGAGGGCGAGCCCGCCTACGACGAGACGTACCGCCGCGGCCCCGTGGTCATGCGCGGCCCCATGATTCCTAAGGACAATACCTACGCCAACCTGCTGGCGCCCGAGGATTCGACCGACTGGTTGCACGCCGACCCCTGGCGCGTGCTGCGCATTCAGGCAGAGTTTGTCGATGGCTTTGGCGCGCTTGCCGAGCTTGGTCCTGCGGTGACCATCTTCGGCAGCGCCCGCACGCCCAAGACAGATCCGCTCTACAAGGCGGCGCGCACGGTCGGCCGCAAGATCGCGCAGCGCGGTGTGGCGGTTATCACCGGCGGTGGCCCCGGCGTCATGGAGGCAGCCAACAGGGGAGCGGCGAGTGCCAACGGCAAGTCGGTCGGCTTGGGTATCGAGCTTCCGCACGAGCATGGGCTCAACAAATACGTGAACCTCGGCATGGACTTCCGTTACTTCTTTGTGCGTAAAACCATGTTCGTCAAATACAGCTCGGGTGCCATCGTGTTTCCCGGTGGTTTTGGCACGCTCGACGAGATGTTCGAGGTGCTCACGCTGGTGCAGACGCACAAGGTCAAGCGCATGCCGCTCGTTTTGGTGGGCACCAAGTACTGGCAGGGCCTGTTCGACTGGCTCAACGGCCCGGTGATGGACGCCGGCATGATCAGTCCGCTCGATCCGGAGCTCGTACACATTACCGACGACCTCAACGAGGCCGTCGACATCGCCCTGAGCGGGCTGATGTAGGGTAGCTAAAATAGGACGGGGCTAAAAAGACTGGTGCGTAACGTTGCATACCATTCTTTTTAGCCCCGTCTCAAATTGACTGCTTCTAAGTTGCGGTGGAATAGGGATTGATTTGCGGCTGATAAGCCAAAAACAGTCCCTATTCCACCGCAAGTGGTAAAGGTGCCCCTAGTGGATGGGTTGGTAGCGGGGGCAGTAGCTGATGGCGATGGCGTCGACGCCTACATGGGTGGCGATGGTGCAGCCGATGGGGCCGGTGCCGGCGTCTATGTAATCCTGGCCTGCGAGTGCTTGGCTGACGAGCTCCTGCTCCTCGGCGGCGCCGGTCGTGAGCACGCGCACGCTGGAGCCCGGATGCTCGGTCAAAAATGCGAGGCAATCGGCCATGGTGTTGGCGACGATGCGCTTGGCGCCGCGGCCCTTTTTGATGGCCTTGATCTCGCCCGATTTCCACTCCGGCGAAACGGCCAGGCGAATGTTGAGCATCTGCGTCAGCTGGCCGGCGAGCTTGGGCGCGCGGCCGTTCTTAACGAGGTTCTCGAGCGTGCGGGGAATCAGTAGCAGGTGGGCGTCGGGCAGCGTTGCGCGGATCTGCGCCTCGGTCTCGTCCAGGCTGCGGCCGTCCTCGCGCATGGCCAGTGCGTACTCTACCAGCAGGCCCTCTGCACCCGAGCCGGTGCGCGAGTCGATGCAGCGCACGTCGAGCTCGTGCGTTTCGGCCGTGAGGCTGGCGTTGGCATAGCAGGCGGACCACTCGCTGCACAGCGAGATAAAGATGGCGCTGTCGTGGCCGTCGGCGAGCACGCGATCAAAGAGTGCCTTAAACTCGCCGGCGCTCGGCTGCGAGGTGTGCGGCAGCTGCTCGGAGCCGGCCATGCGCGCGACGTACTCCCCGGCGGTAATCTGCACCTGGTCGAGCAGATCCTCGCCCTCGATAATCACATGCAGCGGAATCACGTAAATGCCGAGCTCTTGGGCGCGGGCGGGGGAGATGTCCGACGTGGAGTCGGTTATGATGGCAAAAGACATAATTGCACCTTTCGTTGGGGCGCTTGCGCGTCGCCTTCTGAGAGCAAAGTGCGACAAGTATAGTTGAGTCACTCCACATTACTAGGTTCAATTGTTGAATAGTCAACAGTTTGAAGTGTCGGTGTGGAAATCGTCAACTGGGGAAGAGGAATGCCGATGGAGGCACTGGAGATATGCAGGCGGCCGGTCGTGTTGTTTGATTTCGATGGCACGGTGGCCGATACGGGCCGGGCGGTGATGACCTCGACGCGCAAGACGCTGACTGCGCGCGGGTTTTCGGAGGCGCAGATGGGTGACCTGCGCCGCATGATCGGGCCGCCCCTGTGGAAGAGCTTTCACGACTTTTACGGCTTTTCCCGCGAGGAGTCGCTTGTGGTGGCCGACGAGTATCGCGCCTTTTTTGATGAACTGGGACCGGAGGAGTACCCCGTGTTCGATGGGGTCCCCGAGCTGCTGGATGGGTTGGTCGCCCAAGGCAAGCGTATGGCCGTGGCGACGTCGCGCATGGAGGCCAAGTGCATCGACATGGTGCGTGAGCTCGAGCTCTCTCAGTTTGAGGTGGTGGTTGGCATGAATCCGCCGCAGGGTCGCGAGACCAAGGCCGATTCGGTCCGCGATGCCTTGGCGGCGCTTGGCGCGACGGCCGACGATGCCGTGATGATCGGCGATCGCTTTAACGATGTGGAGGGCGCGCACGCGATGGGCGTGCCGTGCATCGGCATCTATTCGGGCGCGGCGGCGCCGGGCGAGCACGAGGCGGCGGGTGCCGATGCGGTGGTGCACTCGGTGGCCGAGCTTGCTAAACTTTTCGCTATCTAATGATGTAATGTGAGGGGCGGGCGTGCCCGCTGCTCATTGGTAAGGAGGTCGTCCATGAATCAGGTGGAGCAGAGCGTTGCCGAGTATGTCGACGAGGTCTGGGAAGATGTCGTCGCCGATATCGAGCAGCTGGTGAGTTATCCGTCCGTAGCCGTTGCTGCCGATGCGGAGCCTAGCGCGCCGTTTGGCCGCCCGGTTCGTGATGCGCTCGATTGCGCGCTCGGCATTGCGCAAAAGCTCGGCTACCAGACGAGCGACGACGAGGGCTATGTGGGCATCGCCGATATTCCGGGCCGCGGCGATAAACAGCTCGCGACTATCTGCCATGTGGACGTGGTGCCTGCCGGCCCCGGCTGGAATACCGACCCATTTGCGATGGAGCGTCGCGAGGGCTGGCTGCTCGGCCGCGGCGTGATCGACGACAAGGGCCCGGCGGTGCTGTCGCTCTACGCTGGCGCTTATCTGCTCAAACACGGCATTGTGCCGCGCTATACCTTCCGCGCGCTGCTGGGCTGCGATGAGGAAGTGGGCATGTCCGACGTTCACCATTATCTGGAGAACCACGCAGACCCCGACTTTCTGTTTACGCCCGATGCCGAGTTCCCGGTCTGCAATGCCGAGAAGGGCCAGTTTGGGGCGACATTTGTGAGCCCCAAGATTGACGGCGGGCGCATCGTATCGTGGAGCGGTGCCGAGGCGAGCAACGCCATTCCGTCGCAGTCTATCTGCGAGCTCGCGATTGACGCCGATGAGCTGCCGGCACCGGTCGAGAACGCCGACCGCCTGGAGATTACGGCGCTCGATAACGGCCATGCGCAGATTTTTGCCCACGGCATTGGCGGTCATGCCTCGATGCCCGAGGGAACGATCAATGCCGTCGGCCTGATCGTGGCGTATCTGCGCGAGGCCGAGGACGCGTTTGGCGCCCGTGACGAGCGTCTGCTGACGCCTGCCGAGCACGAGTTTGTCAAGTTTCTGGCCTTTGTGCACGCGGACGCCTATGGCCGCGGCCTGGGTATCGACGCGACGAGCCCCGCGTTTGGTCCGCTCACCTGCAACCCCGGCGTCATCCGTGTGGCGGATGGTCACATTGAGCAGGTCATCGACGTGCGCTTCCCCGATAGCACCAGTGCCGATACCATCCGCGAGCAGCTCGAGCCGCTCGTGGGCCGTTTTGGTGTGACGTATCGCGTGGGTCGTGCAAAGGTGCCGTTCTCGGTGTCTGCCGACGATCCGGCCGTGAAGGCGCTTATCGATACCTATAACGAGTTTACGGGCAAGCATGCCGAGCCCTTTGCCATGGGCGGCGGCACGTACGCGCGCAACTTTGCCCGCGCCGTCTCGTTTGGCCCCGAGGAGACCGGCCTGGAGCTGCCCGCATGGGGCGGCCAGATGCACGGCCCCAACGAGTGCGCCAACGAGGAACAGCTCAAGCAGGCGCTCAAGATTTATATCGTGGCCATCCTGCGCTTGAACGAACTCGAACTGTAGGGCTTCCCCAGGCACCCGACCTTGCCCCTCAAACCGTCGCTTGCGTACCAAAGTACGCGGCGCTCCTCTTTCGGGGCAATCTCGGGCACCTGGGAAACCCCTATATCCTGCTTGGATACAGACCTATATTGCGAGCCCGGTGCTTCGGCCCGGGCTTTTTTGCGCCACTTGGGGACGCTCCTCTGGTGTAAAAGGCGGGTCATGCTTGGCGGCGGGTTTGTTATTCGTTTGTAAAGCCGAGCCGCGCTTGCGGTAAGGGTCTATCAAATGCCCGTAAGAAACCGCAGTTGGCGCGGGCGCCGCCCGGTCGGGGCCGTATCTTTCCAAACAGCAAAGCGGGCGGGGTGCCCGCGAGT
>JAYBVN010000056.1:0-12413 GCA_037320555.1 Collinsella sp. | reverse complement strand
CCAAGCATCGTAAGGGCGCGCAGGACGCCAAGCGTTCCGCCCTCTTCTCCAAGCTCAGCCGCAACATCACCGTTGCTGCCCGTCTCGGCGGTGACCCGCTGCCCGAGAACAACGCCAGCCTCGCCGCTGCTGTTGCCAAGGCCAAGGCTCAGTCCATGCCTAAGGACAAGATCAAGTCCGCTATCGACAAGGCTTTTGGTTCGGGTGCCGACGCCGCCGTCTACGAGAACATTGTGTACGAGGGCTACGGTCCCGCCGGTGTCGCCGTCTACGTCGACTGCCTGACCGACAACCGCAACCGTACCGCCGCTGATGTCCGTTCCGCCTTCTCCCACGCTGGTGGCAACCTGGGCACCTCCGGCTCCGTTGCCTTCCAGTTTGAGCGTAAGGGCCAGATCGTCGTCGCCAAGGAGATCCTGGACGAGAACGCCAAGAAGGAGACCATGATCGCCAACGGTGCTGCCGGTGACGAGGATGAGTTCATGATGGCCATCGCCGAGGCCGGTGGCGAGGACTACGAGGACGCCGGCGAGGAGTGGATCGTCTGGACCGCTGCTAACGACGTCATGGCTGTCTCCAAGGCGCTCGAGGAGCAGGGCGTCCAGGTCAAGGGCTCCGAGACCACCATGGTCCCGACCACCCCGACCGAGGTCTCCGGTACCGACGCCAAGAAGGTCCAGCGCCTCATCGACCGTCTTGAGGAGCTCGACGACGTCCAGGACGTCTACAGCACCATGGACATGACCGACGAGGTCATCGCTGCCCTCGAGGAGGAGTAGCGCCCACACGGGTTAAGCCGTGCATATCTGGGCATAATGAAGCGAGCATGCAAGCCTCGTGGAATAGATGAGCCGGATCCGCGTGCGTAGAGCACCGGACCCGGCTCTTTTATAATGATGCGAACCGTTCTGCATTTCGAGAGCCGAGATTTGAAGGGAGCGCCGCGTGCGCGTACTCAAACGAGCCCTAGCGATTGTGTATCTTGCCGCCGCCATCGTGGCGCTGGGTACGCTTGTCTGCCAGTTTTGGGGGCCGTATACGTATCGCTTTATGCTGCTGATGCGCGACCCCATGCCGCGCATTGTCGTGACGGCATGCGGCGGAGTTGTGGCGATCGGCGTGCTGGTAAGCTTCTTCCGCCTGATGTTTGCTCGTCGCGAGCCGTCCTGCGTGCATCCGGCGGGGGAGCGCAATATCGAGGTCACGCTCGCGGCGCTTTCTTCGTGTGCCAGGGTTGCTGCCGAGCGCGACGACCGCGTGATGGTCGAGCATATCGAGGCCCGCGTCCAAGGCTCCGACGATTCGCACGTCCGATTTAAGGTCGAGGCCATCGCGCTTGACGATAAGGACGTGGCATCTCTGGCTACCGCGATGCAGCAGCGCATCGAGGAAGCTTGCGACACCATGCTCGGCACGCCGGGTACGACCGCGCGCGTCCGTTTTTTGCCGTCCAAGACTACCGTCCAGACCGTGGAGGTTTCCGGTGAGTGATACCAATCAAGATAAGACTGCTCGTACGCCGCGCCTGACGATTGACCAGAGCGCCACGCCGGCGAACGAACCTGTTGAGTCCAAAGCAGAAGCAACCGAGTTACAAGACGCGGCAGCCGCGGATTTTGACGAGGCTATGGGTCTCATCAAGGGTACGGGCGCTGCCATCTGGAGCTATGCCGTGCGTCATCCCAACACCACGCTTGGCGCCGTCGCTGGCTTTATCCTCGCCGTGTTGGTGCTCACGTTGGGCCTGTGGGACACGCTCGTCATTGCATTCTTCGTGCTGATCGGCGCTGTGATCGGCCAAATTCGCGACGGCGAGAACGGGATCGTCAACTTCTTCGGCCGTCTGTTTAGCGGCCGCTAATATGAATTCGACTGTCGCATCCGCGGCAGGCATGAGGAGGAACCATGGCTTTTAACACGAAGGTCGATGTAGCCGATACCGAGCTCGAGGAGAACGAGGCGGTCGTCGCCGAAGCCGAGGATGTGACGCTCGAGGACGAGGCTCTTGTCGAGGTCGAGTCCGATGAGGATGAGGACGACGAGGAGGCGGACGAGTCCGAGGACTCGCTGACCTATTCCAACGGTGTGATCGAGAAGATCGTTGCCATGGCCACCCGCGAGGTTCCGCACGTTCTGGGCATGAAGGGTAACCTCATGCACTTTGTGCAGGAGCAGTTTGGTGCCGAGAATCTGACCAAGGGCGTGACGGTCGAGGTCACCGATGACAATCGCGTGGTCGTCAACATCTCCGTCATTATCGAGTACGGTGCCTATGCGCCCGCGATCTTCGACGATGTCAAGGCACGCGTCACCGAGCGCCTTGCCGCGATGACGGGCCTTGAGGTGGCGGGCGTCAACCTGCGCATCGAGGACGTCATCACCCCCGAGGAGTACGAGCACCGCACCAGCCAGCACGAATAACCTTCCAAAAAGGGACAGGTTTGTTTTGGCAGGTTTTATCTGCGAAAACGTTAAACGGCCGACCGCGCAAGCAAAAGCGTGGCCGGCCGTTATTTGTATGCCCCCCGATGTAGGCATACCGCTCGTCTAACTAGGGGTTGCAATCGTCGCGTTCCGCGTTACCCTAATGGACGCATTGTTTCCAAATTGTTAACGAGGGGTTGCCGTAATGGCCGACGAGCACGAAACAGAAAGCAAGGCATGGGCGATTGAGGCCGCCGCGGCAGAGGCGGCATCGCGTGCTGCCGAGGAGATGCATCGTCCTCCCGTGGTGCCGATGGAGCGCGTGGTTGATCGCACCGATATCGAGCGCGGCGAGCGTGCCGGTCAAAAGCGCAGCCAGGAGCCGGGCTTTCCGCGCTTTTTTGCCGAGCTCAATCTGGGCCTGATTCTTACGGCCTTTGCCATCGTTGCGTTTAAAACCCCTAATCACTTTGCTTTTGGCGGCACCTCGGGCGTGTCGGTCATTCTGTCCACGCTGTTCCCGACCCTGCCCGTCGGCGTCTTTATGTGGATTATTAACGCGGTTCTCGTCGTTTTGGGCTTTATCTTTTTGGAGCGCAAGGCAATCCTGTGGAGCGTCTTCGCCTCGTTTGCGCTGTCCGCCTATGTTTCGCTGTTTGAGCTCTTTATTCCGACCGATGTCTCTCTGACGGGCGATATGTGGCTCGATCTGTGCTTTGCTGTGATTCTGCCGGCGCTCGGCAGTGCCATCGTCTTTGATATTGGCGCCTCGACAGGTGGCACGGACATTCTTGCCATGATCCTCAAGCGCCGCACCACGCTCGAGATTGGCCGCGCCCTGCTCCTGGTCGATATCGGCATCGTGACCATCGCGGCCTTCTTGTATGGCCCGCGTGTCGGTCTGTATTGCGTGCTCGGCCTGTTTGCCAAGACGCTTGTGGTCGACAAAGCCATCGAGAGCATCCATCTTCGTAAGGTCTGCACGGTCATTTGCTCCGAACCCCTTAAGGTCGAGGAGTTTATCGTCAAGCATCTCAACCGCACGGCGACCATCAGCCGCGGCTACGGTGCCTTCTCGGGCAAGTGCGTGACGGTGATCATGAGCGTGCTGAGCCGTCGCGAGGCCGTGCAGCTGCGCCGTTATGCGCGCGAGGTCGATCCAGGTGCCTTTATCACGATCGTCGACAGCTCCGAGATTGTCGGCAAGGGCTTCCGCGGAACGAACTAGCACAGACACACTCATCAAACAATCGAAAAGCGCCTCGCGCGTTGCAAATACGTCATCTAAGAGTATTTGTCCTCACATTGGGTGATAATGATGCCAAAGACATCGTTTGCGATCTAGGTGATTCGCTCTAGATACGAAGGGATGATTTCGATGTTCTGTTCGCAGTGTGGCGCTCCTATGGGCGATAACGACAAGTTCTGCGGTGTGTGCGGTGCTCCTAATGCCGGTGCTGCAGCTTCCGCCCCTCAGGGTCAGCCTCAGCCTCAGCAGTTTGTTCCTCAACCTGTCGCGAACGCGTCCAAGGGCTGCACGGCTCAGGCGTTTGAGGATATGACCAAGACTCCGGGCGTGCTGCAGCGCGTGTGCCAGATTGCCTTTTTGCCGGCGCTTATCTGTGTCGTGTCGGTACTCGTGCTGTTCATCCCCGTTATCGGCGGTATTGCGGCTGCCATCGGCTTTTTGGCTGCCTACGTGGCGAGCGTGTGCGGTTCGGGCTTTGGCATCGAGTGGGGTCGCGACCTGTCGCTTAAGATCGATGACGGCATGGGTCGTCCGTTGATGCGTTCCACGTCGTTTGGTCTCGGAATCTTTTCGAGCGTTATTTCGGTCGTGCTCGAGGTTATCGCTGCCATTCCCATTATCGGTGTAGTGCTTTCGCTGGTGGAGGGCGTGGTAATTGGCGCCGCGGGCTCGTATTCTTATTACGGCTCTTATGCGCTCGAGGCTGCGCTGTTTGGCTCGCTTGGCCTGCTTGTCCTGGCTATGATTGCCACGGCGGTCCTGGGGGTCTTCTTTAAGATGTTCGCCGACATTGCCGTGATGCACTTTGCGGTGACCGGTCGCGTCGAGAGCGCGTTTTCGCTCGATAAGGTTTGGGCAGCCTTTAAGAACAATAAGACCAAGCTGTTCTGCGCTTCGTTCCTTCCCGAGTTTTTGACGGGTCTGGTCGCCAACGTTGTCACATGGATCTTGACGGTCGTCTTTGGCGCCGTTGCCTCTGTCGGTATGTATAGCTACTACTATCGTCCTACGGGTATTGAGGCGATTGTTGCCGGCGGTGGCATCACACTCGTGCTGTTCCTGGTGCTGGTCGCTTTTGTCACCGTGTTTCTTACAGTCTTTGGCAAGATGCTCAAGCACCGTGCCGTTGGCTATTGGGTCGCGCGTTATGCAAGCGAATGGGCCGATGAGGACAAGGACGACGTTTTGACTTTTGTGCTCCCGGGTGAGAAGAAGCCTGCTCCTGCGGGATTCAATCCCACGGCAGCCACTGGTGCTGCGCCTGCCCCGGCGCCCGCGCCTGCACCTGCCCCGGCACCCGCGCCTGCCCCTGCCCCGGCACCTGCTCCTGTCCCCGCACCGGCGTCCGAGGCGACGCCTGCGGAGCCCGATTGGGATGCCGTTGCCACGCCGGCGGATGAGCCGGGCGATAATCCTGCTGCCGAAAACAATCAAACCGAATAGCCGGTCGAGGCGCCCTGGGCAACTGAGCCCGGGGTGCCTTTTTCTACTGCGAAAGCAAGAAAATGCCTGGGAAAACGGTTGCAGCAAAATTTCTCGGAAATTGGTCAATGTTGCGCAACAACGTCGCGGCTATTGTTGAGAACGTAGACGTGTAAGGTTTGAAGGCGTGCGACGCCTTAGGAAAAGGAGAGGCTCATGTTCTGTCCCACTTGTGGTTCTCCCATTTCGGATGATGCCAAATTCTGCCCTGTTTGCGGATCCGCCGTTGGTGCCGCTTCTGCCGCTGCGGCCCCGCAGCCCCAGCCCGCTCCGGCCCAGGCTATTCAGCCCGCGCCCCAGCCTCAGCAGCAGTACACCGGTCAATACGCCCAACAGTCCGCATCCGCTCCGATGGGCTATGACCCCATTAAGGCTGACCGCAGCCTGATCGGCTGGCTGCTGCTCTCTCTTGTGACCTGCGGTATCTATTCGTTCTACTTCCTGTATTGCTTGGCACGCGACGTCAACACGTTGTGTCAGGATGACGGCGATTACACGCCGGGTCTGGCGGAATTCATCCTTCTATCGTTTGTGACCTGCGGCTTCTACGCGTACTACTGGTATTACAAGATTGGCAACCGCCTGCAGGCCAACGCTCCTCGCTACGGCCTGGTGTTCCAGGAAAACGGCACCACCGTTCTTCTGTGGCAGATCTTCGGCGCGCTCCTGTGCGGCCTTGGTCCCATCTTCGCTATGAACATCGTCATCAATAATACCAATGCCATGGCAACGGCTTACAACACTCGCCTTGGCGCTCGTGCCTAACAATAAGGGCGGCGTGAACAGCTTCCAGGGACATAGGGGCACGGCAGAGCTCCTTCGCCGCGCCCTTTTTTGCACCGGCGCGCTCTTTGTCGCCTGGCTCGCGCTCTACCTGCTCGACATTGGCTGCATTTTTCGATTGATGACGGGCATTCCTTGTCCGGGATGCGGCATGACGAGGGCGTGGCTGGCGGCGCTGCGCCTCGATTATGCGGCTGCCTTTGCCTACCATCCGCTGTTTTGGGTGGTGCCGATTGCGTTTGTGCTCGCGTTCGTGCGCGAGGAGGTGGCATCGAGCAAGCTAAAGCGTGGTATCGACATTGCGGTCACCGTGTTGTGCGTGCTGGTCGTCGTCGTATGGATCGTGCGCCTCGTCAATCCGGCAGATGCCGGTCTGCTCTTTGGCGGCTATGCGCCCGCCGGAGTTCCCGACGATATCATCCACCTCGAACCCCCACGCTGGCTCACCATCCTTCGCTCTTACCTGGCGTGACGGAGGACGCGCTAGAAAAACGGTCGACACATAAGCGGGGGCGAACGTTGAGATAACGTCCGCCCCCGCTTTGCTTTAGCCAGGCTGTTATGGATGGGCGTGACGGCTACTCGTCGCGCTTTTCCTCGTGGCGAGCGGCAGCCCGCGCATCGTGGATGCCCTTGATTGCAGCATGGCGGGCGGTGCGAGCATCGTGCATGGCGTCGCGCGCCTCAGCGGCCGTGGCCTTGGCAGAGCGCAGCTTGGCGGCCAAGTCGGGGTTGGTCTCGGCAACCGCGGCGATCGTGGGGCCGTCGAGCTCCTCTTGCGTGGGCTCGGCCAAAAAGTCGATGGCATACTGGGCTGCAACCATGGAGCCCTTGGCCAGCACGCTCTCGTCAATCTTGTAAAAGCAGGAATGTTGGGCGTACGTGGCGCCAATCTTGGGGTTGCGCGTACCTACAAAGGCGAGCACGCCCGGTACGCGGCGCAGGTACTCCGAAAAATCCTCGCCCGAGAGCGTGCCGCGATAATGGCCTTGGCCGGCGGGGCCCAGGCACTTGATTACAGCCTGACGGCAGCGCTCGCTCGAGGCGGCGTCGTTTTCGACCTTGTAGTTGGCGATGGTGTAGTCGGTGAGCTCTGCCTCGGCGCCCAAGGCGGCCGCGGTATGCTCCACGATGCGGCGCATGAGCTCCGGCATTTCCTCGTGGGTCGAATCGCCGTAGGTGCGCACCGTGCCGGCGAGGTAGGCCGTGCCGGCGATAACGTTGCGTGCGGTGCCGCCGTGCAGCTCGCCGACGGTGATGACAGCCGGCTCGTAGGGGCTGATCTCGCGCGAGACGATGGTCTGCAGGGCGTTGACGATCTCTGCGGCCACCATAACGGCGTCGTGACCGCGCTGGGGCATGGCGCCGTGGCACGAGGTGCCGCGTACGTCGATACGGAACCAGTCGGTATTGGCCATGCGCGGTCCGGGCTCGCAGCTCACGGTGCCGGCGTCGACCTCGCTCCAGATGTGCGCGGCGTAGGCGCCATCGACGCCGTCGAGCACACCCGTGCCGATCATGAGCTTGGCGCCCTGGCCGTTTTCCTCGCTGGGCTGGAAGACGATGCGGACCTCGCCGTGGATGTCGTCGGTCATATGGCGCAGGATTTGCAGCGTGCCGAGCATCATGGCGATATGGCAGTCGTGGCCGCAGGCGTGCATACAGCCCTCGTTGACGCTGGCGAACTCCTCGCCGGTCTGCTCGGTAACGGGCAGGGCGTCGATATCGGCGCGCAGCAGGATGCGGCGGCGTGGCGTGCCGTCCTCGCGATAGGCGTCGGGCGCGGTGCCGCGAAGCGTTGCCACCAGGCCCGTCTTAAGGGGACGCTCGTAGGGGATATTCATGGCGTCGAGCTGGTTGGCGATGTCGGAGGTCGTGCGCTCCTCGGCGAGGCTCAGCTCCGGGTGCTTATGGAAGTGCCGGCGCTGCTTGATGATATATGGTTCAAACTCGGTAGCGATATCTTGGATGGCCGCGGTGACGTCGTCAGCCGCGCGAGCCTCGGTCGCCGCCATAATCTGCTGTGCCTTGGTCTTCGTCATGGTCGATTTGCTCCTTGCTGGGTTGATCGCAAAATCGTACAGGCTCTCTCCAGTATGCCACCTGCCGCTAGGGCTGGTAAAGTTGCCGTTTGCCGCTTGGGGTTTTGTTACAAGGGCGGGGGAGTACACTCGGGGGTGTTGAATTTCCTGCCAGAGATGGGGATGCCCATGCAACATATCGATCGGATTATCCGCTCCAAGAACGTCTTTACCGCGCAAGACGGCATCGATACCACCCGCGAGCTGGCGATTGCCATCGCAGGCGACCGTATCGTCGCAGTCGGTGCGCCCGATGACGTGATCGCCGCCGCTCCTGCCGCTACGTCGGTTATCGACTACGGCGAGCAGTTTGTCTGCCCCGGTTTCCATGACGCTCATCTGCACTTCTCCCATACCTCGGTCGGTTCCTCGCCGTACATGCTCATGGATATGGGCACGTCCGAGGCGGCGCTGGTGCAACATGCGCTCGAGTTTTCCCAGGACCTGCCCGACGACGCTTGGGTTGTGACGCAGGGCTGGCGCGACTACCGTTGGGACCCGCGCGAGCATCCTACCAAGGCGTCGCTCGATGTGGCATTCCCCGATCGTCCCTGTGTTATGTATTCGGGCGACGGGCACACGCTGTGGCTCAACAGCCGCGCACTCGATGCACTCGGCGTCACGCGCGACAGCGAGCCACCAGCGGGCGGTAGCTACGACAAGGACGCAAACGGCGAGCTCACGGGTATTGCTCACGAGGCGGCTGCCATGCAGCTGCTACCGCGCTGCCTTGAGTGGCTGGGCGAGGATCGCATCGCAAGCGCTTACGCCGATCAAATGAGGCGGATGGCCGAGCAGGGCATCACCTCGATATGCGATATGTCGCTCATGCCCATGCCGGGCTGCGATTTTATCCGCGACGACGTCTACGACAAACTGCAGGCAGCCGGCAAGTTGGGCATCCGAGCCCATTTGTTTCCCACGCTGCTGGATGACCAATCGCGCTTGGAAGAGCTGCAGGTACGTTACGCGAACAACGCGCTGCTTTCGGCGCCAGGCTTTAAGCAGTTCTTCGACGGCGTGTCGAGCGAACACACGGCCTATCTCACCGAGCCCTATACCAACCCGCGCTTCCCGGGCGATCAAGGTCGCCTGACGGTTCCTGCCGAGCGCATGCGCAAGCTGGTTCTGGCGGCCGCGGAGCGCGGCCATACCGTGCGCATCCATGTCATCGGCGACGGTGCCATCCATGCCGCGCTCGATATCTTTGAGGAGGCCGCCGAACTGTACGGCCTGCCCCAGCACGGCCATAACACGCTCGAGCACCTGGAGAACCTCTTGCCCGAGGACATTGACCGCCTGCGCAAGCTTAACGTGGTTGCTTCGAGCCAGCCTTGCCACATTACACTCGACCCGGGCGGCCCCGAGCGCGACCTGGGCCTGGAGCGCAGCCGCATCATGTGGCCGTTTGCGACCTATAGGCAGCGCGGCATTCGCCAAGCCTTCGGTACCGACAGCCCTATCACGCCCGTTACCAGCATGAACGTGCTCTACACGGCTATCACGCGCCAGGACCCCAAGAGCCACTGGCCCGAGGGCGGCTGGTTACCGAGCGAGCGTATCGATGCGGCAACGGCCCTGCGCAACTACACGCTTGGCAGCGCGTACGCAGCTGGCGACGAGCAAAACCTCGGCAGCTTGGAGCCCGGCAAGTATGCCGACCTGGTAGTCCTGGACCAAAACCCGCTCACCATCGACCCCCAAGAACTCCAAGCCACCAAGGTTCAGGCGACCTACCTGGCAGGCAACTTAATCTACGAGCGCTAACCCCATACCCCACCCATAAGGGGCACGTTTCAGCAACGTGCCCCTTTCTTGTTCGCACCATCTGCATCGCCATTTTGCTGCACTGACTTTTCTGAATGCCGGGCCCGAATTAGTTAACCTGGCTCCCGTGTGGCTCCGGAGGGGCGGGGCATAAGGTTTATCGCGAGTTCCGCACGAGCCGAAGCCCACTTAATGTGGCCTTCGTGCGAGCAGGACTGCCCGAGCAGGAAACCTTATGCCCCGCCCCTCCGGAGCCACACGGGAGCCACCGCTAAGCTATCCCCCGGCATTCAGAAAATCTAAGTGCCAAAAAATAAGATTTTTTGACTCTGTGTTGTATAACCCGCCATTCGTGGGTACCATTCAACGCGTACGCAAACAAAAAAGGGTTAATTCGCGTGGCACAACCACGCGGCCCAAAAAGGAGGAGACAAGCATGTCGTCTTTGAAGCCGCTTGCAGATCGTGTTCTGGTCAAGCCCGACGAGGCCGAGCAGAAGACCGCTTCTGGTCTGTACATCGCCAGCAACGCGCAGGAGAAGCCGCAGCGCGGCACCATCGTTGCCGTTGGCGCCGGCAAGGTCAACGACAGGGGTGAGCGCATCCCCATGGACGTCAAGGTTGGCGACGTTGTCATCTACGGTAAGTTCGGTGGCAACGAGGTCAAGGTCGACGGCGAGAAGTATCTGCTGATGCGCGCCGACGACATCTACGCCGTCGTCGAGGCCTAGCCTCGTCAGAATCTCTGATTCGTCTTTGAACGCGCCTGCCGCATAGGACTCGGAAGCGGCGACGCGAGTCACATTTCTTTTGGAGGATTACCTACCATGGCAAAGAACATTACGTTCAACACCGATGCCCGCGCCAAGCTCGCAAAGGGCGTCAACACTCTGGCCGATGCCGTTACCGTCACCATGGGCCCCAAGGGCCGTTACGTCGCTCTGCAGCGCACGTTCGGTGCCCCGACCATCACCAACGACGGCGTTTCCGTCGCTAAGGAGATCGAGCTCGAGGACAACATCGAGAACATGGGCGCTCAGCTGGTGAAGGAGGTCGCCACCAAGACCAACGACACCGTGGGTGACGGCACCACCACCGCAACCCTGCTCGCTCAGGCCATCGTCAACGACGGTCTGCGCAACGTTGCTGCTGGCGCTAACCCGCTGGCCATCCGTCGCGGCATCGACAAGGCCGTCAACGCCGCCGTCGCCGAGATGAAGAAGCAGGCCAAGCCGGTCGAGACCAAGGAGCAGATTGCTTCCGTCGGTACCATCTCTGCCGGTGACCCCGAGGTCGGCGAGAAGATCGCCGAGGCCATGGAGGTCGTGGGCAAGGACGGCGTCATCACCGTCGAGGATTCCCAGACGTTCGACATCACCATCGACACCGTCGAGGGCATGCAGTTCGACAAGGGCTATGTCTCCGCTTACTTCGTCACGGACAACGACCGCATGGAGGCCGTGATGAAGGATCCGTACATCCTCATCACCGACCAGAAGATCTCCAGCGTTCAGGACATCATGCCCGTTCTCGAGGCTGTCCAGCGCGCTGGCCGTGGCCTGCTCATCATCGCTGAGGACATCGACGGCGAGGCTCTGCCTACCCTGGTCCTCAACAAGATCCGTGGCGCCCTCAACGTCTGCGCCGTCAAGGCCCCGGGCTACGGCGATCGCCGCAAGCGCATCCTCGAGGACATCGCCGTCCTCACCGGTGGCCAGGCCGCTCTGGACGAGCTGGGCGTGAAGGTCGCTGACATCACCGCCGATATGCTCGGTACCGCTAAGTCCGTCACCATCTCCAAGGACAACACCGTCGTCGTCGGCGGCGCTGGCTCCAAGGAGGCCATCGACGCCCGTATCGCTCAGATCAAGGGCGAGATGGAGAACACCACCTCTGACTTCGACCGCGAGAAGCTCCAGGAGCGCCTGGCCAAGCTCTCCGGTGGCGTTGCCGTCATCAAGGTCGGCGCTGCTACCGAGTCCGAGCTCAAGGAGATCAAGCATCGCGTCGAGGACGCCCTGCAGGCTACCCGCGCTGCTGTCGAGGAGGGCATTGTCGCCGGTGGCGGCGTCGCCTTCATGGACGCTGCTCCTGCGCTCGACGCTGTCGAGATCGACGACCCCGAGGAGAAGATCGGTGTCGACATCGTCAAGAAGGCTCTGACCGCTCCGGTCGCCACCATCGCCAAGAACGCTGGCTTTGAGGGCGCTGTCGTGGTCGACAAGGTTGCCGAGCTGCCCGCCGGCCAGGGTCTCAACTCTGCCAACGGCGAGTGGGGCGACATGATCGAGATGGGCGTCCTCGACCCCGTCAAGGTCAGCCGCGTCACCCTGCAGAACGCTGCTTCTGTCGCCAGCCTGATCCTCATCACCGAGGCCACCGTCTCCGATGTGCCCAAGAACACTCAGCTTGAGGACGCTATCGCTGCTGCCACCGCTGGTCAGCAGGGCGGCGGTATGTACTAAGGCCGACAAGGTCTAGAACTCCCACCGGGAATCCGGGGGCGTGACGGGGTTTCTCTCCGGAACGTCCTCGGACATGCAAAGAGGCTCCGCATCGCGCTTCGCGCTGCGGAGCCTCTTTGCGTCCTGACGCTCCTATTTGGCAAGGTGTTTTTTAGAATCCATT
>JAYBVN010000055.1:0-41573 GCA_037320555.1 Collinsella sp. | reverse complement strand
CGGGATTGGTCAATCTCGGCCGACTATATTTGGCTAAATTATTCCGACGCTAACACTGTGCGGTTTCTGGTAACTATGAGTCGTTCTTATATGAGCTTCAATATTCAGTTGAAGCAATTGAGATAGCCACTGAAGGTGGTCTCATTGTTATCGAAGATACTCTTGCCTGTCTTACTGGCAAAGGACGAGCACAGGACTGCAAGGTAAAGAATCCGTTTATCCCTAAATTGATAAGTGAAGTCGCTTCCCTGGACGATAAATATGTTCTGTCGGAGATGATTCGTAATGTTTAGTATTGAGTACTTGGAACTAATCTCTTGTTCTGGCGAGACGTCTAAATATTCCTTTTCTAGCGGCATTAATTACATACACGGGCCGAATAGTTCTGGAAAAACTGAATTTTACAATTTCATTGATTATATGCTTGGCGCTGATAATAAGAATCTATCCGAGGCGCCTTGGTTCAAGGAGTCGTTGCAGACGGCCAAGATGCAGATTTTCTTTAATGGTCATATCCTTTCCTTGCATCGTGATTTACTGGGCAAAGAGCTTGGGCTGGCAATAGATGGAACTGCTTGCAAGGTATCTGATCTTGAGGAATATAGAAAATACCTTAACTCATTATTTCTAGAATCAGCGGACGAGCCAGCTTGCCTTTCTGAATATGTCGGACAAGAGCTGACATATAGGACGTTCACCTTATTCTCATTTCTAAGCGAAATTACGGTCGGCCGAATTAATGGCTTCTTCAGTAAGCTTCTCGAAATTAAATATCGGGTTAAGCAGAGACCCTTATTTGATTATCTGTTTAGTACCGACCCGGATCGAATCGTGTTCCTTCAGCGCAAGATAGCTGAGCTTAACAAACAGGCTCGTGAGCTGGAAGCTCGGCGCGCCTTTAATAATCATTATCTAGAGGCGGTCAATCAAGAGCTTGTAAAGCTCGGAATTGTCGAGCGGTTTGACGGCAGCAATGCCGCTGCAATATCTGAATTGGTTGAGTCTGTCGCAATTTCTACCAAACTCAACTCTTCTTCGAGCTTAATGGCGAACGATGTTGTGGAGGCGGATCAATTAAGGGACGATATCAAGGCTCAGAAACAAATGATTCATGAGCTGAATGGGACAAAGGCTCAGGATGCGAAACGGCATCGACTTCTGGACAGGTTGAGCTCACTGATTGCTGACGATGATTCTAGAGCAGATTTATTGGGCCAAACTTGCAATCTGCTTAGTGAAATTGAAGCGTCTATACCTCGAAAAGACCTTGATTTGCAAAAGGAATTACTTGAGCACAAGGAGAGTAGATTAACTCATCTTAAAGCTAAGTTAACAGCCGCAAACGTGGTATTCAATCCGCTTGATTTTAATGAGAAAAGCAAGGCTATCTTGGTGGTAAATGAGTATCTATCTCAGTATTCGGCGCTCTGCAAGCCAGATAATTATGATGATGTGAAAGAGGAGATCTCTCGTCTAAATCGGGAGCTGCGTAAACTCAAGCATTCTGATGATAATAATTCTATTAATTCCATTTCTGACGCCGTAACCGATTTGTATCATTCGGCTTCCCAGGCCTCTTCCTTTGTTGAATCTGATTTCAAGCAACCTGATTTTTATATCAAGTTTCAAAAGGAAGGTGTGGGGCTTCAACCTACATTTATTGAAGGGGATGATAGTGTTGATGTATTTACGGGGAGTCGTGCTCGCCACACGTTGATGCAGGTCTGCGGCTATTTTTCCTTTATGCATTACTTGCTTCAGAAGCGTAACATTCCACTTGTCCCTTTGCTTGCATTTGACCATGTTTCGTCGCCATTTGATAAGGAAAGTCGTGGGGCGATAGGAGCAATTATTTCGAAGTTTTATTCACTTGTGGATAAAGATGATGTCCAATTATTTCTGTTTGAAACGGAAGATCCTGATGCTTTGGGAATCGTTCCTGATAAATATATTTCTCTTGTCTCGGACGTCCAGACTGGGTTTAACCCTTTTTACACAGCCGGCTAGGGTGATTTGATTTTGTTGGGGGTGTAAGCGTGTCTGGAGTTAAGAACCAGCACTACGTGCCTCGGTTTTATCTTAAATCGTTTACCGATGACTCGGGCTACCTCAGCGTTGTAAGACGCGATGCTGGTGGGTTGAAACCCGTCTTTCGAACGAAGCCTGAAAACGTTTGTGCGGAAAACTACCTCTATGAGGTCAGGCGACGTGGATCCCAGGGCGATGACGGATTCATCGAGAAGGGCGTCATCGAAGATGCTCTTGGGAAAATCGAGAACAATCTTGCACCTTCCTACCGCTCGTTGCTCAGTTATCTTGATTCCGGAAAACTGCCAAAAGGTGAAGAGTGCGTCGCGTTGATTTCTCGACTGGCATTTTTGCTCGCATCGCTCATTGCGAGGCATCCTAAATGGTTGAGCAAGGTGAGGGGTAACGCTGGCGCTCACTCCGTCGACTTGTTGTCGAGTGCCTTTTTCTCTGACAAAGACATTTCTCAAATGGATTTGGCGGGCTACAGGAATGAATTTGAAGCCATTGCCGAGCTCGCTTGTCTGGATACAGCGCTGTTCAGGTTCGATAAGGGCGCGCCAATGTACGATTTACTCGTCTTATTGCTCGACATGGATTGCCTGTTTTATATAGCGCCAGAAGGCTCTGAGTTTATAACCTCGTCACTTCCCGTGCATGCAGAGTGGAAGGACGAGAGTGATGAAAACCCTTGTGGCATCTATTTTCCGTTGAGCCCTCGTCATGCCGTTGTGTTTAGACAAAGATTGAAAGAAGACCGTTGCGTCTCCATCACTCGCATGGCGGCCATTGAAGTCGATTCATTTAACCGTGTTCTGATGAACGGTGACAGGTTGTGGGAGTTTCTGATTGCAGAAGATCGCCTCTACTTAGAACGACTAATTGGGCAATATCAGCCCGGGTTTTAGGTTGCAGAGTCTTATGTTTAACTAGATAGCCGCTTACGCTCGAATAATTCTGTCACATGTTAACGAGGAAGCGGCTTTGTATGAATCTTAGCAGTTGCCGCTGGCTCGGCGTGCTGGCCCCGGTCAATGGCTGATTCATGAAAGATTTGACCGAACATAGAATGTAATTCCTGTATGTACCGCATTAGCGATTAATTTAGGGTATTATACCAACAGTGATGCAGTCGTCGTGGACTCTAAGTGAGGCGATGACAAAGAAGGGTCGTTGTCCGGAGGCTTCCGGCAACGGCCCTTTGATTTTAGGAGCTTGTTTTGGCAAAAGAGTTTAAGACTTTCGCTCAACTAATAGAACTCCTAGAGAGCCGTGGGGTGGCGACTGATGCAACCACGGTAGATTGCCTGAGGCGTGAAAGCTATTACGCAGTTATAAATGGCTACAAAGGCCCTTTTCTTGATAAAAATGCCGCACAGTCCTCGTCAGATGATGTTTTTAGAGAGGGCACTTCATTCAAGAACATCTACGATCTCTTTTTGTTCGATAGAGAACTTAGACAACTTACATTTTCCTATCTTGCAAGAGCAGAGGCCGTACTTAAGAACGCCGTTGTATATTCGTTTTGCAATGAATACCGTGCTGCAGATGCCTACCTGGATCGTTCTAATTATGTTGCGTCTAGTGATTTGCTCGTGCCTAAGGCGTTTCGAGGCAATAAGGGTTACCAGCACTCGAAGAATCTTGCTGAACTGCTAAAACTGCTGAATGATAAGGTATCAAACGAGCAGCGTATGCGCCCATTTGTGAGGCATTATTTGAATAAATACGGTGCAGTGCCCTTGTGGGTTCTTCAGAATGATCTGACATTTGGCAATATCTCACATTTCTATCAGCTTCAAAAACGCGGCGTGCAAAATGCTGCCTGCAAGTTGGTCAGCCAAACGTCAAATAGAAAACAAAGACTCGAGCCGATAATGCTGCTTCGCGTCATTCAAGTTCTTTCTGGCTATAGGAATATTTGCGCGCATGACGAGCGGCTCTATTGTGCGGTCGTAAGAGGGGCAAGGTTTTCCGATATGTACTCCCTGCTCTGCCGTGTTCTGCCCGACGACGAGACGAAAGCAATGCTTGATGAATTAGGTGAACTTGTTGGATCTTATCGTGGGCTAATTGCACAAGATGTTTTATACAACGTGTTTAAAGAGATGAACATCAGAGTGTAGAGAAAGCTTCAATAACGCCGATGGCAATTGGACCGCCGCATTCACGGTGTTTGTTCTGCCAGGAATAGCGATTCTTGGTGCTGTACATCTCTGCGAGATGATGTAGCATACCGAGCTATCATACAAAAGCTTTACGGGAGCTTTAAGGGTGACGCTTTCGACAAGAGAGTGTTGCCCTTTTTTCATGCGTTTAATGTCTGATATGCTGGCTAGGCGCCATTCCGGCAATGGAATGGCCGAGCATGGGCGGTTTGGCACTTTATGCCTGTTGTCATTGGTGTAGCAAGCACTTGATTTAGCCTGCTTAAAGCCTATAATCAAAGAAAAACTCTGAAATATCTTTTCAAAATAATAAAAGGAATGTTGAGTACCATGCTTTGCCAGTTCACCTTTAAGAACTATCGGTCTTATCGCGACGAGGCTGAGCTTTCCATGCAGGCAACGCCGATGAAGGAGTTTGAGCGTTCCCTCATCGAGTGCTCCGACGGGCAGAGTTTCCTTCCGGTGGCTGCGGTGTACGGGCCCAACGCTGGCGGCAAGTCTAATCTGCTCGAGGCTCTTGACTACGTTCGTTCGGCGGTGGCCAGACCGGTCAGGTTGCTGTCTGCCCGCGATGGTGGATTTGATGAGGAATGTCCCTCGATGCCTCGTTGTTCGGCGTTCGAGTTTGATGACGTTTCTGTTTCTGAACCTACTGAGTTCGAGCTCTATTACCGCGCAGGTAATCATGAGTACCGCTATGTCCTGTCCGTGCTTTCAGATGAAATTGTGAATGAGGGCCTATGGCGACGCAAGCTAGGGGCGTCACGTTCGGCGATGCTGTTCGAGCGCGAGGGCGTTGAGATTAAACTTGGCCCCACGCTACGTAAACTCGCGACAGCCGCGACTTTTAATCCGAGGCTCCCGTACCTGTCATTTCTCTGTATTAACTTTAATGTGCCGGTAGTCGAGGAGGCTACCAGCTGGTTTCTTAACGGGGTGTTTTTGAACTATAACTGCTCGTTTTTGGAACGGGCGCTTGAACAGATACTCGATGAGGCCGACTCGCCTGAGATCACGCGTTTTCTGCGCGCCGTTGACGTGCGCATCGATGGCTTCAGGGTGGAGGAGACCTCAGAGGGCCGTAATCGACGCGTATTCGTGGGGCATAACGTGGGTGGCAAGCGCTATGAGCTGCGTTTGTCCGAGGAGTCGGCCGGCACTCAGAAACTCTTGGGGCTGGCAGCTTTTTTGCTGATGGCTTTCGATCGCGGCGCTACCGTTGTGGTAGACGAGCTCGATGCCAAGCTGCACCCGAAGCTTCTTCGCTACGTCATTCTGCTGTTCAAGGACCCTGCGGTCAACAAGAATGGTGCACAGCTCATTTTCTCGTCCCAGGACGTGTCCACCATGCGAAACGATGTATTTCGCCGCGACGAGATATGGTTTGCCGCACGCAGCGAGGGAGAGGCGAGCCAGCTTTGGTCGCTCGTCGACATCCGCGAGGCAAACGGCAATTTGGTTAGTAAGAATGCGGCTTTCGATAAGCAATACCTGTCCGGTCGCTACGGCGCCGACCCATACCTAACCCGCATTGAGGAGTGGGATTAGCATGGCAGCGAAGAAGTCGAAGGGCTGGCGTAGTGGCAAACGTGAGGTTCGCCCGCGCATGGTGCAGATGACGCGCCACCTCGTGGTGACCGAGGGCAAGGAGACTGAGCCTCGCTACTTTGAGGGTGTGCGTGCCGCTTTGTGTGCGGCAGACGAACGCAAGGTTGCCGTTATCGTTAAGGGAACGGGCAAACATACGCTCGACCTGCTCGACTTCGCCGTCGAACACTGCCTCTATGCGCCCGAGACGTTCGACCACGTGTGGCTCGTGTATGACAAGGATGACTTCCCTGCGTCCGACTTCGACGCGATGGAGCGTAAGTGCAACGAGCTCTCTGATGGTTCGAGGACCTTCCACGCGTTGTGGTCCAACCCCTGTTTCGAGCTGTGGCCGCTTCTGCACTTCGCTACACGACCGCGCATATGTCCGCGTCCGACTGCCAGCATGCCCTCGCGCAGGAGATGTCGAAGAACCTGGGCATCGAGTACCGCAAGAACCTTGACGGGATGTTTGGGGCAGTGGATGATAGGCGAGGCGAAGCGTTGCAGCGTGCTGGGCGCCTCGTCGCGTACCATAGGGAACTGGGTAACATTAAGCCATCTGCGCAAAACCCTTCAACTAAGGTTGGCGAGATATTCGATTTGATTGGGCCGTATCTGGTTTGACGGTCAAGTTCGATCGGGCTTGATAGGACTGGAGATTCATGAAAGATGTTGTTTCGTGCTGCCTGCCGTCTTTAACTGGATTGACCTTTTGGGACCCTATAGGATACTAGGCCGAATCTAGCGGTATTGACGCAGTCAACCTACGGGCCTGCGTCCTGCGGAGAGGCGGCTTTTCTTTTGAATGGCCGCCTCTTTTTATTATTTGTTTGGATGTAAGATTTGGCCTGTCGAAACTTACATCTCAATTGAGAAAAGGCGAAATTGCGGGTGTTTTTCTACTTGCATGTAACTCTACTGACGCGTGCTCGCGCAGTTCTTGTTTGCCGTGCTTCTCCGGTAGAGGTTTGACAGGGGCGGGGCCTTTCCTTAAAGCTCTAGCTGCGATGAGGCCCTGCGACGGTATGTCCGGCTTGGTCCGTGGAAGCCGTCGATAGGCGGTTTTTGCGTTCAAGGGGCTATTTTCCGAGGAGTATTTGTCGCGTTTGGCTTCCGGACACTCGCTTTTAGCGTGTTATTTCGGAAGTGCGGGGAAAATCGAAACTTGCCGAGCGCAACCTGTTTTTCGGCAACAAAACCGCAGGTCAGCGGAACTCAAAACAGGGGTCTGGCCGGCAATGCTCTGATTTTCCCCGCACTTCCGGAATTGCCCGACGGATGTATGCGGCAAATTCTGGAACCCTCGAGCACACCGCCTTTTTCGGGTAAAGAAGCAGCATGTAGAAGCGTTGCCGCTATCCAGTGCGGTCGGCATGTCTGGAATTTGCCGCATACTTCCGGATTTAGCACAAGCTCGACTGGGTTGTTTATCGATTTGGAGCTGTGGAATCTGGCATAAGCCTTGTTATTTGTATTTAAATTGATACACTTAACTTATAAGTTAAGTGTATCTAGAAATGGGAGGTGGCCCTTGGTTGAAGGATACGATCTTGTCGAATATGGGGATTCCAAGGGCCGACCGTTTTGGGAGCTGACGACTTCTCCCGCCAACTCTCAATTCCAGAAAATGTTGACAGACCCTAAAAAGAAGCTTGCAGCCCGTAAAATGATCGACCAGATTTCAAAAATCTATGATTATGGGTTAAAGGTTGCGAGTGGGACCTCAAAGCTACGATGTATTGATTCTAAGATTGGCCTCTATGAACTGAAAGGGTTTGACGGGGCAAATCGAGAGATGATTTATGCCATATGTCAGGGCGTAGACAAAATTGTTCTATTGTTTTGGTTTAAAGGACATCAGGGATCAGGAAATATCAGTAAAGAAATCGAGCGGGCCAAGCGATTAGCCGTAATAGCACGTCAACTTCTGGAAACTGAGCGTTGACTTTCATACTTGGCTTTCGAAACGGAGAACACAATGAATAAAGTAGATTTATCTGATTTTTACGCCGAGACAGAAACTAGCGAAACACGCGCTTATGAACACGCGCTAGATATCGAGTTTATTGTTCATCGCGAGATGAAGCATTTGGGTTTAAGCAAAAGCGATTTGGCAAAGCGTATGGGTGTGAGCCTTCAGTCGCTTTCGAAGCTGTTGAATTCTCAGCCCAATATGACGCTGAAGACGATCGCTAGGTTCGAGCTCGCTTTGGGTATCAATATCGTTCCTAAGGTTACCGTTAACTATTCTAAAGAGCTACCGTTTCTCTCGTCCAATGAATCCCTGCGCAAGCAATGGTCTTTTAGGAACGAGCGTCCGTCCTCGCATGTGAATCTCGAGATGATTTCCGGAGGTTTGGCAGCATGAGTGGGGATTTTATTGCTCCAATTCAGATCGTGAATTTGTTCGTCGTTGACTCCGATTTCCATATCGAGGATTCGCCCTCGGATAACATGGAATTAAAAGTTGACGTTAGCTACCAAGATGTCCACCTTTGGAAAAAAGGTAATGACGCACGCGCAAGTCTAAAGATGTGCGTAATTGGCAGCCTCCTTGACAGAGATGAAGGTGCACAGGAGAAGATGCACGCTGGCGTTACAGTATCCATCTCGGTTTCAGCGCAAATGCCAATGAACTCTCCCGATGACGAGGCGCGTCACTACCTTCTTTCAAATGCTATTTCGATGGCATATGCCCATGCAAAGAGCTATTTGATGGTTGTTACTGGACTTTCGCCCATGGGAGCGCTTACATTGCCTGCCATTCTCCCTGCAGAGCTGTCAGCAGATTGCGATGTGCCTTTTCAGAGCGAATAGCAGCCTCTCAATGAGCCTGGGTTGGACGAGTTGCCATCCCCACATCCTCTAAAATAGTTCTTAAAACAGCCTTAAAGGCGTTCCAACTCGCGTTGACAGCGTAAAATACGCATGTTTGACTAGGACAAAAGTGGATTTTAGGGGAGGAATGCGCCATGGAAGTGCTAGTTGTTGGCAACACCGCATATGTTGACGATGACTTTTGCGCCAAGGCGTTCCCCGGGGACCATGTGCAGGTCGTAGCCGCGCAGGACACGCGCCGCGACGAGTCATCGCCCCATGCCTCGTGGAAAGAGCTTCTGCAACACCTGGATCAGGCCTACGAGTTCGAACGCGTGGTCTACCTGTCTAATTACCTTACCCCGCATACCGATACCGTGGGCGATATCGAGCTGCTGCGCACGGTCTTTCGTGCGTGCGCGGGTCGCCGGGTCCAACTGCTGTATGTAGCGGGGCCCGCGGGTGCTGAGGGCGCCACCGATGCCGCGGGGCGAACGGGCAAGGGCATTATCGCGCACGCAGCCAACGACCTGTGCCGCCACTACGCTGCTCGCGAGGGCGTTCAGACCAAGATTCTGCGCGTGCCGTTCCTGTATACCGCGTCTGCCGCGCTGGAGGACCCGTTTTTGGTGCCGCTGTTCGATGCGTGCTCGAACGGCTCGGTTGCTCTGCAGGGCGCGCAGCATGCGGCGTTTCCCCTGCTGTGTGCCGAGGAGCTTGCGGTGCTGGTACGTCGTATCTTCGACAGCTGGGATGGTAACTTTGAGACGCTCGACGTTGCCGATACCTTCCATCACACGGCGGGTGAGGTGGGGGACGCCCTCAAGGCGTTGTTCCCCGGCCTTGCCGTTGCCTATGGCGATTCTGCCGGCTACAACCTGCCCGCCAGCGACGTCGCTCGCGTGCGCTATGGCTGGTTTCAGCGCTACGACCTGCTGCGCGATCTCTCGACCATTCAAGCTCGCTGGGGCGCTGGACGCATCAAAAAGATCAACCCGCTGCGTGCCGCCATCGACCGCATCCAGATGTACTCGCTGCCCATCAAATGCCTGGAGACGGGCGTTGCCTGGGTTCTGTTCGAGGTGCTGGAGCACCTGTTCTCCCAATCGGCCCAGCTCAACGTGCTCGATTATCGCCTGCTCTATGTGGTGCTGATCGGCACGCTGTATGGCTTGGACTTTGGCTTGGTCGCGGCACTGCTGGCGTCGGTGGGTTTGGCCGCGAGCTACTTTACTCAGTACGGCTATACCTTCCAGGGTCTGTTCTACGAGCCGTCCAACTGGCTGCCGTTTATTGCGTACTTTGTGGTGGGTGCCGTATGCGGCTATGTGCAGCTGCGCAACAGCGAGGCCATTAGGGCGGAGCGCGATCAAAACGAGCTCGTGCGCAACCGCAATACGTTCCTTACGCAGCTCTACCACGACGCGATCGAGGACAAGCGCGCGTACAGGCGCCAGATCGTGGGTCGCCACGACAGCTTTGGCAAGATCTTTGCCGTGACACAGGAGCTCGACGTGCTCAACCCACGCGATATCTATCGCAAGTGCTGCGAGCTTCTGGGCGAGATCCTCGAGAACGATTCGGTGGCGATCTACCATGTTTCGGGCGGGGCATTTGCACGCCTGGTGGCAGCAAGTCCCGCGATTGCCGAAGATGCCGCACGCTCGCTCACGCTTGAGCAGCTTGCACCTCTTTTGGGCGACGGGGGTCGTTCGAACCTGTGGGTGAACCGCGAGCTGACGCCGGGGCTTCCCATGTTTGGATACACGATCGAGCGCGACGGGGCACCCGCCGTGTTGATCTTTGTGCGTAGTGCGGCCGAAAACCAAATGACCCTCTATTATCAAAACCTGTTCCGCATCTTGTGCGGGTTGGTCGAAAGCGCGCTGGGCCGTGCCTTTGACTATGAGGCGGTGGCGCAGGATAAACGCTGCGTTGACGGCACTTGCGTGCTCAAGCAGGCCGCCTTTGGCCAAGAGCTCGCTGCGGAGCAGGCGCTGGCAGATAGCAAGATGGGGAGTTTTTTGCTCCTGCGCGTGGTACCGGGCATGGAGCCTGTCGGCGAGCTGGTGGGCGCAATTGGGTCGGCAATCCGCGAGAGCGACGCGGCGGGCTTGGTCGACGGCGACGTGCTCTACCTGCTTATGCGCCAGGCAAAGGCGTGCGATCTGCCCATTATCCGCGAGCGCCTGAGCGCAAAGCAGATTGCGGTGGAGCCCGTCGACGGCGAGGACATCGTGGCGCTGCTGCAGCACATCTCTTACACCGGTGACGGTGAGGGGGGTGCCGCTTGATCTCGCTTGTCGTTGCTGCCGTCTTGCTGCTGATTCATGCGCTGGTTTGCCTGATGCTGTGGACGCTCATGAAGCTGGGCCTGCTGCCGGTGCGCGGACACATGCTGGCTGTGATAGTGCTGGTGCCGCTGTGGGGCCCGTTGCTGGTGGTTCTGCTATCGCTCCGCAGCGCGGTGTTTGGCGAGGGGCTGAAAGAGTCTGCGCTGGAGTCGCTGCGCTTTAACGACGACCTGCGCCGCCGTGCTGCTGGTGGAGCGTGCCGGCGTGCAGTACAGTGCGGGCCGGCATAAGCTGGGGATGCTTGCCGCCAACGATGCGGTGCCGGCCTCCTCGGCAATCTTTGGCCAAAAGCCCACGTGCCTGGTCATTACCGACTCGGACCAAGATGGCGTCGACAATGTCAAAGACCAGTTCGACCAGATTTTGCTGGACATGAAGATTGCCCATCGCGATGTTGATATTGCCACCGACGGTGCGGACGCGATCCCATCGCTCGCGTCGTTTGATCGCGTGATTGTGCTCATGCCCTCGCTTGACGGACTGGGTACGCATCTGACCGATCTGATGAGTTGGGTGAGTGCGGGCGGCTCACTCATGCTGGGCATGACGCCAGATAACTCGAACTGCCTGCAGGCTATTGCTTCCAAGTTTGGGATCGAATCGGCCGGATATGACTATGCGACAGCCGAAAGTATCGTTCCGAGTGAGGACTTTATGCTGGGCGGAGGAGAGCGCTACGAGTTCTCGGATCCCTTCGATTCTTCACTTTCGGTTTCATTGCGCGAAACGGCGCACGTCTGGGCAAAGACCGGTGACGCGGGCACGCCGCTCATTTGGTCTAACGATTGCGGCAGTGGTCACACCGTGGTGTGCAACATTGGCATCTACGACAAGGTCATGCGTGGGTTCTATGCTTCGGCCATAAGCTTGCTGGGTGATGCCACGGCCTATCCGGTCATCAACAGCGCCGTGTTCTATTTGGACGACTTTCCTAGCCCCGTGCCCTCGGGCGACGGTACTTATATCAAGCGTGACTACGGCCTTTTCATTGCCGATTTTTACACCAAGGTCTGGTGGCCTGATCTGCAAAAGCTCGCGCAAAAATACGGCATTCGCTATACCGGCGTGATGATCGAAAACTACGAGGACGCGGTCAACCAGACCGAGCCCGCGCGACAGGCCGATACCACGCAGTTCCGCTATTTTGGTGGCATGCTGCTGCAGATGGGCGGTGAGCTGGGCTTTCACGGCTACAACCATCAGCCTCTGGCGCTCTGGGACACCGACTACGGCACGCTGTACGTCTACAAGACCTGGAAGAACAAAGAGACGCTCGTCGCTTCGCTCAACGAGCTTATAGCCTTCCAGGACGAGGTCCTGCCCAACGCTCACGGCTCGGTTTACGTACCGCCGTCGAATATCCTTTCGGCCCGAGCGCGCAAGCTCATTGGCACTGACGTTCCGCGCATTAAGACCATCGCCAGCACGTATTTTGAGGATGGCACCGACCTGCCGTACGTGCAGGAGTTTGGCGTGGCGAGCGATGGCATTGTGGAGCAGCCACGTATTGTTTCGGGCGGCATGGTCAACGATTCCTATATGCGTCTGGCAGCCGTGTCCGAGCTCAACATGCACTACGTGAGTACGCATTTTATGCACCCGGACGACTTGCTCGATCCCGATCGTGGTGCCAAGGAGGGCTGGGAGGTCTACAAGGGCGGCCTGGTCGACTACCAGGAGTGGCTTACCAAATCCGCGCCCGACCTGCGGCACCAGACGGCGTCGGAGTGCTCGGGCGCCATTCAGCGCTTTTCGTCGGTTACGGTGAGCGTGGATACCAGCGCGGATGCCTGGACGCTCAACCTGGGCAATTTCCACGACGAGGCGTGGCTCATGTTCCGCGCCAATAATGGCGAGCCGGGTGCGGTGACGGGTGGCGAACTGACGCACCTTACGGGTAATCTGTATCTGCTCAAGGCAAATGATAAGACCGTGACGATCGAGTGCAAGGAGGGTGGCGATAAATGAGAATCTGCTTGGTACTCGAGGGTTGCTACCCCTATGTGCACGGCGGCGTATCTACCTGGATGCATGGCTACATTACGGCCATGCCCGAGCACGAGTTTGTGCTGTGGGTGATCGGCGCGCATGCTGCCGACCGTGGCAAGTTTGTCTACGAGCTGCCCGGCAACGTGGTCGAGGTGCACGAGGTGTTCCTGGACGATGCCCTGCGGCTTTCGGGCGAGCAACATGAAGCCAGTTTTAACGACCGTGAGCGCGAGGCGCTACGCCGTCTGGTGTCGCTCTCCAATCCGGACTGGGACGTGTTATTCGATATCTTCCACCGCCGTCGCGTGCATCCGCTCTCGTTTTTGCAGAGCCGCACGTTTATTGATATCTTTCGCGACGTGTGCCTGGCCGAGTACCCCTACACGCCCTTTGCCGATGCATTCCACACCATGCGCTCCATGTTGCTGCCCGTGCTCTACCTGTTGGGCAGCGAGGTGCCGGTGGCCGATGTGTACCATGCCATCTCGACTGGCTACGGTGGCCTGCTCGCCTGCCTGGGCTCAAACGTTCACCATGCGCCGGTGCTGCTGACCGAGCATGGCATCTATACCCGCGAGCGCGAGGAAGAGATCATTCGCGCCGATTGGGTGGTGCCGTCGTTTAAGGACCGCTGGATTCGCTTTTTCTACCTGCTTTCGGAGGAGATCTACCGCCGCGCCTTTCGTGTGACGAGTTTGTTCCATAACGCCCGCAAGACGCAGGTCGATATGGGCTGCGATGCGGACAAATGCCTGGTCATCCCCAATGGCATCCAGTTCGACCGCTTTAAGGACATCCCCTTAAAGCCCGATGACGGCTGGGTGGACATTGGCGCGGTGGTGCGCCTGGCGCCCATCAAGGACGTCAAGACCATGATTTATGCCTTCTTTGAGCTGCACGAGCGCCTGCCCAAGGTGCGCCTGCACATCATGGGCGGCGTGGACGACGAGGAGTACGGCGCCGAGTGCCACGTGCTGGTCGAAACCCTGGGCGTGCGCGACCTGATCTTTACCGGCCGCGTCAACGTGGTCGAGTACATGGAAAAGCTCGACTTTACCATTTTGACGAGTATCTCCGAGGGCCAGCCGCTCAGCGTGCTGGAGTCGCTTGCAGCGCGCCGTCCCTGCGTGACGACCGAGGTGGGCTGCTGCCGTGAGCTGCTCGAAGGCGCCCCGGGTGACGACTTTGGCGTGGCGGGTTTTGTGACGCCGCCCATGTATCGCAAGGGCTTGGCCGATGCCATGGAACGCATGTGCGTGAGCCGCGCTCGTCGCATTGAGATGGGGGAGCGCGGCCAGCGTCGCGTTGCCACGTACTTTTTGCACGAGCAGATGCTCGCCAACTATCGCGCACTGTACGACGAGACTGCGCGTGCGTTTGACCTGCCCAGAGAGGGGGAGTAGCCGGTGGCCGGAATCGGTTTTGAGCTCAAGCGCCTGTTTAGGCGCAAGGGTCTGTTTGCCACGATGCGCGCCTATGGCTACGCTGGCATTGTGTGCACGGGCCCCATGCTGCTGGGTGTGTTACTCCAGGTGGGTATCTTGGTGCTGTGCGGTCTGTGGGGCGTGGGCCGAGCCAACCAGGACCTGCTGGTGTGCATGGTGACCTATACGCTACTGGCGTCGCTCACGCTCACAAGCTTTTTCTCTATGCCGGTCACGCGCTTTTTGGCCGATATGCTTTTTGCCGAGCGCGAGGATGAGATTCTGCCTTCGTTTTGGGGCTCCAACGCCATCATGCTCGTTGCGGGCACGGTGCTCTACGGTGTCTTTCTGCTGTTCTCGGGCGCCACGCTGCTGCAGGGGCTGCTATGCCTGTGGCTGTTCAATATTATGATCGTCAACTGGAACGGCATGAGCTATCTCACGGCCATCAAAGACTACCGCGGCATCCTGCGCAGCTTTGCGGCCGCCATTGGCCTGGCGTGCCTCTGCGCCCTGGCCGCGCTGGCACTGGGGCTGCCGCCGGTCGAGGGCCTGTTGGCATCAATTGCTCTGGGCTACGGCGTCATGCTCGCCTGGGACGTGGTACTGCTGTACCGGTATTTTCCTCAGAGCGACCGCAGCCCCTGGCTCTTTTTGCAGTGGCTCGATCAGTTTATGTCGCTGGCGCTCACGGGCCTATTAACCAATCTGGGACTCTTTGCGCACCTGGTGATTATTTGGGCCGGTCCCATTGGCGTGCAGGTCAAGGGCTTGTTTTATGGTGCGCCCTACTACGATGTGCCGGCGCTCATCGCGTTTTTGACGATCCTGGTCACGACCGTCAACTTTGTGGTCTCGGTCGAGGTCAACTTCTATCCACGCTACCGCGACTACTACAGCCTGTTCAACGACGGCGGCGTGGTAGGCGATATTGTGGTGGCCGAGGAGGAAATGCTTGCCACGCTCAACCGAGAACTGCGCTTTTGTGCGCTCAAGCAACTGTTTGTGACGGCGGCGGTCATCTCGCTCGAGACCACGGTGCTGTCGGCCCTACCGTTGGGCTTTAACAACCTGATGCACGGGTATTTCCGCACGTTATGCGTGGGCTACGGCCTGTATGCCGTGGGCAATACGTTGTTGCTCATCTTGCTGTACTTTACCGACTACAAGGGGGCCGTGCTTGCCTCGGGGCTGTTTGCCGGTGTGGCCGGGCTGGCGACTGCCGTTTCTCTGCTCTTGCCGCAGCAGTTTTACGGCTTTGGCTTTTTGTTGGGTTCAGCGGTGTTTTTTATCGTGGCGCTGCTGCGGCTCGATACCTATACCGCCAACTTGCCGTATCGTATCCTGAGCCAGCAGCCCATTGTGGCTACTGACAAGACGGGCTGGTTTACACAGCTGGGCCGCTTGCTCGATCGTGCCGAGCAGCGCTATGAGGAAGGTCGCCATAAGGGTGAGCCACATGGCGCGTTTGAGCGCACGATGGTCCGTGTGTATCGCAACCATTGGGGAGGTTCTGATGACCGATAGGATGATGTCTCGCCGTCGCCTGATTGAGGCGGCTGCCGGCGCGCTGTTGCTTTCGGGCTGTTCGTCTCAGGACGAATCCTCGACTAAAAAGGTCAAAAAGCAGGACAAGATTAAAAAGGCTGAGGCCTCGAATGAGGCCAAACACCTGCGCGACAAGGACGAGCTCTACGAGGTCTACGACGACTCGGGTATTGTGACCATGTACCTGACGGTCTCGCGCGGCAACAGCTCCGAGAACACTGACCACAGCTGGGCCGAGATCAACACGTACTCGGTGTATGACTATGCCGACATGGGCGTGACGCGCTATCAGGTTATGGGCCTGCTGCAGCCGGGCGACGAAGAGGGACCAGTTGCCGGCGAGGTTGGCTATGGCGAGGAAGCGCCCAATGCTACCGTGCAGGTGCGCGGCCAGACCTCGAGCAATAACTCGCAAAAGAATTACAAGGTGGAGCTCAAAAAGGGCAAGGGTACCTGGCGCCAACAGCGCGCGATTGCGCTCAACAAGCACATGGGCGAGGGTATGCGTTTTCGCAACAAGATGGCCTACGACCTTATCCGTGGGATTCCCCAGATGATGGGCCTGCGCACACAGTTTGTGCATCTGTGGGTGTGCGACCAGACCGAAAAGTCCAACGACACCTTTCAGGACTACGGCCTGTTTACGCAGGTGGAGCAGCTCAACAAGACGGCGCTTAAGGCGCACGGCTTGGATAAGAACGGGCATCTGTATAAGGTGAACAGCTTCGATTTCCATCGCTACGAGGACACCATTAAGCTCGCCGACGATCCCGACTACAACCAGGCAAACTTTGAGGGCATGCTCGAGATTAAGGGCGATTCGGACCACACCAAGCTTATCGAGATGCTCGATGCGCTTAACGACGAATCGCAAAAGATCGATGACGTGCTCGACACCTACTTTGATTCCGAGAATCTGGTTTATTGGCTGGCGTTTCAGATTCTGACGGGCAACTGCGATACGCAGAACCGTAACTGCTATCTGTACAGTCCTCTCAACTCAAATACCTGGTACTTTTTAGATTGGGATAACGACGGCATGCTGCGTAAGCTGGAGCTATCTCTTACCGGGTTTTCGGACTACGCGAGCTGGGAGCGCGGCGCAAGCAACTACTGGGGCAACGTACTGTTCAATCGTGCGCTTCGCAGCAAATCGTTCCGCAGCGAGCTCGACCGCGCCGTCAAGGACCTGCGTTCGTATATGACCGAGGCACGCCTGAGCAAGATGATCAAGCACTACCGCGAGGTTACTGAATCGCTGGTCTTTGCTTCGCCCGATATCGACCATCTGCCTGTCACCAAGGACCAATACGAGCAGATCGCCGCGGCGATTCCCTCCGAGATTGAGGAGAACTACAAGAGCTTTCGCGAGAGTTTTAAAAAGCCCATGCCGTTCTACATCGGCGTGCCGCAGATCGATAACGGTAAGCTGCGTATTAACTGGGATGCGTCCTACGACTTTGAGGCGCGCGACATTCGCTACACCGTGGAGCTTGCGCGTGACTATGCAATAAGCGACGTGGTCTTTAAGGCCGAGGACGTGCTGCTTCCCGAGGTGACCTGCGATGCGCCCGATGCCGGCCAGTATTTTGTGCGCGTGCGTGCCAACAACTCCGACGGCTATACGCAAGATGCGTTTGACTACTATGTGACCGACGACGGCAAGCACTACGGCATGAAGTGTTTTTACGTGCAAGACGGCGGTAAGGTCGTGGAGGACACGTATGAGGAGGGCTAGCGCGCTGCTTGAGCGCTTGGCGGCCCCGCCTGTGCGTACCACGCGGGAGCGTTACCGCCACGAGCTCAAATATCTCATTAACGAGGGCGAGCACGCTGCGCTTGCCTGTCGCATGGCGCCGGTGTTTAAGCTGGACAAGCATGCGCGGGCGCGTGGTTACACCATTCGCAGCCTGTATTTTGACGACTACTGCAATTCGGCCTACGAGGAAAAAGACGCCGGTATTCTCATGCGCAAAAAGTATCGTGTACGCATCTATAACGGCAGCGACAAGGTTATTAAGCTCGAGCGCAAAAAGAAGTACGGCAGCTGGATTTACAAGGAGGATGCGCCACTTACGCGCGGCGAGTTTGAGCAGATTCTGGCTGGCGACTACGACTTTTTGCTGAGGAGCCCCTATCCGCTCTGTCGCGAGTTCTACATCGAGTGCATCTGCAACGTGATGCGCCCGAGGACCATCGTGGACTACGAGCGCGAGCCGTGGGTGATGGACGAGGGCACCGTGCGCATTACGTTTGACATGAACGTGCGTGCCGCGGTGGGAAGTTTCGACATCTTTGACGCGACGCTGCCCGCGCTGCCGGTCCTGGAGCCTGGCAAGCTGGTGATGGAGGTCAAGTTTACGGAGTTTTGCCCGCAGCTGGTGCGCGATATGGTGCCGCCGGGAGCGGCCGAACTCACGGCGGTCTCTAAGTACTGCCTGTGTTATGACAAGACCGCCTACCTGCGCGGATTTAATTACTGGGAATCGGATTTTGAGAACCGAGGGGATATTTAGACCATGAGCACCAGGGACTTTTTTAAGAACTCCGTCTTGGAGGCGTTTGGCCAGGTCGACCCTGCCAAGATTGGCCTTTCGCTGCTCGTGGCGCTCGCCATGGGCATCCTGATCTATTACGTGTACAAGCGCTTTTTTACCGGCGTGGTGTATTCGCGCAGCTTTGCCGTGACGCTTGTGGGCATGTGCGTGCTCACCTGCATGGTCACGCTCGCGATCTCGACGAACGTGGTCATCTCACTCGGTATGGTCGGTGCTCTGTCTATCGTCCGCTACCGTACGGCGGTTAAGGACCCGCTCGACCTGCTGTATTTGTTTTGGGCCATTACCACGGGCATTACGGCCGGCGCCGGCATGTACGCGCTCGTGGGGCTCACGGCTGTGGTGATCGTGGTGATGATTGCCAGCTTTGCGAACCATCAGGACAAGGCGCGCGTGTACATGATGGTCATTCACTACACGGGCCAGACCACCGGCGACGATATCGTGCGTGCATTTGGCCGCACCAAGTTTACCGTCAAGTCCAAGACTATGCGCGGCGACAAGGTGGAGATGGCCGTCGAGGTGTTCTCGGACGGTGTTGACATGCCCTATGCGGACGCCATTCGCGCGCTCGACGGCGTGGAGGACCTGACGCTCATCCAGTACAACGGCGAGTATCATGGATAGTTGGGTATCATGGTGCTTGTGAATTCGTTGTCAGGGGTGCTTTTTGGTACGTATGAAAGATGTGGCCGAGCTGGCGGGCGTTTCGAGCGCTGCCGTCTCGCGCTACCTCAACGGTGGATATATCTCGGCGGATAAGGCCGAGCGCATTAAGCAAGCGATTGAGCTGACCGGATACGTGCGGTCCAGCCAGGCTCGTGCGCTGCGCACCGGCTCCACCAAGCTCATCGGCGTCATCGTGCCTAAGATCAACTCGGAATCCGTGAGCCGCATTACCGCTGGCATTGGCCAGGTGCTCGGTCGCCGTGGCTACCAGATGCTGCTTGCCAACACCGACAATGCGCCCGATCGCGAGCTCGAATACCTCGATTTATTTCAAAACCATCCGGTTGATGGCATTGTGCTGGTGGCAACCATGATCACCGACGAGCACCGTCGGGCGATTGACTCGTGCCGCGTGCCCATTGTGTTGATCGGTCAGCATGTCGAGGGCGCGGCGTGTGTCTATCACGACGATTACGAGGCTGCCTTTGAGCTGGGCCGTGCGCTTGCGGGTCGCGTGGGCGGCAAGATCGCCTACATTGGAGTTTCCGAAGAGGACCGCGCGGCCGGTTTCGACCGTCGTCGCGGTTTTGAGGCTGGCTTGCGCGCCGCGGGCGCGGTGCTTGATCCGAGCCTGATTCGCCAGGGGTCATTTACGCTCGACTCGGGCTATCGCGCTGCGCGCGAACTGCTCTCCGTCGATCCCGATGTTTCGTTTATCGCGTGCGCGACCGACACTATGGCGGCCGGCGCCCTGCGCGCTTTTGACGAGCTGCGCGGCGTGGGCGAGGGCGTGCGTCGCGTGAGCGGTTTTGGCGACAACGCGTTTTTGCGCGCGCTGACGGGCGGCATTCCCACCGTGCATTATGGCTACCTGACCAGTGGCGTCGAGGCGACCAATATGCTGCTCGACGCGCTCGATGGCGAGGAGGGGGAGAGCGGCCTGCGGACGCTCAAACTTGGGCATCAGCTCATGAATGTCTAGTCCTTGGACGCGTCTGCCTGCCTTTGAGTCCCCAGTTTTTGTCTCAAAACTACCATTCGCCGGCTTTTTTCTACCGTTCACCCTACTGTGAAAACGATTACAGTCATATGAAACTGAAAACGATTACAGTGTAAGTGTCAAAGATGGCCGGGTGTAAATACGCCCGTTGGAGGAAAGGGAAGTCATGGACTACCGCAAATCAGCCCAAGAGGTGCTCGACAACATCGGTGGCGCCGACAACGTCGTCTCTGCCGCGCATTGCGCCACGCGTTTGCGCCTGGTGATTGCCGATAACGCCAAGGTTGACAAGGAGGCTCTCGAGAATATCGACGGCGCTAAGGGCGTCTTTGAGGCCCAGGGCCAGCTCCAGATTATTTTTGGCACCGGCACCGTCAACAAGGTCTACGAAGAGTTCATCGCGCTCAGCGGCGTCGAGGCTGCCACCAAGGCCGAGGTCAAGGAGGCCGCGGCTCAGCAGCAGAACATCTTTATGCGAGCAATTAAGGTGCTCGGCGACGTCTTTGTCCCCATCATCCCCGCCATCGTGGCTTCGGGCCTGCTGCTGGGCATTATGAGTGCCCTCAACTTTATGGCCTCCAACGGCTTTATCGCGCTCGACACCAATAACTTTATCTACAAGATTGCCGACCTGGTCTCGGGAACGTCCTTTGGCATTCTGCAGATCCTGATCGGCTACTCCGCGGCTAAGGCCTTCGGCGCCAACCCGTATCTGGGTGCCGTCGTCGGTGGTGCGTTCATCAACTCCTCGTTGCAGAGCGCCTACACGGTTGCCTCCGAGGGCGTGCAGACCATGGTCACCGTTATTCCCGGTGTGTACAGCTTTGAGTGGGTCGGCTATCAGGGCCACGTGATCCCCATCGTTATCGCCTGCGCCATTCTGGCCTTCCTCGAGAAGCGCCTGCACAAGATCGTTCCCGAGATGTTCGACCTCTTTGTGACCCCGCTCGTCTCCGTGTTCGTGACCGTGCTCGTGACGCTCGTTGCCGTCGGCCCCATCTTTGTCTGGGCCGAGAACGCCATCCTCGGTCTGATCCAGGCCCTGCTGACTCTGCCCTTCGGCATCGGTTCCTTTATCGTCGGCCTGTTCTATGCCCCCACGGTCGTTACCGGTATCCACCAGATGTACACCGCCATCGACCTGGGCCAGCTCGCCCAGTACGGTGTGACCTACTGGCTGCCCATCGCCAGCGCTGCCAACATCGCACAGGGTGGCGCCGCGCTCGCCGTTGCCTTTAAAACCCGCGATGCCAAGATCAAGGGCCTGGCGCTTCCTTCGGCTCTGTCCGCCTTCATGGGTATTACCGAGCCGGCCATTTTTGGTGTGAACCTGCGCTTCTTTAAGCCCTTCATCGCCGGCTGCATCGGCGGCGGTTGCGGTGCCCTGGTCTGCGCGCTCACCTCGCTTGCCGCTTCCGGCACCGGCGTTACCGGCATCTTCGGTATCCTGCTGTGCCTGGCCCAGCCCGTGCAGTACGCGATCATGTTTGCGGTCGCCGCGCTGGTTTCCTTTGGCGTCTCGTTTGTCCTGTACAAGGACGAGCCCAAGGCTTCCGAGCAGGCCTAAGAGCTTTTGATTGAGGGAATGCCCGCGGGTTGTATGCTCGCGGGCGTTTCCCGTATCTGGTGCCGATCTCTGGCGCCTTGTAACTTTCGATCCGTTAGGACTTTGATATGTCTAATGCACTTGGTCGTGACCTTGCAAAGCTGGTCGCCGCTGTTGACGCCGCCGCCTCTGAGTGCGGTCATGGCGCATATGGCCAGCGCTTTCATATTATGCCGCCGGCGGGATGGCTCAACGACCCCAACGGTCTTTGCCAAGCGGGCGGCGTGTTCCACGCTTATTTTCAGTATGCGCCGTTTGATGTCGAGGGCGGCGTTAAGGTCTGGGGCCATGCGACGAGCTGCGACCTTATGACGTGGGATTACGTTGGTGCCCCACTGCTGCCCGACGAGCCGTTTGATTGCCATGGCGTGTATTCGGGCTCCGCGCTTGCCGAGGACGGCCGCATTCGCGTGCTCTATACGGGCAACGTGAAGCTTTCCGATTCGGACGGTACGTACGACTACGTCAATACCGGTCGACGAGCCGATACTGTTTATGTCGAGAGCGTTGATGGCCTTGCCGGTCGGGAGTTCAGCCAAAAGCGCGTGGTGCTGGCGTCCGAGGATTATCCCGAGGATTTGACCTGCCATGTACGTGACCCCAAGGTGTGGCGCGATGATGATGGGCGTTACCACATGGTGTTGGGCGCGCGTCGTCGTGTGGATGGGCCGCATGTCGGGAGCCGTTTTTGTGCGATGCACGGCGAGGGTGCCGGGCGCGATGTGGGCGAGATCCTGGTGTATGGTTCGGCCGATATGCTGAGCTGGGAGCTCGAGAGCCGTGTGTCTACGCCCGAGCGCTTTGGCTTTATGTGGGAGTGCCCTGGCTATATTGAGCTCGATGCGAATGGCGATACCGCTGCATTTTTGTCGTTCTCGCCCCAGGGCCTTGAGGGCGGTCGTTGGGATCGCGGCAATGTGTATGCCGCTGGCTACATGCCTGTATCGGGCGACATTACGGGTGGCAAGGACGCTTATGAGCTGGGCGAGTTCCGCCTGTGGGACGCCGGTTTTGACTTCTATGCGCCGCAGGAGTTCACGGCCGAGGACGGTCGCCATATTCTGATCGGCTGGATGGGCATGCCCGATGAGCCGACCTATGGCAACGCACCGACCGTGGTGTGCGGCTGGCAGCACTGCATGACGGTGCCGCGCGAGCTTACGGCCGGTGACGGCGGCGTGGTACTGCAGCAGCCGGCGCGCGAGATTGAGCGCCATTATGCCTCGGTGCGTGTGGGGGAGGGCTCGTTGGAGGTTGCCGGCGATACCTGCTTTGACGTTGTTGTCGACGGTGTCGACGACGCGTTTACCGCGACCGTTGATAGCGAGCTGAATCTGGCGTTTGTGTCCGCCGAGGGCGATCTGCCCGCGCGCTTTGAGATGCGATTTACCGATGAAGGTCGCGCTTCTGCCGGTTGCGGTCGTACCGTGCGCTGGGAGCCCGTCGACGAGGTTCGTAACGTGCGCATTGTCGGCGATGTCTCGTCGGTCGAGGTGTTTGTGAATGATGGCGCGCTCGTGTTTTCGACGCGCATCTATCCCGAGGCCTATGGTGTGACCGTTGACGCTCCGGGTGCGAGCGTGAACTATCACACGCTCAACATCTAGGCGATTCGTCGCATATCGGCGCTATACTGCAGCCGTTGCCCACGATGCGGGTAACACCCGCATCGTGGGTTTTTGTTTGTGAAGGGACGGTGCCGCGTGGACGTGCAACAGCTAGAAGAGGCTTGGGCTTTGAGAGCCGGCGCGCGTGAGGTGCGGTTGCTTGCGGCCTCGCATGTGCCAGCAGCGCTGTCTCAGCTGGGGATTGTGCGTCCCGGTGACCGCCTGGTCGCGTTTGCCGATGACTTTACCGATGCGTTTGAGCGCGGCTTTGATGGCTGCGATGTTGTTCTCGTGGACCCGCCGTCGGTTGCGGCGTTTGCTGCTGCTTCCGAGGGCTATGATGCTTCGTTTGATGCCGAGGGGCCGCACCTGTGGTGGTTTGTCAACTCCATCGGCGGGTTTGGTCTGCGCGTGCCCGATCTGCGTGCGCTGGGTCGTGCGGCTCGCGAGGCCCATGCGCTGTTGGTTGTGGACAACACCGTGGCGTCGGCTTTTGGCTGCGATCCGCTGCGGCTGGGTGCCGTGCTGTCGCTCGAGGCGCTCGACCGCGTGTGTGCTGGTAAGGCGCCGCGCAAGTTCGTTGCCGCTTCGGTGGCGCGCTCGCAGCTCAAGCGTCATCGTGTGGATGCCGCGGCTGAGTGCGCGCATGCCCTGCTTGAGGGCTGTGGCTTGGCCAAGCTTGATATGCCTGCTGACGAGGCCGGTGTGCTGGAGCGCGGGCTGGACTCGCTCGATGTCCGCATGCAGGCACATTTCGACCGCGCCCGTGCGCTGGCCGAGTACTTGGCTGCGAACGAGATGGTACGCAACGTGCGCTATCCCGGGCTGAGCTCGCATCCCGACCATGTGGTTGCAACGGGGATCCTCGAGCATGGTTTTGGCCCGGCAGTTGAATTCGATCTTATCGAGCTTAGCGCAGGGGAGCTGTTCGATGCTTTGTCGGGGGAGTTCCGCACATCGCTCGCCGGCGGCGCAGCGACGCGCCTTTCGGCCCCACGCGGCAAGCAGGGGAGCACCATCCGTCTCTTCGCCGGCACCGACAATCCCCTGGTCGTAGCGTCCGCCCTAGACAATGCCCTTCGTAAACTAGCTACTCTTTAATGCTTGCGATGAGGTCGCTTGCTTTGGTGGCGATGACGTTGTTGACGTCGGCCTGCAGCTCCTCGTAGACCGCTATGGCTCGCTCGCCGGCGGGGGTGAGGGTGGATCCGCGGGCGCCGTCGCGCTCGATGAGTTTGCAGCCCAGCTGACCTTCGGCCTCGTTCACGATGCGCCAGGCCTTGGAATACGCCATGCCCATGCTCTTGGCGGCGCGGTTGAGCGAGTGCTCGCGGGCGATACCCTGCAGCAGCAAGACGCAGCCGTGTCCAAACACGCCCGGCAGATCCTTGTCGCACGCTTGAATGACCAACTTTGCCGTCGTCTTGTACTCCATGTGCTCCACGTCTCCCCGCTAAAGTGTTTGCTGGGCAAACGCAAAGCCTGCGTCAAACCCTCGTGTGCTCTTCTTAAATCATGCATTGTAGCAGTCAAAGTGCGTTAAGATACTTCCCCAGTATTGGGCGCCCAAGGTTGGGCTGGGTCCTACGAGGCCTGCAGCCGACCGGTCGCATGGAAAAAGGAGAAACATGGCTACGTTCTTTCCCGGTGAGTCCCACACGTTTTCGGAGTATCTGCTGGTCCCTGGTTACTCGTCCTCGCAGTGCATCCCCAACAACGTCTCTCTTAAGACGCCGCTAACCCGCTTTAAGCGCGGTGAGAAGCCGGCAATCACCCTGAACATCCCCATGGTTTCCGCCATCATGCAGTCCGTCTCGGGCGTCGATATGGGTGTCGCGCTCGCTACCGAGGGTGGCCTGTCCTTCATTTACGGTTCTCAGAGTGCCGAGTCCGAGGCCGCTATGGTCAAGGCCGTCAAGGATCACAAGGCCGGCTTCGTTCAGTCCGATTCCACGCTGACCCCCGACATGACCATGGAGCAGGTCATCGAGCTCAAGGAGAAGACCGGTCACTCCACCATGCCGGTCACCGACGACGGCACTCCCAAGGGTAAGCTCCTGGGCATCGTCACCAGCCGTGACTATCGCCCCAGTCGCGATGACCACCAGACGAAGGTCTCCGAGTTCATGACCCCGCGTGAGCAGCTCATCGTGGGCGACAAGAACATCAGCCTCAAGGTTGCCAACGACGTCATCTGGGACAACAAGCTCAACGCCCTGCCCATCGTCGACGACAACGATCACCTCATGGGCATTGTCTTCCGCAAGGACTACGACAGCCACAAGACCAACCCCAACGAGCTGCTCGATGGCGACAAGCGCTACATGGTCGGCGCCGGTATCAACACCCGCGACTATGCCGAGCGCGTGCCGCTGCTCATCGAGGCCGGCGCCGATGTCCTGTGCATCGACTCCTCCGAGGGCTTCAGCGAGTGGCAGAAGCGCACCATCGAGTGGATTCGCGCCAACTACGGCGAGGACGTCAAGGTCGGTGCCGGCAACGTCGTCGACGCCGAGGGCTTCCGCTTCCTGGCCGACTGCGGTGCCGACTTCATCAAGGTCGGTATCGGCGGCGGCTCCATCTGCATCACCCGTGAGACCAAGGGCATCGGCCGTGGCCAGGCTACCGCGCTGATCGACGTCTGCCGCGCTCGCGACGAGTACTACGAGGAGACCGGTGTCTACGTGCCCGTGTGCTCCGACGGCGGTATCGTCTACGACTACCACATGACGCTCGCCCTGGCCATGGGTGCCGACTTTATGATGCTGGGCCGCTACTTCGCTCGCTTTGACGAGAGCCCGACCGAGCGCGTCAACGTCAACGGCCAGTACATGAAGGAGTACTGGGGCGAGGGTTCTGCGCGTGCCCGCAACTGGCAGCGCTACGACCTGGGCGGCGCTGCGAAGCTCAGCTTCGTCGAGGGCGTCGACTCCTACGTTCCCTACGCCGGCTCCCTCAAGGACGGCGTGGGCGGCACGCTCTACAAGGTCAAGTCCACGATGTGCAACTGCGGCGCTCTCTCGATCCCCGAGCTCCAGGAAAAGGCACGCCTGACCCTGGTCAGCTCCACCTCCATCGTCGAAGGCGGCGCTCACGACGTAGTCGTGAAGGACTCCCAGCAAAGCGTCAGCTACCGCTAAGCGGCTTTCCCAAGCACCGCACCTTGCCGTTCAAACCGTCGCTCGCGTACCAAAGTACGCGGCGCTCCTCTTTCACGGCAATCTGCGGCACCTGGAAAACCCGATCATGCTTGGGCGGGTAACAATTAGCGGTTGATTCACAACCACGTTATTTAGATAAAGCGAGATGCCTGCAAGTCGCAGGCATCTCGCTTGTCGTATTTGCTATCATCAGTCAAGTTAACCTTAGGGTCGGTCGGCTTAGCTTTGTTTGCTACAAGTTCCGCACGCAAAGAAGAGCACTTAATGTGCTCTTCGTCTTGCGCAGGACTGTCCGCAGTAGCGAATAAAGCTAAGCCGACCGACCCCAGCTAAGATTAAAGGAGCTGATATGTGCGATTGCACAGATCATAAGGACGAGATTCCTGTCTACGACGCGCAGGCCATTGAGTCCCGGTGGATGAAGGCCTGGGAGGACTCCAACCTCTTTGCCGTCGACACCGACGACAGCAAGCCCAAGAAGTACGTGCTCGAGATGTTCCCGTATCCGTCGGGCGACCTGCACATGGGCCACGCGCGCAACTATACCATCGGCGATGCCATGGCCCGTCAGGCCCGCATGCGCGGCTATGACGTGCTGCACCCCATCGGCTTTGATGCCTTTGGCCTGCCCGCCGAGAACGCCGCTATTAAGCACAACACGCAGGCTGCCGCCTGGACGTATAAGAACATGGACCAGGCGCTCGCCACGATGAAGCGCATGGGTTTCTCCTATGATCTGGATCGCATGGTCAAGACCTGCAGCCCCGACTACTACCGCTGGGGCCAGTGGATCTTTGAGAAGATGTGGGAAAAGGGCCTGGTCTATCGCAAGAAGAACCCGGTCAACTGGTGCCCCACCTGCAAGACCGTTCTGGCCAACGAGCAGGTCACCGAGGGCAAGTGCTGGCGTTGCGGCACCGAGCCCGAGAAGCGCGACCTTGAGCAGTGGTACTACAAGATCACCGAGTACTCTCAGGAGCTGCTCGACGATCTGGAGAAGCTCCCCGGCTGGCCCGAGCGCGTCAAGCAGATGCAGGCTAACTGGATCGGTCGCTCCGAGGGCGCCGAGGTCGACTTTACCCTGTGCGACCAGGATGGCGAGCCCATCGAGGGCGATGAGGGCAAGATCACCGTCTTCACCACGCGTGCCGATACCCTTTTTGGCGTCTCCTTCTTTGTCCTGGCTCCCGAGTACGCCGGCCTGCACGAGCTCGTCGAGGGTACGGAGTACGAGGAGGCCGTCACCAAGATCGTCGAGGACTCCAAGCATATCTCTGCCGTCGAGCGTGCCCAAGGCACCCTCGAGAAGCACGGTGCCTTCACGGGCCGCTATGTGGTAAACCCCGTCAACGGCGAGAAGGTCCCCGTGTGGGTTGCCGATTATGTCGTTGCCGACTACGGTACCGGTGCCGTCATGGCCGTTCCCTGTGGCGACCAGCGCGACTTTGAGTTTGCCCGTAAGTACGACCTGCCGATCGTGCCGATCATCCTGGACGATGAGGATCGCGCTGCCGTCGAGGCCAGCGGCGAGACCATCGATACCTTCCATGCCGAGACCGTCGACTGGGATTGCGCCCACGCTGCCGAGGGCACGCTCGTCCAGTCCGGCAAGTACACCGGAATGCGCGGCGGCAAGCACTCCGAGGGCGAGGCTGCGATCGTGGCCGACCTCGAGGCCATGGGCTGTGGTCGTCGCAAGGTCGAGTTCCGTCTGCGCGACTGGCTCATTTCCCGTCAGCGCTATTGGGGCAACCCCATCCCGGCCATCCACTGCGAGCACTGCGGCATCGTGCCCGTGCCCGAGGATCAGCTGCCGGTGACGCTGCCCGAGAACCTGGACCTGGGCGCTGGCGAAACCCTTGCCGAGTGCAAGGAGTTCTACGAGACCACCTGCCCGGTCTGCGGCCGCCCGGCCAAGCGTGAGACCGATACCATGGACACCTTTACCTGCTCCAGCTGGTATTACCTGCGCTATACCGACCCGCACAACACCGAGCTGCCCTTCTCCCGTGAGGCTGCCGACCGTTGGATGCCCGTCGATAACTACATCGGCGGCATCGAGCACGCTATTTTGCACCTGCTCTACAGCCGCTTCTTTACCAAGGCACTGCGCGACCTGGGCCTGCTGAGCGTGGACGAGCCCTTCACCAACCTGCTGTGCCAGGGCATGGTCAAGGACGAGAACGGCGACACCATGTCCAAGTCCAAGGGCAACGTCGTGCCCCCGAGCTCGGTCATCGAGCCTTACGGTGCCGACACCATGCGTCTGGCGATCCTGTTTATCGCCCCGCCCGAGAAGGACTTCGACTGGGATCCCAAGGCCGTCGAGGGCGCTAACCGCTTTATCAAGCGCGCCTGGCGTATCGTTTGGCAGCTCGTCCAGTCCGGCGATGCCAACGTGGCCTTCGACAAGTCCGCGCTCGATGAGGTTGCGATGAAGCTCTATCGCGAGCGTCACCGCACCATCGCCAAGTGCACCGAGGACTTCGATCGCGGCCAGTTCAACACCGCCATCTCGGCCGTCATGGAGCTCGTCAACGCGGCGAGCGCCTACCTCAACGCCACCGAGGGTACCGCCCGCGACAAGGCGCTGTGCTACGGCGTGGCCAAGGACATCGTGAGCGTCCTTGCCCCCATCTGCCCGTTCTGGGCCGACGAGCTGTGGCACGAGGCGCTCGGCTGCGAGGGCAACGCCTATACCGCTGCCTGGCCCGAGTTCGACCTGGCCGAGTCCATCGAGGACACGGTGCAGATCGTGGTCCAGGTGCTCGGCAAGGTCCGCGGCCGCGTCGACGTTGCCCGCGATGCCTCCAATGAGGATATGCAGGCTGCCGCCGAGGCCGCCGTCGCCAAGTGGCTCGAGGGCAAGACGGTCGTCAAGGCCATCTGCGTGCCCGGCAAGCTGGTCAACCTGGTGGTCAAGTAAGCGCTGCGCGCAAAGCTGACATGCAATAAACGAGGGACGGTCCGTTTGGGCCGTCCCTCGTTTTGCATGTACCTGCCATGGTGTCTTCGGTCAATTGTCCTATTCTTGTGGAGAAGCTGTGCGCACGCTGACCTGCAGATTCGTACTGTGCTTGCACGTTTCCGCAGCTATTGGTATAGTTTGCTTGCAAATGAAGTTGTAATTGAAAGAAGTGGGGTTTCGGCCCCGCTTCTTTTTTGTATGGATGGAGGTGCCGCAATGGTCAAGACCAAGACCGAGCAGGCGATCATCGACGCGCTCGAGGCCGTCGCTCCCCAGCACGATGTCGACATCGTCGACGTCGAGCTCGTGGGTGCCACCAAGGCCCCCTGCGTGCGCGTGCGTATCGAGGGTGCCGAGGGTCAGAGCCTTTCGCTCAACGACGTCACGGCCAACACCAAGTGGGTCGGCGATGTGATTGAGGAGCTCGACCCCATCTCTTCGAGCTATACGCTCGAGGTGTCGAGCCCGGGTATGGCGCGCCCGCTGCGCCGCCCGTGCGACTTTACCCGCTTTGTGGGCGAGAACTGCGAGCTCACCTCCACCGCTACCGAGGGCCGTCGCAAGTACGCCGGTAAGATTGCCGCCGCCACCGAGACGAACGTGACCCTCGAGCTCGAGGGCGGCGAGTCCGTTACCCTCGATTTCTCTGATGTTAAAAAGTGCAAGTTGAAGCCCACCTACGACTTCAAGCCCGCGAAGGAAGGAAAGTAAGATGGCAGCATCCGACATGATGTCCGCCCTGATGGAGCTTTGCCAGGAGAAGCACATCGACCAGCTCTACCTGATCGACCGCCTGGAGCAGTCGCTCGCCAAGAGCTATGCCGAGATCCTGCATCTTGAGTGGGGCGCCAAGGTGACCATCGACCGCACCACCGGCAAGATCTACGTCTACCGCTTGGAGCCGATCGACGATTCCATGGACGAGGAGGGCAACTTCACCGAGTTCGAGGAGATTGACGTCACCCCCAAGAACACGAGCCGCATCGCTGCCCAGCACGCCAAGGCCGAGATCAACGCCATCGTGCGCAACTCCGCCCGCGAGCAGATCTACGAGGAGTTCTCCGGCCGCATCGGTGACCTCATCAGCGGTACCGTGCTGCAGTCCACACCCGACTTCACGATTGTCAAGATCCGCGAGGGCGTCGAGGCCGAGCTGCCGCACTTCGACCAGCGCCGTTACGAGAACGAGCGCAACGAGCGTCCGATGGGCGAGCGCTACCTGCACAACCAGCACATCAAGGCCGTGATCATCGACGTTCGCGACCCCAACTCCAACCTGCAGCCGGTTCGTGGCGAGCACAGCCGTCCGCCGATTGTCATCTCCCGTACCCACCCCGAGCTCATGCGTCGTCTGTTTGAGCAGGAGGTGCCCGAGATCTATGAGGGCACCGTCCAGATCAAGTCGATCGCCCGCGAGCCCGGCCAGCGCTCCAAGGTCGCCGTCCACTCGCTCGACGACCGTCTGGATCCCGTGGGCGCCTGCGTCGGCCCCAAGGGCAGCCGTGTTCGCGCTGTCGTGGGCGAGCTCCGTGGCGAGCGCGTCGACGTCATCCTGTGGGATGCCGATCCTGCCGTCTACGTTGCCAACGCCCTTTCGCCCGCTAAGGTCACCCGCGTCCTCATCGACGAGGAGAAGGCCTACGCCGGCGTCATCGTGCCCGACGACCAGCTGTCCCTCGCCATCGGCAAGGAGGGCCAGAACGCCCGCCTCGCCGCGCGCCTGACCGGCTGGCACATCGACATCAAGTCCGAGACGCTTGCCGCCGACATCCTCAAGAACGTTCCCGTTCACGAGGAGCCCGCCGCCGACCTGATCGGTGACGAGGAGGACGAGGACGTCCGCCGCTGCGAGTACGTGTCCGAGGACGGTATCCAGTGCCGCAACCAGGCTCGTCCCGGCTCCCGTTTCTGCGGTGTCCACGACACCGACGCCTTCGATGATGCGGAGGACCTGATCTAGCGCGCGTTCGCGCCGGGCGGGTCCCGGCGCGTCTTCCACGCTCGTTCAGTCTCTAGGCACCCAAGGTGCCAGAAAGGGTAGGTGAAGTCATATGGCAAAAGTCCGTGTGTCCACCCTGGCCAAAGAGTTCGGCATGACCTCCAAGGAACTGATGGGTCATCTTGCCGAAATGAAGATTCCCGCTAAGTCCGCTTCCTCCGCCCTGGAGGACGCTTACGTCGCCATGGTCCGCAAGCAGCTCGCCTCGGTGATCGAGGCCCGCGCCAAGGAAGTCGAGGCCGCCAAGCAGGCCGAGGAGGAGGCAGCCGCCGCCGAGGAGGCAGCGCGCGCTGCCGAGGCCGAGCGTGAGCGCATCGCCGCCGAGAAGGCACGCGAGGAGGAGCGCCGCCAGTTCGCCGCCGCCCAGGCTGCCGAGGAGGCCGCCCGTGCCGAGGCCGAGGCCAAGAAGAAGGCTGAGCAGGAGCGCCTTGCCCGCGAGAAGGAGGAGGCTGCCCGCGAGGCCCAGCGCCGCGCCGTCCCCGCTTCCGACTCCGGTTCGCGCTTCCGCTCGCTGCTCGACCAGATCGCCGCACAGGAGACCGTGCTCAAGGAGAAGAAGGACGCCGAGGAGAAGGCCAAGGCCGAGCGCGCCTCTGAGCGCGGCAACCGTCGTAGCGGCAACAACGACCGTCGCGGTGGCCGTCGTAACGATCGCAACGCCTCCGACAACAACTCCGATCGCAATGCCTCCGAGAGCCGTCCGCACAGCCATCGCACCAACGCCAGCAACAACGTCGCTGCCGGCATGGACTTCCCCAACCCCGATAAGCAGGGTAAGGGCAAGAAGCGCAAGGGCGGTCACGGCAACGATGAGGACCACTACAGCCGCATGGCTCGTGAGGCCGAGGAGTACAGCCGCGAGAAGGTGCTCGAGGAGGCCCGCGCCGCCGTCGAGGAGGCCTCTCGCGAGTCCACCGGTCGCCGCAAGAAGCGCAAGGAGAAGCGCGAGCGCGAGGCTGCTAAGGCTCAGGAGGAGCGCAAGATTGAGGAGGCGCTGGCCCAGGGCGTGAACCCCGAGGAGCTCGACGCCATCAAGGTCTCCCAGGGAGTTACCGTCCAGGAGCTCGCCGAGGCGCTCGACGTTCCGGCCAACGACATCATCAAGCGCCTGTTCCTGCTGGGCACGCCGCTTACGATGACGCAGTCCATGTCCGACGACCTCGTCGAGCTCGTTGCCGACGACCTGGGCCGTCAGATCAAGATCATCACCCCCGAGGAGGAGAACACCTTCTCGTTCTACGACGATCCCGCCGACCTTAAGCCCCGCGCCCCGGTCGTCACCGTCATGGGTCACGTCGACCACGGCAAGACGAGCCTGCTCGACGCCATCCGTCACACCGGCGTCGCTGCCGGCGAGGCGGGCGGCATTACCCAGGCCATCGGCGCTTCGCAGGTCATGATCAACGACCGCAAGATCACCTTCATCGATACCCCGGGCCACGCTACCTTTACGGCTATGCGTGCCCGCGGCGCCAAGGTGACCGATATCGTCATCCTGATCGTGGCTGCCGACGACGGCGTCATGCCTCAGACAATCGAGTCGATCAACCACGCCAAGGCCGCCGGCGTACCCATCGTCGTCGCCGTCAACAAGATCGATAAGCCGGGCGCCAACCCCGACCGCGTGCGCCAGGAGCTCACCGAGTACGGCATCATCCCCGAGGAGTGGGGCGGACAGAACATGTTCGTCAACATCTCGGCCAAGCAGAAGATCGGTATCGACGACCTGCTCGAGACCGTGCTGCTCCAGGCCGACGTTCTCGAACTCAAGGCCAACCCCGACACCTTTGCCTCCGGTAACGTCCTCGAGGCCAAGCTCGACAAGGGCCGCGGCTCGGTTGCCACGGTGCTCGTGACCCGCGGTACCCTGCACGTGGGCGATACGCTGGTCGCCGGTCTTACCTACGGCCGCGTCCGCGCCATGCTCGATCCCAAGGGCAACGCCGTCACCGAGGCCGGCCCCTCCGACGCCGTCGAGATCCTGGGCCTGCAGTCCGTGCCCAACGCCGGCGACGAGTTCCGTGTGTTCGAGGACGAGCGCGAGGCTCGCGCCCTGGCCGATGAGCGTTCGCTCAAGGCCCGTATCGAGGAGCAGAGCCGCGTGAAGCACGTCACGCTCGAGAACCTCTTCGAGACCATCGCCGACGCCGAGGTCAAGGAGCTCAACCTGATCATCAAGGCCGACGTCCAGGGTTCCATCGAGGCCCTTCAGGACTCGCTCGACAAGATGGATCAGTCCGAGGTCCGCATCAACACGATCCACTCCGCTGTCGGTGCCATCAACGAGACCGACGTCGTCCTGGCCGACGCCTCCAACGCCATCATCATCGGCTTTGGCGTGCGTCCCGACGGCAAGGCCCGCTCCGCCGCCGAGCGCGAGGGCGTCGAGATCCGTTGCTACGACGTTATCTACAAGTGCCTCGAGGAGCTCGATGCTGCCCGTATCGGCATGCTCAAGCCCACCGAGGTCGAGGTTTCCACGGGTACCGCGACCGTCCTGGACACCTTCAAGGTGCCCAAAGTCGGCATCGCCGCCGGTGTCCGCGTCGAAGAGGGTGAAATCGCCGCGACCGATTCCGTACGCCTGGTGCGCGACGGCATCGTGGTCTTCAACGGTAAAATCGCTTCGATGCGTCACTACAAGGACGAGGCCAAGAGTCTCAAGAGCGGCTCCGAGGGCGGTATTGGCCTGGAGAACTTCCAGGACATCAAGCCTGGCGACACCATTGAGGGCTACCGCATCGACCAGGTTGCCCGTACCGAGTAGGGGGTAGCGCTATGAAGCAAACGCAGGCAACCCGCCGTCTGGGCGAACAGCTTCGCGAGAAGCTCGGTTATATCCTGCTCTTTGAGGTTTCCGATCCGCGTCTCGACCTGGTCACCTTGACCGCGGTCGAGGTCGCGGTGGACCGTTCGTTCGCGCGCGTGTACGTGTCGTGCGACGCGAGCCGCTACGACGAGGTCATGGAGGCGCTCGCCAGCGCCAAGGGTCGCATCCGTAGCCTGTTGGCCCGCTCGCTCGATTGGCGCGTCACGCCCGAGCTCGATTTTCGCATCGATCGCTCGACCGATGAGGCCGAGCGCATCACGCGCGCGCTGGCAAACGTTCCCGCCACGCTTGCGATCGAAAAGGACGAGGACGGCTATCCCATAGCGGATGCCGCCCAGGAGGCAGCTTTAGATGAGTAATTCCGCCGACCTCGCATCGTGCGAGTCTGCAGATATTCAGCGACGCATCCTCGAGCTCATCGAGGATGCGTCCTCCATTGCGATTTCGGGACATACGTCTCCCGATGGCGACGCCCTGGGCTCCGTGCTGGGTCTGGGCTTATCGCTTATGAAGTTTTTCCCCAACAAGGACATTGCCCTGCTGCTGGCAGACGATGACCCGGTTCCGCGCATCTACCGCTTTATGGAGGGTGCCGACCGTCTGGTGCCGGCATCTGCGTATACCGACAATCCGGACCTGTTCATCTCGGTGGACGTGCCGGTCGTCGAGCGTCTGAACAACTCAGCCGAGGTGCTCCGCCGCTCGTCGCATGTGGTGTGCTTCGATCACCATCCGGCGCGCGAGGAATTTGCCGAGCTGAGCCTGAGGTGCGTCGGCGCCGCAGCCTGCGCCATGATCATCGACCGCTTTTTGGACAATTGCGGCATTGTCGCACGTGATGGCGTTGCGACCTGCCTGCTGTGTGGCTTGGTGACCGACACCGGTCGTTTCCAGTACCAGAACGCCGATGCTGCCGCGTTCCATGCTGCTTCGCGCCTGGTGGCGCATGGCGCCAATCCGGCTCGTGTCGCACTCGAGGTCTATCAGAGCATGCGCGTCGAGTTTTTGCACCTCAAGTCCATTGTCATGGGCCGTATCAAGACGGTCGCGCACGGGCGCGTGGCGTATAGCTATGCCTTCCAGAGCGACCTTGAGGCCTGCGGCGTCACCTCGGATGAATGTGACGGTCTGGTCGATGTGGTGCGTTCGGTGATGGGCGTCGAGGTCTGCCTGTTCTTAAAGGGCATCGACGGCGATACCAAGGTGCGCGGCAACCTGCGCTCCAAGGGTGACCTCGATGTGTCCGAGATCGCTGCCAACTTTGGCGGTGGCGGGCATCATGCCGCCGCCGGCTTTTCCAACAACGGAACGATTCGCGAGACGCTCGCCGTGGCACTTCCCATGCTGGCCGAGCTGGTGGGGGAGGATCCCGCTTCGGTGACCGTCGAGCTCTAACATTTTGGATGGTACATGGCTCGTCGTACGCCTTCTCAATTGAATATGCTGCTCGCCGTCGATAAGCCGGTGGGCTGCACGTCCCACGACGTGGTTTCGCAATGCCGACGCGCCCTCCATGAGCGGCGCGTCGGTCATGCCGGAACGCTCGACCCCATGGCATCGGGCGTCATGGTGGTGGGCGTGGGTCAGGCCACACGTCTGCTGGGCATGCTTACGCTTGATACCAAAAGCTACGTTGCCGATATCTCGTTTGGCGTCGAGACCAATACCGATGATGCGGAGGGCGAGGCGGTCCGCACGGTGGCTGTTGCCGACGAGCTCCGCGATCCTGCCTATGCGCGTGAGCGCTTGGTCGCCATGCTGGGTCCGCAGATGCAGGTGCCGCCGGCGTTTTCTGCTATCTCGGTCAATGGCGTTCGCGCCTACAAGTCTGCTCGCGAGGGCAATGCGGTGGACCTACCTCCGCGCCCCGTCGAGGTCTATGCCGCCGACCTGATCGCCGTGGGCGGCGAAGGTGATACGTGTGTGTGGACCGTGGCGTTCTCGGTGAGCAAGGGCACCTATATCCGTGCGCTCGCTCGCGACCTGGGCCGCGCTTGCGATAGCGCCGCGCATATTTCCGCGCTGCGCCGCACGGCCTCCGGTGTTGTTTCCATTGGCGCTTGTCATGCGGTCGAGGAGCTTTCTCCCGAGTCCGCGGCTGGCTTTGCCCTGGATCCCATTGCGGCCCTGGGCACCACACGTGTTGACTTGCCGGGCAATCTTGCCGACGACCTTCTCTGCGGCCGACGCATTCCCGTTGAGCGTGCGCTTGCCGATTTCGATGCCTCGAAGGCGCCGTTTGCGCTGGTGCTCGATGGGGGACTCAAGGCGCTCGCCCGCATTGAGGGTGGCCGCTTTGTCATGGAGCACGTGTTTCCGCAGGCAATCGGCGGTGTTCGATGATGTTGTCCGCTCGCGAGCTCGCGCGTATCTTTTTCGCGGGCGAGTCGGACGAGGCTCGCATCGTTACTGCCGATGTGTTTGATAAGTGTGAGCACCTGGGTGCCGCATCGATTGCCATCGGCGTGTTCGATGGCGTGCACCGTGGACACCAGGAGCTCATTGCGGCGCTTGTCCGTGATGCCCGTGCCCATGGCTGCAAGGCGGTCGTAGTTACCTTCGATCCCGACCCGGACGTCGTGGTGAGCCCTTCGCCCGCTCAAAAATTGATGACGACGGCCGACCGTCTGCATGCCCTGGCTCAAACTGGGGTCGATGCGGTGGTGGCCGTTCCCTTTACGCCTGAGGTTGCGGCGCTTGACCATGTTGCTTTTCTCTCGCTGGTGTCGCGTCTGGTCGACATTCGATCGATTCGCGTTGGCAGCGACTTTAGGCTGGGTCGTGGCGGTGCTTCTGGTGTTGACGAGATGCGCGCCTGGGGTGCCGAGCGCGGCGTTGACGTATACGGGCACGACTTGCTTTGCGAGGGCGGTGAGGCCATTTGCGCCACCCGCATTCGTCATGAGCTGGGACAGGGCCATGTGGAGCTTGCTGCTGAGTTACTCGGCCGTCCGTATATGGTGCGTGGCGGTGTTATTCGCGGCCGTCACGAGGGCTCTGGCATGGGCTTTCCCACGGCAAACCTGCAGGTTCCCGACGGTATTCAGGTGCCTGCCGATGGCGTGTATGAGGGTCTGGTGCTGGTCGATGACACCGCGTGGCCCGCTGCCGTGAACGTCGGACTGCCGCCGACGTATGCCGACGATGTCGCTTCGGCGCATCTCGAGGCTAATTTAATTGGTTATACGGGCGACCTGTACGGCTCTTCTGTTTCGCTGGCGTTTACGCGTTGGCTGCGTTCGTCGCGCGTGTTCGATTCGCTGGATGAGTTGATCGCGACCGTCGAGGGTAATATCGAGGATATTCGTCACAACTTGGGCGATCAGGGGGTGAGCATCCGTGATTAGCGATGAGGAAAAAGACCAGGTACGCGCTGCGTCTGACCTGGTTGCCATCGTGCAGGAAACGGTCGAGCTCAAGCCTCGCGGCCATGAGTTTTGGGGATGCTGCCCCTTCCATGGCGAGAAGACGCCGTCCTTCCACATTATCCCCGCCACGCAGGTGTGGCATTGCTTTGGTTGCGGCGAGGGTGGCGACGTTTTCACGTATATCATGAAGCGCGAGAACCTGAGCTTTCCCGAGTCAATCCGTTATTTGGCCGATCGCGCGGGTATTGAGCTGCATGACACCGGAAATCGCCGCGAGCGCGGCACCAAGCGTGCCCGCATCTACGATTTGTGCGCCGAGACCGCCCAGTTCTACCACACCATGCTTATGCGCGGTAAGGACGGCCGTCCGCGCGAGTACTTTGCCAGCCGCGGCATGGGTGGCGACGTCTGCCGCCGCTACTGCCTGGGCTTTGCACCGGGCCGTAACGCGCTGGTGTCGCACCTGTCCCAGGCGGGTTTTACCCCGCAGGAGATGATCGATGCCAACGTTGCCGTGAGCCGCGGGCGCGGGCAGCTTGCCGACCGCTTTTACGACCGCGTGATGTTTCCCATCTTTGACGAGCAGGGTCACAATATTGCCTTTGGCGGTCGTATTATGGGCGACGGCCAGCCTAAGTACCTCAATACCGCCGAGACGAGCGTGTTTCATAAAAAACGAAACCTCTACGGTTTTAATTGGGCCAAGGAGTTTATCGTCGCGCAGGATACTGCCATCGTGGTGGAGGGCTATACCGACTGCATCGCCTGTTGGGAGGCGGGGATTAAAAACGTTGTCGCTACGCTGGGCACCGCGCTCACGGAGCATCACGTCAAGACGCTCACTCGTTTTGCCAAGCGCATCGTGTATATGTTTGACGGCGATGCCGCCGGTCAAAAGGCTGCTCGCCGTGCGATTCAGTTTATCGAGCAGGATTCTATGGACCTGCGCTGCGTGGTGCTGCCCGACGGTAACGATCCCATGGAGTTCATCACGGCGCATGGTGGTGAGGCACTGCAGGCGCGCATCGACGCTGCCGAGCCGCTCATGGACTTCGTGTACCGTTCGCTGCAGGAGTCGAGCGATATCACCACGCCGGGCGGTCGCGCCAAGGCGCTGGAGGACGCTCTCAAGCTCATCTATCCGCTGCGCAACAGCTATATGATCGACACGTACTTTATCCAGATTGCCGATCTGCTGGGTTTGGACCTGGAGACCGTGCGCGCGAGTTCGGGCCGTGTGTTTCGCGATGTCGCCAAGCGTGAGGATGCGGAGCGACGTCGTGAGCAGAGCTACGAGCGTCAACGCGCGCAAGCTGAGCGCGCGGGCATCGCGGGCGGTCGGACGTCTGGTTCGCAGGGGACGTCTCGCGGTGCCTGGGCCGCGGGTGCGACGCCGCCGGTGTCCGCACCGGTCGAGGAGGACCCGTACGACTACGTTCCGCTTGATGCCTATGGGGCCGCGCCCGTGGAGGTCGTCGACGATCTTCCGCCGATCGATGTGCCTGATGGTATGGGCGCTGTGCCTGTGGCTGACGGTTCGGGCGCACCGGCTGCGGCGGCGCCGATGGTTCTTACCGATCTTGAACGCAAGTCCTTGGCAGGGGAGCGCGAGCTGTTGACGATGCTCACGAGCTACCCCGACCTGTTCCGCACGTATGCCGACCGCATCTGCTCCATCGAGTGGGTTGACCCGCGTCACGAGTCCATTGCATGGGCCGTTCTGGCAACGCCGCCGGGAACCGATCCTGCAGCCTGCATGGATGCGGCGCGCTCAGTGTGTCCCGATGCGGCAACGCTTGTGAGTGCCGGGCGCATCTCCGCGACGAGCAAGCACCCCACCGAGACGAACATCGTGTTTATGCTTGATACGCTTGAGCTCTACACCATCAAGCGTCGCATGCGTGCCGCACAGGCCAAGCTGCGCCAGGACCGTTCACTCGATGATGAGGCCCGTCGCGCGCTAACCATGCAGGCCGCGCAGGATTCGCAGCGTCAGCGCGAACTGCAAAAGTCAATCGGCGGCGTGGCGGACCCGTTCCGTTTGATTGGCCTGGAGGCCGCAGGCACCGAACAAGCCTAGATGTTGTGGTCAACCAGCGTATTCTCGCCTATATCCAGCCCTCTTTTTGGGTATAGACGTCAATGTGTGTGCTAAAGTATTGAGTCCTGTGGACTATGAAGGGAGAATCTGTGCCAAAAAAGACTGAGAGCACGGGTACTGGGCTGGAATCCTACGTTGCAAAGCTCATGGGCAACGGCTCAAACAGGACTTCGGTAACCGAGGACGAGATTCAGGTCGCCCTGAAGGATATCGATGTTTCTGACGAGCAGCTCACCGCGGTGTATTCCGCGCTGCGCAACAGCGGCATCCAGATTATCTCCGCGAGCGGTAACGACGACGCCCCCATGGACGTCGACGATGACGATAACGATACCGATACCGACGATTTCGATGACGACGACGAGCACGATTCCGGCTCGCTCGACGATCACGAGCTCAAGATGGCCCGTCAGGCCGACGCCGAGATGGGTTCTTCCAAGAGCAAGAAGAAGCGCACCGTGCGCACGTCCCGTTCACGCTCCCGCGTGCGCGGCATCGATGCCTCCACGGTGATGCTGACCGGCGACCCGGTCCGTATGTACCTCAAGGAGATCGGCAAGGTCGACCTGCTGACCGCCTCCGAAGAGGTCGATCTGGCCATGAAGATTGAGGCCGGTCTTGAGGCCACCGAGAAGCTCGAGGCTGCCGAGGCAGGCGAGCTCGAGCTCACGCGTACCGAAATGCGTCGTCTTACGCGCATTGAGAACGTGGGTCTCGAAGCCAAGCAGGCACTCATCAGCGCAAACCTGCGTCTGGTCGTCTCCATCGCCAAGCGCTATGTCGGTCGCGGCATGCTGTTCCTGGACCTTATTCAGGAGGGCAACCTCGGTCTGATCCGCGCCGTCGAGAAGTTCGACTACCAGAAGGGCTTTAAGTTCTCCACGTACGCCACGTGGTGGATCCGTCAGGCCATTACGCGCGCTATCGCCGACCAGGCCCGTACCATCCGTATTCCCGTGCACATGGTCGAGACCATCAACAAGCTCGTCCGTGTGCAGCGCCAGCTCCTTCAGGACCTGGGTCGCGACCCGACCCCCGAGGAGATCGGTGCCGAGATGGACATGAGCGCCGACCGCGTTCGCGAGATCCAGAAGATCTCGCAGGAGCCCGTGTCGCTCGAGACCCCCATCGGCGAGGAAGAGGATTCCCAGCTGGGCGATTTCATCGAGGACTCCCAGGCTATCGTTCCGCCCGATGCGGCCAGCTTCTCCATGCTGCAGGAGCAGCTCACCCAGGTGCTCGATTCGCTTGCCGATCGTGAGCGCAAGGTTATCGAGCTGCGCTTTGGCCTTGTCGACGGACATCCCCGTACGCTCGAGGAGGTCGGCCGCGAGTTTGGCGTCACGCGCGAGCGCATCCGCCAGATCGAGTCCAAGACTCTGGCCAAGCTTCGCCACCCGAGCCGCTCGAGCAAGCTCAAGGACTATATCGAAAGCTAGTCAAGCAAGAGGCGCCCTCAAGCACATCCGCTTGAGGGCGCTTTCATGTAGTCGTTGGGGACGTTCTTGAATGACTGGTCGTTTAAGAACGTCCCCAATGACTAGGTCGGAAAATTTCTTAAAAAAGTTCTTGCCCTGAGCTGATTCGTCCGTATAATAAACTTCGTTGCTTGAGAGCACGCACCTATTCCTCGGTAGCTCAATGGTAGAGCACGCGGCTGTTAACCGCGCTGTTGTAGGTTCGAGTCCTACCCGGGGAGCCAGAATTTTTCAGCCCTTTCTGTTGGGCTTTAAATTCCTCGGTAGCTCAATGGTAGAGCACGCGGCTGTTAACCGCGCTGTTGTAGGT
>JAYBVN010000054.1:0-75597 GCA_037320555.1 Collinsella sp. | reverse complement strand
GCATTGGCTTTGCGACCTACCTGGTCGTGGCGCTGCTACACACGCGCTCCATCAAACACGTGAGCCTGGCCGAAGCCCTCAAAGTCCAAGAGTAGTCATTTAAGAGCGTCCCCAATGACTAGGTGCCGTACTTGACTTTAACTCTGCTCAAGAGTAGTCATCGGGGACGTGCTTAAACGACTAGGTTTCGCGCTTGACTTTGACCCTACTTCAGCGGGTACCATCCTCTTATGTCTGTAACGCCATATAGACCGAGGGGATAGATCTATGACCGCAACTGCACCCGCAGCACCCGCTAAGGTGTACTTCACCAACCTGCGCACGCATGCTCGCGAGAGTCAGCTCGACAAGCTCAAGCGCCTCATCCGTCGCGCCGGTATTGAGCAGATCGACTTTGAGAACAAGTTCGTCGCCATTAAGATTCACTTTGGCGAGCTGGGCAATCTGAGCTTTTTGCGCCCCAACTACGCTCGCGCCGTCGCGGATGTCGTGAAGGAGCTGGGCGGCAAGCCCTTCCTCACCGACTGCAATACGCTCTACGTCGGTAGCCGCAAAAACGCGCTCGAGCACATCGATACCGCTTATCAGAACGGCTTTACCCCGTATGCCACGGGTTGCCAGATCATCATCGCCGACGGTCTCAAGGGCACCGACGAGGCACTTGTCCCGGTCGAGGGCGGCGAGTACGTACACGAGGCCAAGATCGGTCAAGCGCTCATGGATGCCGATATCGTGATCAGCCTCACCCACTTTAAGGGCCATGAGCAGGCCGGCTTTGGCGGTGCCATGAAGAACCTGGGCATGGGAGGCGGCAGCCGTGCCGGCAAGATGGAGCAGCATGCCGCCGGCAAACCGAACGTCGCGACCGAGCACTGCATTGGCTGCCGTGCCTGCGAAAAGATCTGCGCGCACAACGCCATCTCGTTCGACGGCACCCGCGAGCGCGAGCTTGCCAACGGCAACACCCGCACGGTTCACGTCGCCGCTATCGACCACGATCGCTGCGTGGGCTGCGGCCGCTGCATCGGTGTGTGCAACCAGGACTGCATCAAGCCCGGCTATGACGCCGCGGCCGACGTGCTCAACTGCAAGATCGCCGAGTACACCAAGGCCGTCGTCGACGGCCGCCCGAACTTCCATATCTCGCTTGCCATGGATATCAGCCCCAACTGCGATTGCCATCCCGAAAACGACACGCCTATCGTCAACGACATCGGCATGTTCGCGAGCTTCGACCCGGTCGCCATCGACCAGGCCTGCGCCGATGCCGTCATGGCATCCGAGCCGCTGCCCAACACCGAGCTCACCGATAGCGCGGCCAAGATGGAGCACAATCACGAGCATCTGGAGGGCGAGCAGGCGCGCGACCCCTTCTGCATCACGCATCCCGACACCGACTGGCGCGCGTGCATCGCGCACGCCGAAAAAATCGGCCTGGGCACGAGCGAGTACGAGCTCATCGAGGTCAAGTAGCGCCTGTCTATTGGACATATCAAGCGCTTTTGTAGCGCAACGTTAGCAAAAGCCGCCCGTGAGCACAGTGCCCACGGGCGGCTTTCCGGAAGTATGCGGCAAATTCTGAGACTGCCGAGCACACGACAATTTTTGGCAATAAAACCCCTGATAAATTGTTGGTAAAACTGCGGTCTGGTCGGCAGTTCCAGATTTTGCCGCATACTTCCGAAAATAGGGGGTCAGATAAAGCCCCAGACGTTGCTGTTTACCTAAAAATACTCGTCGAGGAAGTCGTTGACCGTGTTCCAGTAGAGCTCGGGGTCAACTTGCGCACTCTTGGCGTGGGTGGCGCCATGGATGGTGAGCTTTTGCTTGACCTTGCTGGCGCACGCGTCGTAGTTTTGCTCGAGCATGTCGTACGGCACAAAGGTGTCCTGGTCGCCGTGGATAAACAGCATGGGAACCGTCGCGTGTTTGAGTTGCTCCACACTGCTCGCCTCATGAAAGTCGTAGCCCGCGCGCACGTTGCACACCAAGTTCGCTACATCGAGCAAGGGAAAGCTGGGCAGGCCGAACACGTCCTTGAGCTGCAGAGAAAACTCGTCCCAAACACTCGTATAACCGCAGTCCTCGATAATGCATTTCACGTTTGCGGGCAGAGATTCCCCCGCGACGTTCATGGCGGTTGCCGCGCCCATCGACTCGCCAAAGACCAGGATGCGCGCCTCGGGGTCAGCCTGAACGATTCGCTCGATCCATGCGACGATGTCGAGGCGCTCGGGCCAGCCCATGCCGATATAGTCGCCGCCGGAGCGCTCGTGGGCACGGGCGGCGGGTGCGAGTACGTTCATGCCGCGGTCGTGGAATCGCTTGACGTATCGGGCCATACCGATGGGCTCGTTGGTATATCCATGCAGGCAGACGGCGTAGTCGTGCGTGCTCTCCGACGCAGCAAAATACCAAGCGGCAAGTTCGGTTCCGTCGTCTGCGGTGAGGCTGCTGCTCTTGCGGTTCTCCTTAAACCACGCCCGCGCCTCGGTGTCCTCGGCATCCGGCTGTTCACCTTTTTTGTCGTTCTTGCTATCCTGCATCATCTTCATGGTGTACGGCGCTTGGGGGTTCAGGGCAAAGTCAAACAAAAAATTGCCGGCAAATCCGAGCAGCGCAACGACAACCGCCAGTGCAACGATGCCGGCTATCTTGAGCTTTCGATGGGAACGTGCGTTTTGAGCCATGCAGTATTCTCCTATAAGATGTTAATACATCAACATTTAATGCAAGCGCATTATGGACGTTCGCCGTTGATGCGTCAACAAGCAAAGAATGGGTAAACAAAGGGTCACGTATGGTACAAATTTCGCACGTACCCAGACGCTTTGATATAGTGTTGAGAACTCTTTACGTTGGAGGATGTAACCGGCATGTCCGATTCGAGCGACAGTTCTAAGCCGCGACCCAAGACCGCGGCCGTTCCACACTACACGGTGGGCGAGGAGATCATGAACTCCGTCACCCATGGTGTCGGCTGCCTGCTGGGTATCGCGGGCCTGGTGCTTCTGATCGTATTCGCCGCCCTGCGCGGCGGAGGCCCAGCCCACATGGCCGCGGCAATTGTCTATGGCGTCAGCATTATCCTCGAATACCTAGCCTCCACGCTCTACCATGCGATTCAGCCCGCCCGCGCCAAGCGCGTGTTCCGCATCATCGACCACAGCTGTATCTATCTGCTCATTGCCGGCAGCTATACGCCGTTTTGCCTCATCACGCTGGCAAACGACGGCGGTCCTATGCTGTTCTTTGCCGTGTGGGCCATCGCCATTATCGGCATCGCCCTCGAGTGCTTTATGCGCGAGCGTCAACCGCACTGGGTAAGCGGCCTGGTCTACCTGCTGATGGGCTGGCTTGTCATCTTTAAGCTGCCCGAGCTCGTGTCGCTGCTGAACCCCGTCGCGCTTGCCCTGCTCGCCGTCGGCGGCGTGTGCTATACCGTGGGCGTGCCGTTCTATATCGCCAAAAATGTGCGCTATCTGCACAGTGTTTTCCACTTGTGGGTGCTCGCCGGCAGCATCTTCCAGTTCATGGCGGTGATCCTCTTCGTAATCTAGCGACCGCGCCCACGGCCCCGCTCGCACGGGTGACTGGCGCAATTGCCGTATCCGCCATCAACGTTTTACCCTGACGTCCCGAATCTTGGAGGTTCGAGAAACTCCCGATGGACATAACCATCTCCCTTATCACTACCCTCGTCCTGACGCTTATCAACGGCTACTTCTCCATGTCCGAGATGGCTCTCACCACGGCTAAGCGCGCCGTGTTGGAGCACGATGCCGAGGAGGGCGATAAGCGCGCCGAGCGCGCCGTCCAGCTCGCCGCCGACTCCGATCAGCTGCTCGCCACCATCCAGGTCGCCATCACGCTCGTGGGCTTTGCCTCATCCGCCGTCGCCTCGACGAGCCTGTCCGACCCGCTTGCCACATGGCTCATGAGCTTTGGCATCGCGCCGCTTTCCGCCATCGCGCGCGGCCTGGCGCCGGTCATCATCACCGTCGCCGTCGCCTTTGTGTCCATCGTGATCGGCGAGCTCGTGCCCAAACGCATCGGCCTCGCTAACGCCGAGGGCGTATCCAAGCAGGTCGTGGGACCGCTCTCCGTGTTCCAAAAGATCGCCCGCCCGCTCGTGTGGCTGACCGGCGCCTGCTCCGACGGCCTGGCCCGTATCCTGCGCATCAAGAGCGCCGACGACCGCCAGAACGTCTCGGAGGAAGAGATCAAGTACATGGTCTCGGAGCAGGATGACCTGCTCGACGAGGAAAAGCGCATGATCCACGAGATCTTCGACCTGGGTGACACCGTGGCTCGCGAGGTCATGGTGCCGCGCGTGGACACCACCATGTGCGAGGACGACGAGACGGTCGCCGACGTGCTGTCCACCATGCGCCAGACCGGCTTCAGCCGCATCCCCGTCTACCACGAGGATCCCGACAACGTCGCGGGCATCGCGCACATCAAGGACCTGATCCAGCCCGCGCTCGACGGCAAGGGCGACCAGCCCATCGCCGGCTTTTTGCGCGACGCCACCTTTGTGCCCGATACCAAGGACATCCTGCCGCTGCTGTCCGAGATGCAGACCTCGCACGACCAGATCGTGGTCGTCGTGGACGAGTACGGCGGCACGGCCGGCATCATCACCATCGAGGACATCGTCGAGGAGATCGTCGGCGAAATCGAGGACGAGTTCGACCCCGACAACAAGTACCTCACGCGCCTTTCGCGTCGCGAGTGGCTTGTCGATGGGCGTTTTTCGTGCGATGACGCGATTGAGCTTGGTTGGCCGCTCGAGGAAAGCGATGATTATGAGACCATCGCCGGCTGGATTTTGGAGCTTTGCGACTCGGTGCCCGACATCGGAGAGGTGTTTGAGGTCGCGGGGTACAAGTTCAAGGTACAGTCGATGCGTGGCCAGCGCATCTCGCTCATTCGCGTGATCGCTCCGGCCGAAACCGATAAGAAGGATTCCGAGTCCTCGGCGGAGAAGCCGGCGGCGTCGGGTGCGGGCTCTGCGGATCCGCACGATGGCGACGAGTAGGGCAAGGAAGAGTAGGGGAGAGTTATGGCAGGCCTGTTCAACATCCTTAAGGTCACCGTCAGCGAGGACAAGATTTGCGCGCACGTGCTGGTGAACCCCGGCATGCCGCTCATGACCTCGGAGGATATCGAGGCCACGGCGCGCGTGTACTACCTGGTGCCCGCGATTGCCAAGCATCTGTGCCTGGGCGATTCGGGCCGCGAGTTCCAGGACTGCATGGGCCAGACCGAGCTTTGCCACCTGCTGGAGCACGTGACGGTCGAGCTCATGAACGAGACCGGTCTTGCCGGCAGCATCTCGTGCGGTCGCACCCGCGTGAGCGAGCATGACGAGCGTGTCTTTGAGGTCGAGCTTTCGTGTCCCGACGATGCGTTGGCCATCGGCGCGCTGTCGTCGGCGACCTTTATGATGGACTGGGCGTACCTGCATGCCGATCAGCCGGCCCCCGACGTGGAAGGCACGGTCGCGGGCCTGCGCAACCTGGTGCTGGGCATGCGTGCCGAGGCCGAGGGCAAGGACCCGCACGAGGCCGTTGCCGCTGCGAACGGCGAGGACGTGGCCGAGGATGCGCCCGAGGGCGACGCTCCTGCCGATGCCGACACTGAACCTGTTGCCGAGGCGCCTGCTGAGCCCGAGCCTGCGGAGCCCCAAGGCGTCCCGAGCTTTGACGACGAGCCGCAGATGCCAATCGATACCGAGGGTGCGACCGTCGAGAACCACGAGGCCTCCGCGGCCGTCTTTGGCGGTGCGGCAACGGCTCCGTCCGGCCCGGCGCACGAGGGCAACCTGCCGCTCGTCGATGGCGCCGGCGAGAACCCGGCCGCCATGGTCGCCATGCCGGCTATGCCGCAGGAGTAGACTCACTCGCTTGTCACCATCATGTACCTGCGCTTTTACCGTACGCAGATGAGCGCGACGGCAAGTGTTGCGCTGCGGGTATAATGGACAGCATTCAAACGGTGGGCATCGAGGTGCCCGCAGGAGAGGAATGATCATGGGAAAGACTTTCAGCTTTGTCTCCGGTGCGCTCTTTGGTGCTGCCGCCGGCGCTATCATCGGCGTTGCTCTGGCCCCGCGCTCGGGTGCCGAGACCCGCGCCATGGCCGCCGATATCGCCAACGACGCCTGGGACAACATGCGTGACACCTACGAGCACAGTGCCGAGGAGGCTCGTGCCGCGGTCAACGACTTTGGTCCGATGGTCGACGCCAAGACCGATGACCTGCGCGCCAAGGTCGACCTGGCCCGCGAGCGCATGGACCAGCTTCGCGAGCAGCTCAACGACGCCATCTCGGGCGGCAACGTGACGCCCGCTGCCGACGTCGTGGTCGAGAACGTCACCGAGGCCGGCACCGAGGCCACGGAGTCCTCGACCGAGGCATAATGCGCGCAGGGGATTTTGTCGGCGTCAAGGTTTATCGTAAGCCTGCCGAAGACAAGCGCACCAAAAAGGACGGCACGCCGCGCAGCCCTAAAAAGCTCGGCAAGATTCACTTTCCCGTCTTTACCCCGGGCGGCACGCGCGTGGTGGGCTTTATGGTCCGCCAGTCCGATATCGCGGGTATGATCGAGCGCCCCGACCGATTTGTGGCGCTCGATGCCATCGGCGTCTACGAGGGTGCTGTCGCGGTCGACGACGTCAAGGGCACCTACGATGCCGCCGCGGCCAAGCGCCTCGATATCAACCTAGACGATTGCATCATCTGGGTTGGCATGGACGTGCGCACGGAATCGGGCGATGTTGTGGGCTACTGCTCGGACGTTGAGTTCAAGCCGCGCTCGGGCATTGTGCAGACGTTCTATGTGACTGTCAGCGCCGCATCGAGCATGTTGGTGGGCGACACGCAGGTGCCGCCGACGATGCTGCGCGGCTACGAGAACGGCGCGATGATTGTCTCGGACGAGGTCAAGACGCTTGGGTATTCGGGCGGCGCGGCCGCCAAGGCTGCCGAGGCCAGTGTCGTGGTGGGCGATAAGGTCAAGAAGGGCGCCAAGGTGCTCGATGACAAGGGATCGGTCGCCGTGGACAAGGGCAGCCGCGCACTGGGCAAGCAGCTCGGCAAGACGCGCGGTATGTTCAAGGCCTTTAAGGACGAATATCAAAAGGCGAGCGGGGGCTCGTCAAAAGCTAGCAAATAGCGACGTACCAAATGATGGGAGGCGAGCCGGAGACATGTTGCTCCGGCTCACTGTGTTTATGGGGGAGGGCACATGCGCCAAAACGGATCTAACTTAAACGGGCGCTCGGGTACGCGTCCGACGGCGCGCCGCGATCTGGGGCAGCTGCCCAGCGGTCAGCGTCGACGTCGCCGTAAGCCCGGCGCGATGTACCTCAACCATAGCCGTGGGTTTAGCGATCGCAGCGCGCGCATCGGCAACGGGCGCTCGCCGCGCCGACCGTCCCGCCTGCCCTATGCGCTCATCGCCGTGGGTTGCGCGCTCGTACTGTTTATCGCTGCCGTCGTGGGCTACGTCAACCGCAGCGTGGACGTGGAGCTCAACGGGCAAAAGACCGCGGTGCGCGTGGGCTCTACGTTGCAGAATCTCATCGACGATCAAAGCCTGACCGAAACGTACGACGCCGGCGATCTGCTGGCCGTCGACGATAGCGTGCTCAAGCGCCATGGTGGCGAAAAGCTGTCGGTGAAGGTTGACGGCAAGCGCGTGAAGCAGGGCAAATGGGATAGTCGCGAGCTTACGGGCGGCGAGAAAGTGACGGTCAAGGACGGCCGCAACATCTATGAGAAGCACGAGGTCCAGGCCACGACTATCGAGCCAAAGCTTAAGGTCGAGGGCACGGGTGCCATTGAGTATGTCAAAACCTGGGGCGTTCAGGGCCGCTCCGAGGTGTGGGTCGGCGAGCAGTCGGGCAAGACGCAGGACCGCGGCGAGGTCGTGCCCGCCACCGACTGCGTAGTCGAGTGCGCGAGCGTAGCGCCCAAGGGCAACGAAAAGTACGTGGCCCTGACATTTGACGAGGGTCCGAGCGGCGCGACCAAGCAAATCTTGCAGGTGCTCAAGGAAAAGGGCGTCACGGCGACGTTCTTCCTTTCGGGCGATGCCGCGGAAGCCTCGCCCGCTACTGCCAAAGCGATTGTCGATGCCGGGTGCGAGGTCGGCTCCAACAGCTACAGTGATGATTCGCTCAAGGGCGAGGATCGCGAGACGGTGCGCAAGCAGATCACGAAGGGTACCGAGGCGATTAAGTCGGCGACCGGCGTCGAGACGATGTTGCTTCGTGCCCCCTACGCCGCGTTTGACGAGCAAAACTGGATCGACTCGATGGACTTGGTGTCCGCCGTGGTTTCGTGGAATATCGATTCGGGCGACTGGCTGCTCAACGGCGCCGACGAGCAAGTATCGACCGTGCTCGACTCGATGACGCCGGGCAATATTGTGCTGCTCACCGATAGCGATGAGTGCGCCGAGCAGACGCTCGAGGCGCTGCCGCAGATTATCGATGGCCTTGTCGCCGACGGCTACAAGATCGTGACGCTCAGCGACCTGGTCAAGACGGACACGGCATTGAGCAAAAAGCTCACCTCGCTCACCAAGGTTTCCATGCCCAAAAACGCCGTGTTCCCCCAACTCCCCGAGGACGACGACACCACAGAGTAGTCATCGGGGACGTGCCTAAACGACTAGTCGTTTAGGACGGTCTTAATCGCTTTGTCCCACCGCGCTCATCCGGCTCTATGTCACGGATGCGTCAGCGTTTGGTATGCCTGCAATGTGCAGCGCATAAATTCGGTGCCGCAGCGCGATGCTGATGCTATAGTTACTGCGGTTAATGAGGGTCAAGAGAAAGGTTACAGGTGAAATCCAAACCTCGACCATACAGTCGATGACCCCATGCAGGTGCTTTCTGCGCGTGCACGGGGTGTGAGCGCCGAGCGGTGTGCCGCCCGCGCATGCGTATACATATCTAAAAGTCCACGGATTGCGTGCCGGTATGGTCGCGCGGTCCGCAGGAATCATGATGGGGAGCACCATTGAATTATCTGAGTGAGATGCTCAAATTGCCGGTCTTGGACGTCGACGGCGAAAAGCTCGGCGTGGTTAACGATTTTGGCATTGCAACCGGCGAAGTTTTTCCGCACGTGACGTCGCTCGCGTTCCGCGGACCCGGCAAGACGCCGTTTATGATTAGCTGGCGCAAATGGGTCGACCGTATCGACGAGACGGGTGTACACCTTAAGACGTCGGCCACCGAAATCCGTTTTTCGTACTTGCAGCCGACCGAACTCTTGCTTGCCCGCGACGTGCTCAACAAGCAGATTGTCGACACGCAGGGCATGAAGGTCGTGCGCGTAAACGACATCAAGTTTTCCATGTCGGGCGAAAACCAGCTGCGCCTGCTGGGTGCCGAAGTTGGCGCCCGCGGTCTGCTGCGCGCGATCAGCCCCGCACTCGAGCATGTCGTCGAGGGCTTTATGAAGCACCTGGGCAAGCCGCTCAGCGAGGACATTATCGCCTGGTCTTACATGGACCTGCTCGATCGCTCGACTAAGAACATCCAGCTCTCGGTGTCGCACAAGACGCTTGGCGAGCTGCATCCTGCCGACATCGCCGACATCATCGAGCAGCTCGATCCGCGCCTGCGCGCGCAGGTGTTCGCGCAGCTCGATACGGCACAGGCCGCCGAGGCCATCTCGGAGTTCGATGACGACGAGCTTATGACCGAGATGCTCGAGGGCCTGTCCGATACCGACGCATCGTCGATGCTGGCCATGATGGACCCGGACGACGCTGCCGACCTGATCGACGAGCTCGATTACGAGAAGGCCGAGAAGCTCCTGCGCCTGATGGGCGTCAAGGAGGAGAAGGCGATTCGTAATCTGCTGGGCTACGAGGACAACACCGCCGGCCGCATCATGACCTCGGAGTTTGTCTCCCTGCCCGCCACGGCAACGGTCGGTGACGCCATCGAGGCGATTCGCGAGCTCGACGAGGACTTCGAGAGCGTCTACTACGTCTATACCGAGGATCCGAGCGGCATGCTGACCGGCGTGCTTTCGCTGCGCACGCTTATCGTAGCCGACCGCGACGCCACGCTGGGTCAGCTGGCCTATCGCGACCTGGTCTATGTGTCGCCCGACGAGGACCAGGAAGACGTGACGGACGAGATGACCAAGTACGACCTGGTTGCCATCCCTGTCTGCGACGAGAACCGTCATATCCTGGGTATCGTAACCTTCGACGACGCCATGGACGTTATCGCCGAGGAGCACCAGGAGGACCTGCAGATCGCCGGTGTCGGCTCGGGCGATAGCGCGTCGGACGACTCGACGAACGTGCTCAGCTGGTTTGTGCATCGCCAGTACTGGGTTGTCGTGTGGGGCATTGCCTCGTGCATCATGGCAACGGTGCTGGGGACGGCGCTCGGCTCCGCGCATCTGGTGGTGTTCCCCATGTGCGCCATGCCGCTCGTGTTGCTGGCTGCCTCGCGTATGGTGTCGTTCGTCAAGAACTACTTCCTGGAGTATGACGGTCACGACGACGAGCCCAAGCCGTATCTGGGGTTCTTCTTCCAGAGCACGGGCATGGGCCTGATTCTGTCACTCGTGACCTATCTGTGCGCCCAGCTGGTGCGCACCGCTGCGTTCCCCGATGCGCCCATGTTTGAGGAGCAACTCTTTACCGGGTGCTTTAATATCGCTGCCATCATTTGCCTGGTTGGCAACATGAGCGCCGTGATTTACCTGATGGTGCTGTTCTGGCGTGACGAGCATGACCTCAACACGTCGGGCACCGCCATGAACGTTATTGCCGTCATGATCTCGTGCGTAGCGTACTGCGCCGCTGCGGTGCTGCTCACCATGTCGGTCATGGGTTAGGTGGTCGCGTGCAAAATACCAAGCAAAAGTCGGGCACCAAGCAAAAGTTGACCATCGCGGCCATCTTTGGCGCTATGGGTCCCGGTCTGCTGGCGGCGCTTTCGGGCAATGACGCCGGCGGCATTGCAACGTATTCCAGCGCGGGTGCCAGCTATGGCTACAAGATGCTCTGGATGCTTCCCGTCATGACTGTGCTGCTCATCGTGACGCAGGAGACCGCGGCGCGCTGCGGCTGCGTCACGGGCAAGGGCCTGGCATCGCTCATTCGCGAGCGCTTTGGCGTGCGCAAGAGTGTACTTGCTATGGCGGCGCTGTTGATCGCCAACACGGCTGTGACCATTTCGGAGTTTGCGGGCATCGCCAGCGGCCTTGCCCTCTTTGGCGTGCCGGCGAGCATTTCGGTGCCGCTGGTGGCGCTGCTGGTGTGGATGCTTACCATGTCGGGCAGCTTCCAGCGCATCGAGAAGATTCTGCTGCTGGTGAGCTGCGTGTTCGTGACCTATATTGTCGCCGCGTTTATGGCTGGCCCCAACTGGGGTGAGGTCGCGGTCGACCTGGTCGTGCCTAACATTCAAAATGACCCCAGCTACGTGTCGCTCGTGGTCGCAACGATCGGTACCACCATCGCGCCGTGGATGATTTTCTTGGCGCAGAACAACGTGGTCGATAAGAACGCGGGCGAGGACGATATCGTGCTGCAGCGCATCGATACCGTGAGCGGCTCGCTTGCCGCCGATGTCATTGCCGGCTTTATTATCATCACGACCGGTACGGTGTTGTTCCCGGCGGGTATTCAGATTAGCGATGCTGCCGATGCCGCCCGCGCGTTGGAGCCTATTGCGGGTCAGTGGTCCACGGTACTGTTTGCCTCGGGCCTGGTCGCGGCGAGCTTCTTGGCTGCCTGCGTGCTGCCGGGCGTTACGTCGAGCGCTATCTGCGAGGCATTTGGCTGGGAGCGCGGTGCCGACCGCAGCTGGGACGAGGCCCCGGTCTATCGCGGCATCATTACGGCCATCATCGGTATCTCTGCCGTGCTGGTGCTTATGCCCGGCGTCGATCTGTTCCAGATTATGATGACCTCGCAGGTCATCAATGGCGTGCTACTGCCCGTGGTTCTGGTGTTCCAGGTGGTTATTGCCGCTGACCGTCACATTATGGGCACTAACCGCAACGGCCGCGTGTGGAATGTGCTCACTTGGGCGACTATCGGTGTGATTACGGTGCTCACGGTCGTCATGTTTGTTCTGCAGGCGATGGGTTACAGCGCTTAGTGCCTCTTTTGGACTCCAAACAGGCCGCAGCGATGGGCTACGGCCTGTTTTTGTCTGCTATAGGGTGTTAGTTATATGGCAGTGGGCAATAAATGCCAAATATGAGTACTGTTGCTAAGTGAATAGCATTTACATTCAAGAAGATAATAAACATAACCTATAGTATGTTCATTAAAATTGGCTCCAATACGCCTTAAACCAGTCAGGTTGGCTGTCTTAGGGGGTTGTAGGGTTCGCTCGGACGTCATTTTGGGTGGTTTTGCCTGCTACTAAAATGGTAACAGTACTCATATTTGCCCTTTTTGCCCACAGACCTTTGAGGGTGCGGCGAAAAGGGCTTGTTTTGATTGTTTGGGGCAGGCGCGAGGCGCGGAAACGATGTCTGGAGCGACGGAGCGGCCTGGAATTCATCCGTAGAGGTCTTCATTGGCTGCGCCAGGAGTGTCCCTAGGTACCGGCACATAAGGAACGTCCCTAACTGCCGCAGGGGGTGTCTGCCGTGGCAGACACCCCCTGCTGGTGTAAGCAGATTTGGCTGCGCGTTACTTGTCGGTGCCCAGCTTGTGTGGCTTGAGAGCGAGCGCATTGACGAGTGCGTCGGTGGCAGACTTGACGGCTGCCGGCTGCGGATCGTTGACGTGATCCTCGGGGTGTACGGGTAGGTCCTTCTTGACGGCATCGTGGATGAGGTTGAGGTACTCGGTCACACCCGTGTTCGAAAGGTGCGTGCCATCGCCATCGAACAGGTCGTTGCGGTTGGCACTGTATCCATACCAGTCGATAACGCGTACGTTCTTGTAGCGCGTAGCGGCGTTGGCGATGGCCTGGTTGGTAGAGCCAACCCACGGCTGCGGGCTGCGCGTGTTCACAAACACCACAATACGCTTATCTCCTGCATCGGCCATGATAGCGTCGATCTGGTCGTCGGTTACCAAGCCGTTGGTGCCCAGCGCAAAGACCACGATCTTGCCGGCAAGGTTCTGCTGGATATAGCCCTCAAATGTCGCGCGGCCCGCATCAAACTGGCGGCCCTTTTCGGCATCGATATGGCTGTGCGGGAAAACGCCGTCAAAAGTGTCCACGGCACGCAGCGACACGGAGTCGCCGATCATAAGCAGATCGTAGGAGCCATCGGGGAAGCCGTCGTTGTCCTTGTCGGTGTCGTCGGCCGCCTGCTGGTCGGTGGGCGCGGTGTTCTTGGCTTCCTTGTTCAGAACTTCGGCGCCCTCGCCGCTCAGCGCAGACGTCTCGGGCACAAAGATCAGGCCGCCCAGTGCAACGACCAACACGACAGCGCAGGCTGCGCAGACAGGGACGTGCGCGCGTGCCCAGTTGGCGGGCGTGGTGGTGCCATCGCGGAATTCGGCGACGGTGCGCCCAAAGGCGCCCTTCCTAAACGGAGTCTCGATAAAGCGATAGCAGCACTCTGCCACGGCGACCACCAACAACACCTGCAAAATGTACTGCCACCACGGCGTATCGTTGATGTTGGCGACCGGGTTCATGAGGAGCAGCAGCGGATAGTGCCACAGGTAGATGCTGTAGGAGCGCTTGCCAACCCACACGAGTGGCTCGGCGGACAGCGCGCGGGCAACCATTCCCTGGGGCTGCACGCAGGCCGCGATGACCATGAGCGTGAGGATCGAGCACAGCAGCGTGCCTCCGCGATACTGGAAGGCGGTGTAGCCGTTGGTGAGCGCGACCATGGCGGCAAGGCCAACCAGACCCACGACGCCCAATACATCGATGGATGCGGGCGAGGACCAAAAGCGCACGAGGGCGCTCGGCTGTGCCGGGGCGGTCTCGGCTGATTCGTCGGCCTTCTCGCCAGGCTTGCCCTCGGCGTTCTTGCCGTGCTTGCCGGCGCCAGCCAGGCGGTTGAGCCCCAAACGACGAGCGAGACGCACCGGCGCCAGGTCGCGATCGGGGATAAAGGCCATCCAGGCGCCCAGCAGCAGCGAGAACACGCGGGTGTCGGTGCCGTAGTACACGCGGCTGGGGTCGGCGGCAGGGTTGTAAAGCATCATCATGGCGAGGGCAGATACCGCGGCAAGGCCCAGAACCACGCGGCGCGTGTTGGGTTTGCTCACATGCATGGATACCATGGCAAACAGCAGTGGCGGCCAAATCAGGTAGAACTGTTCCTCGATTGCAAGCGACCAAAAGTGCGTGAGCGGCGAGGGGTCGCCCAGAGCATTGAAGTACGAGACGTTTTGGGCAATCTGCCACCAGTTGTTGAAGAACAGCAGCGACGGCAGGATGTCGGGGCGCATCTTGGTGAGCATCACGTGGTTAAAGATAGTGCACAGCGCGCAGGTTACAAACACTACCGTTACCACGGCGGGGACCAGGCGACGGATGCGGCGAATCCAGAAGCTCTTGAGGTCGATATGGCCGGTCTTAGCGACTTCGTTGAGTAGCAGGCGTGTGATCAGATAGCCCGAAAGCACAAAGAAGATCGTGACGCCGAGCAGACCGCCCTGCGCCCACGTGAGGTTGAGGTGATAGAGCACCACCGCGACGACGGCAAGCGTGCGCAGGCCGTCAAGGGCAGGGATGTAGCGGGACTTAGGGCGAGCAGGCATCTGCTCCGCGGCGGGAGTGTTGGCGCGGCCCGCGTTGTTGGCAGAAGCGCGATGGGGGCTCGCGGTGCGTCGCGGCTCGTTGGCACGGCGTTCGCTCTTCACGCGTTCGTGCGGCGCCGGCTCGTTGCCCGTGCGGCGTCGACCGCGCGAGCCCGATTGCGAGAGTTGTTCCATAAAACATCATCCAATGACGAGAATAATCAGCACGCCTTCATTGTAGCTGCCTGCTCCTGTGAATGCTTGCTGCTGGCGCAAGCTCAAGCGCGCGTCCACATCAAAGTGAACTAAAGTTATAGGGGGTGCGAGAGTGCACGATCGACGGCCGACGGTGGGCATAAGGCCCGCAGATGAGGAGGTTTCCATGGCAGATCGCGGCATCGTTGTGGTGTTCGGCAGCATGAACATGGACCTTTCGGTGGCGTGCGAGCGCATACCGCGTGCGGGCGAGACCGTCGGTGGCAGCGGGTTTATCACCAACGCCGGCGGCAAGGGCGCCAATCAGGCCGTAGCTGCCGCGCGTATGGGCGCGTGCACGCACATGATCGGCGCGGTCGGTCGCGACGCGTTCGGCGCGTCGCTCGTGGCGGGGCTCCAAGACGCCGGCGTGGACTGTGACTTTGTAGTGCATCGCGATGACGTGGAGACGGGAACGGCGACCATCATTCGCTGCGAGGGCGACAACCGCATCATACTGTCACCGGGCGCCAACCATGCGCTTGCGGGCGCGGACGTTGCCTGCGCGCTGAGGCGTCTGGTGGCCCATGAGCTCGACGGCGACGCCAGCGAGATTGCCCCGGCTGCCGGAAGCGTCTTTATCGCCCAGGGCGAATGCGACCTTGCGGCGACGGCCGAGGCGCTTGTTTGCGCTCACGAGCTGGGGTTCTATACGGTCTTTAATCCAGCGCCCGCCTGCGAGCTGCCTGCGGAGGTCTGGCCTGCGGTCGACCTGGTCTGTCCCAACGAGACCGAGTGCCAGGTGCTGACGGGCATTCTGCCCACGGATGATGTGAGTTGCGTCGCCGTGCTCAATGCGCTGCTCGACAAGGGCGCCGGCGCCGCGGTCATCACGCTGGGCGGTGCCGGCTCGGTTACGCTCGGCGATGGCGGTGAGCTGCTGCGCATGCCGGCACTTTCGAGCACGGTAGTCGATACCACGGCCGCCGGCGATACGTTTATCGGCGCGTTGGCGGCGGCTCGCCTAGAGGGCTTGCCGCTCTTTGAGTGCATGGCCGCGGGCGCTCGCGCCTCGGCAGTGACGGTGTCGCGCCTGGGCGCTCAGCAATCGATTCCCACGCGCGCCGAAGTTGAACATTGGTTTGGTTAAACGATAAAGACGGAGAAGCGGAGTAGAACAATGGCAATCAAGAAGCTGATCCTTGATCTGGATATGGGTGTGGACGATGCGATGGCGCTGGCCTATGCCATCGCGAGCCCCGAGGTGGAGCTCGTGGGCATCACCACGTGCTTTGGCAACGTGCGCGTCGAGCAATCGGCGCACAATTGCCTGGCGGTGCTCGATCTGCTGGGTCGTCCCGAGGTGCCGGTGTACCTGGGCGCCGACCGTCCTCTGCAGGCGACTGAGCCTTATACGCCGCCGGCGTCCACCGCGCTCATTCACGGCAAGAACGGCATCGGCGGCGCGAGCGTGCCCGCGTCGCCCTACGAGCCGGTGGGGGCGACCTCGGCCGACGGCAACGCTGCGGTCGATTATCTGATCGATGCCGCGCGCACCTATGGTCCCGATCTGGTCTACGTAGCGACTGGCCCGCTCTCCAACCTGGCGCTCGCCCTGGAGCGCGATGCGGCGGCGATGATGTCCATCGGCCGCGTGGTCGTGATGGGCGGCGCCCTTACCGTGCCCGGTAACGTGAGCGCGGGCGCCGAGGCCAATATGGCGAGCGACCCCGAGGCAGCCGACGCGGTGCTGCGCTCGGGCCGCAAGCTCACTATGGTGGGTCTGGATGTGACGCATCGCGTGGTGCTCACGCGTCGCGACATTGCCGGTTGGACGGGCTCGGGCACCATGGCCGGTTGCGCGTTTGCGAGTATGGTGGAGCACTACATTGGCTCGTACGAGATGAACGCCCCCTACCTGGGTGGCTGCGCGCTGCACGATCCGCTGGCGGTTGCCGTGGCGATTGATCCCACGCTCGTGGGCGCGCTCGGCTGCAACCTGCGTGTTGATCTGCTGGGCGAGTACCGCGGTCGCACCATCTGCGATGAGCGCCGTCTGTCCGACCCCGACAAGAGCGCACTCGTGGCGCTGACCGTCGACGCCCCGCGCTTCCTGTCCGAGTTCAAGGCGCGCATGGCCCGCGTCCTGGGCTAAGTTGTCTTTTTGGGACGGGGCTTTTTTGACTGGTATGATTGGTGCGACCATTCGAACCAGCTAAAAGAGCCCCGTCCCAATTTGACTATCGAGAGGATCTGCCATGGAGCGCATCGCGAGCTTTTCCGTTGACCATCTGCTGCTTGAGCCCGGCGTGTATGTGAGCCGCATCGACCGCGATCCGGCGACCGGCGCCGCCGTCACCACGTTTGACCTGCGCCTGACCACGCCCAACAAGGAGCCGGTCATGAACACGGCCGAGTGCCACACCATCGAGCACCTGGGCGCGACGTTCCTTCGCAATCATGCCGAGTGGTCGAGCCGCATTGTCTACTTTGGCCCCATGGGCTGCCGCACGGGCTTTTACCTGGTTGTCTTTGGCGAGCTGACGAGCGAGAAGATCTTGCCGCTCGTCCGCGAGCTGTTTGAGTTTGTCGCCGACTTTGAGGGCGATGTCCCCGGTGCCGCTCCCGAGGAATGCGGTAACTACCTGGACCAGAACCTCCCCATGGCCAACTGGCTTGCGCGCCGCTACCTCGACCGCGACCTGGCCGATATCGACGAGAAGCACCTGCACTATCAGCAGGCGTAAGGGCTTTATCGCCCAAAACGCGCGCATTGGGCGCCTTCGCTTATGCGGGGGCGCCTTTTTGTTGATTGGTCGGGACGAGCGTTCAAAATCGCTCATGTTTGTTCTAGAATGTTCGTATAGTCACATTTACGAACAGGAGTGAACATGCATATCTACTCTGTCAACGATCCCGAGTTCAAATCCTATGGCAACGTTTGGGATGACGTTCCGTCTGAGCTCACGTCGCCCGTGCTCGAGGCGCTCTCTGCCACGCCCATCCCCGAGGGCAGCAAGTACGTTGCAAGTGCGCCGGAGCTCGAGGGCGTCAAGGATGCCGATAAACTGGGCTTTCTCATGTTTGGTGGCCGTCCCTTCCAACTGGGCTGGTGCAACGGACACAACACGCAGCTCAACTGCCTGGAGTATCACCGCGCCAGCGAGTTTAACCTGGGTGCCCGCGATTTTATCCTGCTCGTGGCGCATCGCTGGGAGATCGAGGACGGCAAGCTCGACACCGCGTGCGTCAAGGCGTTCCGCGTGCCGGCGGGTACGGTTGTCGAGGTCTTCAACACCACGCTCCACTACACGCCGTGCATGGTCGACGAAGGCGGCTTCCAGGTGATGGTGGCGCTGCCGGCGGGCACCAACGGCCCGCGCCCCGACGCCGCAGCCGACATGCCTGCCACCGGTGACAGCTACTGCTACTGGAAGGCCGACAAGTGGGTTCTCTGCCATGCTGACAGCCCCAAGGCTGCCGAGGGCGGCTACGTAGGCCTCATCGGCAAGAACCTCGACATCACCGTGGACTAGAATCTTCTGTCTCGATCTGTAACATCTAGCGGGCTAAATCGTCTCTACCTGTTACAGATTTAGACAAACTGCAGGGGACAGACCGAACAATCTCGATCTGTAACACCAGGCCCGGTTTTGACGGCCTACCTGTTACAGATCGAGACAAACGGGCCCAAACCACCACAAAGGTGCCTGTCCCCATTGCGGTGGCTGCCTAGAGTTGGCTGCGCAGATAGTCAGCCATATATGGAACGGCGAAACGCACGTAACCGCGGCGCGCCTGTTCGATTACGCCGGCGTCGATGAGGCGCCGGCGATACTTTTGCGCATAGTCGGGTGTGACTGACATACGTTTCGCTACATCGGAAATGCGCGAAACGGCGTCTTCGTCATCAGTCATTGCGTCGAGAAACGCGACGTCTTGGTCCGATAGCGCGGCGAGCGTCGTTTCACAAACATCGTTTTCGAAATCGGCTTTTGACGCTTCGATAGCTCCGTCGACTTGCTCTGGCGTTACGTGTTCTCCTGTCTTGCAGCGATTGCCGATGTTATAGCCGATGAGCTGCAGCATATAGGGCGAGCCTTGGGTTGCGCGAGCGGCACGGAGGCGAAGATCGCCTGGAATATCAAGGTCGAGCTCTTCGAAAGCCCGCTGATAATAGGCATCGACATCTCCGACTGAAAGCGGTTCGAGCGTGACCTTGCGAGCGCGGTTGAGAAATGTCAGCACGCGGTCATTGAGCGTTGCACAGACGGCTCCCGGGAGACCTGCCATAACAAGCGCGACGTTGAGTCCCTCACCGACCAGCTCTTGATAGGCGGTGACGAGCTGTCTAATCTCAGGTGAATTAGCTTGGAGCTCATCGATAAGGATGAGGATGCCGTGCCCCTGCTCGGTCAGCTTGCGCGCCAGCTGCGTGAGTTTGAACTGGAAACTCTTGGTCTCCTGCACATCGCGTGTGAACTCGAGACCGGCTGAGAAGCCGAAGACGCTCAAGCTACCGCCAGAAAGTTTGGGGAGATGACGCTTGCTGACATAAGGCTCGCCTGCTTCTTGGATTTTTTCAACAATGCGCTCAAGCATATCTTCGGAGGCTACGGTGGGTGTGGCGACAACAAAACCGAGCTTGCGTGCGCGGTCGGCAAGTTCCCACAGAAGAACCGTCTTGCCGCTGCCTCGCTGGCCGAGCATGAGCATGGCTCGGTCTCGATTGCCCGGCTCCTGCTCAAGACCGGAGATGAATGTCGAAATCACGTTCTCGCGACCCACCAGATAGGACGGGCGATTTCCAAATGAGGGGGAGAAGATGGTTTCAGTCATAAGTCTCCTTTCCTTTTTTTCCTATTTTTTCCTTTCTTTCCTATTCAGTCAAATGAATTGCTGAGCGAAGGCGGTTACGTAGGCCTCGTCGACAAAACCTCGGCATCACCTGCGACTAGAATCTTCTGTCTCGATCTGTAACATCTAGCGGGCTAAATCGTCTCTACCTGTTACAGATTTAGACAAACTGCAGAAGCTGACCGAACAATCTCGATCTGTAACATCAGGCCCGGTTTTGGCTGCCTACCTGTTACAGATCGAGACAAACCGCCCCCAACCGCCACAAAGGTGCCTGTCCCCTTTGTGGTGATTGGCAGGCGGGTATCAAAAAGTGTCAGACGGGGCGGCTGTCGAGCACCTGCGTGCGAAAAGAAGTATCGGCCTACGTCGTTGCCGTTGAGCGACGCGTTGTTTGTAGGGATACTGAAACCACGACAAACAGCGTGCGAAAGGATTGATGCATGGCTTTCCGTAATGACTTCCTGTGGGGCGGCGCAACGGCTGCCAACCAGTGCGAGGGCGCCTACGACGTGGACGGCCGCGGCCTGGCCAACGTGGACGTGGCTCCGCACGGCCCCGAGCGCTATGCGGTGGTCTCCGGCCAGCGTAAAATGCTCGAACTCGAGGACGGCTATTACTATCCCGCACAGACCGGCATCGATTTCTACCACCACTACAAGGAGGACATCGCTCTCTTTGCCGAGATGGGGTTTAAGACCTTCCGCATGAGCCTGGCGTGGACCCGCATCTTCCCCAACGGTGACGAGACCGAGCCCAACGAGGCCGGCCTGGCCTTCTACGAGGACGTATTCCGCGAGTGTCAGGCGCACGGCATCGAGCCGCTCGTGACCATCACGCACTTCGACTGCCCGATTCGCCTCATCAAGGAGTACGGCGGCTGGCGCAACCGCAAACTCATCGACTTCTACAAGAATCTCGCGACCACGATCTTCACCCGCTACAAGGGTCTGGTGAGGTACTGGCTCACCTTCAACGAGATCAATATGATCCTGCACCTGCCGTTTATGGGTGCCGGTCTGGTCTTTGAGGAGGGCGAGAACAAGGAGGCCGTCGAGTACCTGGCCGCCCACAACGAGCTCGTCGCCAGCGCTTGGGCAACCAAGATCGCCCACGAGATCGACCCCGAGGTCAAGATCGGCTGCATGCTCGCCGCAGGTAGCTACTACCCCTACAGCTGCCGTCCGGGCGACGTGCGCCAGGCGCAGCTCGACAACCAGGACAACTACTTCTTCGTCGACGTCCAGAGCCGCGGCTACTACCCGGCCTATGCCGTCAAGAAGCTCGAGCGCCTGGGCATCGATGTGGGCATGACGGACGAGGACCGCGAGATCCTGGCCGCCAACACTGTCGACTTCATCAGCTTTAGCTATTACAGCACCCGTTGCTCCGCCGGTGCCGATAACCCCGATGTCGAGCGCACCCAGGGCAACGCCTTCGCCGGCGCCAAGAACCCCTACCTGCAGGAGAGCCAGTGGGGCTGGGCCATCGATCCGCTGGGCTTCCGCATCACCCTTAACGACCTGTACGACCGTTATCAGAAGCCGCTGTTTGTGGTCGAGAACGGTCTGGGCGCCAAGGATGTTGTCGAGGAGGATGGTTCCATCAACGACGACTACCGTATCGACTTCCTGCGTCAGCACATCCAGACCATGCGCGACGCGGTGACCGAGGACGGCGTTGACCTGCTGGGCTACACCACCTGGGGCCCGATCGACCTGGTATCTGCCGGCACGGGCGAGATGTCCAAGCGCTATGGCTTTATCTATGTGGACCGCGATGACGCCGGCAACGGTACCCTCAAGCGTTCCAAAAAGAAGAGCTTCGACTGGTACAAGAAGGTTATTGCTTCTAATGGTGAGGACCTGTCCTAAGGAAGCTGAGACACTCAACTTCATAGCCTCCTAACCAAGGCGCCCGGCGAGCAGGTAATGCTCGCCGGGCGCCTTGCCGTCTGCGGATTTTGGGACATGCGGCCCGCTTTTTCGACCCATCTGTCGGTACACTAAAAGCACTATGGGTACCCGCGAGCGACATATCGGCCACGCGGCCGCCCGGACCGCGCCGGTTGCGGATCCCAGGGGCGGCAGGCTCTTCGCCATGCCGCGATTCCTTGTTGGCATAACGCATCGTGTATACCGCCGCCGCGTCTTTTCTATCGCCGGTGTCACCACCGCGCTATTCCTTATACTTTTGGCAGTCTTGCCGGCGTTGTTCGCCTCCGATTTCAAGCTTTCCAACGCCACGCCCGTCTACAGTGAGGTGTCCGAAGAGGTCATGGATGCGCTCGTCCATTCGAGCTCCCTCCCGCTGCTTGTCGCCGCAATTGCATTTTCGATCTGGGGCGTGCTGGTCTATCTGCGTTGTTTGGACTATGTGTTGCGCCGCCGCCTTGTTGCCATCGCCGCCATTTGCGCCCTGTGGATGATCGAGGTCATTCTCAAATATAAGTCGTTCACGCCGTTCTATGCCACCGTGCTGTGGTACCTGTACTACGTGCCCATGACGCTCATCCCGCTGATCTACCAGCTGTGCGGTCTGCGCCTCGCGGGTTTGGAGCAGCATCGTATGGGGCGTCGGTACCGCACCGTTTTGTGGGTCATGGCTGTCCTGCTCATCGGCTTTGTGCTCACTAACGATGTTCATCAGCAGGTCTTCCACTTCGATCGATCGAGTGAAACCTGGAGCAACGATTACACATACGGTTGGGGCTACGGTGCCGTTCTGGTGTGGACGGCCTTTAACTTCGTGGCCTTTTTTATCCTGGTGGGCCGGTCCTCGTCCTTCCGCATCCAACGTTTTTCGGGCACGGCGGCGCTCGTGCTGCTGGGCGGCGCATTCTTTGCCATCTCATATGCTCTGCGCGTGCCCTGGGCATGGAGGCTCAACTTTTCGCTCGTCTATTGTGTCCTGTGCGTGGTAGCGATGGAAATCTGCCTCGATTGCGGTGTCATTCCGTCGTACCACGATATCGCCGGCATTTTCGATACCCTGCCGCTCGACCTAAAGGTTATGACGCGCGACTTGCAGGAAGTCTATGCCACGCCGGTGTCAAAGCCGATCCCAGAGGGCGTGCGCGAGGAGTTGCGGGTCCAGGAGCACGGGCGCGCCCATGCCTTTGCCGTGGCGTCCGATCCCGATGTAATGTATCGCGCCTTTCCGCTGCTGGGTGGATCGGCGCTGCTTGCCCAAGACGTGTCGGAGCTCAACGAGCTCAATCGCGAACTAGCGCATCGTCGCATGGAGCTGCAACGCCAAAACGAGCTGCTTGCCGCCTACTACGACCTTAAGACGCATTTGGCAGATCAAGAGGCCGAGACCTTGCTGGTCCAAGACGTGGACCGGGCGCTTGCCCGCGCACTCGAAGGGATGTACGACCTACTGAGCACGCTGCCGCCATTGACCGACGGGGCATCTTCGCACGAGCGTTACTGCATGCTGCAGCGTGCCAAGATGCTCGTCGCCTATTGCAAGCGCAAGGGATCGCTCACGTTGGCACAACACGGGGAGAGCGGTTTTGATCGCGACCGCATTCAGCTCATTGCCAACGAGCTCGCAAGCGACCTGCGCACCATCGACGTCGATTGCGCCTCGATTATCGCCATACGGCGCCCGATGCACGCCAGTGCGGTAAGCGCGCTGTACGACTGCGTGTATGACTTTGCGTTTTTTGCCTACACCACTACTCGACCGGCACTTATGTATCACTTGAGCGACCACGACTCGTGCAGCGTGGAGCTGCGTGCCACGCTCTTTTCCAATGACGAGAAGGATTTGTCGCAGACGCCCGCCGCGCGTAAGCTCGAGAGCGCGCTGCAAGGGCGTAACGTGGCGTACCGCCTTGAGGGCGAGCCCGGTCAGCTGCGCATGATCGTCTTGATGCCGCAGGCGGGTGAGTGACCATGCAGATTCCGCTCATCCTTCCTCAGATTGTCGCGCTCGATGTCGTCTTTGCCCTGGCGGCATGCCTGCAGACAATTCACGTTCCACTCATCGCGTCGCGTCGCACATCCTATAACCGCAAGGTGATTTGCGCTTACGAGGCGAGCCTTGTGGTTCACCTGATGGTTTCGGCGCTCATCTTGTTCGCGTCGTCTGGCTCGTATCTGATGGCGCCGCTTGACGTTTGCGCCAGGGCAATGGGCGGAGCGTTGTGGCTCAATGCCGCGATCTTTGCCTATGGTGTGATGCTTATGGTGCACTATCGTTGCCCCGTCATGCTGGTCGAGCTGCTGCTTGTTGCCGCCGTTACACCGCCGGTGGTTTTTGCCATGGGCTCGGCGTGGACCGTTGTCCTAATCGCAGAAGGAGCATTCTTCCTATTCCGCTCCATCGCGGCGCTCTTGATGGACGTTCGCAACCGCCAGGAGGATATCACCGCGTTCTCGACGATCGAAACCATCAACGTGATTCCCGTGGGCATCCTGTACCTGGACCCGAGGGGCCGTCCGCTGCTCATGAACCGCTGCATGCGCAAAAACCTGGTGGAGCTTCATATGCCCACCGATCTACGCGACATGAGCAGCACATGGAACGACCTGCGCAAGCTCAGTATGCAGACGCCCGAAAGCAGCGCTAATCGCGCCCATATCGACCTTGACCGCTTTGGTAGGGATCGCGCCGTGGTCGAGATCTCTCCTTCCGAGATTCGTCTGTTCGTGCGTGACTCCGTTACGGTCTCGGGCCGTCCGTTCGAGCGCGTCGTTGGCCTGGACGTGACGGAATACGCACACGCCTACGACCGCCTGGCGCAAGCCAATCATCTGCTTGAGCTTGCGGGGCAAGAGCTCCAGGCCCAGATCGAAGAAGTCAAAAAGGTTGCCGACAATGCGGCCTATCTGCGCATGCGTTCCCGCGTGCACGATGTGATCGGCCAGCGCCTGTCCATCCTCCATCGCTATTTGGAGGAGGGGCGCCTGGACGACGAGTCGATCGAGCAGATCGATCCGTTGCTGCGCTCAATCTCCGACGACTTGCGCAGCGGCGGCGACAGCGAGCCGGCAGAGCAGCTTGGCGATATCATTCATGCCTTTGGCCTGGTGAGCGTGCAGATTGATGTAGAGGGGGCGCTGCCTGAGGACGCGCGTGTTGCGGCGGCCTTTTTGCAGATTATCCGCGAGGCCTCGACCAACGCCACCAAGCATGCGCAGGCGCATCGGGTCCACGTGCGCCTGTGGCAGGAGGGGGCAGATGCTGGCGCCGTCGCGCGCATGACGATTTCTAACGACGGGTCCCCGGCCCCCGTATCGTATCGCGAGGGAACGGGTATCCCTGGTATGAGGCGTGTCGCACAAGATTTGGGCGGCAGCCTGGAGGTCCACGCCGCCCCGCCCTTTACGCTTGAGGTGTCCATCCCGCTGGGCTCCAACGCCACGGTCCAAAGGAGAAGCTCATGATTCGCGTCCTTATAGTCGAAGACCAGGCCATCCTGCGCGAGAGCCTGGCACGCTCCGTTGGCGACCAGCCCGATATGACCGTTGTTTCCTCGATCGCCGATGCCTCCGAGGCCTTAGGTGTCGCGCTCAGGGAGCGCCCGGACATGATACTGATGGACGTCTGCACCGAGCATGATTCCAGCGGCATCGTGGCGGCGGCGCGCATCAAGGAGCAACTGCCCGAGTGCCGCATCATTATCATGACCGGCATGCCCGAGATCACCTTTGTCGATCAGGCGCGCGAGGCGGGCGTCGATAGCTTTGTGTACAAGAACGTCGGTATCGACGAGCTGTTCGCCGTGATGCGCTCCACGCTGGCGGGCTATTGCACGTTTCCCAAGCCGCCCGAGAGCATTTTTTCGGGCACGGCAGCTCTCGACGATGTCGAGCTATCGATTTTGCGCCTTGCCTGCGAGGGCAAAAGCCGCCGCGAAATCGCGGCCGAGCTGTTTATGAGCGAGGGCACCATCAAGCGTCGCATCTCGGAGATCCTGAGCAAGACCGGCTACGACAACATCATGCGCCTGGCCGTGCATGCGGTGACCGAGGGCAGCATCGTTCCCAACATGGAGCGCTAACGCTCGTTGCGTATCGGCATAAAAACGACGGGGCCGCAGGATCAACTCCTGCGGCCCCGTCTGGTGTGCGCGGATGTGTCCGCCAATCCGCGGCTGGTGTTACGTGCCGCTACGCGATGTTTGCGGTGTAAGAGGCGACGTCCTCGTAGGAATCGGTCAGGTAGGCGTCGATGCCGATGGTCGTGTTGACCAGGTCGTCAAGGCTGTCAAGCTCGCCGTTCGAGAACGTGAATTCCTCGGTGGCGTTGGTGCCGGGCATCAGGTGAGCCGAGAACCAGGGGTCCTTCATGGTGCCGTTGACGTTGGTCTTGCCGGAAGGAGCGTAGAAGGTCAGGTCCTTGTCGCTCTTGTTGGTGATGTTAACGACAAAGCCGATGTCGCCCCAGTCGTCCTTGAACTTCTCGGTGATGGTGATGGTGCACAGATCGTCATCGGCGACGGTGACGGCGGGGGAGATTTCGACGCTCTGGACATCGTCGTCTTCGACGGCCTCATCGATCTCCTCTTCCTTCTCGGCCGCCTCGCGATCCTTCTTCACCGTACCGGACAGATCCTTGTCGGACTTCGTAAAGATAAGCTTGTCGCCTTCCACCTCGAGGACGAGCTTGTCGTCCTTGAGCTTCAGGTCGTGCGACTCATCTTCGGCGGTAATCGTTACGGTGGTGGCGTCCTTGGCCTCCCATTTCAGATCGGCGACCTCAAGGAACATGTCGAGGACGCCCGTACCGTCTTCGTCGAGAATCAGGATACAGTTGAGGCCCCACTCCTTGAGCATATCCATGTACTCATCGGTGAGCTCTTCGCCGTCCAAGGTTCCACCCGAGTACTGCCAGCTGCCGACGAAGTTGGCCTTGGGGTCCTTGCCGCCGCCGCTGCAGCCCGTCAGGGCAAAGGCGAGCGCCAGGACGCATGTCAGAAATGCGAGTACGGACTTTTTGAACGTTGTCTTCATGGTGTCCTCCTTTATCGAACGAAACCCATAGAAGCAAATGCGGGGGTGGCGGACCTCCCCGCCAATTACCAGGTAGAGGGGCTAGGGCCTGGGCGTTCCGCAGTTGCTGCAGAACTTGCCGCCGTTTTCGCTGCCGCAGTTGGGACAGAACCACTTGGTCGGTGCCGGGGCGGGTGCGGGGCTGCCACACTCGGGGCAGAACTTGCCGGTGTTGGTGGCACCGCAACTGCAGGTCCACGTGCCGGCCGCAGGGGCAGCGGCGGGAGCCGGTGCGGGGGCGGGTGTCGGAGCCGGCTGTGGGGCAGCCTGCTGCTGTGCCTGGCCGGCGGCGAACAGCTGGCTGGCGTTCATGCCGCCCATGCCGCCTGCCATGCCCATGCCCATAAAGCCGGCCATCGCGCCGTTGGGGTTGGCGGCTGCTGCGCGCATCGCATCGCTCTGAGCGCTGGCGATGTTGGCGGCTGCCATGGTGGGATCGCGCATGACCGCGGCCTTCTGCAGGTCCTTGATCATCTGCTCGTCCTCTTGCGAGGCGGCGATGGAGTTGACGCCAAAGCTCACGATCTCGACGCCGCGCAGGTCGCGCCAGTCGGCCGAGAGGACCTCGTTGAGCGCGCGGGCGAGCTCGGTGGTGTGGCCGGGGATGGCACTGTAGCGGATGCCCATCTCCGAGATCTTGGCAAAGGCGGGCTGCAGAGCGGTGAGCAGCTCGGATTTAAGCTGGCTGTCGATCTTGTCGCGCGTGTAGCTATCGGTCACGTTGCCGCATACGTTGGTGTAGAACAGCAGCGGGTTGGTGATGCGGTACGAATACTCGCCGTTGCAGCGCACGGAGATGTCGACGTCCAGGCCAATGTTGTTATCGACCACGCGGAAGGGCACAGGCGAGGCGGTGCCGTACTTGTTGCCGATGATTTCCTTGGTGTTGATAAAGTAGACACGCTGGTCCTTGCCCGCGTCGCCGCCAAAGGTAAAGCGGCTGCCGATATTGGCGAACGTCTCCTTGATGGAGTCGCCCAGGTTGCCGCTAAAGACGCTTGGCTCGCTGCCGGTGTCAAAGACAAACTCGCCAGGCTCCAGCGCGACCTCGATGATCTTGCCGTTTTGCACCACGAGCATGCCCTGGCCGTCGTTGACGGCGATGACCGAGCCGTTGGAGATGACGTTGTCCTCGCCGCGCGTGTTGGAGCTGCGGCCGCCGGTGCGTTTGCTGCCTTTGCAAGCCAAGACGTCAGCGGGCATCGATTCGCAATAGATAAATTCCTTCCACTGGTCGGCCATGACGCCGCCGGCAGCTCCCAATCCAGCTCTCAAGAGTCCCATGGTGATCTTCCTTTCTCGTCAAAGGCCGGGTGGTATTGGTCAGAATGGCTAATCGTCCTTGTTGTCCTTCATGACGACCGAGGTCTCGGTATGGCTAAAGGTGTCGTGCTTCTCGGTCAGGTCGAGCTCGCCACAGTAGCAATCGGCGTGGGTGGCCTCGTTGGCCGTCTTGAGCTGGCCCACCAGCAGCACGTCTGCGATGACCACGATGATCAGCGGCGCGACGATGTTGATGAGGATGCCCTCGGCATCAAAGGTGAGGTAATCCGGATCGAAGGCGTTCTCACCCATGAAGAGGATCTGGGAGAGGACAAATCCGATCACAAAGAACAGCACCGAGGCGATAGCGAGCTTGGGCTTGGAGCAAGGAAGCTCGCCGACCAAGCGGCCGGTCTGGCCGTTCATGGCAAACAGGTAGCTCTTGCCGTTCCACGAGGTGGAAAGCATCCACACGGGGAACAGGGCATAGTCGCTGTCTTCCCAGGTGTAGTCGAGCTGCTTGCTTTCGACCGTGGCATCGTCGTATTCGTCGACGACGGTCTCGCGCAGGGCCGAGATCGTGCTTTCTTCCATACGGCGCTCGGCGCGCGCCTTGCAGGTCTCGCAGTCCTCGTCGTAACGGTTGGCGATGTAGCCGGGCATATATGCGACCGAGAACGGACGCAGTGCGTCGTAGTCAAACGGCTCGATGGCGTCCATGTGGCCGTCGGGCATCTTGGACGATCCGTCGACGGGCACGCGCTTAAACGAGATATTGCCCTTGCGATAGGCATCGTAGTGGTCGGTGGTCGTGACGGTGCGGTCGGATTCCTCGGTCACGGTCTCGTTGGTCGCGTCAAAGTACACTTCGCCGTCAACGCGGGCACCGTAGAGCCAAAACGGCACGTAGACACCTTGGACCTCGTCGATGTGGCTGCCGGTGACAAAGCTCTTGGGCAGCAAGATCTTGCCCTTGTAGTGTTCCTTGAGTGCGGCCGTGACGTCATCGCGCCCGAGCTTAAATGGAATCACCAGGTCGGGCGAGAAGTCGCCCGAAAGCTGACCGGGCGCTACGGCGGAGTTGCCGCAGTACGGGCAGGTGGTGACAGCGACGGTGCCGTCGGACACGAGCTCGGCGCCGCACGACGAGCAGATGTAGCCGGCGTTTTGGGCGAGCTCCTGCACCGCGTCGTCGGCGACGGGCTTTGGCGTTGCGGCTGCGGCATCGGCTTTGGCGTCTGCCTTGTCCTGGCGCTCGCGATAGAGGGCCTCGACTTCTTCGACTTCAAAACGAGAATCGCAGTAGTCGCAGACGAGCTTTTGCTCGGCGCTTGCAAAATGCAAGGGGCCACCGCAGGCAGGGCACTGATAGTTAACGCTCTCGAAGGCCATGATCGGTCCTTTCGCTGCCGGAGGCTATGCGCCGATGGCGCCGCCGCAGTATTCGCAGCGCCCACTGGCATCGGGAATGGTGGTGGCTCCGCAGAAGGGGCAGGTGACCGCGGTCTTGGGAGCCTTGGCGGCCACGACACTGTCGCGCGTTTCCTGGCGCAGCTGCACCAGCGCATCGCGGACTTCGGTTGCCTGGCGCTTGGCCTCGCGGTATTCGATGGAGCCGCGCTGATCGATGGTGGAGTCGTTCACGCGCAGGTTGATCTCGGTAAAGTACGGCGTGTTGACGTGGATGGTCAGATTAAAGTCGTAATCCAGGTCGTAGCGCGGCGGGTTGTAGCTCTCGCGCTCGCCGTCCTTGGTCTCGCGATAGATCTCGGTGCGGTGCTCGTCAATATCCATATCGCAGCCGAGTACCTGCGAAAACTCGATGATGTCGGGGTTGGCATCGCGCCAGCGGCTCTGCGAGGTAATGATCAGCAGGCCCGCGTCCTCATCGAGCATGATGTTGGTGCGCCCGGCAGAGAGCGTGCGCGTGGGGTTGAACGAGGCCAGGCGCTCGGCGTTGGCCTCGCGGTAGGCGAGTTGCTCACGGATATCGTCCGCGGTGCTGGAGCGATAGCCGTGAAAGTAGGGGGAGAGCTTGCCGGCGCACTCTTTGCACAGGTAGCCTTCATTGATTTTTGTCTTACCTAGAAGTCCCAGCTCGGTACCGCAAATCGCGCACTCTTTCTTCTCGAACATCTTGTCAAAGAAGCCCATGGCTGCCTCCCATCAACAGGTAGCGTGTGTCACTTTTGATGATGGGGGAGTGTGCGATCCTTCGCGATACCCAGACGGCTCAAGGAGTCTCCACAACTGGGACACATGGCCCATTTTTGACTAGTCGTTGGGGACGTTCTTAAACGACTAGTCGCGGGGGACACTCTTCGGCCACTCATTGGGGACGTACTTAAATGAGTAGTAGTTGGAGACACTCCTGGCCGAGCTAGAGATCGCGCGCGTCCCTTCTGGTCCATGCGGCTCAAAATCGCGGCGTGATGTGGACGGCTGGGGTCGAATTGGCAGCATTTCGAGCCTGGCTTCGATATTGAGACTGGTTCTTTATTAAAATGGAATTCCAGACAATTGAGCGGCCGGGGGTTAACCATGAGGGGCATGGGAGACACAACCGCATATCTGCGTCGGGGCATTCGGGAGATTATATGCCTGGCGCTGTTCTTCTTCACGTTTTTGGCGTGCGAGTATCTCTTTGATGTGCGCATAGCCGAGTTCGTGCCATCGAGTGAGGTCGTCATCTACGAGAGCATCGTTGTCGGCGCGAGCGTGATTGGCTTTTTCGTGCGCCCATTTCTGTACTATCGCCTTCCCCAGACGATCGATGCGACGAGCGATATTACAGGCGTGCTGTTGGTATCGGCGTTGCTGCTGATGATTACGGCAGTGCGGTTTGAGGTAGTAATTGCCGGCGGCCTGGTGGCGTGCTGCGCCCTGGGCTATTGCGGATCGACCGCCCATGCCAATCTTGCGCGGCGTTTTGCGCAGACGCCCTGCCTGGCGCGCGCCGCCGCACTTTCCTATGCCATGGGCGTTCTGGTACAGGTGATCAACCACATGGTGATGCCTGTCGGCATTCCTCAGCAGGCTGTTCTGGTCGTCTGTGCGATCGCGCAGGTGGCGTTGCTCCACGGTGCCCGACGCGCCAAGCTGCGCGACGAGTCCGATCCCAACTTTGAACCCAGTGCTGCCGGGCTTTCGGTAGATGCTCTGGAATATGGCGCCAAGTGGCATGACGATCCCGAGGCAAAGGCGGCATTCCGTCGCGCCGTAGTTCGCCTGACCGTGGCGACGGCGTATCTTTCCAGCGTATTCGCCGCTCTCAACGCGGGCTTCACGACCCTGCATGCTGTCGGAGCCGTCGATTTGGGCGATTGGCCGCGCCTGCTGCTTGTCGTGAGCTCGTTGGTCGCTGGCGCACTATTTGACCTGGACGGCCGCTCGTATATGAATATCGGCATGACATGTGCCGCCATGCTGTCCACGCTTTCGTTCTTTGTGCTCATCGTCGATGGCAATGGCGGCAACGAGCTTGCTGCCACGACCATCTTTTATCTGGGCTCGGGCTTTTTCGTGGTGTTCTTTACCACATACTATGCCGCCGTCTCGCTCTATGCGCGCTGGTCATATTTTTGGCCGTGCATGGGTCGCGTCGTCAACAACGTGTGCTCGATGTTCGTGACGGCGCCGGCAGTGGCGATTATCTCGAGTCAAAATGTGCTGGCTGCGGTCGGTGCGGCGCTCGTGATGTTTGTGGGCATTGCGATTACGCTGCTGGGGCAGTTGGGGCAACGAGCCGATGATGCCGTGATGCAGGATGGCCTGCCGCTTGCCACCGACGATCTTGGTGGGGATCTTGCGCCCACATGCTCCGACCCTGAGCCCGTGGAGGCAGCGGAGCTCACGTCCGATGAACGCCTTGATGCCTTCGTCGCCACCTTTGGGCTTACAGAGCGCGAGCGCGATATTCTTGAGGTCTTGGTCGTTTCGGACCAGAGCGTTCAGGACATCGCCACAACGCTCTTTCTTTCGCGCTCCACGCTCTATCGCCACATTTCCTCGATCAAAAAAAAGACCGGTACCGCCTCGCGCGTGGCCCTCATCAACTTCTTCTGGTCCTGGACACCCAAGGACTAGCTAATCTCCCAATAAGTTGCGGTGGAATAGTCCCTAAATTAAAGTCACGGGGCTTTAAACAGGAACTATTTCACCGCAACTGCTGGGGGGGGATAGACTGCGGCGGCAGAGGCAACGGCAGCGGCGTTGGCAGCTGTGGTAGTGGCAACGGCAGCTGGCAGGGTGTTTTCCGTCTACTTGCTACAGCAGCTCGCCGTGGCGGGCAATGTAGCGGCGCTTCGCCAGCTGGGTGAGCGCGATATAGGCGGTAACGATGCCAATGAGCAGCCCAAAAAAGCTCGTGGGCAGCGGCATGAGGCCGAGCGCATCGGCGATGGGGCTTGCCGGCAGCCAGGTGACGAGCGCCAGGCCCAGCACGGTAAGAACGCACAATGCGGGCGCGGCGTGGTCGCGCGGGCTCGGCAGATGCGGGGAGCGCAACATGTGGACCACGAGTGTCTGCGACCACATGGACTCGACAAACCAGCCGCTCTGGAAGAGCGCAGCAAAGGTCGCCATACCCGCGACGTCGCCCGCGGCGGCAAGCTCGGACCAGCTTGCGTCCACGGCGGCGGGGCACACGACAAAGAAGAGCGCGGCGAAGGTCACGATGTCAAACAGCGAGCTCACGGGGCCCAGCTCGAGCATAAAGCCCTTGATGGACGCGGCGTCCCAGGCACGCGGGCGGGCAGTCCAGGCGTCATCGACGGTGTCCCACGGCAGTGCGATGCACACGATCTCGTAGACCAGCGACAGCAGTACCAGCTGCAGGGCGCTCATGGGCAAAAACGGCAAGAACAGGCTCGCGACGGTCACGGACAGCACATTGCCAAAGTTGGAGCTCACCGTGGTCTTGAGGTACTTGAGCAGGTTGCCGTAAGTGCGGCGGCCTTCGATGATGCCGCGCTCGAGCACGCCCAAGTCCTTCTGAAGCAAGATGATATCGGCGGATTCCTTGGCAATATCGACGGCCGAATCGACCGAGATGCCGCAATCGCTCGCACGCATGGCGGCGGCGTCGTTGATGCCGTCGCCCATAAAGCCCACGGTGTGGCCGAGCATCTCGCGCATGACACGTACCAGGCGCGCCTTCTGCAGCGGCGAGAGCTTGGCGAAGAGGTGGGTTTTCTCGGCGCGCTCGGCAAGTTCGGCGTCATCGAGCGCATCGATCTCGGAGCCGAGCAAGACGTTGCTCGCATCGATACCAATCTGCTCGCAGACGGTGGCGGCGACGCGGTCGTTGTCGCCGGTTAGGACCTTGACCGCCACGCCCTTGGCCTCGAGGGTGGCGACGGCGCCCGCAGCACTTGCTTTGGGCGGATCGAGGAAGGCCAAAAAGCCCATCAGCACCATGTCGCACTCGTCGGCGATGCCAAACTCGCCCACGCAGCGCGGATTGGTCTTCTGCGCCACGGCAATTACGCGTAGGCCCTCGGCGTTAAGTCCGGCGATCTGCTTGCGAATCTGGGCGAGCTTCTCGTCGGTGAGCGGCTGAGCGATGCCATCGATCTCGACAAAGGAGCAGATCTCGAGCATTTCCTCGGCAGCGCCCTTGGTAACCATCTGGGTTTTGCCTTGGGCGTCGGCGACAACTACGCTCAGGCGACGGCGCGAGAAATCGAAGGGAACCTCGTCGACCTTGGTATAGCGGTCGCGCAGGCTCTGGCCCAGCATGGAATCGGGTGCGACGGTCGAGGGTGTCACATCGGCACGGTCGATTACGGCCAGGTCGATAAGGTTCTTGAGGCCGGTCTGGAAGAAGCTGTTCAAAAACGCATGGCGCAGCACACGCGTGTCCTCGTCGCCATCGGTGTTGAGGTAGCGCTCGAGCACGATGCGGTCTTCGGTGAGGGTGCCGGTCTTGTCACAGCACAGGACGTCCATGGCACCCAGGTTTTGGATCGCCGGCAGTTCTTTGACGATAACCTGGCGACGGGCGAGATCCTTGGCGCCCTGCGACAGGCTCGTGGTCACGATGACGGGGAGCATCTGCGGCGTAATGCCCACGGCTACGCTCGTGGCGAACAGCAGCGCGTCGATGACGTTGCCCTTGGTGGCGGCGTTGATGGCAAAGACGGCCGGCGCCATAGCGAGCATGAGGCGTACGAGCAACATGGAGACGCTCGAGACGCCGCGGTCAAACGCGCTCTTCTCGCCGCGCCCGTTGAGCATCTTGGCGATGCCGCCCAGGTAGGTGTCCGAGCCGGTGGCAACGACAAGCGCCATGGCGGCGCCGTTTTGCACGGAGGTGCCGGTAAAGACGATGTTCTTGCAGGCAGAGAGTGGCAGTGCGGAGCCGTCGGCGCCCTCGACGACGGTGACGGCGGTGGTCTTCTCGACGGCCTCGCTCTCGCCGGTGAGTGCGGACTCGATCACAAACAGGTCGCGCGCGGTGATGATGCGGGCGTCTGCTGGCACCATATCGCCGGCAGAGAGGCGGATTACATCGCCGGGGACGAGCTCGTCGAAGGGGATCTCGATGCGCCCGCCGTCGCGCAGGGCGGTGCAAGTGTTGGAGACCAGGTCCTTAAGGGCCTCGGCCGCATTGCCGCTGCGGGCTTCCTGGATAAACTTCATACCGCCCGATACCAGCAGCATGATGCCGATGACGATGACCGTGGAGGGGTCGCGCTGCGGCTCGGGTACGGCGAGCACGTCGATGTAGAGCGAGACCAGCGCGAGCGCGGCGAGGATGCCGGCGAAGGGATCGATGAAGGCGTCGGCGATGCGGCGGGCGAGCGTTTTGGTCGTTGCCTCGATGGTGTTGGGGCCGACGGCGTTCAGGCGCTCAGTTGCCTGCTCGACGGTGAGGCCGTTTGCCGTGGCGTCAAGCAGTACGAGGGCGTCCCCGGCACTATGGGTGGCGGCGAATATGGTGTTCTTGGACAGGCCGGTATGAGCGGCAGGGCGCGCCGTGCGGCGGCGCTTGGAGATAGCTTCGAGTACCGTGGCGGTTTTGAGCATCAGCATAGGGTCCTCCTTGTTGAAGGGAGTTAGCGTACGTGTCGTATTTGCTTCAAAAAACCTAGATGTCGCTCACGTCAAGCTCGCGAACCACCACAAAGGGGACAGTGCACCTTTGTGGTGGTTTTGACGATCGGTTCGTGGTGCTTATGCGAATACGGAATCCTCACAGCGTGCCGAGGGCGACATGCAGGTTTTTCGACTAGGACTGCCTTCCATGGCACACCTCCTTAAGGCCGGGCGCAGCGCGCTTTGGGTATCTCGTACCCGTTTCAATCCGCCCGTATTCTTGATGAGGGGTTTTGACATGTCAACCCCCATTGTTCAGAAAACCATCGTCTCCGACAAAGCTCTTACAGAATGCCGTGGCCTCAAAGCGCGCCCGCATCGACGCCCTGCCTGCGCTAAACTGGAGAGCACGTACGCGATTACGAGAGGAGCCCGCATGGAGGCTTACAAGCAAGAGTTCATCAAGTTTATGGTCGAGTCCGACGTCCTTAAGTTCGGCAGCTTTACGCTCAAGAGCGGCCGTCAGTCCCCGTTCTTTATGAACGCCGGTGCTTACGTGACGGGCTACCAGCTCAAGAAGCTGGGCGAGTATTACGCCCAGGCCATCCACGATAACTTTGGCGACGACTTTGACGTGCTGTTTGGGCCGGCCTACAAGGGCATTCCCCTGGCCGTCGTGACCGCGATTGCCTACCACGAGCTGTACGGCAAGGAGGTCAAGTACTGCTGCGACCGCAAGGAGGCCAAGGACCACGGTGCCGATAAGGGCAACCTGCTGGGTTATGAGCCCCAGGACGGCGACCGCGTGGTCATGGTCGAGGACGTCACCACCAGCGGCAAGTCCATCGACGAGACCTATCCCAAGGTTAAGGCTGCTGCCGACGTCGAAATCAAGGGCCTCATCGTGTCCCTCAACCGCATGGAGGTCGGCAAGGGCGGCGTGACCACCGCGCAGAAGGAGATCGAGGCCAAGTACGGTTTCCCCGTCGCGAGCATCGTCTCCATGGCCGAGGTCGTCGAGACCCTCTATAACCACGAGATCGACGGCAAGGTTGTCATCGACGACGAGCTCAAGGCCGCCATCGATGCCTACTACGAGCAGTACGGAGCACGGGAGTAGTTACGCCGTTCTGCCGAACGGCGTAACGGCTCGACGCTGCGCGCCGCCCAGGGCGACAATTTGTCATTCAAAAGGCGAGGCATGACCAGAAGGTCAATGTCTCGCCTTTTTCATGCCAACTTGTTCGCCCTGGACGTCGCTCGCTGTCCGTTCTCTACCTGCGGCGTCGTCTTGCTCCGAATGCGCCCCGCGCGCTGTCGTTGCCATAACATCGGCGTTGCCGGAGTGGTCATTGGGGACGTTCTTGTTTGACTAGTCGTTTAAGAACGTCCCCAATGACTAGTCAGAAATGAGCGTGGATAATCTCCCGTTTTTGGTCCCCGTGTGGGCTCAAAGTGGGAGATTATCCACGCTCGTTAGATAGACGTCCGAAAATCCCGCTCATTCGGTTAGCGCGGGGGCAAGCTGCTTTCCGCCGCGGTGCCACATGTGAGCCTGGCCTCCTGCGTCAGATTCTAATAACGAGTTTACGGAATAAATAGTTATTAGAGTTGATATGGCCGACCTAATGACGAGAAGTCGTTATTAGGTCGGCCGTTAGTCATTGGGGACGTTCTTAAATGACTACTTGAGCCCGGGCAGGCGGGTGTAGGGGAATGAGCGCTCTAGGAATTCGGCGCAGTGGGCGTAGTCTTTGGCGAAGTAGCTGCTGTAGAGCGAATCGAGCACGTATTGCACGGCGATGTGGCTCGCGAACTGTGTGATGCGATGCGTCATGCTCTCGTGGTCACTCACCGTAAGGTAGGCGGCAAAGCCGGGATGCAGGCGTGCACAGTATGGCGTGCCGATGACGATGACCGGGACATGTCGACTGCTGAGGATCGGCAAGATGTCCTTGAGGTTGGGGGCAAGGCCGCTGTAGGAGATGACGATTGCCGCATGGTCGGGGCCCGAGGCGAGCGCCGTGCGCACCTGGGCCTCGACACCGTCGTGGCACGTCGCGCTCTTGCCGGCGGAGAGCAGACGGTCGCGGAACATTCCCGCTGGATAGAGGTTGTGCGAGCCCGTGTAGATGTCGACCTGTCGGGCGTTCGCGATGAGCTTGGCGGCGTGGTCAAGCTGCGTGGGGTCGAGCAGCTCCTGTGTTTCGGCCAGCGTGGTCTGGTAGAGCCCCTCCATGCGCTCCATAACCTGCGCAGGGGTGGACGTGGCGTCGAAGGGAAAGTTGATGTCCACGTCGCGCCGATTGCCCGATTCGGTTGCCAGGCGGATGAGCTCGACTTTGAGATCCTTAAAGCCCTCGAGGCCGAGCTTTTTGCAAAAACGGTGCACGCTCGCAACAGAAACATTGGTGCGCGCGGCAAATTCCTTAATAGAAAGTCCGCGGATGTCCTCGCCGATGGCAAGGGCTGCAATGCCGAGCTGTTGCTCGGTAGGGGTAAGGCCCTGTGCCTCGGAAATCTTGCGTTTGATATCCATACGAACTCCCACACTCGCCAAACCTGCCAAAAAGGGACAGGTTTATTTTGGCACGTTTCGGTCGGTATCAGGAAGTATCAGGGACGGGGCGGCGGCAGGACTTGAGAACGAAAAGAAGTGTCGGGTTTGGCACCCCTGCCCCTGCCTGCCGCGCGCGTGGGCGATACTCAGCTTATCGACCCGCGATGCAAAGGAGATGCTCATGGCAAACATCAAGTTCCCCGAGGGCTTCTATTGGGGTGGCGCCACCGCCGCCAACCAGTTTGAGGGCGCTTGGAACGTGGACGGCCGCGGTCCTTCCGTCGACGACCATTTCTTGGGTGGCAGCTACAAGGAGCCGCGTCAGATCACGATCGATATCGACCCCGACCGTTTCTACCCCAACCATGACGGCATCGATTTCTACCATCACTATGAGGAGGACATCGCGCTGTTCGCCGAGATGGGCTTCAACATGTTCCGCATGTCCATCTCCTGGAGCCGTATCTTCCCCAACGGCGACGATGCTGAGCCCAACGAGGCCGGCCTCGCCTTCTACGACCGCGTCTTCGACTGCCTGCGCGCCCACAACATCGAGCCGCTCGTGACCCTCTCACACTACGAGATGCCCTATCACCTGGTCGAGAAGTACAACGGCTGGGCGAGCCGCGAGCTCATCGGCTTCTTTGAGAAGTACTGCCAAACCGTCTTCGACCGTTACCAGGACAAGGTCAAGTTCTGGCTCACCTTCAACGAGATCAACTGCGGTACTCAGGACATGGGCAACCTCTTCGAGACCAGCATGATTCAGGGCTTTGAGGGCCCGGCTTCGGCGGTTCACACCACGCCGCAGGCCCGTATGCAGGCGCTGCATCACCAGTTTGTCGCCAGCGGTCGCGTCGTGCGCTATGCCCACGAGCATTACCCGCAGTTCAAGATGGGCAACATGGACTGCTTTATCCTTTCCTATGCCGCCACGTGCGATCCGGCCGACGTGTTCGCCACGCAGCAGGAGATGAACGCCATGAACTGGTACTGCTCCGACGCGCAGGTGCGCGGAAAGTACCCGTTCTATGCCAAGCGCTTCTGGGCCGAGAACGATGTTGAGCTTGTGATGGAGGACGGCGACCTGCAGGATATCGCCGACGGCAAGGTCGACTTCTATTCCTTTAGCTATTACATGTCCGGCACCGTGGGCACCCACAAGGACCACGAGATGACCGAGGGCAACATGACCTTTGGCGGAAAGAATCCCTATCTGGAGTCCACCGACTGGGGCTGGCAGATCGACCCGCTGGGCCTGCGCATCGCCCTCAACGAGATTTATGCTCGCTACGAGATTCCGCTGATGGTGGTCGAGAACGGCATGGGCGCTTACGACGAGGTCGAGGAGGACGGCTCCATCCATGACCCGTACCGCATCGCCTACCTGCGCAGCCACATCAAAGCCATGGGCGAGGCAATCGCCGACGGCGTCGACCTGATCGCCTACACCTGGTGGGGCCCCATCGACCTGGTGTCCGCCGGCACCGGCGAGATGCGCAAGCGCTACGGCTTCATCCACGTCGATAAGTACGACGACGGCACCGGTACCTACGAGCGCCGCCGCAAGGACAGCTTCTTTGCATACCAGAAGATCATCAAGTCCAACGGCACCGAGGGCCTGGAGTAATTGAGTTCCGGCGGCCGGTCCGGCGTTCTGCCGAACGCCGGACCGGCCGCCGACTACGTGACCACCGACGTCAATGACGACGGCATCTGGAACGCCTTTGCTCGTCTGGGGCTTATCGAGGATTAATCGACAATATGAGCGCCACTGGGGAAAAGGTTTTGGGAAGGGCTTGAAAGGGCTCGCGATTCGAGTCCCCACCTTAGTATTTAAACCATTTGGCACTATAATCACCATAGGCATGCGCATAACGTTGCGCTTAATCAAGAGGAGAAAACGTATGGGTCTGTTTGACATGTTTAAGAAGAAGGCTGAGCCCGCGGCCGCCGCTGCTCCTGCCTCCATCTCTGCTTCTGCCGGCGCCGACGTGCTGTGCTCGCCCGTCAAGGGCAAGGTCATCAAGATGGCCGACGTGCCCGATCCCGTCTTTGGCGGCGAGGTCCTGGGCAAGGGCTGCGCCGTGTGGCCCGAGGACGATCTGGTCTACGCTCCCTGCGACGGCAAGGTGACCGTCACCATGGGTCACGCCGTGGGCCTGCAGTCCGATAGCGGCATCGAGGTTCTGGTGCATGTTGGCGTCGATACCGTCAACATGAACGGCGACGGCTTCGAGGGCTTCGTCAAGGCTGACGATGTCGTGAAGGCTGGCCAGCCCATACTCAAGATCGACCGCGCCAAGATCGCTGCTGCCGGTTACAAGGACTGCGTCGTCGTGGCTGTGTCCAACACCGCTGAGTTCGCCGACGTCGAGCTTACCGTCGAGGCCGAGTCTGCCGTCGCTGCTGGTGACGCCATCGTTAAGGTCGTCCGCAAGTAGACTGCGACATCCAAAGGATGTGCAAGGGTGGTCGGGTTATCCGGCCACCTTTTTTATTACAATGCGGCGGAACGTTTTATTGCGCGTTGGGCGGACCGGTAAACCGTTCGGACGATAAATCGAGCCGACTGCGCCTTTGCTTTGCCGGGGGTGTTCGTTAGCGGCTAGTATGGCCTTATTGTTACGACGTGCACCGCGTCAGGAAGCGCGGTGCCGCTTGTTGGGAGGAATGTCATGAAGAAGAAGCTGCTGCTTGCGCCCCTGATGGCTGTTCTGGTCGCGTGCGTGGTTGTGCTTTCCGGCTGCGGAGGTCCTTCGGTTGAGGAGCTTATCACCGAGGATCTTACGACGCAGTTTGACGAGGTCAAGAACGGTGGCGACGACTTCCTCGCCGGCCTGGAAGAGGCCTCGGGCGACGAGTTCGAGCAGCTGGGCATCGATCCCAAGGAGTACGCTAAGAGCTATCTCGAGGGCTTTGACTACAAGATCGGCGACGTGACGGTCGACGAGGACAAGGGTACCGCAACTGCCGAGGTCACCATTACCTGCAAGTCCATGAACCAGATCGTTGAGGATTTTGCCACCCAGTATCAGGAGAAGGTCGCCGCGCTCGATTCGATGCCTTCCGATGACGAGCTGTACAAGATGGCCGGTCAGGTTATGGTCGATGTGACCAAGGCTGCTAAGACCAAGGACACCAAGGTCACCTTCAAGTACTCCTGCAATGACGACGGCGAGTGGTCTGCTGACGATTCCGCAACCAACGAGATGATGAATGCCATGATGAGCTAGGGAGTTGCGGCGTTTTACCAAACGCCGCAACTGCTCGACGCTGCGCGCCGCCCAGGACGACAATTTGTCATTCAAAAGGCGAGACATGACCAGAAGGTCTATGCCTCGCCTTTTTCATGCCAACTTGTTCGTCCTGGACGTCGCTCGCTGTCCGTCCTCTACCTGCGGCATTGCCATGGTAGTCATTGGGGCGGCACTTGGGGACGTTCCTTTTCTGCCGGCAGTTGGGGACACTCCTTGCACCAGCGTTGCATCGAATGCTCGGGAAAATGCGAGCCGGTATTTGGGCGAATAATGGGTCGCGGTTTCCGGATGGGGTGGGTTGCGGAAAGCGCGACCCGGAATATTGCTCTGAAACGGGATGCGGTTTCCCCGATGGGGCTCAAGCGGAAAGCGCATCCCATTCCGGAGCTCCAAAACGGGATGCGCTTTCCGTGCGGAAGAATTGTCGCAGCTACGTTAAGCGGCGGCTCCGCTACTCGCCCAGCACCAGCGCCGCGAGCTCTGCCTGGGTGTCCACCACGTAGTCGGCGCCGGCGGCCTCTAGCTCTGCGCGGCCGCGGAAGCCCCAACTGACGCCCGCGCTCTTAAGGCCGGCGTTGTGGCCGGTCAGGATATCGACATTCGAATCGCCCACATAGAGTGTGGTTGCCGGATCGGCACCCAGCTCTTCCATCACATGTAGCGTGACGGGTGCTTCGGGCTTAGGCGGAAACGCATCGACACGGCCCTGCACCAGTGCAAAGCGCTCGGAGCCAAAGTATTTCTCGATAAGCGGGGCCGCCGAAATATGATCCTTGTTGGTGAGCACGGCAAGCTGAACGCCTGCTGCGCGCAGACGGTCGAGCATCTCAATCGTGCCGGCGTAGGGGGCGGTGTGGTCCTCCTTGTGCTCGCCGTAATAAGCTCTAAACTCGGCAAGCGTCTGCTCAAACATACGGCTGTCGCCCGCGTACTCGGCGGGCATAAAGCGCTCAACCAGCTTGAGCATGCCGTTTCCCACCTTGTAGCGGTACTCGTCCACGGTAAACGTGGGCCAGCCGTGCATCTCGCAGGTGTGGTTGCCGGCGGCCGCCAGGTCCTCAATCGTGTTGAGAAGGGTGCCGTCTAAATCAAAAATCACATGGTAAAAAGCTGCTGCCATGGGTGCTCCCGTCATTGGGTTTCAAAACGCACCCCATAATACTGGGCTTCCGCGTTGGGCGTGCTTGGAATCTGAACATCTTTAGGGTTATCGAGCCACATCGCGCCAGCCGTGCAATTCCGCCCTAGCAAATTCTCGGCAGCTGCTCTCCCACGAGCATGTCGAGGATGCGGGTCGATCCCCAGCCGGTGCGTACGCGCACGGCGGGTCGAGCGCCCTCGGCAAGCGGCAGCACGCGACCGATGATGGCGGCGTTCTCGCCGTAGCGGGCGGCGCGCATGGCCGCCAGCGCGGCATCGGCCTGCTCGGCCGGCACCACGGCGACCATCTTGCCCTCGTTTGCCACCTGCAGAACGTCGTAGCCGAGCATCTCGCATGCCGCTTGCACGTCGGGGCGCACGGGCACGGCATCCTCGTCGATCTCCATGGCAACGCCGCTGGCCTGGGCAAACTCGTTGAGCGTGGATGCCAGGCCGCCGCGCGTGGGGTCGCGGAAGCAGCGGGTGTCGGGGGCGGCGGCGAGCACGTCGGCAATCAGATGATTGAGCGGCGCAGCGTCGCTTTCGATGTTGCTCGAAAACACCAGGCCCTCGCGCTGGCTCATGATGGCGATGCCGTGGTCGCCTAGCGTACCCGATACCAGGATGGCGTCGCCGGGCCGACAGTTTGCACCGCTGAGCACTACGCCCGCGGGCACTTCGCCCACGCCGGCGGTATTGATGTAGACGCCGTCGGCACCGCCACGCTCGACCACCTTGGTGTCGCCGGTGATTATGGACACGCCCGCCTCGCGCGCCGTTTCGGCCATGGTCTGCACAATCTGGCGCAACTTGTCCATGGGATAGCCCTCTTCGAGGATAAAGCCGCACGACAGGTAGCGCACGCTAGCGCCCGAGGTCGCGACGTCGTTGACGGTTCCGCATACGGCGAGGCGGCCGATATTGCCGCCGGGGAAGAACTGCGGCGTTACCACAAAGCTGTCGGTCGACATGGCGATGCGCCCGCTTGCGGGCAGCGCGGCGACACCGGCATCGTTGCCTGCAAGCAGCTCGGGCGATCCAAAGGCATCCAGAAAGACCTCATCGATAATGCGCTTCATCATCTGGCCGCCGGAGCCGTGGCCCAGCAGGACAGTGCTATCGGTGACGCTATGGGACATATCGAAAACTCCAATCGTGGGTGGAATCGGCAATAGCCGAGTGTGGCAGAATCGATGTTAAGTAAAAGTCAGCGAGCGCCATTCAGACGAAGTGAGTTGCCTTGAAAGAGGAGGCTGCTGGGCTTTTGCCCGCAGCCGACGATTGAAAGGCAAATCGCTCGCCTGAATGGTGCGCAGCGTCGGCCGGTCCGCCGTTCGTTAGAACGGCGGAACCTAGCAGTCGCGGTAGCGGTAGTACGCCGCGCAGCTGCCTTCGGAGCTCACCATGCAGGGGCCGACGGGGTGTTCGGGCGTGCAGGTGCGGCCAAACAACGGGCAGTCGCTCGGCGTGATGGCGCCGCGCAGCACGTCGCCGCAGCGGCATCCGCGTGGCTCGACCGTCGCCTCAACGGGCACATCAAAGCGGGCGCGCGCATCAAAGCATGAGAACTCAGGGCGGATGGAAAGACCCGAGTTGGCAATCGGTCCCAGCCCGCGCCACGTGGTGTCGCACGGCTCAAATACCTGCTCGACCAGCTGGCGCGCCACGGGATTGCCGTCTGCATCGACGCCACGGCGGTATGCGTTGTCGATTGCAAACCGGCCCTCGACAACCATCTGGACCAGCATACAGATGCCCTGCAAGATGTCGACCGGTTCAAATCCCGTTACCACGCCTGGGGTCTTAAACTCGTCGACCAAAAAGCTAAAGGGTGCCAAGCCCGTGATGGTGGCGACGTGACCAGGCAGGATAAAGCCGTCGATGGTCGTCTCGGGGTCGTTGGAGATCGCACGCAGAGCCGGCGGCGTGGTCTTGTGAGCACAGTAGACCGAGAAGTTCCGGAGCCCGCGCGCGTCGGCCTCCAGGATAGCGGCGGCAATGGTGGGCGTTGTGGTCTCAAAGCCGACGCCCATAAAGATGACCGGGCGTTCGGGATTTTGCTCGGCAATGTCGAGTGCGTCGAGCGGGGAGTAGACGATGCGGATGTCGCGCCCCGCTGCCTTTTGCGCGGCAAGCGAGGTGGACGATCCGGGCACGCGCATCATGTCGCCAAAGGTGGTGATAATGGCGCCGTCCATGTTGGAAAGCGCGATTGCGTGATCGATGTCGCGGTTGGCGGTAACGCAAACGGGGCATCCCGGGCCGCTTAGCAGTTTGAGTCCCGTCGGCATAATGGAGCGAAAGCCATAGCGGCCAATGCTCACGGTATGTGTACCGCAGACTTCCATAAGGTTGATGCTGCGGTTGCCGACAAGCTCATGAATGCGATCGATGAGCTCGCGAGCCAGCTTGGGGTCGCGAAATGCCGAAAAGTCGATACCGGAGCGAACCGGCTGCGCCGCCGCCACTAGTATGCCTCGGCCGGGTTGGTGGCGAGCTGGTCCTCTTCGGCCAGCTCGGTCATGGTATTGACGAGCTCGAGTGTCTCTTGGGCTTCCTGCTCGTCGACAATCTGAATGCCAAAGCCGGCGTGCACGAGAATATAGTCGCCTACCTGTGCCGTCGGCACGAGGCGCAGCGAAACGGGGCGCTCGATGCCCATCATGTCGACGGTCGCCTTAAGGTCGTCGTCGCGTTTAACCACTTTACCGGGAACGGCAAGGCACATAATGTTCCCCTTTTATACGTTTTGCGCTGGATAGGCGCCTAATTACCCATCAGTTGATGGTAGCGCTCGCGGGAGTCACGAGCAAACGCGTTACACCTGTGAGACGGCGGCGCGCAGGCTGGCAAAACAGCCTATCTCGACGCCGTCTGCGCGAGGCAAGCGCGAGCGATGGCGGCCTGACCGTAGGCGATGCAGCCGTCGTTGACGGGCACAGCGTGGGGGACAAGTACGGTAAGGCCTGCGCTTTTGAGCTCGCGGGTAAGGAGCTGGAGCAGAAGTCGGTTCATGAACACGCCGCCCGAGAGGGCGATGGTGTCGATGCCCTCTCGGGCGCATATTTCGCTGGCGATGCGTGCCGAGGAGCGTGCAACGGCGACATGGAAGCCGAGCGCGAGCCTGTCGGCGGGCGCCCCGGCTTCAATTCCCTCCAAAAGTGCCTCAAAGAGTGCTTTCTGGTCCAGAACATAGGGGCCGTCCAACCACGATGGGCCAGATGCGGAATAGCCGGCGTTGTCGTCGGGAAAACGGGCGATTTCGCTGTTGAGCGCGCGCCAGGCGGCGGCTTCGAGCTCGATAGCGGGTTCACCCTCGTAGGTTGCCTGGCCACAAATGCCCAAAATCGCGGCTGCGGCATCAAACAGGCGACCCATGCTGCTGGTGCGCGGACTGTTGATGCCGCGCTCGATCATCGTTGCCGTTATGCTGCGCGTTTGCTCGTCAAGACTGCTCAAGAGCCCCACGGCTCCCGGGTGCTCGAGCAGGTCGAGCTCGCTGAGCAGGGCAAAGGCGTTGCGGCGGGCATCGTGTACGGATGCGGCGCCACCGGGAAGCGCCCAGGCGCGCAGATGCGCGACGCGCTCAAAATCGGCGAGACGGGCGATAAGAAATTCGCCGCCCCATATGGTGCCATCGGTGCCGGCGCCCGTGCCGTCGAAGGCGATGCCGAGGACACGCGCATCGGGCGCAAGCCGGCCTGCGGCAATCGCCTCTGCCATGACGCTCGCGATGTGCGCATGATGGTGCTGGACTTCGATAAGCGGCAGATTGTGCTCCTGTGCCTGCTTGCGCGCCCATTGGCTCGACAGATAGCTGGGATGCATGTCGCATGCCAAGGCGGCAGGCGCCAGGTCAAAGAGGTTTTCCAGACGCGTGCGCGCGGCGCTCCAAGCATCGAAAGTCGCGCCGTTTTCGACATCGCCGATATGCTGCGACACAAAACAGGCCGTATGGCCGTCGGCGTCCTCGCGCGTGAGTGCGATCGTGGCTTTTTGCTGCGGCCCGCAGGCGAGCACGCAGGGCGAGGTGCCATCGAGCGCCGGCAACGACAGCGGCTGCGGCGCATATCCGCGTGCGCGGCGCACGGGCATGACGTCGCCGTCGACCGCGCGTACCACGGAGTCGTCGTAGCGCGACAGAATCGCGCGGTCGTTACCGAGCAGCGCGTCGGCGATGCCAGCGGCAACGAGATGCTCCCATGCAAGGGCATCGTCGGTCTCGATGGGCTCTTCGCTCAGGTTTCCGCTGGTCATGACGAGTGCGCTCATGCCGCGCGCCGCGGCTGCGGCGAGCAGCAAATGTTGAAGCGGGGTGTAGGGGAGCATGACGCCGAGCTCGGGCAAGTCGTGCGCGACGGATGGCGCGAGATCAGGGTCGTCGGGGGAGCCGTGGGTGTCGCTGCCGGTTGCGCGGCGACGCAACAGCACAATGGGACGAACGCTGCTGGCCAGCAGGTCGCGCTCAACGCCATCGATATGACACAGGCGCTCGGCGTCGGCAAGGCCGCGCACCATAACGGCAAGCGGCTTATTGCTACGACGCTTGCGACGGCGCAGCTCGCGCACCTCTTGTTCGTTGCTGGCATCGCAGGCAAGGTGGAATCCGCCCAGACCCTTGATGGCGACGATGCCGCCGTCTGCCAGCAGCTCGACGCAACGTTCGATGATGGCATCGCTGGCCTCGCGCGTGGAGCCGACAGCTGGTGTTGCGTCAACGCCCGCTGGCGCAACACCGCGGTCCGCCTCGCGCCACGTAATATGCGGTCCGCAATCAAAGCAGGCATCGGGCTGCGCGTGAAACCGCCGATCGAGCGGGTCGGCATACTCTGCGGCGCAGGTGGGGCACATGGGAAAGCGATCCATCGAGGTGGCCGCTCGGTCATAGGGCAGCGACCGGATGATGGTAAAGCGCGGCCCGCAGTTGGTGCAGTTGATAAAGGGATAGTGATAGCGTCGGTCGGCGGGGTCGAACAGTTCGCGCAGACAGTCGTCACAGGTGGCGATATCGGGGGAGATGAGCGTCGTGTGGGCAGTTTGATCCTGCGACGCCACAATGCGAAAGCCCTGCTCGTTGGCGGCGTTCCAGTCGCCGGGTGCTAGGTCCACAGCCTCGACATGCTCCACGCGAGACGCTGCAGGCGCATGCTCGGAAAGCGCGGCGATAAATTCGTCGAGCGACTCGCTTTGAGCGTGTGCCTCGATATGCACGCCGTCGCCCGCGTTGAGCACCCATCCGCAAATGCCATGCGCCATGGCCTCGCGATACACAAACGGTCGCATGCCAACGCCCTGCACAATGCCCGTCACATGAATATGCACATGCCGCATGCGACACCCCTCATCAAAACCGACCAAAAAAGGACAGGTTTATTTTGGTAGGTAAAACGCTAAACCTGCCAAAATAAACCTGTCCCTTTTTGGCAGGTGCGCTGCGGGAAATCCCGCTACAGCCCCAGGCTCTGCTTGGTGGCGGCGCACGTGAGCTCGCCGTGCTTAACGCCGCGCAGGCCCAGCAGGCGATCGGCTAGTTCGTAGACGCGCTCGCCGCGACCCTTGAGCGCCAGAATCTCCAAGCAGTTGTGGTGATCCAGATGCACGTGCATGGTCGATACGATCTCGTCGGTGTAGTCGTGCTGCACTTCGTCCAGACGGCGCGTCAGGTCGCCGGTATGGTGGTCGTAGATCATGGTGAGCGACCCGATAACATGCTCATCGGGCGTGCGCATCTGCTCCTTGGCGATCGAGGCGCGAATCAGGTCGCGCACGGCCTCGGAGCGGTTGGCCACGTCGCCGCGGCGCGCGATCTGTTCGTCAAAACGGCGCAGCAGGTCGTCCGGTGCGGTAACCGAAAAGCGGACCAGCTCGGAGCCGGAGCCACTACAGTGGCAACCCGCGTCACCGTCCGCCCCGTGCAGATGCTCGTGCTCGTACCCGCAGCCGTGCTCGTGTTCGGTCACCTTACACCAGCTTCACGGAGCCGACGGAGTTGTGGTCGGCCTCGATGGCCTCTTCGTAGCCCTCGAGTGCGTCATGCGCCTCGTGCAGCGCGGCCATGGCGGCCTCGAGCTTGGCGCCGATGCGCTCCATGTCAAAATTCTCGGTCGCATGCAGCAGCTGATGGCTCCATTCGTGAGCGAGCTCGATGGTGTCGTCGACCTGCTTGACGCTCATGGCAAGCTGGCTCATGTTCATTCCAACGTCATGCATGGATAATCTCCTTTTGTATGGGGCAGTTCAGTGGTTCAGATTTTACTACGCCCGCTCTGTGCGCAGCTGCATAAGAAAACGGGTACGAGTCTGTGTGACTCGCACCCGTTCACTGGGGGCTGTTTGTGACTACCATACTATCCGTGGTTGCACTCGGTGCATTCAGAAGTCCGGCGAGCGGCGTAAAAGCGCTCATGGACGGCAGGCAGACGGCAACATGTAACAAGCGTATTACAGATGCTTTTCCAGCAGCGCCTGCAGCCTCGCCTTGGGCAGAGCGCCAACCGAGCGGTCAATCTCCTCGCCGTTCTTAAACACAATCAGCGTGGGGATGCTCATGACGCCATACTTCATGGCCAGGTCCTGGTTGTCGTCGACGTTGCACTTGGCAACGGCGAGCTTGCCCGCCAGCTCATCGGCAACCTCGTCAACGATGGGCGAGAGGGAGCGGCAGGGACCGCACCACGGTGCCCAAAAATCGACCAGCACGGGCAGGCTGTCGTTAACGACGGAATCGAAGTTCTCGGGGGTAATCTGCTTAATGTCAGCCATGGTGACCTCCATAATGTGACGCGGCTCAGCCGCGTAAAACTCAGTACGACCGTGCTTATACCCAGCCGCCCGCAAAGCAACCACTCGCGGGCAGCTCTTTTATATAATGGTGGGCACGCAAACGATTGGAGAGCGCATGTCCACGTCACAAAGCCAGAAAAAAGAAGCCATCGCCCAGGCGGCCGAGCAGGAGCTCACATCGCTTGCGGTCCGTGGCGTGCGTATCGCGGGCAACGCGTGCTCGCCGATCGTGCTGGTCAAAGGCGATTTGGACGAGGCCGAGCGTTCGGGTGGCGAGCTTGCCGCCGGCCCGGATGGCGCGGCGTTGCGCAAGGCGCTTGGGGCCATCGGCTACGCGCCCGAGGATTTTTGCGTGCTGGCAAGCGTCGCCGGCGTGGGTGACGGAGCGGTCGCGGTGGGCGAGACTCTGCCGTGTGAGCTGTTCCGCGAGGCGCTCGAGGCCTTGGACCCCGAGGCGGTGCTACTGCTCGACAACAACGCGGCCGATGCCATGCGCGAGACCTACGCCGATATGCTCGTGGCGATCGATGACTTCGACACCGCCATGCTCAAGCCCGGCCTGGTCGCCCATGTGCAGGGCCGCCGCGTGCTCGCGCTCGACGGCTTTGAGGCGGCGCTCACTGACAAAGCCGCCAAGCAGCGCATGTGGGCATACATCAAGCAGCTGACCCCGGCAGCCGCTCCGCTGTAGCGAGGCTGGCGGCAGCCCCTACATCACAGCGCGCAGCTCAAACCGATCGCCGTTAATGCGGAACTGGCAGTTACCATTCATGCGTTCGACGGCAAGCTTAATGCTCTTGGTGCCAAAGCCGTGGCCCGCATGCCGGGTTACGGGCATGCCGTCGACCATGCGCGGCGCGCGGTCAAACGTGTTGGAAACTAACAGCAGCAGCTGGCCGTCCTCTAATCGCAGGTCAAAGTCGACGAATCGCTTTCCTTGGGGTGCGGCGCTTGCAGCGGTGATAGCGTTTTCCAAGGCATTTGAGAGCACGCTAAACAGGTCGGCGTCACCTACGTGGATGGTTTCGGGTACGGCGGCGCGCAGGTTGGCGGTAATGCCGTTTCTATTGATATCCGAGTTAAATGACGAAAGCGCGATGTTTACGGTCTCGTTGGCGCAGAAGCGGCGTACGGCGGTGCGATCGCCGGCTTCGCAGAGTTCATCGATGCGTTTGAGCGCCTCGTCGGTGTGGCCCTCCTCAATTAAAGCGGCCAGGCCGCGTAGGAAGTGGCGCATATCGTGGCGAAGAATCGACAGCTCGCGCCCAGATTGACGCCAAGCCTCGAGCTCTTTGATGGCGGCGCTGTCGCGGGTTTCGAGCATCCAGCGCTCTCGCTCGGCGGTTTCCTTTTCTTCGTATTCGCGCAGGTAAACGGCAAGAAACATAAGATAGAAGGCACAGAGCGCAAATGCCAAAAACTCAACCGTTACCACCGAGCCCGAGTGGAACAGCGTGGTGTAGACGTTGGTGGCATAGTCAAAGACGTAATAGACGAGCGGCAGGATTAAAAGGATGCCCAGCTCGGTGGTGCTTTTAATCGCCAAGCGTGGACCGATGTCGCCGGCCCAATGCAACAGGACGGCAAAGACGGCGAGTGTGGTCGCGATGCGCGCCAGATAGTACGCGATCTGAGAATCGGTTGCGGCAAATGCGGCGATGCCCATCCAATTGCTGAACTGGCAGCTCAGATAGGCACTCGTAATGCCGAGCACGGCAAGCAGCGGGCTCAGGCGGTAGCGCGCGCACAAATAGATGACGAGCGGCAGATGCACGACGAGCGGATATACCTGGCGGGCAAAAAGCTCGCCGCCGACGGCATTGGCGAGGCCAAATGCGCATCCGGTTACGGCACCGACCAACACCAGTTCAAGCGCATGACGCCGGTTGATCTCGACACCGCACAGCGCCGCCGAGGCAAAGACGCCAAAGAGCAGCGTCGTGGCGTGGTGGATTGCCCAAAGGACCATTTCGACCGAGGAGACCATCAGCGCCTCCCGCCCTCAAAGCGCGCCGCAAAGTAGGCGTCTTGGAATCCCTGCTTGCAGCTGCGCGAAAGCGGGATGCACGCGCCCGAGCGCATGACGATGTCCGTGCGGTCAAAGTGATCGATATTGCGCAGGTTGACCTGGTAGCTGCGGTGGCATTTAAAGAAGACCGCGTTTTGCTCCAAGCGGTCCTCGACGCTGCGGAACGACTCGAGTGCCTCGATATCGCGTCCGTCGCGCAGGTGGAAGACCACGTGCTTGTTGCGCGCCTCGGCATATTCGATGTCGGACAGGCGCAGGGCGTGGTAGCCAAAGGAAGTTTTGATCACGAGCTCGTCGGTTGCCGCCGGGCGCATGCTCGAAAGCTCGTCGAGTAATCGCGCCAGGCGTTCGTAGGCCACGGGCTTGAGCAGATAGTCGAAGGCGCGGACCTCGTAGGATTCCAGCGCGAACTCGGGCGACGAGGTGAGGAACACCAGGCGCACGGCGGTGTCGGCCTGGCGCAGTTCGCGTGCGGTGTCCATGCCGTTGACGAGCGGCATGATCATGTCGAGCAGAATGATGTCGGCGCGCGATGCGGCATGGCGGGCCAGCAGGTCCTCGCCGCGCGTGACGAGCGCAACATCGACCGCCGTGCCCGTCTCGGTCGACCAACGGTCGATCATCCGGTGCAGTCTATCTAGAAAAGCGACATCATCGTCGCAGGCAATAATCTTGAGCATTCGGCCCCCTTAAGTAGTTCGATTTTGCCACATTGGGTGCGCGCCGCTTGCGGGGGTGCGGACCGTTTGCGCCTCACGGCGTGCAGCTCGCGCCAAGCGGTGTTGCGGTGGCGAAAGATGCCTCCTGCGCTATCGAAAGCCCGGCTATCCTCAGCTTGCCAGTTCGAAAATGGACCTGCCACATGATTGAATCTTTATTTCAACTTTACACCTAGGTTTACAGCTGTCTTGTCAGCTGTAAACCTAGGTGTCATACTAAAGCCCCAAGATTCGCCAAAAGAGAGGGGCCTTGATGGCACAGAGCGCGAACATGGATGCATCGGAGCTTGCACGCGATATTGCGGCCGGCCTGGCATCGGCAACGACGGCAACGGAGCGCGCGGCGCTGGTGCCCGCAGAGCTCGTCGAGGCCATTCAGCAACTAAAAATCCAACGCGACGCGGTGATTCTGGCGCACTATTACGTGGCGCCCGAGGTCCAAGCCGTTGCCGATTACGTCGGCGACAGCTTCTACCTGGCTAAGCTCGCTAAAAGCCTGCCGCAGCAGACCATCGTGCTGTGCGGCGTGGAGTTTATGGGCGAGAGCGCCAAACTGCTCAATCCCACTAAGACCGTGCTGCTGCCCGAGCCGGGCGCGGACTGCCCCATGGCTCACATGGTCAAGCGCGAGACGGTCGACGCCGCCCGCGCCGAGTACGGTGACGACCTTGCCGTGGTCTGCTACGTCAACTCGACGGTCGAGATCAAGAGCTGGAGTGACGTGTGCGTCACCAGCTCCAACGCCGTCAAGATTGTGTCCGAGCTGCCGCAGCAGCATATCCTGTTCATTCCCGACCAAAACCTGGGCCGCTTCGTAGCCGAGCAGGTGCCGCAAAAGCACGTCATCCTCAACAACGGCTACTGCCCGCGCCATCACATCATCACCGTCGAGCAGATCGTCGACGCGACGGAGGCCCACCCCGACGCGCTCGTGCTGGCGCACCCCGAGTGCAAGGCCGACGTTCTGGCCGAGGCCGACTACATCGGCTCCACCGCCGGCATCATCAAGTATGCCGAGGAGTCGGACGCGAGCGAGTTCATCATCGTGACGGTCCGCGGCGTGCTCTACGAGCTCGAGCGCCGCTGCCAGGGCACCGGCAAGAAGTTCTATTTCCCCGCGGTGCAGCCCACCTGCGTCAACATGGACCTCATCACGCTCGAAAAACTCGTGCGCTGCCTGGAGACGGGCGAGGGCGAGGTGCAGATCGGCGTCTCGGACGAGGCAGCAGACCAGGCCAAGCTCACGCTCGACCGTATGCTCGAATACGCAGCACGCTAGAACAATGTTGCATGAGGGACGGTCCCTTATGCCACATTACAAGGGAGAGGATTCCTGTGGAAACCAAACAATACCCCGACATGGAGTGCGACGTCGTTATTGCCGGCTGCGGCGTGGCGGGCCTGTACGCAGCTCTCAACCTGCCGACGAGCACGCGCGTGATCATGCTCTCCAAGGGCGCTGTCGACGAGTGCGATTCGATGCTCGCGCAGGGCGGCATCTGCGTGCTGCCCGAAGGCTCGGACTACGATGCCTTCTTTGAGGACACCATGCACGCCGGCCATTACGAGAACCGCCGCGAGAGCGTCGACATCATGATCCGCTCGAGCCGCTCGGTCATCAACGACCTGCTAGCGATGGGCGTGGATTTTGAGCGCAAGGCCGACGGCAGCCTCGACTTTACCCGCGAGGGTGCACACAGCCGTCCGCGCATTGCCTTCCATGCCGATATCACCGGCAAGGAGATCACGACTAAGCTGCTTCAGGCTGTCCGCAAGCTGGACAACGTGCAGATTTTGGAGCACGTGGCCATGACCGACATCCTGACGGGCGAGCGTGACGGCGACACGGTGTGTGCCGGTGTCGTCGCCGTTTCCGTGGACGAGGACAACTCGGTTCGTCCCGCCGACGAGCTGGTAAATGCCGCTGAGGGCGCGCATGCCGGCGAGCCGTTTAAGATCCATGCCCGCCACACGCTGTGGGCGACGGGTGGCATTGGCGGCGTGTACGACCACTCGACCAACTACCCGCAGCTCACGGGCGACGCCTGCTACATCGCTCAGGAGCATGGCATTAAGATGGAGCACCTGGACTACGTGCAGATCCATCCCACGGGTCTGTTCTCGCCGCAGCCGGGTCGCACGTTCCTGATCAGCGAGAGCTGCCGCGGCGAGGGCGCGATTTTGCTCAACGCCGCCGGCGAGCGTTTTACCGACGAGTTGCAGCCGCGCGACGTTGTCGCCGCCGCCATCCGCGAGCAGATGAAGCAGGACGGCACCGAGCACGAGTGGCTGAGCTTTGCCCCCGTCGAGCGCGACGTGGTGACCGGGCACTTTGCCAACATTCGCGCGCGCTGCCTGGAGGACGGCCGCGACATCTTGGACGAGCCCATTCCCGTTACGCCGACGCAGCACTACTTTATGGGCGGCGTGTGGGTCGACAAGGACGGCCGCACCTCGATGCCCGAGCTCTACGCCGCGGGCGAGACGGCCTGCAACGGCGTTCACGGCAAGAACCGCCTGGCTTCCAACAGCCTGCTCGAGGCGCTGGTCTGGGGTCGTCGCGCCGCGTGGTATATGCGTACCGGCAAGTCGCTGGCCGTGGAGCAGGCGGGCGAGCCCGCGCTCGATGGCCGTCATCGCGCCCTGAGCGCCGACACCCTGTCAATCGATGATTTGGCCCGTGCCGCCGGCACGCAGGCCGTGGAGGAATAGACCATGAATCCCATTACCATGAAGCTCGTCGCCGATGATCTGATTTTGCAGGTCCTGCGCGAGGACATTACCTTTGAGGACGTGAGCACGGCGAGCGTGTGCCCCACGGCGCGCCCCGCCACGGTGGAGCTTATCGCCAAAGCCGATGGCATCATCGCCGGCCTAGACGTGTTCTCCCGCACCTTTGAGCTGCTGGATCCGCAGAGCTCCGTGTTGTTCGATGTCTCGGATGGCGACGAGGTACACGCCGGCGACCATGTGGGTCAGGTGCGCGGCGACGCGCGCGTGTTGCTTTCGGGCGAGCGCGTGGCGCTCAACTACCTGCAGCGCATGAGCGGCATCGCTACTTACACGCATCGGATGGCGGCTGCGCTCGAGGGCACCAAGACCGTGCTTGTCGACACGCGCAAGACCACACCGGGCATGCGTGTGTTTGAAAAGGCGGCAGTCGAGATCGGCGGTGGCAGCAACCACCGCTATAACCTGTCGACGGCTGTCATGCTCAAGGACAACCACATCGACGCCGCCGGTGGCGTGACGCGTGCGATCGAGATGGCGCGCGCCCATGCATCGTTTACCACGACGGTCGAGATCGAGTGTGAGAACCTGGACATGGTGCGCGAGGCTGTGGAGGCCGGCGCCGATATCATCATGTTCGACAACATGACCCATGACGACATGGCCGCCGCTATTGAACTTATCGCCGGCCGCGCCAAGACCGAGTGCTCGGGCAACGTGGATGCCAGCAATATCCGCGCGCTTGCCGACCTGGGCGTTGACTTTATTAGCTCGGGCGCCCTGACGCACTCCGCGCCGATCCTCGACCTCTCGCTTAAGCACCTGCGTCTGCTGGACGGTAAATAATGAACGCCCGCGAGCGTCGCCGTGCCATCATGGCCGTGCTCGAGGGGGCCAAGGGGCCCGTATCGGGCAGCGCGCTTGCCCGCGAGGTGGGTGTGAGCCGCCAGATCGTGGTGCAGGACATCGCCCTGCTGCGCGCCGATGGGCACGATATCGTGGCGACCAACCGCGGCTACGTGCTGCAGGAGGCCCCCAGCAGCCCCGCCGTGCCTACGCGCTTGGTCAAGGTTCGCCACAGCGTGGAGCAGGCAGGCGATGAGCTCACGAGTATCGTCGACGCCGGCGGCGCCGTGCTCAACGTGATTGTCAATCACCGCGTGTACGGTAAGATTACGGCCGACCTGGACATCCGCAATCGTCGCGATGTCGAGCGCTATCTGCGCGATATCGAGAGCGGCAAGAGCTTTCCGCTGCTGACGGTGACCAGCGGCTACCACTTCCATCGCATTGCGGCGGAGGACGAACAGACCCTCGACGAGATCGAGGCGATGCTCAAGGAAAAAGGCTACCTAGCAGACCTGATGCCCTACGAGGACGATCTATCGTAGCCGACGCTGCAAACGCCCCTAAGCGGCAATCTGACGTTCAATCGTCGGTTGCGTACAAAAAGTACGCTTCCCTCCTCTTTCACGTCACCTTGCTCGCTTAGGGGTGTTTTCGCTGACGTGAGCTCAACCTGCGACGGTGCCAAATTAGTTATCCGCACAAAAAAGGAGGCCTCCGCGGCGATGCGGAGGCCTCCTTTTTTGTGCACGGTGTACTTTTGAGTGTGCAGGTGGGGGAGTTGTTACTCCTCGACGATCTCGGTGATCGCGCCAGCGGGGCAAGCGTCCTGGCAGGCGCCACAAGCGACGCAGGAGTCCTCGTCAGCGACGGTAGCGACGTCCTGGAGCTCCAGAACGCCAGCGGGGCAGGAGTCGACGCAAACGCCACAAGCGATGCACTCGTCGGCATCAATTACGGGATGAGCCATGGTAGTTTCCTCTCTGTTGACCGACGCTACAGGGGATGCGCGCCGGTTTGATTCGGGCAAAAACATACCACGGGAGCGACCGTTTGCAATACCCTCTGACCGGCATCTTCATACCGTTCGCCGAGTATGCCAAGGTTTACTAAAAAACACGCAGGTGGGGCCGTTGAGCTGCGTAAATGTTAGCTAAAGGTGACTTGAAATATGGGGCGATTGAGCGTGCTTGCGGAAACCGCATCCCATTATTTTGTCGAAAAACGGGTTGCAGTTTCCGGTTAGGCCCGCTAGCGGAAACTGCGACCCGGTATCAGCTCTCAAAACGGGACGAGCTTTCCGCAAGGCAGCCCCAGGCACCCTCGGACCCAAACCTCAGCCATCTCTACATAGATCTCGATAGATTTGCCCAGAACTCAATCAGCGCATCTACCTGCGCATTTAAGAACCTAAACTCTCAGCAATAAGAAATCTTATATGAATTGACTTAGATTTTGTATATTCCGGCCCATAAGGGGATACACTACATCCTGAAAGACAAGCCGAAACACCGCTCGGCAGACCGCCGAGTCGGTGCAAACGCACAAGAGAGAGGGAATTTCTAATGGGCAAGATTCTTGGTATCGACCTTGGTACTACTAACTCCGCAATGGCCGTTCTCGAGGGCGGTTCTCCGACCATTATCGTGAACGCCGAGGGCGACCGCACCACCCCGTCCGTCGTGGGCTTCCGTGCCGACGGCGACCGCGTCGTGGGTAAGGCCGCTAAGAACCAGGCTGTCACCAACCCCAAGAACACCGTGTTCTCCATCAAGCGCTTCATGGGCCGCAAGTACTCCGAGTGCACCTCTGAGATCAAGACCGTGCCGTACGAGGTCAAGGAGGGCCAGGGTGGCCGTGCCGTCGTCGACATCGAGGGCAAGGATTACACCGCCGAGCAGGTGAGCGCCATGACGCTCGCAAAGATGAAGGCCGACGCCGAGAAGTATCTGGGCGAGACCGTCACCGACGCCGTCATCACCGTCCCGGCCTACTTCAACGACGCCCAGCGTCAGGCCACCAAGGACGCCGGTAAGATCGCCGGCCTCAACGTCAAGCGTATCGTCAACGAGCCGACCGCTGCTGCTCTTGCCTATGGCCTGGACAAGCAGGGCACCGACCAGCGCATCCTGGTCTTCGACCTAGGCGGCGGCACCTTCGACGTCTCCATCCTCGACCTCGCCGACGGCGTGTTTGAGGTTCTGTCCACCTCGGGCGATAACCACCTGGGCGGCGACGACTGGGATCAGCGCGTCATCGACTGGATGGCTGATAAGTTCCAGCAGGAGAACGGTGTCGACCTGCGTCAGGACCCCATGGCCCTGCAGCGTCTGAAGGAGGCCGCCGAGAACGCCAAGAAGGAGCTCTCCGCCGCCCAGCAGACCACCATCAACCTGCCGTTCATTACCATGAACCAGTCCGGCCCGCTGCACCTCAACTACACGCTGACCCGCGCCGAGTTCGAGAAGATCACCCGCGACCTGCTCGAGCGCTGCAAGCAGCCTGTCACCAACGCCCTGCGCGATGCCAAGCTTAAGCTCTCCGATCTGACCGAGGTCATCCTCGTCGGCGGCTCCACCCGTATGCCCGCCGTCCAGGAGCTCGTCAAGACCATGACCGGCAAGCAGCCCAACATGTCCGTGAACCCCGACGAGGTCGTTGCCGACGGCGCTGCCGTCCAGGGCGGCGTGCTCACCGGCGACGTCGAGGGCATCCTGCTGCTCGACGTTACCCCGCTGTCGCTGGGCGTCGAGACCATGGGCGGCATCATGACCAAGATGATCGACCGCAACACCACGATCCCGACCTCCAAGACCGAGGTCTACTCCACCGCTGCCGACAACCAGACCAGCGTCGAGATCAACGTGCTCCAGGGCGAGCGCGAGCTTGCCCGCGACAACAAGTCGCTCGGTAAGTTCCAGCTGACCGGTATCCCGGCTGCCCGCCGCGGCGTGCCGCAGATCGAGGTCACCTTCGACATCGACGCCAACGGTATCGTCAAGGTCTCCGCTAAGGACAAGGGCACCGGCAAGGAGCAGCAGATCACCATCTCCGGCTCCACTGCTCTGTCCGACGACGAAGTCGATCGTATGGTCAAGGACGCCGAGGCTCATGCCGAGGAGGATAAGAAGCAGAAGGAAGAGGTCGAGGTCCGCAACCAGACCGACAGTCTGTGCTACTCCACCGAGCAGACCCTCAACGAGCTGGGCGACAAGGTTTCCGCCGACGTGAAGTCCAAGGCCGAGACCGCTATCGCCGACGCCAAGAAGGCGCTCGAGGGCTCTGACGTCGAGGCTATCAAGGCCGCCGGCGAGTCCCTGCAGTCCGTGGCCTACGAGCTGGCCCAGGTTGTCTACGCCGACGCTCAGCAGCAGACCGACGGTGCCGCTGGCGCCCAGCCTGCCGACGATGACGTTGTCGACGCCGACTACGAGGTTGTGGACGACGAGGACAAATAATCATGTCCGCCCGTAAAGCTCGCACGGAGGCGGCCGCCGTTGGTGCCGCCCCCGTTGACTCTGAGGAGAAGGACGTGAAGATTCCCGTAGAGGCCGCAGACGTTACCGAGGCCAACGAGGCCCCGGCCGCCGAGGCTGCCGAGAACCAAGTAGAGGATTCCAACAAGGAGGCGACGATGACCGAGGACGAGATGGTGGAAGCCGCTATCCGCGCCGGTGAGGAAGCCGCCGACAACGACTTTAAGCTCAAGTTCGAGCAGGCTCAGAAAGAGCTTGCCGACGTGCGCAATGAGCTCGATGCTGCGGCAGAGGCTCAGAAGGCCGCCGAGGACAAGGCAAAGGACGCCACTGAGCGCACCGCCCGTCTACAGGCCGACTGGGAGAACTTCCGTCGCCGCACCGCCAACGAGCGTATTGCCGAGCGCGAGCGCGCGACCGAGAAGCTCGTCACTGCGCTGCTGCCGGTGGTTGACGATATCGAGCGTGCAATCGACCATGCCCGTAGTCAGGAGCTTTCCGACGATTTTAAGCAGTTCGTCGATGGCGTTGACGCGGTGCATGCCAAGCTGCTCGATGTGTTTGCGCACGAGGGCGTTGAGCCCATCGACCCCAAGGGCGAGGCGTTCGATCCGCTCGAGCACCAGGCCGTGGGGCGTGTCGAGGACGCATCGCAGTACGACGAGACCGTCAACGACGTGTACCAGAAGGGCTACCGCATGGCGGACCGCATTCTGCGCTCCGCGATGGTGACGGTGACCTACGGTGGCGAGAAGCGCCCCGCACCGGAGCCCGAAGCGGCGCCCGAGGATGCCACGGCCGATACGGCGAGAGCACCGAGGAGTAATTGAGAAGGGCCCCGGGGCAACACCCGGGGCCCTTTCTGACCTAGTGCCATATGAAAGCATGAGCCGTCGTCTGCATGGACGGCGGACGTAACAGGAGAGGAGCTACGATGGCTGCAGGCAAAACCTTCTATGACATCCTGGGCGTATCCAAGAGCGCCTCCGACAAAGAGATCAAGAGCGCGTTTCGCAAGCTCGCGCAAAAATATCACCCCGATGCCGGCGGCGACGAGGCCAAGTTCAAGGAGATCAGCGAGGCCTACGAGACGCTTTCGGACGAGAAGAAGCGCAAAGAGTACGACCAGATGCTCATGTTCGGCGGTATGCCGGGCGCAGGCGGCGCGTATGGCGGCGGCTACGGTGCCGGCGCGGGTGCCAGCGGCTGGGGCGACATCTTCGACAGCATCTTTAGCGGCAACGGTGCCTGGGGTAGCGATTGGGGCTCGGGCTTTGCCGGGGCTGCGGGCGCTGCCGGTGCCGGTGCGGGTCGCAGCCGCGCTCGCAAGGGCGGCGACCTGTCGCTGACCGTCGATGTGACGGCCGAGGACGCGTTTCGCGGCGTGACGCACAAGGTTACCTATCGCATTCCCTCGACAGGCGAGCAGCAGACCATTACGGTCTCGGTGCCCGCGGGTGCGGTCGACGGCGGCAAGCTGCGTTACAAGCGTCGCGGCGAGTACGGCGTTGCCGGCGGCGAGCGCGGCGACCTGGTCGTGACCACGCACGTGGAGGAGCACCCGCTGTTTAAGCGCAAAGGCGCCGACGTGACCATGGAGGTACCGGTCTCGGTCTATGAGGCGGCGCTCGGCTGCACGGTGGACGTGCCCACGCCCGGCGGCGCGACGGTCCGTTTGAAAGTGCCCGCGGGTACCCAGACGGGCAAGAAGTTCCGCTTTAAGGAGATGGGAGCGCCCGACGTTAAGCACCGTGGCCGTACGGGCGCGCTGCTCGTCGAGATCAAGGTGCAGGTCCCCACGAACCTGTCCGATGACGAGCGCGATGCTATGACCAAGCTGCGCGAGGCCGACACGCGCGATTATCGCGAGAAGGTCAACCGTTACAAGGCGACGTACTAGGGCGGTCGCGGCGCACGCCCACGTCCGCAGGCTTATGATGGACGATAACGAGACGGAAAGGGGTCAGGTAGCATGGCCGAGGACAATAGGAACAAACCGCTGTACATGATCAGCGTGGCGGCCGAGCTGACCGGCATGCATCCGCAGACTCTGCGCGTCTACGAGTCCAAAGGCTTGGTGAATCCCCAGCGCTCGGGCGGCAACACGCGTCTGTATTCGCGTGCCGATATCGAGCGCCTGGAGCTCATCAACCAGCTGACCGACGAGGGTATCAACCTTGCCGGCGTGGTGCGTATCCTCGATATGAAGGAACGTGCCGAGGAGCGCGAGCGCGAGAACGAGAAGCTCCGCGCCCGCGTGCGCCAGCTCGAGGACGAGCTGCACGAGTACAAGATGCAGAAGAAGATCACCGCCCTGGCCCCGCGCGACGGCTCAGTTAACCCCGAACAGGTCATGCGCAAGCTTTTGGGCGCGGGAACCGATCTTTAGTTACGGCGGCTCTACGACGCAAATCCTAACAATATGAGAGTGGATAATCTCCCACTTTTGGTCCGCTTGAGGGCTAGAAACGGGAGGTTATCCACTCCCATTTTTGGCTGGCACTTGGGGACGTTCCTTCTGTGCCGGCACTTTGGGACACTCCTTGCGCCAATATCGCCCTGTGCTTTACTGAGATAAAGTGAACGCCGAGATTCGTAACCCGCTGGCAACCGTTCTATGGCACGATATTGAACGAATGTATGCTATGCGCCCAAATCTTTTGGGCAGAGTGGGAGACAGTATGGTCAAGCTGTACGAGGACGGCATCTACCTGCGTAACGGCAGCGAGGTTGTGCCTGAGGCCGAGGCTGCCGAGCGCGGTATTACGCAGACGCCCGAGGATGCCAAGCGCGGCACCATCGCGTATTCGATCCTCCAGGCACACAATACGTCCGGCGACCCCGAGGCGCTCAAGATTCGCTTCGACGCCATGGCGAGCCACGACATCACCTTTGTCGGCATCATCCAGACGGCGCGCGCCTCGGGCATGGAGCAGTTCCCGCTGCCCTACGTGCTCACCAACTGCCACAACTCGCTGTGCGCCGTGGGCGGCACCATCAACGAGGACGACCACGTCTTTGGTCTCTCGGCTGCCAAGAAGTACGGCGGCATCTTCGTCCCGCCGCACATCGCCGTCATCCACTCCTTTATGCGTGAGAATTTCGCCGGCTGTGGCAAGATGATCCTGGGCTCCGACTCGCACACCCGCTATGGTGCCCTGGGCACCATGGCCGTAGGCGAGGGCGGTGGCGAGCTGGCAAAGCAGCTGCTGCGCGACACCTACGATGTCGCCTATCCCGGCGTCGTTGCCATCTACCTCACGGGCGCCCCGCGCCCCGGCGTTGGCCCGCACGACGTGGCGCTCGCCATCATCCGTGCCGTCTTTGCCAAGGGTTACGTTAAGAACAAGGTTATGGAGTTCGTGGGCCCCGGTATCGCGAGCATGACGACCGACTACCGCAACGGCGTCGACGTCATGACCACCGAGACCACCTGCCTGTCGAGCATCTGGGCCACCGACGAGGACACGCACGCGTTTTTGACCATGCACGGTCGCGGCGAGGACTACCGCGAGCTCAAGCCCGCCGATGTTGCCTACTACGACGGCTGCGTCGAAGTCGATCTGTCGAGTATCAAGCCCATGATCGCGCTGCCGTTCCATCCTTCTAACGGCTTTGAGATCGACGAGCTCAACGAGAACCTCGAGGACATCCTGCACGAGGTGGAGCTCGAGGCCGCCAAGATCGGCGAGGGCAAGACGCACTTCAGCCTGCTCGACAAGATCGTCGATGGCAAGCTGCACGTGCAGCAGGGCGTGATCGCCGGCTGCTCGGGCGGCAACTACGACTCCGTGGTCCAGGCTGCCCGCGTGCTCAAGGGCGCCAACACCGGCTGCGGCGAGTTCTCGCTGTCGGTCTATCCCACGAGCCAACCCGTGGCACTTGAGCTTACACGCCGCGGCTATATCTACGACCTTATGGAGGCTGGCGCGATTGTGCGCACGGCATTCTGCGGCCCGTGCTTCGGCGCCGGCGACACGCCTGCCAACAACGGTCTGTCCATCCGCCACACCACGCGTAACTTCCCTAACCGCGAGGGTTCCAAGCCGGGTAATGGCCAGCTGAGCGCCGTGGCCCTGATGGACGCTCGCTCCATTGCGGCGACGGCTGCCAACGGCGGCGTCCTGACGCCGGCGACCGACCTGCCCGAGGAGACTTGGGACGAGGCCTGCGAGTACACCTTTGACGACGCGCCGTACAAGAAGCGCGTGTACTGGGGCTTTGGCAAGGCGGAGCCTGCCGACGAGCTGGTCGAGGGTCCCAACATCAAGCCGTGGCCCGCGATGGAGCCTCTCGGCGACGACATCCTGCTCAAGGTGTGCTCCAAGATCATGGACCCGGTCACCACGACCGACGAGCTCATTCCCTCGGGCGAGACGAGCTCCTTCCGCTCCAACCCGCTGGGTCTGGCCGAGTTTACGCTCAGCCGTCGCGACCCTGCCTACGTGGGCCGCTCCAAGGAGGTCGACGCGGTGGAAAAGCGCCGCGTTGCCGGCGAGGCAGCGGGCGACCTGGCGGCACTCGATGCCGAGCTTGCCAGCGTGTTTGAGGCGCTGACCGGCGCGGGTGTCGCGGCCGATGCCAAGGCGACTGAGTACGGCTCCATGCTCTATGCCAAGAAGCCCGGTGACGGTTCTGCCCGCGAGCAGGCCGCGAGCTGTCAGCGCGTGATTGGCGGCTTGGCCAACATCGTCCACGAGTACGCCACCAAGCGCTATCGCTCCAACGTGATGAACTGGGGCATGGTGCCCTTCCAGATGGAGGCCGAGCCCAACTTTGAGGTGGGCGATTACGTCTTCGTGCCGGGTATCCGTGCTGCGCTCGATGGCGACCTGAAGGACATCGCCGCGTACGTGGTGCGCACCGACGGCACGGTCGAGCAGATTGAGCTCTACATTGCCGATATGACGGCCGAGGAGCGTGCCATCGTCAAGGCCGGCTGCCTGATCAACTACAACAAGTTCAAGGCCGCTGCCGAGTAACGCACTTAATTGTCCGCCCGGGGCTTACCCTTTCCCGCCCGCTCACGCGCTTCGCGAGGGTCGCGTTCGGGAAAGGGTAAGCCCCGGGCTACATTTCTGCGTTCTCGTTGGGTCTTGAGGGACGCTAAAAATAGACTTGCTTGAAGCCGCCTCTGTTATCGGGGCGGCTTCTTTTTTGTCGAAAACCGCCACAAAGGGGACAGGCACCTTTGTGGCGGTGGGGAACGAGCTCGATGTTGTTGTGATCGTTGAGCGGTATGTTAATGAGCGGCTCTACAGAATTTCATCCGGGTTGGCGGGTTTGGTTGTTTTGGGGATGCCGAGTTTGGATGACGCGAAATCGTCAACATTGTCCTTAATTCCGTCTTTGGTGTAGACAGTGACCATATAGGTGCTGTGTCCGAATTCGCCCTTGTCGCGTGTTGCCCAGGCATCCCAGTAGGCGGCCCCGTTTCGCCCTTTGATTTTTCCGACACGGCGGAGTTCTGTTCGCTTTAATTTCTGGTTGCTATAGATGGTTCGACCGGCTTCCGCGGTGAGCCCGCACTGTCCAAGCAGCTTGTCGAGGACTTGGTTCATGTGGCGCTCATCGGTGTTTGGTGCGTAGTCGTAGGCGAGGGTGATGGAGTCGAGTGGCTGGTCGTCGATCAGATAGTTTAGCGCCTGAGGTTCAAGGCAGAAATAGGGGGAGCATCCGTCGACCTTGCCGAGCAACGGTAACTTGGACTGCCAACTTCCGGTGGGAATTGCATATTCGTAGAACACGCCACGGCAGACAAAGGAGAGCGAGGTGGCACGCGAGCCGGCGTCGATCATCCCGCAAAGATCGAAGGGCGAGGCGATACCAAAAGAAAAGGGCGTGGCGACGATAAGGAAGAGCATCACGATGGGTATGGCGAGAATGGCGATGACGTTGCGGCCGGTGGAATGAGGCGGCTTCATATGCGCTCCTCGAGAGAAAGAGCAGGCAAGCTCGATGACAAATGAATAATCTCAGCTAACGATTCAATTTTAATCTCATAACGTGTGACAGCTGGACGTCGAAACCGAGAACCACCGCAAAGGTGCCTGTCCCCTTTGCGGTGGTTCTCGGTTTGTCTCGATCTGTAACAGTTAGACCCTAATTTGCCGAGTAGATGTTACAGATTGAGACAAACGGTTGCCGCTGGTCATTTTCTCTCGATCTGTAACATCTGGAGCCAGAAACGGTCAATAGATGTTACAGATTGAGACAATCGGGCGTCGGGGATACAGTGGACCGACGTCTCAGTACCCTATCCATCAATCACTCAGAAAATCTTATATATAGAGACTTAGATTTGTGTATAAGATCGCGCAAAGCTGGCAACAATACTTCTCGAACAACGTGAAGCCGCCCCGTAGGGCGGCCGCCCCAAGAGAGGTGATTCCATGAGAATCGATAAGCTAGCAATGACGTCGCGCGAGGCGTTGCAGACCGCCATGAGCACGGCTGCCGACGCGCAGGCCGGCGCGGTGGAGCCGATTCACCTGCTGTCCGCCCTGCTCGGTGCCGGCGAGCGCAATATCTCCGTGATCATCGAGCGCATCGGTGCCGACCCGGCTCAGCTCGCACGCTCCACACAGGATGCCATCGACCACGCGCCCAAGGTTTCGGGCGAGGGCCAGCAGATGGGCCTGTCCAACGAGCTCGTCCGCGTCATCGAGAAGGCCGAGAAGAAGGCCACCAAGATGGGCGACAGCTTTGTGGTGACCGAGCATCTGCTGATGGCACTTGCCGAGGACAAGGGCGAGGCGGGCCGCGTGCTGCGCGACGCCGGCGTGACCAAGGAGCGCATCGAGCAAGTCTACGAGGAGCTGCGTGGCGATGACCGCGTGACGTCTGCCGAGGACAAGACCCAGTTTGAGGCGCTGGAGCAGTACGGTCGCAATATCTGCGACCTCGCCCGCGCCGGCAAGCTCGACCCGGTCATCGGCCGTACCGACGAGATTCGCCGTACCATCCAAGTCCTGTCCCGCCGCACCAAGAACAACCCTGTGCTCATCGGCGAGCCGGGCGTAGGCAAGACAGCTATCGTCGAGGGCATCGCCCAGCGTATCGTGGCTGGCGACGTGCCGAGCACCCTGCGCGACCGCGACCTCATCGAGCTCGACATGAGCGCGCTGGTCGCCGGCGCCAAGTACCGCGGCGAGTTCGAGGACCGCTTGAAGGCCGTGCTCAAGGAAGTCCAAAAGTCCGAAGGCAAGGTCATCCTGTTCATCGATGAGCTCCACACCATCGTGGGCGCGGGTGCCACCGAGGGTTCCATGGATGCCGGCAACATCCTGAAGCCGGCGCTCGCCCGTGGCGACCTGCACGCGATCGGCGCGACCACGCTCGACGAATACCGCAAGTACATCGAGAAGGACGCGGCGCTCGCCCGTCGTTTCCAGACCGTTATGGTGAGCGAGCCCACCGTCGAGGACACTATCTCGATCCTGCGTGGCCTCAAGGAGAAGTACGAGATCTTCCACGGCGTACACATCACCGATAGCGCGCTCGTGGCAGCTGCCGACCTCTCCGATCGCTACATCGCCGACCGCTTCCTGCCCGACAAGGCCATCGACTTGGTCGATGAGGCCGCAAGCCGCCTGCGCATGGAGCTCGACAGCATGCCGGTCGAGATCGACGCCACCACGCGTCAGCTCACCCAGCTGCAGATCGAGGAACAGGCGCTCATGAAGGAGACCGACGACGCCTCCAAGGAGCGTCTGGAGGCCCTGCGCCAGGAGATTGCCGAGGTCCAAGAAAAGCTCAACGTGCAAAAGGCCGGCTGGCTCAACCAGAAGAACGCCATCGACCACGTGCAGGAGCTTAAGGGTCAGCTCGACGAGGCCAGAAGCGAAGAGGAGCGCGCGACGCGCAACGGCGACCTGGGCCGTGCGTCCGAGCTGCGCTACTCCGTGATTCCGGGTCTGCAGCAGCAGATTCAGGATTCCGAGGCTGCGCTCGAGGCGCAAAAGCAGCAGGACGGCGAAGGCCTCAACGAGCAGGTGACCTCCGATGAGATCGCCGAGGTCGTGAGTGCCTGGACCGGCGTGCCCGTGTCCAAGATGATGCAGGGCGAGCTCGACAAGCTGAAGGGCTTGGAGGGTGAGCTGCATAAGCGCGTCATCGGTCAGGACGAGGCCGTCTCCGCCGTTGCCGCGGCCGTGCGCCGCAGCCGTGCGGGTCTCTCCGACCCGGACAAGCCCATCGGCAGCTTCTTCTTCCTGGGCCCCACCGGCGTAGGCAAGACCGAGCTCGCCAAGGCGCTTGCCGAGTGCCTGTTCGACGACGAGCGCGCGCTCGTGCGTATCGACATGTCCGAGTACATGGAGAAGTTCAGCGTCCAGCGTCTGATCGGTGCGCCCCCGGGATACGTGGGTTACGACGAGGGCGGCCAGCTCACCGAGGCCGTGCGCCGTCGTCCGTATTCCGTGATCTTGCTCGACGAGATGGAGAAGGCTCACCCGGATGTCTTCAACGTGCTGCTGCAGGTGCTTGACGACGGCCGTCTGACCGACGGTCAGGGTCGCCAGGTATCCTTCAAGAACACGATCATCATCATGACGTCTAACGTGGGCTCCAAGGCTATCGCTGAGCTTTCCGGCAAGAACGAGGAGGAGATGCGCCATCAGGTCGACGCGGCCATGGCTCAGACCTTCCGTCCCGAGTTCCTCAACCGTATCGACGATATCGTGGTGTTCCATCCGCTTGGCATGGCGCAGATCGAGAAGATCGTCGATATTCAGCTCGCCGACGTCCGTGCACGTCTGGCCAAGGAGCGCATGACGCTTGCCATCACCCCGGCGGCCAAGCAGATGCTCGCCGTGGGCGGCTTGGACCCGGTCTTTGGCGCCCGTCCGCTCAAGCGTCTGGTTCAGCGCGAGGTCGTGGATGCCATCGCCGCGGCCATCATCGACGGCACGGTGCGCGAGGGCGATCAGGTGACGGTCGATGTCGACAAGGACGGCGGCTTTACCGTCGTGTGCGACAACACGCCGGCGGCCACCTACGAGGTCCCCGACGCCGAGTAGGTTTTGGGCCATGCCTTAAAATCTGCCAGCCGTCTCTAAACGCCAAGGGCGGCGGATCCAATGGGTCCGCCGCCCTTTTTCGTGCGACAATCGATGTTGTTGAACGTGAGTACATGGCAAGGAGATATGCAGATGATAGACAAGAGCAAGACAAACACGCCGGCGACCGATGCCGCACCCAAGCCTGCGCCTAAGCCGGCACCCAAGCCGCGCGACCCCTACATCCGTGCCGAGAACGAGGACGACGACGGCTACGATCCCTACAGCGATCGCCGCCCCGAGCGCGAGCCGATGTTCGAAGCCGATCCGTGGCGCTGAGTGCCACCCAAAAGGCCACCAATAAGTTGCGGTGAAATAGGGATTGTTTTGCGGTTTGACCAGCAAAAACAGTCCCTATTTCACCGCAACTGCGTTAGGGATGGGGTGTTGGGCGGCTGTCTTCGGGCTGGCTAGTCCTGGGCCTTGATGCTCGGCAGGAGAATCTGGGCGAGGTAGTCGGTCTCGAGTTTGGTCGCGGCGTCGGCTTTGCCGTCTTTGCCGACCAGCACTTTTTTGATCTGGCTATAGGTATAGCGGTTGCCGGTCGTAAGTTCGACAAGCTCAACTGCAGTGTCCATGGGGTAGGTCGACACGGGGTCTTGCGTGCGTCCGTTGATGGTCTGGGACACCACATACGGATAAACGGGGCCGCTGGCGTAGACGGTGTAGCCGTTGCCGAGGTTTGCCGCACCCAAAACCGCGTCGCCCTCATCGGGCGTAAAGCTCTCGCCGTCGCGCACCGTGACAAGCGTCACAAGCGGCGTGTTCGTGTCGCCGGCAAGATATATGCACAGCGTGCTGCCGTTTTGCCAAGTCGCGACTTTGCCGTACCACTCAACGGGAATATCGAGCTGATACAGGTCCGTTGCCTTATGTCGAGCATCGGCGTCGCGGGCCGCCTGCGCCTTGCGGGAGCTCACGGCGTTGGTCGCGGCGTCGCGTCGCGCGGTTGCCGCCTGCTGGAGTACCTTTGCGACCGCGGCGGAATTCACCCCGCCTTCCTCGGCATACTTGGCGGCGGCATCGATCTGGTCGTCGGTCACCGTGTCGGCCGAAGGCACCTCGAGCTTAAAGGTGGCCTGGGCACTCAAATCCTGCCCATCGCTCTTAATGGCGACCTGCGCCTTGGTGGTCGGGACGGTGTAGATGGTGCCGTCGGCCGCGATGGGGGAGGCGGCAATGGAGAGCGTGTAATCGCCGGGCAGCAGCTTAACGCCGCGACCGTGCTCGTCAACATAGAGCGTTTCGCTCACGGAAGAACCGTCGGAATCCTGCCCGCTCACCTGCACGGGAATCTTGGAGCCAGTTGAGCAGTCGAGGCCCGCGGCATGCACGCCAATCTGCACCGACATCATCGTGTGGGCATTGGCGGCGACAGCGGCAGCCTGCTCTTGTTGATATCCGTTCCAGGCAGCATAGCCTGCACCGCCGGCGACAAGCGCGACGGCCACGACGCCGGCGACCATCAGATTGCGGCGCTTTGGCGACATCTTGCGATGGCGGACCTCGGCTTCGCGTGCCGAGGGAACGGACGGCAGGGGAATATCGCCCATGGCGATGGTCTCATCGACGACAGGAGCAGAACCTAGGCCGGGGAGCTCGCGGGTCAGCGAATCCTCGGCCGGCAAGCTGTCGAGCAAGATGGTTTCCTCGCTCGTATCGGATTCGGTCTGGTCGTCGGCCTCACATTCGGATTCCTCGTGCCCCGCCTCGTCTTCGGTGGGCGCGGCGCCATCGTCTTTTGCATCCTGATCATCGGGCTGCGCCTCGATTTCCGGCTCATCCTGCGCATCGACGCTCGAATCGTCAAACGCAATTTCGGCCAGCGCGATCTGGTCTAGGCTCTCCAGGGCCTCGGCGCACGCTTCTGCATCTTGGGCCGCATCCTCTTGGCCCATCGTCTCATCTTTCATATATCCCCCAAGCTCAATATCGGGACAACACTGTACCCAAAAACGGGACCCCATAGAGCCGCCGCATGATTTGAAATCCGATTTTAAATATGCGCATGTTTTTGAATAGATGAATAGAGGCGCGACGACAAAAGCCCCCGAAAAGCGAGCGAAACGCTTTCCGGGGGCTCTGCGAGACATTGGATTGAAAATCCTGGCGGGCGGGCCTATGCCCAAGCGCCAACAGCGACCAACATGTTACTCGGCGTGCGCGTAATCAACCTTGGCGCGGCGAGCGGTAGCCTTCTCCCAATCGCTGGTGCCCTCAAAGACATCCTGCTTGTAGGGATTGCGGCCGAGCTTTTTGGCACGGTAGGCGATGTAGATGATCGCGGCGACGTTGGCGACCAGTGCGGCAATCGAGACCGCGGTGGCGGCGCCGGGGTCGAGCGTGGAGTGGGTCACAAAGACGGACTCCTCCTGGAAGTACGGGAACACCTGGGCAAACATGCACCAAATGGCCAGCGTAAAGGCGCGGTTCTGGATCCAGCCGCCCTTGTTCCAGATAAAGGCGGCGACGGTGGGCGCCAACAGCAGCGCAAAGCCGCAGAACCAGGAATGGGTGGGCAGGCAGTTGTAGGTGTAGCAGAAGTTCCAGATATCGTAGGCGATGATGTAGACCCAGGTCATGTCGGGCCACAGCATGTCGGTCTTGTCCTCGGAGGCGTAGACGCTCCACCAACCGGTCATGCAGAAGATGTTGATGAGACCGGCGATGCCGTTGAACACGTTGTTCCAGCCGGCAAGCTGCGTGGCACCCTCGGAGGTGACCCAGGTGGACTGGCCCAGGACAAAGAAGTGATAGGCGCTCTCGAAGTCGGACACGACGGCGATCAAGATGTTGATGGCGACGATCACAAACGGCCACGCGCGGAACCAATGCGCCTTGCCGATCTTGCCCCACTGGTACTTAATGGCAATGAAGCCCCAGCAACCGGCCAGCGCCGCGTACACCTTGGCGTAGTGGAACCAGCTGTTCTGGTACACGTGGGTGGGGTTGGTGAGCGCCCACTCGGCACCCTGCGAAACGCCCACGGCGATGGCGACGCAGTAGATGGTCATGGCCAGCGGAGCCACGCCAAAGATGATTGCCGCGCCCAGCTTGGTGCGGCGGCCGACCTCGTTGAGCACGATCAGGCCAATAAAGACCATGGCCCAGCCAGCCCAGTGGATAAGGGTATCGCTACCCCAAACGTCGAACAGCATGCTGCTCTCCTTTCACACGCCCGCGGCCCCTCTTCCGATCGCGGGCAGTTTGGCCAAATGCCGTCAGTCCTGGGGCATGCGCTCCGGATACTTGGCGGTATAGCCCTCGATGTGGAGTGTCGAGGCGATGATTTCCTTGACCGTCTCGTCGGGCACATCGGGGTGCGTGCGGATATACATCAAAAGACCCATGATGAGGGTGTAGAACGTTTCGTAGACATGGTCGATGCGCAGCTCGTGATGGGCGACAAAGTCCACCACGGTGGTGTCGCAGATGTACTGAGCCACGCGCTGAACCACGTTGTGCAGAAAGCCGCCGTAGAGTGCACCGCTGTTGGAGGTCAGAGTGTGCGGCAGTTCGTGGCCGCTGGCGACCAGACGCTTAAAGAGCGGGGCGACGGTGTCGAGCGCGCCCTCGATATCGCCGACGGTGCGGTTGGCATTCCACTGCTCGAGCTCGGAGATAAAACCGTCGATTGCCTCGTCCATGACGGCGGTGACGGCGGCGTCCATGTCGGCGAAGTAGTGGTAGAACAGCGAACGCGTGCAGCCGGCTCGCTTGGTCACGGCCGAGACAGATAGATGCGACACGCCCAGCTCGGAACTCACGGTGCGCACGGCGGCGAGGATCTCGCGACGGCGTTCGTCGCCCGTCAAGCGCTTTGTCGCGCTATCGGACGCGGGGACGGCATCGACCACAGAGGTATCTGCTGTGTTGTTGCCCATGTTTTGCCGCCTTTCATCCTCTTTTGCCTGACCGTTCGCCTAACAGTCTTGAATATTGTTGACGGTTCGTCAATACTATTTTTGACACAATGTCAACAATGGTGGGTGAACGGCATGGGGGCATGCTCGGCCTGCAAAAAAGAGGGGCGCTGCGGCCTCGTCGTGCTGCGGCAAGAGAAGGGACAACCATGATTCTCAACGGACCGGGGATTAGCTACACCGAGCCCGATATCGGCGCGGAGTTCGTGCCGCCGCTGCCGGAGCATCCGCGCGAGGCCATTGTCAAGCTGTGCGAGCATTGCACCAACCGTCTGCTGCATCGCGACGAGCTGCTGGGCTACGAGTACTGGTCGTTTGCCGAGGCCGCGACCGACGAGCAGGCCGAAGTGCTCTGCAAGATGAAGATGCGCCGTCCCTATACGCTGCTCGAGATGGTCAAGCTCACCGGCATGCCCGAGACCCAGATCGAGAAGATGCTCGACGATATGAGCTACACGGGCCTGCTCGAGTACAACTGGGAAAACCCCGAGCGCGCCAAGCAATGGGTGTTGCCCATGCTGGTGCCGGGTTCTGCCGAGTTCCTCAACATGCGCGTGAGCCAGCTCGAGGAGCACCCGGTCTACGCCAAGTTTTTTGAGCAGGCATCCAAAGGCCCACTGTCTAAGGCCACGCCGATGGTGCCGCCCGGTGGTGCCGGCATCGGCATGCATGTCATTCCGGTCGAGAAGGCCATCGATGCCGCGAGCACGTCGGTGCCGATCGAGCATATCGAGCATTGGCTCGACAAATACGATGGCAAATATGCCGCTAGCACCTGCAGCTGCCGCGCGAGCCGTCGCGTGATGGGAGAGGGTTGCGCCGACGACCCGGCCGATTGGTGCATCGCCGTGGGCGATATGGCCGACTACGTGGTCGAGACCGACCGTGGCCATTACGTGACGCGCGACGAGGTCTACGACATCCTGCGTCAGGCCGAGGACAACGGCTTTGTGCACCAGATCACCAACATCGACGGCGAGAACAAGATCTTCGCTATCTGCAACTGCAACGTCAACGTGTGCTACGCCCTGCGCACCTCGCAGCTGTTCAACACGCCCAACCTGTCGCGCTCGGCCTATGTCGCCAAGGTCGAGAAGGACAAGTGCGTGGCTTGCGGTCGCTGCGTTGAGGTGTGCCCGGCCGGTGCCGCCAAGCTGGGCCAGAAGCTCTGCAGCAAAAAGGCCGGCGGACAGGTGCCCGAGTATCTGCGCCAGGAGCTGCCCGATGCCACCAAGTGGGACCACACCAAGTGGTCGCCCAACTACCGCAACGACAACCGTATCGAGACGCACGAGTCCGGCACCGCGCCCTGCAAGACGGCTTGCCCTGCACACGTTGCCGTTCAGGGCTACTTGAAGCTTGCGGCGCAGGGCCGCTATGACGAGGCGCTGGCGCTCATCAAGCGCGAGAACCCGCTGCCTGCTATCTGCGGCCGCGTGTGCAACCGCCGCTGCGAGGACGCCTGCACTCGTGGTCGCGTGGATGCTGCCGTGGCTATCGACGAGGTCAAGAAGTTTATCGCCCAGCGCGATCTGGACGCCGCGACCCGCTATGTCCCACCCGTGGTGACGCCGACGCGCGCTGGCGGCTTCGATCAGAAGATCGCCATCATCGGTGCCGGCCCGGCCGGTCTGTCCTGCGCCTTCTATCTGGCCGAGAAGGGCTACAAGCCCGTCGTGTTCGAGAAGAACGAGCGCCCGGGCGGCATGCTCACCTACGGTATTCCCAGCTTTAAGCTGGAGAAGGACGTTATCGAGGCAGAGGTCGAGATCATTCGCCTGATGGGTGCCGAGTTCCGCTATGGCGTGGAAGTCGGTCGCGACGTGACGCTTGACGAGCTGCGCGCGCAGGGCTTTAAGGCCTTTTATGTTGCCATCGGCTGCCAGGGTGGCCGCCTTGCCGGCATTCCGGGCGAGGATGCCGAGGATGTGACCGTAGCCGTTGACTTCCTTCGCGAGGTCAACAGTGGCAAGATCGACGCGCTGCCCGGCCGCACCATCGTGGTGGGCGGCGGCAACGTGGCCATCGACGTTGCCCGCGACGCCTGCCGTTTGGGTTCCGAGCATGTTGAGATGTTCTGCCTGGAGAGCGAGGCCCAGATGCCTGCCAGCGAGGAGGAGCGTCGCGAGGCCATTGAGGACGGCGCGCACATTAGCTGCGGTTGGGGCCCCAAGGAGGTCCATCTGGACGAGGCCGGCCGTGTGTGCGGCATCACCTTTAAGCGCTGCACGCGCGTTTACGATGACGAGGGCCGGTTTGCGCCCGAGTACGACGAGAACGATCTGCGTCGTGTCGATGCCGACCGCGTGGTCATGTCGATTGGTCAGTCCATTGTGTGGGGCGACCTGCTGGCTGGCTCCAAGGTGGAGCTCGGCCGCGGCCAGGGTGCTCTTGCCGATCCCCAGACCTACCAGACCGCTGAGCCCGACATCTTTGTGGGCGGCGACGTCTACACCGGTCCGAGCTTTGCCATCGACGCCATCGCCGCCGGTCACGAGGCCGCCGTGTCCATCCATCGCTTTGTGCAGCCGGGATCCACGCTCACCATCGGCCGCAACCAGCGTCGTTACACCGCGCTCGACCGCGACGATGTCGTGATCGAGAGCTACGACAACGCGAGCCGCGAGGTCGCCCACGTGGACCGCGAGCGCGAGAAGGCTGCGCCCTTTAGCGAGTATGTTGAGACCTTTACCGAAGAACAGGTGCGCGCCGAGACCGCCCGCTGCCTGGGCTGCGGTGCCTCGATCGTCGACCCCAACAAGTGCATCGGCTGCGGCCTGTGCACCACCAAGTGCGCGTTTGACGCCATCCATCTGGATCGCGACCGCCCCGAGTGCTCCACGATGGTCAAATACGAGCAAAAGCTCCCCAGCCTGGGCAAGTACGCGCTCAAGCGTGCCATCAAGATTAAATTTGGTCGTAAATAGGTAGCCATGGCGGGTAAGGGGACGGCGCAGACTAGATCTCGTCGTCCCCTTGCTTTGAGTTTGCATCGAATCAACCTCTGCAGAAAGGGTTTCGCCTTGCATGAATTGGGAATCGTCTATCACATCATTCGCGATGTCGAGAACGTGGCGCGCGCCAATGGCGTGCGTCGCGTTTCGAGCGTCACGCTGCTGCTGGGCGAGGTCTCGGGCGTCGTTCCCGACTTGCTACTCGACGCTTGGCGCTGGGCGGCAGATAAAAAGCCCATCACCGAGGGTGCGGAGCTTATCGTGGAGCCCGTTGAGGCCGTGACACATTGCGAGGCGTGTGGCTGCGACTACGCGACGGTCGAGCACGGCAAGGCCTGTCCCCATTGCGGTAGCGGCGAGACCTATTTGCTGCAGGGCCAAGAGGTAATGATCAAACAGATCGAGACCCCCGAAGAGGATCCGGCAGGCGCTGCCCCCGACGGCCCTTCCGACGCGCCCGATGCCGTCGACGCCGCCAACCCACTCCACATCGTCTAGGATCCCCTATAAGTTGCGGTGAAATAGTTCCTAAATCCAGCCTTCTGACTCTTAAACAAGAACTATTTCACCGCAACTTTTTTGAGTAGTTTTGTTGAGCATAAGTCGTGCAAATAGTCAAGCCATGTCTGTTTAAACAAAATAGTGACAGTACGAGCACATTCGCACTTGCTTAATATCGATATTAATGAACAGCTTGCTTGTATCTATAAAATACATAGCTTGATGAGCGACGCCTTGTCGTGTAATGAGTCAAAAAGCAGTAACGTAATCAACTTGTAACAAACCTAGACATTTAAACAAATAATCCAACCTTTTGCGGATTTAGCTATAATTCCACAAACCAAACAGCTATACTCCTTTCATGTCGTGTAGAAAATACGTAGACAAAAAGGAGGTTATGTGATGGTAAGTATTGTTCTTGCTAGCCACGGGGACTTGGCAGCTGGAATCAAGCAGACGGGCTCGATGGTCTTTGGCGATCAGCCGTCTGTTGCCGTGGTCTCGCTCGAGCCGAGCATGGGCCCCGACGACTTCCGTGCCAAGGTCG
>JAYBVN010000053.1:0-16909 GCA_037320555.1 Collinsella sp. | reverse complement strand
AGAACATTTTGCAGGGCTGGCACGATTCGCCGCTTACGGCGCGCGGGCGCGAGCAGGCGCTGGCGACGCGCGCGGCGTTCGAGGACCGCGGCGTGACCTTTGACCATGTGTATTCGTCTCCGTTGGGGCGGGCGCGGTGCACGGCAGAGCTAATTGCTGGTGAGGGCCGCTCGATAGAGCTGGTCGATGACCTGCGCGAGTGGCATTTGGGCACGCTGGAGGGTACATCAAATCGCGAGATGCCGCCGCAGCCCTGGGGCGATTATCCGGTGGCCTTTGGCGGCGAGTCGGAAGTGCAGCTCCGAGCGCGCATGGTCGCGGCGCTGTCCCGCATCATGGCCAGGTCGCAGCACGACTGCGTGCTGGCGGTTTCCCACGGCTCAGCCTGCCAGGAGTTTCTTGAGTATGTGACTGGCAGGGGAGAGCTACCCGACAACGGTGCCGTGCTTCATTTTGGCTATTGCGACGGGGCGTTTTCGCTCTTGGGTTGGTAACAAACGAAAGGACCCCCTATGAATAAAGACCTGTATCTGGTTCGTCATGGACAGACGATATTTAATCTCAAGCGCATTATTCAGGGCTGGAGTGACTCGCCGCTTACGCAGTTGGGATGCGACCAGGCGGCGCGTGCCGGCATGTTTTTACGTGCGCGCGGCATTGAGCCCGATCATGCCTACACCTCCACACTTCATCGCACCGAGCAGACTATCGCCAACTTGTGGCCGGGCTTGGCGTACGAGCGCCTGGACGGCCTGCGCGAATGGTTCTTTGGCGACTTTGAGGCCGAGCGCGTGATGCTTATGCCCGAGCGCCCGTGGCGCGATTTCTATCGTCAGTTTGGCGGCGAGGGCCAGATGCAGGTGCGCGAGCGCATGGTGGCGACGTTGACCGATCTTATGCGACGCCCGGACCACGAGTGCGTTCTCGCGGTGAGCCACGGATCGGCCATCAAGGAGTTCATGGACCACGTGAAGGGTGCGGCGGCCGACGATCGCGATCGCGTGCCGGGCAACTGCTCGGTGCTGCATTTCGTGTTTGACGACGAAGCCGGTACGTTTGAGCTGATTGAGATTTTTACGCAGGAGGATTACGCGCGCGAGCTGGGGCTTGAACCGCTTGTGGCTACTGCGGGTCCGCAGCGCGGATAACGCGAGCGTGTCGGCTCGGGTCGCCGGCATAACTTCTCGACGCAAAAGGGGCGGAGATGCATGTACCTGCTGCATCTCCGCCCCCTGTTTGTTGAGCTGCCGATTTTTGTGCTGCGCGGTCTGGTCTTGCTAGAACCGCGCGACTTGGTGCGTGAGCAGACCCGTCGGAACCTGCGGCGCGGCGCCGGCGATCTGCGCGGCGGGGAACAGTGCGGCTACAGCAAAGTTGAACGGCTCTTTGCCCGTGTAGGTGCCGGCGGCACGTGCATCGTCGGCCAGGAGCTGTGATGCCTCGACTAGTGCGGCAGCGTAGGCAGGGTCGTCGGCCAGTGCCGGCTCCGGCGCCTGGTCGAGCATGGCACGGATGGCGCCGACGGCGTCCTCGCGCTTGACCTCCCACACGCGGTGCGTAATGCCGGCGGGGTCGGTGACGGCATAGAGTGAAGCGCCCTCTTTTGCGGCGCCGAGGATGATATCCATGACGGGAGAGGTTTCGTAGACAAGCGTTACGGGACGGGGCTGTACCTTGAGGTCGGCGATTGCGCGCGCAGCGGCGAGTGCGTCGACGCTCTCGGCGGCAGCCTCGTCGCTACCCGTCAGCACGTTAACCGGGCAGATCGCCACGACACCCGTCATGCGTCCCGGCTCGCCCGAGCATTCGTACACGTAATACGCCGCACCCGGGTCCTTGAGCATCAGGCCATCGGCAATGGCTCCGCGCAGGGCATCGTTGCCGCTCAGAATGCTGCCCATTGCAGGCAGCGCTTCGAGCACGCGGTCCTGAGCCGGGCGGATGCAGGGAAACGGAAGAGCTTTCATGGACGGTCCTAACGCGCGAGTCGGTTTGTTCGCGGCTTATTATGCCCCAACTTGGCTATCCGCGCCCCAGAGCGTGTTGTCGGCGAGCGCGATCAGCACCTGCTGGCAGCGAACGATATCGGCGTGGGGCACATATTCGTTGGGCTTGTGGGCGAGCGCGAGCGACCCGGGACCGTAGCTCATGCAATTGCGGTTACCCGTCTTGCCGGCAATGACGGCAGTGTCGGTGTAGCCGGTAAAGAAGCCGACGGTCGTGTCCGCGCCCGTCACGTCATCGGCGGCACGCTTGAGCACTGCTAGAAGGGGAGAGTTTGGGTCGCGCTCGATGGCGGGGCGGTCGCCCGTCACGACGTAGCTGCCGTGGCAACCGGGAACGGCGGCTTCGGCGCTGGCGATGGCCTGCTCTACCATGCGCTTCGCGACGGCCGTATCAGTCGGCGGAGTCAGGCGCATATCGACCCAGACCTTGGCGCGGTCGGGCACGACATAGGGGCGATATCCGCCCTCGATTTGGCCAAACGTGATGGTCGAAGACCCCAGCTCATCGTGCGCGGGCAGCGCCACAAACGCGCGACGGAGCGAACACACGACCTCGGCCATGGCGGCGACGGCATCCGCGCCCTTCCACGGCTGGCTCGCATGCGCCGTCACGCCAGCCATTTCAATCTCGAACCACGTACGCCCCTTGTGCGCCACCTGGATCTGTCCGTCGGTGGGCTCGGTGTCCAGCACCCATTCGCGCGAACCGACCCAGCCGGCATCGTTGGCTGCCTCGGAGCCTCGCATAAAGTCTTCCTCGTCGACCGAGCAGATGAGCGAAAAGCCGCGGCGGGGCAGCGCGCCATCCGCCGCCACGCGCTCGAGCGTATGGACCAGTGCGGCAATGGCACAGGCCAGGCCACCCTTCATATCGCAGGCACCGCGGCCGTAGAGCTTGCCGTCGCGCACGACCGCCCCGAGCGGCGTAATGTCCGCGTCCCAGCCGTCGCCCAAGGTGACTGTATCCATGTGGCAGATGTAGACGAGCCGTGGCTCGTCGCTCAAACCGGGCACGGTGACCATGAGATTGCGGCGTCCGGTCAGCACCTCGAGTTCCTCAACCTGCACGGCATGGAGCACCGGATGGCCAACCGCTCCAATTGAGCCTCAACCAACACTTTGATATAGCGTTCAATCTCGCCCTCATACGCACCTGGGTCGGAACTGTCGATCCGCACGAGCCCTTGCGTAAGCCGCCAAGCAAAATCTGTATCAACCATAGGCACCTCACAGATAGTTAGGTCAACATACAGATTGTATGCCAAGAAGCGGCTCGGTGCATTTAATGGAGCGCTCACAAAAACGGGGGCGCCTCTCGTGCGAAAGGCGCCCCCGTGGGCATTCAATGTCAGTGACGGGCAGGCCACATGGGGAACTGCCCGTCAGATCAGCCGGCGCTACTTGATCACGCGCACGCGATACATCGACGGAATCTGCTTGAGCGCCTCGATGGTGCTGCTGTCCAGGTGCTCGTCGGTGTCGAACATGGTGTAGGCGTTCTCGCCAGCGGACTCGTTGGTCATACGCTGCACGTTGGCGTTGTCCTTGGCGAGAATGGCCGTGATCTGGCCGATCATGTTGGGCACGTTGGCGTGCAGGCAGGCGATGCGGCTTGCGGCGCGCGCCTTGCCCATGCTGCAGGCGGGGTAGTTGACGCTATGTGCGATGTTGCCGTTCTCCAGGTAATCCTTGAGCTCGCTGATGGCCATGTCGGCGCAGTTGGCCTCGGCCTCGCCAGTGCCGGCGCCCGAGTGCGTGGTGATAAACGTATTGGGCATCTTGACGGTCTTGGGCGTGGCAAAGTCGCAGCTAAACCAGCTGAGCTTGCCTGCACGCAGGGCGGCGTCGACGTCGTCTTCGTCAATAATGGTCTCGCGCGCGTAGTTGATGAGCACGGCGCCCGGGGCCAGCAGGTTGATCTGCTCGGTGCTGATCATGTCGATGGTGTCGGCCTTGCTGGGCACGTGCACCGTGAGGTAATCACAGCCACGGCAGAGATCTTCGAGCGTGCCCACGCGCTGCACCTCGCGGCTCAGCACCCACGCGTGCTCAACGGAAATGAACGGGTCGTAGCCGTAGACATCCATGCCCAGGTCGACGCAGGCGTTGGCGACCTTGGAGCCCACGTTGCCCAGGCCGATGACGCCGATGCGCTTGCCCTTGAGCTCGCGGCCCACAAAGGCCTTCTTGGCTTTCTCGGCATCGACCTGGATCTCGGGGTCGTCGGCGTTGTCGCGCACCCAGTTCATCGATTGCACCACGCCGCGGCTCGAGAGCACCAGCATGCCTAGGACGAGCTCCTTGACGGCGTTGCTGTTGGCGCCGGGGGAGTTAAAGACGACGACGCCCTTCTTGGCGTACTCCTCGACGGGGATGTTGTTGACGCCGGCACCGCAGCGGGCGATGGCGCGGATGCCCTCGGGCAGCTCGTAGCCGTGCAGGTCGGTCGAGCGCATCAGGATTGCGTCGGCCTCTTCGGCGGTGCTCACAAATTCGTAGCCCTCGCCAAACTCGACTTTGCCGTCTTTAGTGATGTCGTCGATGGTCTTAATCTTACGCATGGAAAAACTCCTTAGCAGGTTTTGATCTAAACAGGGTGGTCTGAGGTGGCTGGTCGGCCCGCGCGTTGCGGGCTAGTTAGATCGCGGACTCAAACTATGCTGTGCTTCGAAGTCCTTCATGTACGTGGCCAGCGCCTGCACGTCCTCCATGGTGACGGCGTTGTACACGCTGGCGCGCATGCCGCCGACGAGGCGATGGCCCTTGACGTTTTGGATCTGGTGCTCTGCCGCGCCCGCAACAAAGGCGGCGTCGAGGTCGGCGTCGCCGGTACGGAAGGTGACGTTGGCGATGGAGCGGCTGTCGGCCTGCGTGGTGCCATGGAACAGCTCGCTGTGCTCGAGCAGGTCGTAGAGTAGGTTAGCCTTGGTCCAGTTGCGCTCGGCCATGGCGGCAAGTCCGCCGGTCTGCTCAACCCAACGGAACACCTTGCCGCACACGTAGATGCCAAAGGTGTTGGGCGTGTTGAGCATGGAGCCCTTGGCGGCCTGGGTCTTAAGGTCCATGTACTGCGGCGTCTGCGCAAAGGCGGGGCCTTCGGCGATAAGGTCGTCGCGCGCGATGACCACGGTCACGCCCGCGGCACCGGCGTTTTTCTGCGCGCCGGCGTAAATGAGCCCGTAGCGCTCAACGTCGAGCGGCTGCGACAGAAAGCAGCTCGAGACATCGGCGACCAGCGGCACGTCGCCGCAGTTGGGCAGCTCGTGGTACATGGTGCCAAAGATGGTGTTGTTCTGGCAGATGTTTACGTAGTCGAGCCCGTCGCCCGCGGCCTCGGCGGCAATACGCGCGTTGATGTCGGCCATGTTGGGGATGCGGTCGAAGTTGGTGTCCTCGGAGCTCGCGAGCAGCACGGCCTCGCCGTACTTGTCGGCTTCTTTGTATGCCTTGTTGGCAAAGTTGCCGGTCACGATGTAGCCGGCGCGGCCGCGGCGCATGAGGTTCATGGGGATGCCCGCAAACTGCAGCGTGGCGCCGCCCTGCAAAAACAGGACGCGGTAGTTGTTGGGGATGCTCAGCAGGCGACGCAGGGTTACCTCGGCGTCGTCGATGATCTGTTGGTACATGCTAGATCGATGGCTCATCTCGAGCACGGACATGCCGCAACCGCGGTAGTCCATCATCTCGTCGGCGATCTCGGCGAGCACGCTTGTAGGCAGTGCGGCCGGGCCAGCTGAGAAGTTGTGCACACGTGCCATCTTCTAGTTCCCCCTCGTAGTCGTTTGAACGTTCGGGATACTTTAGCACAGTGCAGCGTCAGGCGCGACCGCATCACAGCAAAACCCGAGCGCGCCGCTATGATTTACAGGATGGTTACATGGGGGAGGGGTGCTTTACTCCTCAGGCAAATCCAAATCTGCGAGCGAAGACATGAGGTTCCTAGGCGCTTGATCTCTTCGTCCTAAAGTAGCTACCTCCTAGTCACTACGATGCTAGCGTGGCGATGACGGCTTCGTCGCCGGCGTATATTAGGGTGTTGCCGTCGGGGATGATCGTTTGGCCTTCGCGCTTGAGCATCACCACAATAAACGGATGTTTGCCTTGCGGCACATCGCACAGGCGCTGGCCGGCCAGGCGACCGTGGGGAGTCACGGTGACCTCGCGCAGCGTAACTTCGGTACGCTCTTCAAACGTCGGCGCGGCCATCACCAGCAGATCGCCTTCCTGGATCACGGTGTCGCCATTGGGCAGTACCGGGTGCGCCCCGTCGCGCAGCACCAGGACCACGAGCATATTTGTGGCGCTGCCAATGTCCGCGAGCGAGCGTCCGGCAAACGGATGTCCAGCGCACACCTTGAGCTTTACAAACGACATGCCGTCCTCGTCGCGGTAGTCGTTAAAGGTGCGGCGCACGTCGCCGGTCGCATCGATCATATCGAGCTTCTTCGCCACCGCCGGCAGCAGCGAGCCCTGCACCACAATGCTCGACACGGCAATCACAAACACCAGGTCAAACAGGTCGTGTCCGCCGGGAACGCCGGCCACCACGGCAAAGAGGCTAAACACGACCGAAGCTGCTCCGCGCAGGCCCGCCCAGCTTACGAGCGCGACCTGGCGGGGATTCGTCTTAAAGGGCGCTAGGAGCACGCCGACGGCGATGGGGCGGCTCACGAAGAGCATGAACGCCATGAGTGCCAGGCCCGGCAGCAGCATCTGCGGCAGGCGTGCGGGCGTTACGAGCAGGCCGAGCAAGAAGAAGATCGTCATCTCGGCCATCTCGGTGAGGGTGTCAAAGAAGTGCGCCATCTCGACTTTGCCGGTGATGTCGCTGGCGCCCAGCACAATGCCGGCCAGGTATACAGCCAAAAAGCCGTTGCCGCCCAGGTAGCTCGGCAGCGCGTAGGCGACGATGGCCACGGCGAACAAATAGATGGTCTGCGCGCCCTCGGCCGTTGCGTGCGCGCGTTCAATCAGGCGGCCCGCCGCCCAGCCGATGGCGAGGCCCAGGCCCACGCCCAGGATAATCTGCTTGGCCAGCAGCACGGGGATGTTAATGTCGCCGCCGGCCGCGAGTGTGGCGAGCACGGCGGTGAGCATGTAGGCGACGGGGTCGTTGGAGCCCGATTCGACCTCGAGCAGCGAGTCGGTGCCGCCCTTCAGCGAAAGGTTGTGCTCGCGCAGCACGCTAAAGACGCTGGCCGCGTCGGTGGATGCCACGACCGATCCCAACAGCAGGCCGTCGATCCAGTCGAACCCCAGCGCGAAGTGGGCGAACACGCCGGTGATGCCGGCAGTGATGACGACGCCGAGCGTGCTCAGCAGCACCGCCGGCACAGCGACGGGTTTGGCACGGTCGATATTGGTGTTAAAGCCGCCGTAGAACATGATGAACAGCAGCGCCGTGCTGCAGACGGTTTCGGTGAGCGCATAGTCGCTAAAGTCGATATGCGCCGGGCCGTTGACGCCCAACAGCATGCCGAGCGCGATAAAGATGAGCAGGGTGGGGAAGGGGAGCTTTTTGCCGACGGGTTTGATGGTCAGACACAGAATGATGACGAGGCCGATAAAGAGAAGGATCTGGTTCATGGATGGTGTCCGCTCCTGGTTGGTTGGCGTGGCACGGTCAGTTGCCTGCGGTTATTTGTACCCAAAGATGGTGGGTTTATGGGGTTGGATTGCGGGCGTGCGCGATATCGTCATAGACGGCTGCCGTCTTTGCCTCTGCTCGGAAACCCTTTCCAGCTTTATTGCAACGGAGTACAATGGGTAACGTTTAAGTTCAACTTGAAGTTTTAGTTGCGGCGCCGGGCTTCGGCCGCAATGCAAGGAGAGGCGTACCATGGCGATCTATGTGACATCTGATGCTCACGGGCACGTGCGTGCGCTTGACGAAGCCCTGTCTAAGATCTCGTTGACGTCCGACGACACGCTGTACGTGCTGGGCGACATGATCGATCGCGGGCCCGATCCGGTCGGCGTTATTAAGCTCGTGCGCTCGCTGCCCAACGCCCACGTGCTCAAGGGTAATCACGAGCAGATCATGCTCGATGCCATCATTGGCCAGGATCCGCTCGATGCCGAGACCTGGGATATCAACGGTGGTTGGACGACGCGCGAGCAGCTCAACGACATGGAATTTGAGGCATACGAGGAGCTCGTGCGATGGATGGCCGCGCTGCCGCTCTACGCAGTGGTCGAGACCGAGGAGCGCCCGTATCTGCTGGTACATGCTGGAATCGAGATGAAGGCGGCGCGCGCGTTTTTGCTTGAGCATGGCGTCGATTGTGCCGATGGCGTTGGAGCGGTGGGTGCCGATCGCGAGCTGCTGCAGCAGATGCTCGCGGTGCAGTCGTCCGATGACCTGCTGTGGATTCGTCATGGCTATTGGGATGCGTCGACCGGGCTGCTTTCTGCCGAGGGCAAGGGCCCGGTCGTGGTGAGCGGTCACACGCCCACGGTATCGCTTGGGCGCTATTGCGAGGTCGGTGGTCTGGCGGGGCTCGATGAGGAATCGGGACGCGGGCAGATCGTGCGCTTGGGCGGCGAGGACACTGCTGGTGTGCCCGATCGCATCGACATCGACTGCGCCGCCGCCACCGGCTCCGAGTTCGGCCGCGTGGGCATCCTGCGCCTGGACGACGGGGCCGAGTTCTACGCGAACATCAACCCGGGCGAATAACCTTGTTCCGCCGATCTACCGTAGCTAATTTGGGACGGGGCTTTTTTGACTACTTTTGCCCTTCTGCCCGCAAATTGATTTTTCAGGGACGGGGATTAAATAATCATTTGGCTGCCCGCTTGCTAAGTGAGTAGACTTTTTTGGAAATGCCGAGCACCCAACATATTTGCCTCAATAAAACCGCAGGTCACAGACTTGTGCTCTGTTGGTGTGGTCGGGGATTCGGTAAAAGTCTACTCACTTAGTTTTGCGTGATGAATATTGTCCGCAACGAGACCCCAGACGGGGTGATTCCATCGCAAATTCCGGTGACCGGGCAGCTAATTAGGCGCCGTATGGGTTGCGGTCGCGTTCGATGCGTTGGCGGATGCGGCGGTACTCGATTATCAGCAGCACCAGGAGTAGGGCCATGATGGCTAGGTAGCTCACTACAGCGCCCATCAGACCCAGCAGCTTAATCAGGATCACCGGCAGCACCACGCTTACGGCGAAGCAGATCAGGTAGATCTTGGTGACGTCTCTAGCGTGGCGTAGCACCGTGATGATGGCGTAGATAAAGTCGATGGCCGCGGTGACGCCGCCGGCGACGACCATCAGCAGCGCCAATGTGCGGTAGCGCTCAAAGTTGAGGCCGTACATATAGCTCATGAGGGGAATACCGGGACCTGCCATAAATGCGGCGCACACGCCGGTGATGACCACGATCAGCGCCATAACGGCAACAATAATCAGGTCAAAGCGACGACGCTTGCGAGGATTAGCCCAAATGCTCGACAAGCGCAGGAGCTGCGGTTTATAGACAAATCCAATGCTCAACAGAATAGCCTGAGCTGGAAAAAACAGGGCATTAAAGTACAACTGGTATTTGTAGGCCAGTGTTCCTTCCATCACAAACTTGGGCATGCTCTCGATAAGATTGAACAGGAACAGTGCGCCAAAGAGTGGGGCGCACTGGACAAACAGGTGGCCGACCTCGCGCAGGCTTACGCGGCGCGATTTTTCGGTCTCGAGCAGGGCGAGCGGCGCGGTGACCAGCACGAGCGAGGCGATCGCGGCGATGCCCATGGCCATGGCCGCGATGGGCATGCTACGCGTGAAGAACAGCGCCACGCTGAAGACCGCGATGACGCCGACGGAGCGTAGCGTTTGACTCATTCCAGCCAAGTAGAGCTTGTCGGCCTGCTGCAGGCGGCCTTCGTACACGTCGGCGACGCCGTCGATGACCTTATACAGGTAGACGCCCAGGCCGATCGTCGCCATCTGCGTGTCATAGCCGCGGGCGCTGCTGTACATGAGGCCGCAGCCTAGGGCGAGCGCTCCGCAAAGCCAGCGGTTGAGCTGGTAGGAGGCGAAGGAGGTTTTTTCGTCGATGTCCGAGACCTGAAAGTTGCGCACGCCGTAGTTGCACGCGATCATGATGAGCGTGCCGGTAACAAAGGCGATGGAGAACTTGCCGGCCTCCTCGGCGCCCACGAGCTGCGTCGACACAATGGTGAGCAGCGGAAACGCCATGCCCCATACGGCGGTGCCCAGGGTGTTCCAAAGATAGTCGCGACTGGTGGCGTGCTCCTCGTATTCCGCTTCCTGCATGGAGAAGCCGCCGCCGTAGACGGCGCCGAGCAGACGGTTCCACCAAGCGTTGACCATGCGGCGGACGGGGCCGGGCTTGCGATCGCGTTCGCGCCGGCGACGTGTGGCTTGGCTGCTATCGGGCCCGCCGGCGTTGCGCTGACTCAGCTCTTGGATGCGTGCGAGTTCCTCGGCAGTGTGCGAGGCAGGGAAGAGGCCGTTCTCGATGCGGCCGCCCTGGGCCTTCGCGGCGCCGTCTCTCGATGCAGCGGGGTTGGAGACGCCGTTGCGGCGGGCGATGGCGCGGCGAATGCTATCGAGGGGCGTGATGCTCAAAGCGGAGTCCTTTCTATTGCTGCGCTTTAGTATAGACGCGACGGTGTTCGTTCGTGTTTTTGAACGGATTGTTCAATAATTTCGGCGGGCGGCTGTAATTTGTCGGTAAACGTGCGGTATCCTGTTGAAGTTTTGTGACACCCCCGATGCCGCCCACGCGGTACCAAGGAGCTTCTACCTATGGACGTCGCCGCATTCTTACTGGCTCTTGTGCCGATTATTTGGCTGGTCGTGATGCTGCTGTGCTTTAAATGGCCAGCTTGGAAGGCCGCTATCGGATCGTTTGTCCTTTCGTGCTTGCTTGCCTTCGCATGGTGGCACCTGCCGGCAGCGCAGATCGCGACCGCCTCGCTCGAAGGTTTTTTGATGGCTCTGTGGCCCATCGTCCTGGTGATCATCGCCGCGGTGTTCACGTATAACCTGTGCGTTCGTACGGGCGCCATGGACGTGATCGGCAGCATGATCACCTCCATCAGCAGCGACCGCCGTCTGCTGGCGCTGCTCGTGGCTTGGTGCTTCGGTGGCTTTATGGAGGGCATGGCCGGCTTCGGTACCGCTGTCGCCATTCCCGCCGGCATGCTCGCGGGCCTGGGCTTTGAGGCCGTGCCTGCCGTGCTCATCTGCCTGCTGGCCAACGGCGTGCCCACGCCCTACGGCTCCATCGGCATCCCCACGGTGTCCGTTGCCGACCTGGTGGGTTTGGATTCCCTTCACCTAGCGACCGTTCAGCTGGTGCAGCTCGCGCCGTTCTTTGTGGTGATGCCGCTATTTATTGTGCTGGTTGCGGGCCGTGTTGCCGATGACCAGGGCAATGCCGCGAGTGTGGGCGAGCGTCTGCACGGTGTTGCCGGCGTGGCGTTGCTCTCCGGCGTGTCGTTTGTCGGCGCGGCTCTGGTCGTTGCCATGTTTGTGGGCCCCGAGCTGGCCGTGGTCGTAGGATCCATCGTTTCGCTCGCGCTGACAGCTGCGCTTGCCATGCGTGCCGAGAAGTCGGGGCGTCTGGACGCACGCTTTCACATGAATATCGAGGCGGGGGAGAAGCTCACCGTTAAGTCGGCGCTTTCGGCCTGGTCGTGCTTCATCCTGATCTTTGTGTTGCTGCTGGGCACGTCTAACCTGGTGCCCGCTGTACATGCCGCGCTCGCGCCGTTTGCGAGCCACGTGCAGGTGTATTGCGGTGAGAATCCCGGTACGCTTACGTTTTCGTGGATCAACACGCCGGGCGTCTGGATTTTCCTGGCGGCGTTTGCCGGCGGTGCCATTCAGGGTGCTTCGCCACGCATGATGGGCGAGGTGCTGGCCGCGACTGTGAAGCAGATGATGCCGACGGTGATCACGATGCTTTCGGTGCTGGGCTGTGCCAAGGTGATGGGCTATGCGGGCATGATCTCTTCGATCAGCGCGTTCTGCATCGCCGTCGCCGGTGGGCTGTACCCGATTCTGGCTCCGTGGATCGGCGCAGTCGGTGCGTTTGTGACCGGCTCGGGCACGTCCTCGGGCATGCTGTTTGGCCCCATTCAGAGCCAGGCTGCCACTGCGCTGGGTGTGAGCGACTACTGGATGGTCGCGTTGAACGCCCTGGGCGTCGCCGCCGGTAAGATGATCTCGCCGCAGACCCTCGCCATTGGTCTTGCCGCCGTGCTCGTGCGCGGTAAGGATGCCGAACTCCTGGGCGCCGTCCTGCCCTACGCCGCCGGCATGCTGGTCCTGATGAGCGCCATAGCCATGCTCGGCCAAGGCCTGCCGCTGTAGTCGGCACTTAGGGACGTTCCTTATGTGCCGGCACTTTGGGAACGTCCCTAAGTGCCGGCATCTGGGGACACTCCTTGGCTGTGGTCTGTTCAAGAGTGTCCCCAATGACTAGTCGTTCAAGAACGTCCCCAATGACTGGGCCGCTTGCCTGCGATTTTTGACCGTTGGGCGGGCTTGCCGCCCTTGCCGCAAAAACGTTTTTGCATATCGGGTACAACGGGCTTTACGTGAGTAAAGTGCGCGCCGCGTCCATGTGTCGCGTTTTTAAAGGAGGCCCCATGCCTGGTGTTACCCCTGCAGAAGTTTTGTCCAACTTTGGTATTACGCTGGTCGAAGATCCCGCCGAGAATCAGCCCCGCCTGCTGGTCGATCTACCCGCCGCGGAGCTCGTCGAGCACGCCATCCGCCGCGAAGAAGGCCGCATGGCATCCAACGGCGCGCTGGTGATTGAGACGGGGGAGCGCACCGGCCGTTCACCCAACGATCGCTTTATCGTTGACACCCCCGATGTTCACGACAAGATTGCCTGGGGCGCGGTCAACCGCCCGCTGTCCGTCGAGAGCTATGAGGCCATCAAGGCCGGCATCGTCGACTATCTCAACGAGCGCGACGTGTTCGTCACCCGCGGCATGGCAGGCGCCGACCGCAACCACACGCGTCGACTGCTCGTTGCCTGCGAGCGTGCCAGCCAGGCGCTCTTTATTAAGCAGATGCTCGCCCGACCGCTTGCCCGTGAAATCGCGCGCACCGGCGAGCCCGACTTCTGCGTGCTCGCAGCGCCCGGTTACCAGTGCGACCCCGCCATCAAGGGCCTCAACTCCAGCGCCGCGGTGGTCATCAACTTCCAGGAACGCGTGATTCTGGTCGCCGGCACCGGCTACTCCGGCGAGATTAAAAAGTCGATCTTTAGCGTCATGAACTATCTGCTGCCCGTCGAGGACGACGTGCTGCCCATGCACTGCTCGGCCAGCATGGATCCCGTCACGCACGAGACCGCCGTGTTCTTTGGCCTGTCCGGCACCGGCAAGACCACGCTTTCGGCCAATCCCACGCGCCTGCTGATCGGCGACGACGAGCACGGTTGGTCCGACATGGGTATTTTCAACATTGAGGGTGGCTGCTACGCAAAATGCGAGGGCCTGGACGCCTTCCACGAGCCCGAGATCTTCAACGCCGTCCGTTTTGGCGCCATTTGCGAAAACGTGGTGCTCGACGATAACCGCAAGCCCAACTATGGCGACATCTCGATCACGCACAACACGCGCGTGGCCTATCCCGTGGAGCACATTCCTAACGCGTGGACTAAGGGCATGGGCACCACTCCAAGTGTCGTGCTGTTCCTGACTTGCGACGCTTTTGGCGTGCTGCCGCCCATCTCACGCCTGACGGCCGATGCCGCCATGTACCACTTTGTGACGGGCTTTACGGCTAAGATTCCCGGCACCGAGGTCGGCGTCGCCGAGCCCACGCCCACGTTCTCTTCGCTGTTCGGCGAGCCGTTTATGCCGCTCGACCCCATGGTTTACGCCAAGATGCTTGGCGAGCGCATTGCCGACGGCCGCACGCGCGTGTACCTGGTCAACACCGGCTGGATCGGCGGCGGCTACGGCGTGGGCCATCGCATCGAGCTTGCCTACACGCGCTCGCTGGTCGCGCGCGCCCTCGACGGCACCATCGAGGACAGCGAGTTCGTGCACGACGACATCTTTAACGTCGACATTCCCACGACGTGCCACGGCGTGCCCGATGGCATCCTGGTGCCGCGCCAATACTGGCAGAGCACCGCGCGCTATGACGAGGCCGCGCACAACCTGGCGGTGATGTTCGAGGAGAACTTCGAGAAGAAGTACTCGCACCTGCCCGAGTCCGTCAAGGCCGCCGGTCCGCACGCTCAAGTACACGCCGACGCCCGTCATCGCGGCCGCGGCCTGCTGGGACTCCGCCACTAGCTTCGCCGTGAGTCCATATCCACCACAAAGGGGACAGGCACCTTTGTGGTGGTTTTGCTCACGTGGATGACTCGGGTTACAATACGCCTGACATATCGTCCCCTTCTCCGGATGGGGACAGCGCAAGCGTTCTTGTGACGGCACCGTAGGACTTTGAAGGTGGCCGTTGTAAGGGCGCTTTTTGTTTAGGCGCCCTCACTCGGGCGCGCACAATGAAGGGAGAGCGTATGAAGAGCTTTATTGCCGAGGATTCATTCTGGGAGCTGTTTCCGCAGGCAGCGGTCGGTGTTGTGGTCGTGGAGGGCATGAAGCCCACGGCTCAGATTCCTCAAGAGGACGTGGATGCGATTGCGGCGTTTCTCGACCGCGCCAATATCGATGCGGAGCGTCATCTGACCAGCGACACTATCAGCGAGAACGCACCGGTCAGGGCATGGCGCGAGGCCTATCGTCTGTTCAAGACCAAGAAAGGCGCGCGCTGCTCGATCGAGAACTTGCTCAAACGCGTGCTCAAAGGCAAGCCGGTGGGCCACATTACGCCCGCGGTGGATATTTACAACACGGTGTCGCTGACCTACGCGCTGCCCGTGGGAGGCGAGGATCTGCATGCGATCGAGGGGGACCTTCGCCTGAAGGTGACCGACGGTGGCGATGCGTTCTTGCCGCTTGGCGAGGAGACGGACGATCCGACGCTGCCCGGCGAGCTCGCCTACATCGATGATGCGGGCGCTGTGTGCCGCTGCTGGAACTGGCGCGACGGCGTTCGCACGGCGCTGTCCGATGATTCGGCCGATGCGTTCCTAGCGATTGAGTGCGTGGAGCCCGAGCGGATGGGGGATTGCCAGGCTGCGATCGATCGCTTAGCCGAGCTGCTTGAGCGCTATCTGGGAGCGACGGTTGTCATTAAGACGCTTGTGACCCGCGACAATCCTTGCGTGGAGCTGTAGCGGCGCCTAGAACCTATTGATGCCCCAAACCACCACAAAGGTGCCTGTCCCCTTTGTGGTGGTTTTTATGTTGATGGGTTAACAAATGGGGTATTTGGGTACGGGTGTCGCCTTATGCGACTAAGATGTTTACCCGTTAGCATTATGCAAGCGAAAGGCGGTCGTCTCCCATGCAGCAGAGCGACGAGACACGTTTCGAGGACTTTGTCGGACTGATCAGCGGTCTCTACAAGGAGATCCAGCGCATTAAGACGTCTGAGGGCGCAAGGCTGGGCCTCAAGGGCTCCGACGTTATGTGCCTGTACTATCTTGAGCGCAGCAAGGACGGCCTGACTGGTGCCGACCTGGCTCGCATGGCAGGCGTGACCCGCGCCGCCGTCTCGCGTACGCTCGCGCATCTGGAGGAGGGCGGCTACGTCGAAGTCGATGATTCGGGCGATGCCGCCGTTAAGTATCGTGCTCCGGTTCGCCTGACCGCTCTGGGCGGCGAGAGCATGAGCGAGGCGGACCGCATCATTCGCGAGGTGCTCGATACCACCGGTAAGGCTATGGGTGTGGAGCAGCGCGAGCAGATGTATGCATCGCTGCGTACGATTCTCGACACCCTGCGCGAGATCTAAGGCCGCCAAGGCATTTGCTTCCCATTAACAACTGCATAGTCCCGTTTGAGCGCGTATACCGTGCCGGGGCATTGCTGTCAAAATTCCCCGCGCGAGCTCCGCGCAAGAAAGGATTTGTTATGTCCATTCGTATTATTACCGATTCCGCAAGCGATATGTCGCCGGCGGAGCACCCCGCTCTGCGTGTTTTGCCGCTGTCCGTCACCTTTGGCACCGATGTGTATATGGATGGCGTCGACATCGATCATCAGCGCTTTTACGAGATGCTCGTGGAGCGCGATGAGCTGCCCAAGACCGGCCAGGTCAACCCGTACGCGTTTTCGCAGACGATTGCCGAGGCACGTGAGGCCGGCGACGAGGCAGTGATTATTACCGTGGGCGCCAAGCTTTCGGGCACCAATCAGAGTGCCCGTACCGCACTTGCCGAGGCGCCGGGCGGCGACGTGTTCGTGGTGGACAGCAATAACGTCACCCTGGGCGAGCGTGTCCTGGTCGAGTATGCGTTGCGCTTGGTGGACGAGGGCCGTAGTGCGGCCCAGATCGCGGCGGCCGTCGAGGCAGTCCGTGACCGCGTGGTGGTTATCGGTCTGCTTGAGACGCTGGAGTACTTGGTGCGCGGCGGTCGCCTGTCTGCTGCGGCCGGCGCTGTGGGCACGTTGCTCAACGTAAAGCCCGTTGTGGCCGCCGAGGACGGCCTGATCGTGCAGCTGGGCAAGGCGCGCGGTTCCAAGAACGGTCGTAACCTGCTCAACCAGAAGGTAGAAAAGGCGGGCGGCGTCGACTTTTCCATGCCGCTGGCGCTGGGCTATACAGGCCTTTCGGACGCCGTGCTCAAGAAATATATCGAGGACAGCGCGGCACTGTGGGCCGGTCACACCGAGGGCGAGCTGTCCATCCACACCATTGGCGCCACCATCGGCACCCACGTGGGCCCCGGCGCCGTAGCCGTAGCCTTCTTCCGCCCCGCCAACTAGCTTTCCGGTCAAAACCACCACAAAGGGGACAGTGAACTGCCTCCCATTTCTTGGACATCGGGAAATGGGAGGTTTTC
>JAYBVN010000052.1:0-17384 GCA_037320555.1 Collinsella sp. | reverse complement strand
CGCTCACCGATGCCGGGCTATCCGAGAAGTTTTGCTTTGCGACCATGATGGACCTCGCCTACGAGGTACCCATTTGCATGGAAGAGGTCATGGACGAATACGCCGACCTGCCCGGCATGGCGGACCTGCGCGAGCATATGCTCGGCCCCGTCCGCGAAAACTGCCAGCGCGCCCTCGACCTCATCAGGGCAGAAATGGACTAGGTGGCCGTAATTTCGCAATTATCAAACAAAAGAGAGGGGGCACCCGTCGCAAAAGACCGGGTGCCCCCTCTCATAATGTCATTTGCAATCCGCTAGCACGTGACTCGGACTGCTGCTAGCGCAACCTTTACGCAGCGAGGCGCTTGAGGACGTCGATGAGCAGCTCGTAGAAGCGCTCGGCAGAAGCGAGCTCCATGCTCTCGTCCGGGGTATGGACATCGGAGAGCGTCGGGCCCACGGCGATGGCGTCCAGGCCGTGCAGAGCCTCGGCAAACAGGCCGCACTCAAGGCCGGCGTGAATGGACTCGATGCGCAGCTCGGAGCCAAAGAGCTCTCGATAGCTCTCGACAAAGACGTCGCGGACCGGCGAATGCTCGGCATAGCTCCAGCCAGGATACTCAAACTCAAACTTGGCGTCGAAGCCCAGGACATCGGCCAGCGTCTGCAGACGGTCCTTGAACTCGTTCTGCAGCGAGGTGATCGAAGAGCGCGGGGACAGCATAATCTTGACCTCGTCATCGGAGGTGGCGACCACGCCGATGTTGGAGGAAACCTCGACGGAGCCGTCGGTGGCGACGTTGCGGCGAATCACGCCGTTAGGGGCAAGGCGCAGGGCGCGGATGAGGGCAAGCGCGGACTTCTGGTCCATGGCCTCAACCTCGGCGTCGTCGGCAATCTCGACGGTGCAGGTAAAGCCGGGGTCGAAGACCTCGAGCTCGGCAGTAACGTCGGCGATGATGCCCTTTGCGATCTGGGCCGCGGCCTCGGCGGCAGCGTGGTCGGCGTAGACCAGAACAGCCTTGCACTCACGGTTGATGGCGTTGTCCTTGGTGCCGCCGTTAAAGCTAACGATGGCGGGCTCGCCAGCGACCATCAGGCGGTCGATGATGCGGGCCATGATGAGGTTGCCGTTGCCGCGCTCCAGGTTGATATCGCTGCCGGAGTGGCCGCCCAGCAGGCCGGAGATGTCGAGCGTGAGGGTGCTACCGGTCTTGTGCTCGCGCGCGATCGGGCAGGTGTAGGTAACGACGACACCGCCGGCGCAGCTGACGGTAGCAACGCCCTCTTCCTCGGAGTCAAGGTTAATCATGGTGCGGGCGCTAATCTGGGACTTGTCGAGCGTCTCGGCGCCGACCAGGCCAGTCTCCTCGTCGGTGGTGAATACGCACTCGAGGGCGGGGTGAACGATCGAATCGTCATCGAGAACAGTGAGCATCAGAGCGACGGCAATACCGTTGTCGGCGCCCAGAGTGGTGCCGTTAGCGGTGAGGACGCCGTCCTTGACGACCAGGTCGATACCATCAGTCGTAAAGTCGTGCTCAACGGAGCCCAACTTGTCGCACACCATATCGATGTGGCCCTGCAGCATTACGGTCGGGGCATTCTCGGCGCCGGCAGATGCGGGCTTGCGAATGATGACGTTGTAGACCTCGTCCTGATACACATCGAGACCGCGCTCCTTGGCAAACGCGACCAGGAAATCGCTGATGCCTTTCTCGTTGCCAGACCCACGGGGGATCGCGCTGACCTCCTCAAAGAAATGGAACAGCTGGGCGGGCTCGTAGCCGGTAATCTTGTAGTCCATGGTGCCTCCTTGGCGCAACTGGTTAGACAGTAAGACGTGCGACTTGTATATTCCCAGACTTTGCGTGCATAAACCAGTCGAAAACGCCGAGCGCCCTCGCATCATCGGCTAACGGTGGACCGTATAGCGTAACGGTCACAACTTCCGCAGCTCTACAAATCGAGGCGCCCTTTCCGGAGCGCCTCGATTGCGCGTATCAAATTGTCGCCACGCCCTACAGCGCGCCGGAACCGGCTTGCATCATGCCGCCGGGGCCCGAGGTCACGCCGCCGCTCACGGGCGCGGCGTTGCCGGTGTGCGGCGCCGCCGGGGCGGTATCGCCACCGAGCGTGCCCACCGGACGCGGTGCCGGGATCTCGCCCGTGCCGTGGCTAAAGACAAACTTGCCATCGGCCACGTCGCACAGGACGGTATCGCCCTCGCCCCACTCGCCAGCCAGCAGTTCCTCGGACAGCGGATCCTCGATGAGCTTTTGGATAGCACGACGCAGCGGACGCGCGCCGTTGGTGAGGTCGGTGCCCTCGGCCACGATCTTGTCATAGGCCGCATCGGTGAGCTTGATGTTCATGCCGTTGGCAATCAGGCGCTGACGCAGGTCGTCCACCAGCAGGTGCGCGATCTTGGTCAGGTTCTCGCCCGAGAGCTTCTGGAACACCACAATGTCGTCGATACGGTTGAGCAGCTCGGGGCGGAACAGGCGCTTGAGCTCGCCCATCGCACGGCCCTTGATCTCACTCGAGGTGAGGCCCTGCTCGCCGGTGGTGCCAAAGCCAACGCTCGCATCCTGCGCGATCTCGCGGGCGCCCACGTTGGACGTCATGATGATCACGGTATTGCGGAAGTCGACCGTCTTGCCCTGGCTATCAGTCAGGCGACCCTCCTCCAGCACCTGCAACAAAATGTTGAAGATGTCGGGGTGCGCCTTCTCGATCTCGTCGAACAGCACGACCGAGTACGGGTGACGACGAACGGCCTTGGTAAGCTGACCGCCCTCGTCGTGGCCCACGTAACCCGGAGGGCTACCGATAAGCTTGGAGACCTCGAACTCGCTGCCGAACTCGGACATGTCGAAGCTGATGAGCGCGTCCTTACTGCCAAAGAGGTACTCGGCGAGCGTCTTGGCGAGCTCGGTCTTGCCTGTGCCGGTGGGACCAAGGAAGATAAAGCTACCACCGGGACGACGCGGGTCCTTGAGCGGCGAGCGGCTGCGGCGCACGGCCTTGGCGACGGCCTCGACGGCCTCGTCCTGGCCGATAATGCGGGTCTTGAGCACGCTTTCGGTCTGCAGCAGGCGACGGCTCTCGCTCTCGGTGAGCGAGGAAACCGGCACGCCAGAGGTCACGGACACGATGTCGGCAATCTGACTCACGTCGATGGTGAGCGGGCTGGCGTCGAGCTCGGCGGTCCAGGCGGCCTTGGCCTCGGCGAGCTCAATCTCGGCGGCCTTCTGCTGCTCGGTGATCTCGGCGGCCTTGTTCATGTCGTCGCTCTCGGTGGCCTCCTGCGCGGCGGCCTTGAGCTCCTCTATGCGATGCTCGGCCTCGCGCACCGGCTCGGGCGCACGATTCGCGGCGATGCGAGCGCGGGCACCGGCCTCGTCGATGAGGTCGATGGCCTTATCGGGCAGGAAGCGATCCTGGATGTAGCGGTTGGAAAGGTTCGCGGCAGCCTCGATAGCGCCCTGCGTGTAGCGCACATGGTGGTGCTCCTCGTAGCGCGGCTTAAGCGCGGTCAGGATCTTGACGGTGTCCTCGACGCTCGGCTCCTCGACATCGATAGTCTGGAAGCGACGCTCGAAGGCTGGGTCTTTGGTGAGGTACTTGCGGAATTCCTCGGCCGTGGTGGCGCCAATAATCTGGAAGGCACCGCGTGCAAGCACGGGCTTGAGCATGGAGCTCGCGTCGATGGAGCCCTCGGCAGAACCGGCACCGATGATGGTGTGCATCTCGTCAATAAACAGGATGACGTCGTCAGCCTCGGTGGCCTCCTGGATCACGTTCTTGAGGCGCTCCTCAAACTCACCGCGATACTTGGCGCCCGCAACGAGGCCCGGCAGGTCGAGCGTCCAGATGTTCTGGTTCATGAGATTCTCGGGCACGTTGCCGGCAGCGATCTGCTGCGCCAGGCCCTCGACGATGGCCGTCTTGCCCACGCCGGGGTCGCCCAGGATAAGCGGGTTGTTCTTGGTGCGGCGCGAAAGGATCTCCATCATGCGCTGGACTTCCTTTTCGCGGCCAATCACGGGATCGAGCTCGCCGTCGCGCGCCTTTTGAGTGAGGTTGGTGGCGAACTGCTTGAGCGTGTCGGTGCCGCTCCCCTTTTGCTGAGAGGCATCCGAGCCGCTAAAGAACGGCAGGCCCGCACCGGGACGACCGGCACCGGCGCCGGCGAGCGGACGCTTCTTGTCCTGGTCCTTGGCGGTGAGTTTCTCGATAGCCTTTTTGATGGAGGCGGACGACACACCCAGGCGCATGAGGATGTCCATGGCCATGCCGTTGCCCTCTTCGACGATACCGATGAGCAGGTGCTCGGTCGACACGTAGGTCTGGTTGTTCTCACGCGCCACGCGGAATGAACGCTCCATCACGCTAATGACGAGCGGCGTAAAGGCGAGCTTGGCCGCCTCGGTCTCCTCGCTGGGCTCGGGAACCGTGGTCTGGACCTCCTTGAGGGTGTCCATGATGTCGTCGTAGGAGATATCAAGCGAGCGCAGCGCCTCGGCAGCGATGCCCTCGTCCTCCTTGGCGAGTGCGAGCAGCAGGTGCTCGGTGCCCACCTTATTTGAGTGCAGATCGAGCGCCTCCTGTTTGGCCATCGACATGACCTTGCGCGCTCGATCGGTAAATCTATCTAACATGCTCGTTTCCTTACATGAGTTCATCGAAATCAAAACGCCCGCCCGTCGGCGGCGCTTTTGTCTCTTTACCCACAGGTTGTCTATGTTAACAGCTGGAGGAATATCTATAAACCCGGCTCACATGAATGCAGGTTATGACCGCATCGCGGGACTCACCGCGCGATGCGCGACAGGCGCCCCGCAAGAGAAACCCTAGGCGTCTTTCACCACGTCGGGACTCGTCGCACGCGATGCGCGATAGGCATCGGCCTCCTTGGAGACGCGTTCGAGCAGCTCGGATGTATCGACGCCCTCGACTTGCGCGACCGTTTCCACCGTCTGCATGGCGACCGCCCTCAGGTACGCGCACGCGCTGTCCCCCGGCTGCTCGAGGTCTATCTCCTCGCCGCCCTCCCGGGCAAAGCCGACCGCCATCACAAAGCCCATGATGCCCGAGACCAGAAAGCCCACCGCAAAGCTCGAATCTGCCTTGAGCTCTTCTCCGTCGGGGTGGACGATCTCTCTCACGCGGTCGATGATGATCGTATGGATGCCCTGCACGACCTGCTCGGCGGCACCCGCCCTCATGGTGATGACGATGCGCCGCAGCAGGCAGCGGACGTCGCGCCGGTCGAACGCCGAAAGGTCGCCCTCGCTCGAAAAATGCCAGAGGGCATCGGTGATGAGCTCGTTATCCTGCAGCAGCTGGGCTATGGCGATGGCGACGAGTTCATCGAAATCGTGAAAATAGTAGTAAAACGTTCCGCGATTGCACTGGGCGGCGCGGGTCACCTCGCCAACCGACAGCTCGAAGATGCTGTTGTTCTCGATGAGCTCCCAAAACGCCTCGATGATACGGGTGCGTGCATCGGGCGCATCGGCGTCCTTACGCGGTCTCGCCATGCGCCTCACCGCACCCCTGCGCCTTGGCGTTCATGATGAGCATCTGAAGACGGTTCTCCACGTTGGCGAAGCTCACGTCGGGATCGTAGTCGAGCGGCAGGAACTGCGCCGTGGGATACTGCTCCTTGAGCGCATGGATGAGCCCGCGCCCCACGACATGGTTGGGCAGACACCCGAACGGCTGCAGGATCACGAAGTTGCGGCAGCCGCGCTTGGCGTGCTCGAGAATCTCCGCCGGAATCAGCACGCCCTCGCCCGCATCGAACGTATGGTGCAGGATCTTATCGCTCGCGCGCACGAGCTCGGGCATGCGCGTCGGCGGCTCGTAGAGCGGGCTCGCCGCGCCCAGGCGGTCGCAACGGTCGTGCGCGAGCTCGAACAGGTTGTCCGCCGTGGCGTACCAGGCCTTTTCGGGCAGCGACAGGTCGACGTGGAACTCGCGCGACTGCGCATGCTTGTAGAAATAGGTCTTGCGGATCACGTCGGTCATGCGCGCCTCGATGACCTCGAGCCCGTTGTCCTCGAGGTAGCGCTCGATCTCGTGGTTGGCGCCGAGATGGAAATTGAGCAGGTACTCGCCCACGATGAGAACGGTCGGATGCGGGTTCGAGCGGTCGTACGGAACGGCGTCCATGATCGCAAGCGCGCGTTTGAAGCCCGTCGCCTGGCCTCTCAGCCCGGAGCGCTCCATGCCCTCGATAACCTCATCGAGCGCGCGGTCGAACGCAGCGTCCGCCGCGCCCTTCTCGAGCTCGTAGGGACGGATGCGCCTAAGCATGGCCTCGAGGGCATCGATCATGGGAAGACCGTAGGCGATCTGGATGCTCGGGCCAAGGCCGAGCTTGAAGCCCGGATGCGCATTGTGGGCATCGACGTCGTCGTTGGTGAGCACCGGGACATAGTCGTATCCCGCGTCGTCGAGCGCGCGGCGCAGCAGGGGCATGTAGTGCGTCAGGCGGCAGTCGCCGATATACTTGCCAGTCACCACGGCGACGTCGTGCGGGTCGTACTTACCGCTCTCGAGCGCCGCGAGCGCCTCGCCGATCACGATTTGCGCGGGGAAGCAGATGTCGTTGTGCACATAGCGTTTGCCCAGGCGGATGGCATCCTCGCGCCCGATATCAAGGGCCTCGGCGCGCACGCCCTGATTGCGCATCGCCGCGGTCATGAGCCTGCAGAACGCATGGGAGGTGTTGGGGACCAGCGCGATCTTGTCGTGCCGGTCGCGCTTGGTGTACTTGACCTTATACGGGTCGTCGAGCGGATGGACCGCGTGCACCCGGGCGCCCTCGGCACGCTCCTCCGCGCGACGACGGTTGACCGACTCGATAAACGAACGCACGCGAATGCCCATGGGACCGGCGACGTCGCTCTCATCGAGCTTGATCATCATCGGAACCTTGGAGCCCATCTCGCCCATCATGCGCGCGATCTCGTCGGTGAGATACGCATCGTGGCCGCAGCCGAAGCTGCCCATCTGCACGAGCTCGAGCTCGGGCGTCGATGCGACGATGACCGCGCACGACAGCATGCGCGCATGGTAGTTGTTCACGATGTCGATGCGGCTGTTGGAAAGATCGACGTTGCAGACCCCCGGCACCGCATCGGGCGTCAGCACGGGGATGCCGCGCTCAGAGAAGAGCTTGGGCAGCCCGTGGTTGACCAGCGGGTCGTTGTGGTACGGGCGCGAAGCGATCACCACCGCGTAGCCGCCGTCCTCGTGCACGTTCTCGAGCACCTGCCTGCCGCGCAGCTGCAGCTGGTTCTCAAACGTCTCCTGCGCGCGGTCCGCCTGCTCGGTCGCCTTGGCAACCAGGTCGGCATCGATATCGAAGGTCTCCTTGCACCACGCCTTGAGCTGGCGGTTTCGGTCGCCCTCGTCGTACCAGTGGAACAGCGGCGTATCGAACGGAACGCCGAAACGCTCCTCCGGGTTATCGGAATTGCGCATCACGTAGGGGTATCCCTTTACGACGGCGCACATCCACTCGCTGGTAGAGGCGGTGTTTTCGGTGGGCACCGTCGTGATGATGGGCATGAAGATGCGGTCGACGCCGGCGTCGACGAGATTGCGGATGTGCCCGTGGACGAGCTTGGCCGGGAAGCACACGGTGTCGGATGTGACGTTCGCCAGACCGCGCTCGTACATCGCCTTGGTGCTGCGTCCCGAGACGCGCACCTTAAAGCCGAGCGTGCTGAAGAACGTCGACCAGAACGGCATGGTGTCCCAGAACTCGAGCACACGGGGAATGCCGATCGTGACATCGCGCCCCCCGCTGACGGGAACCGTGGGGTACGACTCGAACAGCAGCTTCTCGCGGTCGACAAAGAGATTGGGGGCAGCCGCGGTCCGGTCGCGCCCCGTGCCGGGTGCCTGTGCCTCGCAAGCACCCTGCGGACGCAGCTCCTCCGCCGCGGGAACCTCGCGCACGAGCTCATCCCATGAGATGGCGCCGCCGCGCGGGCAGCGATTGCCCGTGACGTAAAGCGAGCCGTCGCCAAATGCCACGACCGCGCGCTGGCAGCGGTTGTTGCACCGACGGCAGGTAACGCCGCCGAACTCGCGATGCTCGAAGCGCTCCACGGCATCGAGCCCGATAAACGACGTGCCGGCGTCGCCCTTGCGGCATTCCTCGCGCGCGAGCAGGGCGATACCGATAGCGCCCATCAGCCCCGGGTGGGGCGCACGCGTGACGGGTTTGCCCAGATACTGCTCGAATGCGCGCAGCACCGCGTCGTTTCGGAACGTGCCGCCCTGGACGACGACTTTGTCGCCCAGACGGTTGAGATTTGAAACGCGAATGACCTTGGTGAACACGTTCTCGATAATCGAACGGCAGAGACCGGCCATGATGTCGCCCGGACCCTTACCGCGCCGCTGCTCGGAAACGACGCTGCTGTTCATGAACACCGTGCAGCGGCTGCCGAGAACGGCGGGGGCTTTGGACGAAAATGCCTCGGTCGCGATATCCTCAACGGCTATTCCGAGGTTTTTGGCAAAACCCTCGAGGAACGAGCCGCAGCCCGCAGAGCACGCCTCGTTGACGACGATATCGGTCAGCACGCCGTGGTTGAGCCAGATGGCCTTCATATCCTGTCCGCCGATGTCGAGCACGAAGGTCGCATCGGGAACGCATGCGCACGCGGCGCGGGCGTGCGCGACCGTCTCGACCGTATGGTAGTCGGCGTGGAACGCGCGCGCGAAAAGCTCCTCGCCGTATCCCGTGGTGCCCACGGCATCGATCGCAAGCGTGACTCCCGCTGTCTCCCAGCGGTTCTTCAAGCTGACAAGACCCTGTTGGGCGACGTCGAGCGGTCTGCCGTTATTAGACGCGTAGAACGAATCGACAAGCTCACCCGCCGCATCGACCAGGGCGAACTTGGTCGTCGTGCTCCCCGAATCGATACCGAGCGCCACACGCACCGTCTCTCCGGGCGCATACGCATCCGGACCCTTTGCCGGCGTCTCTTTGCCATGGCGTGCCGTAAAATCCGCCTGCTCGGCAGGTGTGGCAAAAAAGGGCTGGGCAAGACGTCCCTCCCCGCTTGCGGGCGCGACCGTCTCGAGCTTATCCAGCCGGACAAAAGCGTCGGGAAGGTCGATCGGTTGGGACGATGCGAACATGTCGGTCAGCGACAGGGCGGCACCGCGCGCGACCATGATCTGCGGATCGCGCGGGACGATAACCTGATCGTCCGATAGATTCAGTTGCTCCCGGAACACGCGGACCAGTGTGGGGTTGTAGGCGAGCGTACCGCCCTCGAAGATTACCGGCGGCTCGATGTCGATACCCTGGGCCAGACCGCCGATCGTTTGGCGGGCGACCGCGTGAAGCGCCGAAAGCGCCAGGTCGGTGGTAGGAATGCCCTCGTTGAGCAGCGGCTGGATATCGGTCTTTGCGTACACGCCGCAGCGGCCCGAGACCTCGTGGACGGTCGTTCCCCGGCTTGCGAGCTGCTCGAACTCGCCCGATTCGGTGCCGACCCCCATGAGCTTTGCCATCTCGTCGATAAATGCACCGGTACCGCCTGCGCACGAGCCGTTCATGCGCATGTCGGCAACCTCGATGTCTCCCTTATCGTTGGTGCGGAAGAAGATCATCTTGGCGTCTTGGCCGCCCAGCTCGATGGCGCAGCGCGTCTGCGGATAGAACCTGCTGATCGCGAGCGCGTTGGCGACCACCTCCTGAACGTACGAGGCGCCCAGCGCGGTCGCGATATCGCGCGCACCCGAGCCGGTCACCGCAACGCGCAGTGACTCATGGGGAAAGCGCTCGGCGAGCTCGCCGAGCATGGCGCGCACGCTCGCTGTCTGACACGCCCCGTGGCGGCGATATCCCCACCACGCCTCGGTCATATCCTCGTGCATCGCGTAAACTTTGGTCGTCGTCGACCCTACGTCCAGTCCTACTAGCAACGCCATAATGCTCCGTCTCTCGCATTTTTCCCGCTAGAGATATACCACTCTACGTAATACAACAGACTGTTGTATTTAAACTCCGTATAAAAAGCGGCTGCCGAAACGCTTCAGCAGCCGCCGAATGCACCAACAGATTGTTCTGCGCGCTAGCACGTCGGGCAACGGAGCAGCACGGGCCCTCCGGTCATGTGCACCGCTCACGCCCGCGATGTCGCCGAGAGAGCTATCCACGCTTAGGGCTCCAACCAAGCAAGTCGCCCGCGCTCAGCAGATCCCTAAGCGAGCTACTCGCACTCAGGAGCCATAGCCTGCTCCAAGAGCTCGGCATGCTCCTCCTCGAAAACCGTCCCCACAGGGAAGGCGCGACGGAAGACGAAGCGGGAAATCGGACCGGCTACCAAAAGGTTCCACGGCAGCGCCATCACAAAATTATGCGGGATGTTGATCATCCAGATCGCGGGCACGGAATACAGGTTCGCAAGGATGCCGCCGGGCATGTGCGTCAGACCCTCACAGGCACCGTACAGCGACATGATGATGACCATGGGAACGACCATGCAGGAGCTGACGGCGAGCGTCATGGCAAGTGGCGAGCTCTTGCCCGGCGTGACCAAGTACTTAAAGGCGAAACCCTTGGCGAGCGGGCTGGCGACGAACCAGTCGCAGCACATGGCAAAAATGTAGGCAACGGGGAAGCCGAGCCACGCAGTGGCAACGACCTCGCCGTTGATGGCCCCGTGCTGCAGGGCAACGTTGTAGATGCTCATCCAGAGCACCATGCAAAAGCACATGATAAAGGTGAACAGCAGGCTCTCTCGTTTGTTGATAGGCATAAAGGGCAGATTCCTCTCTGTGTTGTACCGCGGCGCCACGCAACAAAAACGGGCGGGCAAGATGGAGCTGTTGGAACTTCATCTCGCCCGCCCGCGATACGTGCGTCTGCGACTACTTATGTGGTGGAACTACCCTAACACGAACGGCGCGCGCTTCGTAAGCGTTGAGTTTATGAAGATGCAGGGCACCGATAATCCCCCGACCCCATAAGTTGCGGTGGAATACGGACTGTTTTGACCCTTTAAGCAGCAATTCAGTCCCTATTTCACCGCAACTCATTTGGTGCAAAGTAACCTGTCCCCCTTGCGCCAATTAGCTGGTATGGCGCCAGCGAGGGTCGGTGAGGGTTCTCGCCACGCCCAAGCCAACGGGCAGAAACGCCACGATGAGCACTGCGCGCACAAACCAGCCGAGCATGTTGACCGTGTCGAAGGTGCACATGTAATACATAGAGCGATAGAGATACAGACCGGGCACCATAATGACAATCGAAGGCACCGTGAGGGCGATGCGCGGGTAGGTGAGCTTGACTTCGGCCAAGCTTGCCAGCAGACCCGATACCAGCGCGCCGATAAACGCTGCTGCCTCGGGAGGCATTCCCGTGCTGAGGCCCAGGAAGGGAATCATCGTCGGCGCATCGACAAGGGTCAGACGCAGGGTATTGGACACGGCGCCGATCAACCCAGCTGCCGCGGCCATCTTTACCGGGCTGTTGAACATCACCGAGAAGCCGAATACGCCAACGAAGCTCATCACCACGCGCAGGAGCGTAAGGGCAAGCGGCGAAAGGCCCAGTGGGGCAAAGTCGTCCGGCGCCAGGCCAACACACTCGGCAACCATCCAACCTACGAGCGTCGCCATCACAATAATCGATACGGCATATGAAAGGCGCTCGATACCGCTTCGCATGTCGAGCTTGGCGATGTCGAGGCCCGCCGTAATGAGCGGAAAGCCGGGAATCACAAAGAGCATGGCGCCGATATAGCCTTCTTGGTGCGACATTGCCCCCGGTATGACCTGGCCAAGGCCGAGCAATGCCAGCAGATACGAAACGCAAGCGAGCGCAACGCCGGTCGTCAGCGCGCTGAACTGACCAAGGCCTTGCTTGAGAATATGGGAGCGGGCAAAGTTGCCGACACCCGCGCCCACAAACGCGCAGGCCATCTCGATAGGGCCGCCGCCGAGCAAAAAGACGAAGGCGCCGCAAGCACAAGCTGCCGCAAGGCCCTGTTGCCAGGGAGAGTAATCGGGTTTTGAACTCTCAACGGTCTTGAGCATCTCGTGGTATTCGTGCACGGTAAACCGGCGCCCATACGTCTCGATTTCCTTTAAGAAGCTCTCCATCATCCAAATGCGATGGGTATTGACTCCCGTTGTGGGCAGGCTGACAACCTCGTTAAAGCAGTGGCCATCTTCGATGCAGGTGCACTCAAACGACAGAAGACTTAAGTCAACGTGGATGGTGACACCGAGTACGGCGGCAACACGATTCATGGTATCGCGCACGCGCCAGGCACCCGTTCCGCTTGCCAGCATAAGCATGCCGGTGCGGCAGATGATGGATGATTTATCGGTGAGCGGCGCATCGACGGCAAGCTCATCGCCTGCCGTCACGATCTGGTGCCAGTCAGTTTTCATATGGAGCGCGCCGGCACGAACGCCGTGGTGCATGGGGGCTCTCGAAAGCAGCGAGTCAAGGCGCGAAGGCTGTGGGGGCTCCGTTGATCCGACCTCGTCCTCATCAGTCTCTTCATCGACCAGATCAAAGGAATCAAGCGGCGCTGGCTCGCGACGATCGATTAGCTCCTCATCCTCATCATCAAAGTAATTGAACTGATCGAGCATGTCCTCTTCGATTGCACGCTCGCTCGCGTCGTCCATATAGACGCTCCCTTCCTACCGACTAACCCCCATCCTAGGCAGCAACGGCTAAAGGAAACATAAAAGAGACGACTATCAAAACAAGGACTGTCCCCAACTGCCGGCAGAAAAGGAACGTCCCCAAGTGCCAACCACGGCAATGCCGATGCTTTGGTAACGACAGCGAGCGGGCCGCATTTGAGACAAGGTGACGTGAAACGAAAGGGCGCTGACCTTCTGGTCGCGCCCTTGAAGTTGAACGTCAGATTGTCCAAATGCGGCCCGCGCAGCGTCGAGCCGTTACGCGGTTCGTAGAACCGCGTAACTAGTTAGTACATCTTTGCGCCGGCGGGGATGGAGGCGTCGAGCTGGATCAGGTTGAGGCGCTCCTCACCATCCTCCTCGTGGATGGCACTGATGAGCATGCCGCAGCTGGGGATGCCCATCATCTTGCGCGGAGGCAGGTTGGTGATGGCGAGCAAGGTCTTGCCGACCAGGTCCTCGGGCTCGTAATAAGCGTGAATACCGGAGAGGATGGTGCGGTCGGTACCGGTACCGTCGTCGAGCGTAAAGTTCAGCAGCTTCTTGGACTTCTTGACGGCCTCGCATGCCTTGACCTTCACAGCGCGGAAATCGCTCTTGGAGAAGGTATCAAAGTCGACGAACTCCTCAAACAGCGGCTCAACGGCGATCTTGGAGTAATCGAGCGTGGGCTTAAGCGACTTAACGAATGGGCTCGCGGCGTTGCCGGCCTCTGCAGCCTTGGCGGCAGCGGCACCGGACTGGAAACCCTTCTCGGGCTTCATGTGCGGGAACAGCAGGACGTCGCGGATAGAAGCCTGGTTGGTAAGCAGCATGACCACGCGGTCGATACCAATGCCAATGCCGCCCGCGGGAGGCATACCGTACTCGAGGGCGCGCACGTAGTCCTCGTCATACTCCATAGCCTCATCGTCGCCGCCGGCCTTCTCGGCCATCTGGGCAGCAAAGCGCTCAGCCTGGTCGACCGGGTCGTTGAGCTCGGAGAATGCGTTGGCGTACTCGTGGCCGGCGATGACCAGCTCAAAGCGGTGAGTCAAACGCGGGTCGTCCTCAAAACGCTTAGCGAGCGGGCTGACCTCGATGGGGTAATCGCACACGAAGGTCGGGTTGACGATGGTGTCCTCGCCCAGCTCATCGTAAATCTCGGCGATGATCTTGCCGGCAGTCCACTCGGGCTTGATCTCCAGGCCCTTCTCGCGCGCGGCGGCAGCAAGCTCCTCGACCGGCGTGTCGATGGTGACCTGCTTGCCGAGCACGTCGGAGACGATGTCGGTCATGGGACGGCTGGCCCACTCACCAGAAAGGTCGATGGTCTGGCCCTGGTACTCGATGACCTCGGGGTTGCCGATGGCCTTGTTAGCCGCCTTGATGACACCCTGGGCGAGCGCCTTCATGCCCTCGAGGTCTGAGAAGGCACGGTAGGCCTCCATCGTGGTGAACTCGGGGTTGTGGGTAAGGTCCATGCCCTCGTTACGGAAGATGCGGCCGATCTCGAACACGCGCTCAAAACCACCGACGATGCAGCGCTTGAGATGGAGCTCGGTGGCAATACGCAGGTAGCACTCCTGATCGAGCGCGTTGAAGTGGGTAATGAACGGCTTGGCGGTAGCGCCGCCCTGGATGGTCTGCAGGATGGGGGTCTCGACCTCCATGTAACCGTCGGACTCCATAAAGCGACGGAAGGTAGAGAGAATCTGCGAACGCTTACGGAAGGTCTCGCGAACGTCGTCGTTGGCGATCAGGTCGACATAGCGCTGGCGATAGCGGGTCTCCTTGTCGGAAAGACCGTGGAACTTCTCGGGCAGCGGACGAACGGCCTTGGAAAGCAGGGTCGCGCTCTTAGGGGCAACGGAAAGCTGGCCGCGCTGGGTGCGCACGACCACGCCGGTCACGCCCAGGATGTCGCCCAGGTCGAGGGCCTTGAGCGTATTCCAGGCAGCCTCGTCCATGTCGTTGATGCGGCAGAACAGTTGAATCTCGGCAGTCGCATCGCGCACGACGATGAACATGATCTTGCCCTGACCGCGCTTGGCGACCACACGGCCGGCAATCTTCACGACATCCTCGGTGTCCTCACCATCGGCAAGATCGGCGTACTTAGTCTCGATATCGGCGACGTAGTCCTCAAGCTCAGAGTGCTCAGGATAGGGGTTCTGGCCCGCCTCGAACAGGGCGGCGCGCTTGGCCAGGCGGGTGGCGCGCTCGTCGTTGAGCGTCGATGCCTGATCGGCGGCGTTCTGGTTCTCTGCCATAAGTTAGCTCCTCAAACTAAAACGCTCCCCAGGATTCGGTCCCAGGGAGCGAAAACATACCTTTACGCGGGACCGTGGTCTAGCGTGCGATCTTGGCGATGGTGTAGACGCGAGTCTTGCCGGAAGGCGTAACGACCTCGACGGAGTCGCCCTCGCCGTGACCAATGATGGCGTGACCGACCGGAGACTCGTTGGAAATCTTGTGCTCGAGCGAGTTGGTCTCGGTGGTACCGACGAGCGTGACTTCCATGACCTCGCCGTTGGGATCAATCAGCGAAACGGTGGAACCGATGGAGACGGTCAGGTCGCCCGTGGTGGCAGCAACCTGAGCGTTGGCGAGGATGGCCTGGATCTCGGCAATACGAGCGGCGTTCTGGGCCTGCTTGTCCTTAGCGGCGTCGTACTCGGAGTTCTCCGAAAGGTCGCCGAACGCGCGGGCTTCCTTGATGTCCTCGACGATCTCCTTGGCGTAATCGCCCTCACGCCAAGCGAGCTCCTCGACGAGCTTCTGGCGGCCCTCAGCGGTCAGTACGATCTGGCTTGCGTCCATACGGATATCTCCCCAACTCTGATCAAACAATCAACTGTCAACAAAACGAAAAAGACCGGCTAGCCTGCGGGCAAGCCGGTCAGGTGCTCACCCCAAAGGGATGGGACTACTCTGCGTCCGCGTCGCTGTCCTCTGCCTGCTTCTTCTTGGCAGCAGCGAGCTTGGCCTCGAGCTCAGCGATCTCCTTGTCCTCCTCGGACTGCTCGACCACGACCTCCTCGGCCTGCTTGGTCTCGGCCTTATCGTCGCCCTCCATACCCTCACGGATATTCTTGACGGTAGAGCCGAGGGACTTGCCGAGCTTCGGCAGGTTCTTGGGCCCGAAGATAATCAGGACAACGACGAGAATAATGATGAGCTCAGGAGCCCTCAGTCCAAACATGTAGACCTCCACAATACAGCGAGACAAGCTCGAATGAGTATACCGCGGGTATCGCGGTATCACAACACTAGCTAAAAAAAGGGACCGCAAGAAGCGGTCCCTCCTCATGCTCTGGTCGGGTTGACTGGATTTGAACCAGCGACCCCTGCGTCCCGAACGCAGTGCTCTACCAAACTGAGCCACAACCCGTTAGCTCGACTATAGTAACAAAGATTTTCGCCGCGTGCTAGAGAAATTTTTATTTCTTTGGCGCGTCGATTTGAACCGTGTTGGGAATAAGCTCAGTCGCGCAGGCCCACCAGCCACTTTGCTGGGCAGCATCGGCAAGCCTTTCGGCCGTGGCAGCGGTGTCGCAAATGGCAAACGAGCAGGCACCCGATCCGCACACATCTACAGCAACGGTTCCGTCCTGTTTACGCAGCCAGTCGAGGACCGTTTGAATCTGCGACTCCATCTGTGCGGAAATGACACCAAGGTTGTTATGGATGAGTGCATATGCCGTCTCGGCATCACCAGCACGCAAGGCAGAAGCTATCGCGCCGGGCTTGTCCGCAGGCACCGGGGCCTCGTCAAAACGTCGATAGGCTTCAATTGTCGAAACGCTTGCCTCGCGCGGCTTGACCAGCACGACGGGCGTCGCGGGCAGCGCGGGGTACTCAGTTGCCAGCACGTCTCCCCCACCTACGTAGAACGCAGGACTCGCGTGCAAAAAGAACGGGACGTCGGCACCAATGCCCCGCGCAATGTCATCGAGCGCTGGGTCGGTGCGATCAATGCCCCAGAGCTCCGCCAAGGCGACAATGACCGCGGCCGCATCCGTCGAGGGGCCGCCCAAGCCGGCGCACAATGGAATGCGTTTCTCAATCGTCACGCAGATGTTTGCCTCGCGACCATAATGCTCGGCCATAGCAACCGCAGCCCGATACGCCGTATTCTTTTGCATGGGAAAATCTGATGCTGGAACCGTCTGGACGGTCAGCGCCTGCGCCGGCGTGACCGTCACGGTATCGGAAAGACCGACGGCCGCCATCAGGGAATCGACCCTGTGGTAGCCGCGGTCATCGCGCTCGGTATGAACCCCCAGGTAGAGGTTAATCTTTGCCGGCGCGGAAAGAGTCAGGGACCAATCGGTCACCGTTAATGCTCCTCGAGCTGATTGCCGAGCGGGGTAAAGATGTGCTCGCCGCTCTCGGGGTCGAACAGCTCGACCTGACCGGTGAGCACATCGATATACTGGTAGGACTGACGCGACTTGCGGCCACGACGCTCGTCAACCTCGACAATGAAGACGGCCGGGTGGACGCTCTTGATGGTGCCCATGCGCTCGACGACGCGGGTACGGCCCATGTTGGCCTTAACCTTGACGCGATCGCCCACCATATCGGTCAGCTTCTCGTGGATGTCGTCGACGTGATTGACTTCCATCTCTTCCATGAACAGGGCCTCCAGAAGGTGCAATTCAAAAAGGGGATAATACCCCTAAGATAGACAAAACTCTAATACTATAGCACCCTGTT
>JAYBVN010000051.1:0-3154 GCA_037320555.1 Collinsella sp. | reverse complement strand
ACGAGACGGTGCTGCGTACCGCCAACACCTGCGGCAAGCTCAATGCCATGGATCCCATGACCGGCCATCTGGTCATGGACCGTTGGGACGAGGTCTACAACGGCGTTGTCGTGACCGAGCTGTAAGGGCTTGGGCGTCGGCCCCGGCATCGATTGCTAGCTCATGTCGACGACAAGTGCGATAGCATTATGCTGGGGCGCGACGCCGACGTTGTCGTGTTCAATCCCGACCTTACCCTGGTCGAGGCGTATGTGGGTGGCAACAGCGTCGGTAACGCGTTTGCCGAGTAGCCGCCAAAGAAACGATCCGAGAGGGGATTTAGATGATTTACGGTGCATTGGGCGATATCGAGGAATACCGCGGAATGCTCAAGGGCCTTGATGTGCTGATTGACTGGCTCGAGGAGAACGATCCGGCGCAGCTCGAGGTCGGCAGCCATCCGATTCTGGGCGACAAGGTCTATGCGAACGTCATGGCTCCCACGACGCGTCCCGAGGCCGAGGCTCACTATGAGACGCATCAGCGCTATCACGACCTGCAGATCGACATCGAGGGTCGCGAGGCCTTTAAGGTCGCTACGGGCAGCTTGACGCTGGTCCAGGAGTTTGACGAGAAGGACGACTACGATCTGGTCGATTCCGACGCCTCGATCGCCGGCGATCTTGCTGACGATAAGTTTGCACTGTTCGTTGCCGGCGAGCCTCATATGCCCACGCTCGAGTTCCCGGGCGATGGCGCGCAGCCGGTCAAGAAGATCTGCTTTAAGCTGCTTGCAGATGCTTACTGGGAGGAGTAACGAACTGCTCGTGAGCTAGCGTGATTTCCCTTGGGGAACGCGTTTGAGCCCCGCTGATCGCGGTCCCCTTGGGGATTGCGGTTGGCGGGGCTTGTTGTTGAGTAGGGGAGTTGCCGACGGCGTTGTGCTTGGATTGGCGGATGCGCGCTCGAAATCGGCAACAAAAAAGCCGCCCGAAGGCGGCTATCTTGTGCAATGGAGCCAGCGACCGGGCTCGAACCGGTGACCCCCGCTTTACGAGAGCGGTGCTCTACCAACTGAGCTACGCTGGCGGCCATGTGATGACGCAACTGAGGCGTCAACGGCTGTCTATGATACGGGACATCGCAAATCCGCGCAAGTGTTCTGACGGCTTTTCTCACTTTAAATGCACTAATATTGGAGACGTGATGTCTTGCTCTTACGGGTCTCAAACAGAATGGGGTGGCGATGGCTCAACCCAAGATTCTTCTCACACGCATCGATGACCGGTTTATTTACGGGCAAGACGTTGAGCTGTGGAACGAAGTCGTGGGTTCCAACCTTGTTTTAATCGTCAACGATGAGATTGCGGCTGATTCGCGCAAGTGGGCCCCTATGAGGGTGGCGACACCCGAGGGTGTCTGGACGCGGTTTTTCTCGGTGCAAAGGACTGTCGACATCATTCATACCGCAACGCCGCGCCAAAGGATTCTCATCATGGTGGCGTCGCCCACGGATGCACTCGCGCTGGTTAAGGGTGGTGTGCCGATCACCAAGATCAGCATTGGCCATATGCAGGCGGGGGAGGGCAAGCACCCCATAACGCCCGCAGTCGCCGTAGACGATACGGACATCGCTGCCTTCAAAGAGCTACAAGAACTCGGCATAGAGCTAGAAATCCGTTACCTCCCCAGCTCCAATCCCGACCCCATCCAACTAGTCATTTAAGAACGTCCTCAATGACTAGGCAGCAAAACGCCCGTCGGCGGTGGTGCCGGCGGGCGCTGCTGTGCGATATGTCACGTTATGGGCTTAGTGCCTCATAAAGTGGTATTCGATCACATTGCTGTAGGGGTGACCCGGGCCCACAATGCCCTGTGGGAACAGCGGCTGGTGCGGCGTGTCGGGGTACATCTCGGCCTCGAGGGCAAAGCCGGCGCCCCAGCCATAGTTAGCATCGTCCTTGGCGTGCTCGTCGCCCAGCCAGTTGCCGGTGTAGAGCTGCACGCCCGGGGCGGTGGTGTAGTAGTCCAGCTCACGACCGGTCCACATCTCCTCGACGTGCATCGCGCGGCGCAGATTACGGCCGTACTGATAGCCATCGATGCACAGGCAGTGGTCGTAGCCACGGGCCTGCTTAATCTGCGGGTCGTCGGCTTCCATGCCGGGCGCGACGGGGCGCAGCTCACGGAAGTCAAACGGCGTGCCCTCGACCGGAGCGATTTCACCGGTGGGGATATTCTGCTCGTTGATGGGCAGGTAGTGGGCAGCGTTAGCAACAAAGAAGTGCTCGCAGTCCATGCCGGCGTTATGGCCGGCAAGGTTAAAGTACGTGTGGTTGGTCATGGACACGTACGTGGCGCAGTCGCTCTCGCAGCCATATTCGATACGGAAACAGCCGGTACGCGTCACGGTAAACACGGCTGTAAAGGTGCGGTTGCCGGGAAGGCCCAGCTCGCCATCCTCAAGCGAGGTGGTCATGCGCACGGCATTGTGGACCTCGTCGAGCTCAACGTCCCACACGCGCTTGTGCAGGCCGTGCTCAAGATCGCTGTGTAGGTTGTTGGCGCCTTCGTTGGCCGGCATATGCCAGTCCGTGCCGGCGATGGTGATCGTGGCACCTGCAGTGCGGTTGGCCACAGGCCCGATGGTTGCGCCAAAGCAGGCGGGGTTGTCAAAGTAATCCTCGAGCTTATCGAAGCCCAGCACCACATCGCGCACGTTGCCGGGAATGTCGGGCACATCGATACCCAGCACGGTGGCGCCATAGTCCATAATGCGAACGCAGATCTCGGGCCCGTTGAGGGTGTAACGATGAACGGGGGTACCGCACGGCGCGGTGCCGAAAAGCTCGGAAGTGATCATTTGGTTCCTAACATCGAGGTATTTCCGACAAACTGTAGCGCGAACAAGCGAGATTATCACTACATCCCACTAAAGCAGAGGGTATTTTTCTTAAAAAAGTGATGATTGGAGCTGTGCGGGCGTTCATTTTTGACGTGCACGAGTCTGATACAATTTGTTCGTTACTGTTTGAATTGACGCGAGCGTGGAACAGCGAGGACTCATCGTGATTAAAGCGGAGCGACAGGATAAGGTTCGGCAGCTGCTCGAGGAACAGGGAACGGTCTCGGTCAAGGAGATTTCGGATGCGTTAGGTGTCTCGGATATGACGAT
>JAYBVN010000050.1:0-89550 GCA_037320555.1 Collinsella sp. | reverse complement strand
TCTTCCGATCTCGGCATTGGAGATATTGGACTGCGCCGTATAGAGGCGCTGGGCTGCGGCGTTGATCGAACCGGACTCTGCCACGGCGATCAAAAAGCGAAGCTGCTGGAGGGTCATCGGCGCCCGTCCTTTCGAGTGTTATCTATAAAACCGATAACAAGTTAGCGCTTTTAAGTGATTGACCGAGGGAAACAATGCTCGTACTATTCAAAACACACAAAGGCGGTAGGTAATTAAGCCGACCACGGAACCGGGATGCGAAAGGAGGCCCGCATATGAATTGCTTACCAAGACGAATGCCGGGCTCCTGTTTGCGCCCGTCGGCGTGATCAGGAGACAGCACTTACTTCTCTTACTCTTATTACTTATATTCGATCAAGGAGATCATCATGAGCCAGTTCATCAACAACCCCGAGCACACCTTTGGTTTCGACACCCTGCAGCTTCACGTTGGCCAGGAGAGCGCCGATCCTGCATCCGACTCCCGTGCCGTGCCTATCTACCAGACCACGAGCTATGTGTTCCGCAACTCCCAGCACGCCGCCGACCGCTTTGGTCTTGCCGACGCCGGTAACATCTACGGCCGTCTGACCAACTCCACCCAGGGCGTCTTTGAGGACCGTATCGTCGCCCTCGAGGGTGGCGTGGCAGGTCTTGCCGTCGCCTCCGGCGCTGCTGCCATCACCTATACCCTGCAGGCTCTTGCCCAGGCCGGTGACCACGTGGTGGCCCAGAAGACCATCTACGGCGGTTCCTACAACCTGCTGGAGCACACGCTCTCCCAGTTTGGTGTCGAGACCACCTTCGTCGATGCCCATAACCTGGAAGAGGTCGAGGGCGCCATCAAGGACAGCACCACGGTCATCTATCTCGAGACGCTCGGCAACCCCAACTCCGACATCCCCAACATCGACGCCATCTCCGAGATCGCCAAGAAGCACGGTCTGCCGGTTGTCGTCGATAACACCTTCGGCACCCCGTATCTGTTCCGTCCGCTGGAGCATGGTGCCAACATCGTCGTCCACTCCGCAACCAAGTTCATTGGCGGCCACGGCACCTCGCTGGGCGGCGTGATTGTCGATGGCGGCAACTTTGACTGGAAGGCGAGCGGAAAGTACGCGCAGATTGCCGAGCCCAACCCCTCCTACCATGGCGTCTCGTTTGCCGAGGCTGCCGGCCCTGCCGCCTTCGCGACCTATGTCCGCGCCATCCTGCTGCGTGACGAGGGCGCTTGCATTAGCCCGTTTAACGCCTGGATTCTGCTCCAGGGCACCGAGACCCTGTCGCTGCGCGTCGACCGTCATGTCGAGAACACCAAGAAGGTCGTTGAGTTCCTGACCGGTGACAGCCACGTCGCCAAGGTGAACCACCCGAGCCTGCCCGAGCATCCCGACCATGAGCTGTACCAGAAGTACTTCCCCAACGGCGGTGCCTCGATCTTTACCTTTGAGATTAAGGGTGGCCAGGAGGCAGCTTGGAAGTTCATCGATCATCTGCAGGTGTTCTCGCTGCTCGCCAACGTGGCCGACGTCAAGTCGCTCGTCGTGCACCCGGCTACCACCACGCACTCCCAGCTCTCTGCCGAGGAGCTCGCCGAGCAGAACATCACGCCCTCCACGATCCGTCTTTCCATCGGTACCGAGAACGCCGAGGACATCATTTGGGATCTGAAGCAGGCCTTTGCCGCACTGGACGAGTAAGGCGACTTGTGCAAGGACCCCTTGCGACTCGATAGGTATAACTGCATAAAATGCCTGCTCAAGGCGCCTGTGCGAACAATGGTCGCACAGGCGCCTTTTTTGCATAGAGAGGGTGCAAAAACAGGGTTTTTGGCACGCTTTATGCATTCGAGTTGTGGAAAACTCCTGTTGAGAGGATGTGAGTTTTACGCAATTGACGTGCGCCTTTTGAGTAAAACCGCAGGTCGCGATTTGCTCGGGGTACTATGCAGCGCGATCGAATCACACGCAGCTCAAACGCAGCAAAAACGCACTACGGAGGTTTCCAGCTACATGAGGATTGATTCACGAAAACCGAAAGCCGCCGCCCTTTCCGCCGCTCTGACCGTGGCACTTTTGGCGGGCGCCGGCGCAACCGATGCCCACGCGGCAACACTGTCCGACACAGTCGGATCCACGCCGTCCGAGGCGACGCTGATGCAGCCCGTCGACTATCGCGGCGACGGTTATGGCTCCATGCAGGAGTGGAACGCCTCTATGGGGGCCAAGCGCGATTCCCTGGAGGTCCGCGCCCAGATCATCATGAACATGTACGGTGACTATGCCACCGATGACGAGCGCGCTGTACTGCAAGGTTGTATCGATGGTGCGGGCAGTCTTTTGACGATGGAGGAGGTCGACGCGAAGTCGACCGAGCTCGATGAGCTGCGCACGACGCTTGAGGATGCCAAGCGTGAGGCGCTCGAGGTTGCGGCCGCCGAAGCCGAGGCCGCTGAGGCCGTTCAGGCTTTGTATTACAACGCCGGCTCCGGCTCGTCTTACGCGTCTGCTGCGTATTACGCGAACGGCTCGGGCCTGACGCGCTCGAGCGGCGTCAATAACTATAACGGTCGTCGTGAGACCTATTACAGCAGCAACGTGCTCTACCATCACCGCACGGGCGAGTGGACTCAGGATTCCGAGGGCTTTTGGCGCGATTCCGATGGTTACTACGTCGTTGCCGCGGGCGATAAGGCTCAGGGCTCCACGTTTACCGGTTCCAAGGGCGAGTGCAAGGTCTATGACTCCGGCTGCGCAGCCGGAACCACCGACTACTATACCGGTTGGTAATCTGCCATAAGCCAATAGGACATGACGGGCGGGCGTCTTTACCGAGCCTTTGGGCAACGTAAGGGCGTCCGTTTTTTGTGCATGCTTGAGCTAACAGAGCGCTTACCGTGGCAGTACGCCGCGCATATGGGCGCGGGGCACACTGGTTCTTGAGAATTAAGGTCTTTCTCTTGGAGGAAGTGGTCTTGTGAACGCTCGAGATATCGCCGTTGCCGCCGTCGCATTGGTGCTTGGCTGCCTTGGTCCTACGGCCGCGCTCGTTGCGGGCATGCAGGGGGCATGCGGGGCTACTCCAACCGTGGTTGGCGCGCTGATCGCAGCGGCGCTGCTGGGAAGCGCCGGCGTGCTGCTTTGCCGCGATGACGAGGACGAGGTGCCGGAGTCGCAACGCTAACTGTTGAGAGATTGGCCGCCGGTCATAGACGAAGATGAAAGCCGCCGCAGGGGGAACGGTTTCCTTGCGGCGGCTTTGCTGTTAAGGCTGTTGAATGCGGTGCGTTGGCGCTACCAGCTTTTCTCGATATCGCGAATGCGTCGATAGAGCCAATCGTTTTGCGGCACCTGGATATCGTGTTTGGCTGCGAGGCGGCAGATGGTGCCCGCGAACTCATCAACCTCGGTTTTGCGCCTTGCGATGCGGTCTTGAGCCATCGAGGGCATACCGGCGGGGTCGATTCCCTCGATGAGGTGCACCATTTGCGTCAGGTCTGCCTCGGTCAGCTCAATGCCCTCGGCGTTAGCGACCGCAAGCGTTTCGCGCATGGCGGAAACAAAGCAGCGACGCTGCTCGGAGCCCGGCTCCGTGGCGCTTCCGTAGGTCCCGCCGTAGGCCATGCAGGTCTGGTTGATGCCGTCGTTGAGCATGAGTTTGGCCCACATGCGGTGCGCAATGTCGCTCTCGACGGTATGGGCGACGCCGCAGCGCGTATAGAGCTCGTCGATGGTGGTAACGGTTGCGGGCTCGGTGCCCGCTGCCGCGCCAAAGCGAATCTCGCCCGCATTGGTAAAGGTGAGCTCTCCGTTGAGGAACACGGCGTCCATGCCTTGGCAGATGCCCAGGACGGTGTGCTCCCAGCCAAAGCGCTCGGCAATCTTTTGCTCGCTCGTAATGCCGTTGCACAGCGAGGCGATGAGCGTATTGGGGCCCACGATGTGTTCCATAGTCTTGAGCGCCTGGTCGAGTCCAGTCGTCTTGACCGTGAGAATGACCAGATCGGCGGGCGTTGCCTCGCTGGCGCGCACGGACTTGAGTGCGCAGGGCTCGCCGTTGACCGTAAGGGCGTCGCCTGCGTGACGCTCGAAACGGGCGTCGTCCATGACGTATTCGACGGCATCGTCGCCGAGTGCCTGGGCGATCATGCTGCCGTAGAGTAGCCCGACGCCGCCCTTGCCGATAAAGGCGACCTTGTTGATCTGCATGTGAATCATCTCCTCATATAAAAGGCGCCCGCGTAAGGGGCGCCTGATGGATTGTATGCTGCCAGGGTGATCGGTGGATGCGCGGGGCTGCTGTTATGAAAAAGAAACTATTGCACTGTGCGCTTATGCCGTGGAACAGGCCGCGAAAACGCGTGCGGGATATCCAACGCCATCGCGCATCTTGGGGAAGGTGCAGAAGATGACGGCGCCTGTGGCGGGAAGCTCGTCCAGATGGTCCATGACCTCGATCTGATAGCGGTCGACCGAGAGGATGTATTGCTCGCCGGGATAGGGGTGGGCATCCTCACGTGTGGTCACGCTCGCCTCCCTTCATCGGGCTTTTTGCTGATGTTAAAGCGGTGCCGTGACAGCTCGATTTCTGCTGCGTTACGATACGTTCTCGATTGCGATTCCACGATGTTTCGGCCGCGTGACCATTGTGTTTCGCCTTGCCGAGCGCTGATGGCGAAGGGAGGGTCCGTGCAATACCGCGTTGACCCCAAAAGTGGTAACCGAATATCTGCTCTGGGTCTGGGCTGCATGAGGTTTCCCGGTGCGCCGGGACATCCCGATGCGAAGACGGCCGATGCCATCATTTCCCGTGCGGTGGAGCAGGGGATTAATTATCTGGATACCGCGTATCTCTATCCCGGCAACGAGGTGTGCGTGGGCGCCTCGCTTGAGCGCTTGGGACTGCGCGACCGGGTGTTGCTGGCGACTAAGTTGCCGCACGCTTCGTGTACTTGCGCAGAGGATTTCGACCGTTTCTTTGACGAACAGCTGCGTCGGCTACGGACCGACCGTATCGACTATTACCTTATGCACAACATTACCTCGCCCGCCCAGTGGGAACGTGTGGTGGCGTTGGGCATCGAGGACTGGATCGCGCGTCAAAAGGCGGCGGGGCGCATTCGCCAGATTGGTTTTTCGTATCACGGCAGCGCGGCGGATTTCCTGACGGTGCTTGACGCATATGACTGGGATTTTTGCCAGATCCAGTACAACTATGCCGGCGAGCGTTACCAAGCGGGAACGGCAGGACTCATGGCGGCTGCGGAGCGCGGTCTTGCGGTGTTTGTGATGGAGCCACTGCTGGGCGGTCGTCTAGCGGGCAAACTTCCGCCGCGGGCACGCGCTGTGCTCGATGGCGCCCGTGACCCGCATTTGCGCACTCCGGCCGCCTGGGGGCTTTCGTGGGTGTGGAACCATCCTCAGGTGACGATGCTGCTTTCGGGTATGACCGATACCGCGCAAGTGGATGAGAACGCGGCGTTGGCCGATCGGGCCCTGCCGGATTCGATGACGGCTGCTCAGCTCGATGCCATCGCACGCGTGCTGAGGGAGTTTGAAAAATCGAATCGCGTGCCCTGCACGGGATGCGGCTATTGCATGCCGTGTCCTAAAGGCATCAATATCCCTGGGTGTTTTGCTGCCTACAACGCAAGCTATGCGCACAGCTGGTTTACGGGGCTGTCTCAATACTTTACGGCGAGCGCGGTGCGGACGAACGAGCCCAAGCTGGTGAGCAATTGCGTCAAGTGCGGCAAATGCGCGCGGCATTGCCCGCAGCACATCGATATCCCCGGGCGCTTGGACGACGTACGCCGCCGTTTTCAGCCTGGCCCCGTGACGGCGGTGCTTAAGGCCTTCGGCAAAACGCGCTCCTCGTGACCCTTTTATAACTTGCGGTGGAATAGTTCCTGCTTGCGGCAGAATAAGGCATCGACAGGAACTATTTCACCGCAACTGAAGGGGGCTGTCGTGGGCCATCGGGATTCATGTGATGATTTGCGTGAGGTTCGTTGGGGCGTTTTGGGCGCTGGACGCATTTCTCATCGATTTGCATCGTCGCTCAAGAAGGTCGACGGGGCACGGCTGGTGGCTGCGGCCGGCCGCACTCCTGCACATGTCGAGGAATTTTGCCGAGCGTTTTCGATTGATGCCGCGCACAGTTATGCCACGGCTGACGATAGCGGCGATGCGGCTTATGATGCGCTGATTGCCGACCCCGATGTCGACGTAATCTACTTGGCTCTTCCACATGGCATGCATGCGCATTGGGTCTGTCGGGCACTGCGCGCGGGAAAGGCCGTGCTGTGCGAAAAGCCGGCCGTTTTGAACGAAGAAGAGGCTCTCTCGATTGCCTCCACCTCTCGCGAGCGCGGCGTGCTGTTTATGGAGGCGATGAAAAATCGGTTTTGTCCGATGCGTACTCGCGTGAAGGGCTTGCTTGCGTCTGGCGAGCTCGGCCGTATCGTCTCGATTGAAAGCGTGCAAAAACTCGATTATGGTGAGCCCCCTTCGAGTTATCTGCTCGACCCATTGCAGGGTGGCTGTCTATATGACATGGGCTGCTATGCGGTCGGTTGGTTTGAGGATTTGCTCGCGGGCGCGTGCGAGGTTTCGTCCCATGAAGTTCGCTGGCGTGACGTATCGGGCGGCCGCGTCGATTGGGCCGACGAGGTCCATATGAGCGTCGGCGGTATACCCATTCATATGGTGTGTGACGGCAAAGCAGCATATGAAAGCCGCTTAACGATTGCCTGCGAGCGGGGTTCGTTGGAAATCGAGCGCCTCCATCGCCCCGAGCTCGCCCATGTGAAGTACTCCGACGGACGAATGCTCGAAATAAATGCCCCGTTTGAGGTCGATGATTTCTACGGCGAAATCCAGCATGCGACCCAGCTCATCCGGGCGGGGAAACTCGAGAGTCCCGTCATGCCCCTTGCCGCCACACAGCGCTGCGCGCGCATTATCGATGCAATCCGTCTAGCCCTCTAGGACTTGGCGCTGACGCGTAGGGGATCATGACGCCGGCGACCGTGGTGCTTGGTGGCCCGCATCTCTGATGCCCCTTTTATAAGTTGCGGTGGAATAGTTCCTGTTTGCGGCAGAATAGGGGCCAAACAGGAACTATTTCACCGCAACTGATGAGGGGGAGCTGGAGATGCTGACGATTGGGTGTCATCTTTCGACGACGAAGGGCTATCGGGCGATGGGGGAGACGGCGTTGTCAATTGGCGCCAATACCTTTGCATTCTTTACGCGCAACCCGCGCGGCGGCAAGGCGAAAGACCTTGACATGGATGACGTGGCCGCCCTGCGCGAGCTTATGGAACAGAACGATTTTGGCCCGCTTGTGGCTCATGCCCCGTATACCTATAACCCCTGCTCGGCCAAAGAGCGGGCGCGCGAGTTTGCCTTGGAGGCCATGGCGGAGGACCTGCGGCGCATGGAAGCGCTGCCCGGCAACTACTACAACTTCCACCCCGGCGCGCATGTGGGGCAGGGGACCGATGCCGGCATTCAGATGATCGTCGACACCTTGTGCCAGGTGATGTTTGAGGGGCAGCAGACGACGGTGCTGCTCGAGACCATGGCGGGAAAGGGTACCGAGGTGGGCCGTAGCTTTGAAGAGCTGGCGCGCATCATTGGGGGCGTTGCCGACAAGCGCCCCGAGCTGTCGGTCAAGTTGGGCGTTTGCCTAGACACCTGCCATGCGAATGATGCCGGTTATGACATCGTCCACGATCTTGACGGTGTGCTCGACGAGTTCGATCGCGTGGTGGGTATCGAGCGCCTGCGCGCCGTGCATATCAATGACTCCAAAAACCCCTGCGGCGCCCATAAGGACCGCCACGAGTGTATCGGTAAGGGCTACCTGGGTGGTGAAGAGTTTGGTGGCGGTATGCAGGTTATACAGAATATTGTATCGAATGGCCGCTTGCGCGCATTGCCATTCATCTTGGAGACACCGAACGAACTTGCAGGTTATGCGGCTGAAATCAAACTGTTAAGGTCGTTGCAGCAGTAATGGCTGCCATAAACTGAAGTGCTCCATTCACGTTATGGGTTTGTTTCAATCAGTTTTCTAATTGCGGATTCTTCCAAGCGGGTGCATAATAACCCTCAGTTTTTGCAGACCCCTGAATCACGTGGGGTCTTTGGAAGGAGACTGATTATGAAGCTGAAGAAGCTTGGCGCATTTGCCGCCACGGGTGCTATGGCGCTCGCCCTCGCTCTGACGGGCTGCGGCTCGTCCAACGCCACCTCTGGTTCTGATGCCAGTTCCAGCAGCTCTGACGACGCTAAGGTCGAGAAGGTCGACGGTTCCAAGGAGTACGCGCTCGTCAAGGACGGTACGCTGACCGTCGGCACCTCTGCCGAGTACGCTCCGTTTGAGTACAAGGATGACAACGGCGATTATCAGGGCTTTGACCTTGAGCTCATCAAGGCTATCGGCGACAAGCTGGGCCTGGATGTCGAGTATGTCAACAATGACTTTGACACGCTGGTTCCGGGCGTCGCTTCGGGCGCCAAATATGACGTCTCCATCGCGGCTATCACCGACACGCCCGAGCGTGAGAAGGAAGTCACTTTCTCCGATTCCTACTACATGGACGATCAGGCTATCGTGACCAAGGTCGATAACACCGACATCACGGCCGACAACTTCAGCGAGAAGCTCAACAACGCCGACGCTACCATCATCGTCCAGTCTGGCTCGACCGCCGAGGCCTTTGCCCAGGAGAACTTCCCCAAGGCCAAGATCGTCCCCTACAAGGACGCTACCGAGTGCTTCAGCGCCCTGCAGTCCGATAAGGGCGACGCCGTAGTCACCAACCGCTCCGTTGCCAGCCAGCTGACCGCCGAGCAGTTCAACACCTGCCAGACCATCAAGCAGATCAGCACCGGCGAGGAGTACGCCATCGCCATCAACCAGGGCAACACCAAGCTCAAGGACGACATCAACCAGGCCATCAAGGACCTGACCGACGACGGTACCGTCGACGCCCTCATGGCTAAGTACAACATCAAGTAAAATAGCTACTTGATTGCGTGTAGGCCCTTTCCGTTTTGCGGAGAGGGCCTTTGCGCTTCTCTTGACGGAGAGTGCTTCCGTCTCGTTTTGCCGGCAACTTCTACGATAGGAGCCACCTTGTCTCGATTGAACGAAGGGGCTGCGGAGCAGCGTTTTCCACTGCCCGCCTTGCTCCAAAAGCTAGCCTGCGCCATGGCCGTGGCGCTCGCGCTGGTGTGCGTGGGGGCATATGCGCCCACGACCGCCCAGGCGCTTGAGACCGCAAAGATTACCGCCCGACCCAACACCGGTTCGGGCAGCGCTGTGGTCGGCGGCACCGAGACGCGCATTACCTGGGAGGTCCAGGCCGATGCCGACGAGGAACTGAGTGGTCTTTCGCTGACGTTTGCCGATGGCACGACCTTTGGTGCGGACGACACACGTCTGACGATGCTCTCGGGCGATGACCTTATGGACCGTACGCCCATGAAGCCTACGTGCAAGGTCGACGGCCAGACGCTCAAGATCGATTTTGGCGAGACGGCGCCCGCTGGCGGCTATTTCCGTGTCGAGGTCTACGGCGTGACCTTCCCCGTCGAGGGCGGCGACGAGGCCTTTAGCGGAACCTATACGCTCGCCGACGGTTCGACCAAGAAGATTTCCAAGATTCCTTCCGTCGAGATTAAGGGCGTGACGGCGTTCGATAACTTCCTGGCCGACCTTAAGGAACAGCCGTGGGTCGAGGCATGGAATTCCAACATGTTCCTTCGCCTGTTCCTGAACCCGGTCATTTTGGTCCAGAGCCTGCCGATCGTCTTCAAGGGCTTCCTTATGTCGCTCTCGATCGTGCTCGTGGCGTTTCCGCTGGCGATCCCCTTTGGCTTTGCCCTGTCGCTTATGCGCATATCCAAATCGCGCATTCTGCGTTGCCTTGCCGGCATCTACGTGAATGTCATCCGCGGTACGCCGGCGTTCCTGCAGATCTATATTGCATTCTTTGGCCTGCCGCTTGCCGGCGTCAAGGTGGACGACTATGTCTTGGGCGTTATCGTCATGGCCATGAACTCGTCCGCCTACCTGTGCGAGATCTTCCGCGCCGGTATTCAGTCGATCCCCAAGGGCCAAAACGAGGCTGCTCGCTCGCTGGGCATGAATGCCTTCCAGACGCTGCTCTACGTTATGATTCCGCAGACGTTCCGCAATGTCCTGCCTACGCTGACCAGCGAGTTTATCCTGCTTTACAAGGATACGTCGCTGCTTGCCGCTGTGGGCGTGGTCGAGATCGTCATGAACGCCCGCACCATCGTGGCAACGACGGGCTCCATTACGCCGTATGTGGTTGCCGCCCTGTTCTATCTGGTCATTACCCTGCCGCTTGCGCGCTTGGTGAGCGGTCTTGAGGCGAGGCTGCTGGGTACGGCCGAAACCAAAAAGAAGCGTCCCACCAAGAGCGCCGGACAGGTTGTCGCGACGCCCGCCGACCATATCGCTGGTCTGTAAGGAGGTTCTATTATGAGCGAAACCAATAACTCGAACGAGGTCGTCGTCAGCATCAAGAATCTCCAGAAGGCCTTTGGCGATAACGTGGTCCTGCGCGACATCGATCTGGATGTGCACAAGGGTGAGGTCGTTGTGGTCTTGGGCCCCTCGGGTTCGGGCAAGTCGACGATGCTTCGCTGCATTAACCGTCTTGAGGAGCCCACGAGTGGTTCGATTGTCGTCGAGGGTGTGGATGTGTGCGCCAAGGGCGTTGACCTCAATAAGGTGCGCACGCACCTGGGCATGGTGTTTCAGCAGTTCAACCTGTTCCCGCATCTGTCGGTCAAAAAGAACGTCATGCTTGCGCAGCAAAAGGTGCTCAAGCGCAGCAAGGAAGAGGCCGAGAAGATTGCCATCGAGGAGCTGACCAAGGTCGGCCTGGCCGAGCGCATCGATTTTATGCCGAGTCAGCTTTCGGGCGGTCAGCAGCAGCGCGTGGCCATCGCCCGCGCCCTGTCGATGAATCCGCACGTGATGCTCTTTGACGAGGCCACGTCGGCGCTCGATCCTGAGCTTGTCCGCGATGTATTGGGCGTCATGCGCGATCTTGCGCATGACGGTATGACCATGATCGTGGTGACGCACGAGATGGGCTTTGCCCGCGACGTCGCCGACCGCGTCGTCTTTATGGACGGCGGCGTTATCGTGGAGGATGGCACGCCGAGCGAGGTCTTCGACCATCCTAAGAGCGAGCGCACCAAGGCGTTCCTGGGCAATATCTCCTAGCCGCTTTATATGACTGACATAGCAGAAAACGGGAGCTGGATGTGATCCGGCTCCCGTTTTTGTTGGGACGCGAATGTGTTTTGGCGCAGAGCGCGTTATGGGCGGAGCTCATTGCCGCTAGGCGAGCTCGGCTCCAAGGGCGCGGCAGGCCGCCTCGCCCTCATCGTCGGGGGCGTCGTAACAGATGACGGAGTCGACCACGTTGACGCCTGCCTCGTCGGCGTCCGCCTTCCAATTGTCCATCCATTCGCCTTCGGCCCACGAATAAGAGCCAAAGAGGACGACCTTCTTGTCGCCGAGGGTCTCCTTGACTTCGTCCCACATCGGTTGGAACTCATCGTATTCAAGCTCCTCGGAGCCCATGGCGGGGCAACCGAAGGCGAAGGCATCATAGTCGGCGGCCTTGTCGGCAGAGAAGTCGGCGCAGGGGATGACTTCGGCCTCGGCGCCCGCGGACGTGGTGCCTTCGGCGACAAAGTTTGCCATGGCCTCGGTGTTGCCCGTGCCGCTCCAATAGACGACGGCGATCTTGCTCATGTTGAGTCCTTTCGGTTGTGCGGTGTGCGGCCGCGGTTTGTACGTTCTATCGGGTCGCCTGGGCAAGTTGCGCCAAGCTGCAGCCCTGCTGATAGATAAAGGTGAGGTGTTGGGTGCAGGCACGGTACGCATCAAACGTCGCAAGCGCCTGCTCGACATTCGTATAGACCTTCCAGGCTCCAAAGATCTTGTAGTTCTCGCCACGCTGGGCGATGAACTCGTATACGTCGTCGTAGGGGTACCCCAGGAAGTAGCCAATTTCGTGTGGAAACTCGCAGGTGCAGCCGTTGTCGCAGTGTGCTTGATGGTCCAATGCGCATCGGGTTTGGCCGCATGCGCATTCCGCGGCGTTATTGCTTGCGAGCGTGATGCGCGATGCCAGGTGCACAAGACATGCCGAGAGGTTGCCGGTGTCGTAGCCCTCCTTGGCGAGTGCCGTTTTGGCGCGCGGGTCAACAAGGTAAGTGGCGAGGCTATTGGGCCGATATGCGTATACGAGCGCCCCGCAGGGGCGCCAGACCAAAACGCTCAGATGGATGCCGAACGGATTAAGCTCGCGGTTGCACCGGGCGATAACGTTGAGCAGGCGTGCTCGGCGATCCTCGATCGCCGCAGTTACGCTTGAGCCGTCTTGATCGACATAGACTCCTGGATAGGTAAAGAGCGATGCCGGTTTGATGCCCGCGAGCGTGGGGGAGCAGTTGCGCACGACTGCCGCCTGAAACGTTGGGATGTCTATGGTTCGAGTCACGACGCTCCTTACGGATCTAAACTGTTAGCCTAGGAAAACTTATACACGAAAGTAAGCCTTGGTCAACTAAAAAGTTTGAAGAGGGAAACTAATTGACCGAACGGACATGATTTTGGGTTAAGATGGGGACACCCCATGGGGGTATCTAGATAGGGCTACTTGAAAGGGGAGCGCATGAGTGACTTACTCAACCCTGCGAATCTCATCGTGCTGGCCGTCATTGCCGTCGGCATGTTTTTTGGGCTGCGTCGCATTGCCGCTTCGACACACGGAAAGAGTTGCTGCAGTGATGGCGCGAGCGGCAAGAAAGCCAAGAAGGTTGTGGTGGCAGACACCGACGAGTCCCACTACCCCTATCGTGAGGAGCTGCTTATCGGCGGCATGAGCTGCGACGGATGCGCTCGGAATGTGACGAATGCCCTCAATGCGCTTGATGGCGTGTGGGCTACGGTGACGTATGCGGACCGCACGGCGCGCGTACGCTCGAAGCGCCCGGTTGATCGCGACACACTCGAGACGGCGGTGAGGGGCGCGGGCTATTACGTTATGAAAATGTAGGCGTTGCCCTCTCCGGTGGATACCGGACTCCTGCTCATTGTGACTATCGGCATCCAAAAATTTGCGCAAAAAATAACCTTTAGATGCGGCAAAAGTGGAGTTTGGTGACGGTTCGCGCGGAATTCGTTGCCAATTGAGCATCTATGAACCCGTCCAAAAAATTACAGGTGTATATTTATACGCTGATTATTGTTGTGCTCAGATTGCAATTAACCGTGGACAAAAATGAAGAATGCTAAAACTGGGCTTTAGGACAGGGGAGGCTATAGCCTTATGAGACGAGTGGGAACACTTGGCTTGGTGGCAGCGCTTGCTGCTATCTTGGTATCGCCGCTGCCGGCGCACGCCGAAGACGCTTCGGGTGCCATTTCCTACAATGCGGGAAATGGGTATTCCTTTGAGAAGCTTTCGCATCCTACGGTAGGAACGTCGCAGCCGGATGGCATCGTTGACTACCAGGGTGACGGTGCCGTTGCCGTTCCGGGCGCCGATGGTAACACGGCCAACAACGAAGGCGATCGCGGCCAGAGCTACACTTGGGCGGCTGCGAGCTATGGTGACTGGCTTTATGTGGGCACCTGCTATGCGGCGATGGGCAACACGCTGACGCTCATGAACGGCACGCTGGGCGATTCCTTTGATGCCGAGACCATGCGCCTGACGCTGGAGGCCATGTTTAACGGCACCTTCTTCTATGGACAGCAGAAGGAGGACGGCACGGCCGACAAGGACAGCGGCGGCATCTTGGTCAAGATCAATACCAAGACCGGTGAGACCAAGCTGTTGCTCTCTGAATCGCTCAACGGCGTTGGCCCTTTGTTCCGCAATGCCGTGAGCTATAAGGGCAAGCTCTATTTCTGCGGCAGCGTCAGGACCAATGGCGGCAAAAGCGGCCTGCCTGCTGTATATGAGATCGATCCTAAGACGGATGAGTACAAAGTTGTCTATCAGGGGCTTTCGAGCATGCAGGATTACGGTGCTGCCTATAAGCAGGGCATTTCTACTGGTATCCGCGGCATGTGTGTCCATGATGGCCAGCTCGTCATCAGTAATGTGGGTAAAGACGCGGCCGGTAACTTTGTGTCGACAATTCTGACGTCGTCTGACCCGTCGAAGGGCCAGGACAGCTTCACCGAGATTGCCAACTCGGGCACGCTGTTTGGCTATCCGGCGATTCGCTATCAGGACAGCATCTACGGCGGTGCCATTTGGGATATGGTCTCGTACAATGGCCATCTCTATGCGACCATCTGCACCGGTACGCCCGAGAACGCTCCCGATGATAATTCCATGCAGTCGTTTGCCATGGTCCGTGGCGACAAGAACGCCGACGGCAGCTATACGTGGACTCCGATTGTCGGCGACCAGGAGGCGGACGGTGCAAGGTACTGCTTTGGCATCGATCCTGCCCGTACCCGTTCTGGCGCTGCTAACCTCATCGTCTACAACGACCACCTCTATATCGGTGAATACAACGACGAGGAGATTGCTCTCGAGCGCATCCTGTTCAACAAATCAAACACCGAAGAGGGCGGCAAGAGCAGCATGGGCGGCGTTGACTGCTCGTTTGTGAATGCCAATCTTGAGCAGTCGGTCAACATCTATCGCATGGACAAGGACGAGAACATGGAGCTCGTCGTTGGCGATCGCACCGACATGTTCCCCGATGGCGGTATTTCCGGCCTGACTTCGGGCTTTGGCCGAAACGAGAACCAGTACATTTGGCGCATGCAAAAGTTCGACGGCAAGCTGTATATCGGTACCTTTGATACCGCGAGCCTGCTTGAGCCGATCGGCCAGTTCTCCAATGGCGACATTATCGATATGACGCCCGAGGAGTGGGCCTCTCAGGTTCAGCGCCTTAGGGACCTGCTCAATCACCTGCTCGACAAGAAATCGCCTGACGACCCCATCGTTCCCGTGAACACGCTTGCGGACGATGATTCAAACGAGGCCGTCGAGGTCGATGACGAGAAGGCTGAGGTTGTTGAGGTCGATGACGAGAAGACCGAGGTTGCCAAGGGCTTTGGCGATCTGAACGATGCGTTGGATGAGGCTACGGGCAACCTTTGCGATCAGGCCGCGACGATGTCCGCGGACGTTGAGGACGACGCCGCTTATGTCCAGAAGATCGATAGCGAGATTGCGTACTTCAAGTCCTTTGCCGATCAGTATCAGGACATGCTCGATAGCTATGAGAGCCTGAAGCAGCAGTACGAGGATGCCTATGGCACCGAGCTGCCGGGCGATATTCAGGATGCATTCGATAAGCTGCTGAGCGAGGAGAACCTCAAGAAGTTGCAGAGTGTCCTTACGTGCATGTACTACCTGCACGATGCCGAGCGTGGCTTTGATATGTATGTGACCGAGGACGGCGTGAACTTTACGACGCTGACGACCAATGGCTTTAACGATCCGTATAACCATGGTCTGCGCACCTTTGCGGTGACCAACCAGGGTCTGTGCCTCGGTACCGCCAACCCGTTCTATGGCTGCCAGGTTTGGATCCAGCGCAAGGAGAATTCGGAGAATCCGATTGATCCCGGTACTCCGGATCCGACGGAACCCATCGATCCTTCGCAGCCGGGTGGCGGCGATCAGCCTGGTGGCAGCCAGACGGGCGGCAAAGACCAGTCGAGCAGCGCCACGACCACTGTCACGACGACCGCTAAGAAGACTCCGAAGGACGGCTCGCTGCCTCACGCTGGCGACTCGACCCTCACGCTGGTCTTGGGACTGCTGGTTGCAGCTGCCGCAGTGCTTGGCATTGCTCTCGTCTTGCGCAAGCGTTCTCGTCGCTAGACTCGACCACGCAGTTCGATGCCTTGGATATCGTCGAAGTTGATGGCGATATCCCTGAGTTTGAGCAGCTTGAATGCGGGCAACACTTCGTCGAGAATGCCCGTGCGGCTACGATAGCCGTACGTATCGTAATAGGTGACGCGCACCAGGTCGCCACGTTTGAGGCCCTCGAGCTTTTTCGAAAGCTCGAGGGCTTTTTCTTCCGTGAGCTCGCATTTGGACTCAACAGTGATCTCCTGCTTGCGCACGAGCTCGTAGTATCCCGTGAGGGCGGCAAAGGGCATAAACTGTGCGGCACGGCCGGCGCGGATGGCGCCGTTTGCGGTGAGCTTTGGGTCGGCGGAGCGACGTCTTCCCTCGGGGTCCGCTAGGCGCTCGAAGGCGGTCGGCGGGCGCACGGGCTGTTGTTTGGGTTTAGGCACGGTGTCCTCCAACTTGGTCGTTGCGTTCGCGTGCGGTGGCGCCAGCGGTAAAGCTCAATCCTTTGACCAGGGCGTTCTTGCCGTACTTGCCCTTCACGGCCAGGACGGCGCGCGCCAGGTCGCGCTCGCGCTCATCGGCCTTAACATCGCTAAATAGATCGATGGTGGCAAATTCCTCGGGCACCAGATTGCCAAATCCCAGGTTGATGCGCTTGACCGGTCGTTTGGGATCGACCGTTTGCGCCCAGAGCTCATCGAAATAACACATGATCTTCTTAAACGAATTGGTGCGCTCGGGCAGCTTTCGCGAGGCGTTAGAGTGTGCAAAGAGTGCGGCGTAGCCACCGCGCGGTTTGCCGCCGTGTTCGCCCACAAAGATGCCATCGATTGCCTGCGCCTCGCGCACTAGGCGGCGCCGTTCGTCATCGTGCTGGACGGGCTTGGGCGCACGGGGCGCGAGCTCGGGGCCGGCGGTTGCGGCGGGTTCGATGCTCGACGTGCTCGAACGCAAATGCCCGCATCCGTCCACATATTGCGCTGTGCCGCTGGCGTCGAGGCGGCGTATGTCGGCGCGCTCGCTCGCGTAGCCTACAAAGAGCGAGATGCTGTCGCAGACCACGTGCTTTTCGACCAAGTCCAGCACGGCACTGTCGACCATCTCGCGCAAGACGGTGTAGGCTTGCTCATAGGCATAGCCTTTCGAGAGCACCTGTCCTGTGGTAGTTGAGGTTGCCTGCGGGCGATAGGCCTGAATATCGCCGATAGTTGTCGGCTCGCGCCCAAAGGCGTGGTCGATAAGATACTCGGCATTGACGCCGAGCTCGTCGTAGAGCAAGTTTTCGTCGAGCGCCGCGACGCCCATCAGGTCATAGACACCGTATTTCTCGAGACGGGCCGCCACGCCGGGGCCGATGCCCCAGATGTCGGTGATGGGGCGATGGGGCCAGATCTCCTTGCGAAAGACCTCATCGTCGAGTTTGCCGATGCGACTGGGCACGTGCTTGGCGGTGATATCAAGTGCAACCTTGGCCTGGAATAGGTTGGGGCCGATGCCGACCGTCGCCGTGATGCCGGTGCGCGTCAAGACCTCATCGCGCAACATGCAGGCGAACCCTTCCGCATCGGTGTGATAGAGGTCCAGATAGGGCGTCACGTCGATAAAGCACTCGTCAATTGAGTAGACGTGCACGTCCTGGGGGCTGACGTATTCCAGATAGATGCCGTAGATTTGCGCCGACACCTCCATGTAGTGCTGCATACGCGGTACGGCCTTGATGTAGTCGATGCCGTCGGGAATCTCGAACAGACGGCAGCGGTTGTGTATTCCGAGGTCCTTCATAGCCTGCGTGATGGCGAGACAGATGGTCGTTCGTCCGCGCGATTCGTCGGCAACGACCAGGCGCGTAGTGAGGGGGTCGAGGCCTCGGTCGACGCACTCGACGCTGGCATAGAACGTCTTAAGGTCGATGCAGATGTAGGTGTGACGCTCGTGCCCCACGCGTCCTCCCATCAAACACATGTTCTTATCGAATACATGTTCGATAATACCCGCTTGTGCGGACATCGTCAAAACCTGTCCCTTTTTGGTCGGTCGCCGTTTGAGGGCGGATTGGCAACGCTCGCTGATTGTAGTCTTGACCTGCGCTAGAATAGTGGCATCTGAATGTCCGGGCGCATGGAGGCGTGCGCCCGTATGCTGAGGAGGACTTTATGGCAACTGTTGCCGCACCTATCGATGCTACGTCGACTGCCGCTTGGAAGGCGCTCGAGGCTCATCAGGAGAAGCTCGAGGCCGAAGGTATCGACCTCAAGGCCTGGTTCGCTGCTGACGCCGAGCGCGTGAACAAGCTGAGCTTTGACGCCGGTGACCTGCACTTCGATCTGTCGAAGAACCTGGTGACCGATGAGACCGTCAAGCTGCTGTGCGATCTTGCCCGCGAGGTGAAGCTCGAGGAGCGCCGCGACGCCATGTTCTCCGGCGAGCACATCAACACCACCGAGGACCGCGCCGTCCTGCACACCGCGCTGCGCCGCCCGGCAAGCGAGAAGGGCCAGCTCATCGTCGACGGCCAGGATGTCGTCGCCGACGTGCACGAGGTCCTCGACCGCATGTATGCCTTCGCCGAGCGCGTGCGCTCCGGTGAGTGGAAGGGTGTTACCGGTAAAAAGATCGAGCACCTGGTGTCCATCGGCATCGGTGGCTCCGACCTGGGCCCGGTCATGGCCTACGAGGCCCTGCGTCCCTACGCCGACGCCGGTATCGACTGCCGCTATATCTCCAACATCGATCCCAACGACCAGGCCGAGAAGCTCCGCGGCCTGGATCCCGAGACCACGCTCGTGATCATCGTCTCCAAGACCTTCACCACGCTCGAGACCCTCACCAACGCCCGCGAGGTCAAGACCTGGATGCTCGAGCAGCTCAAGGCTCAGGGCGCCATCGATGGCTCCGATGAGCAGAACGCCGAGGCCGTGGCAAAGCACTTCGTCGCCGTTTCCACCGCACTCGAGAAGGTCGAGGCCTTCGGCATCGACCCCGCTAACGCCTTTGGTTTCTGGAATTGGGTCGGCGGCCGCTACTCCGTCGACTCCGCCGTGGGCCTGTCGCTGATCGTCGTGCTCGGCCCCGAGCGTTTCCAGCAGTTCCTCGAGGGCTTCCACGCCATCGACGAGTACTTCTGCAATACGCCGCTCGAGAACAATGCCGTCGCGCTGATGGGCCTGTTCAATGTCTGGTACGTCAACTTCTTCGGCTCCAAGAGCCATGCCGTGCTTCCGTATTGCCAGTACCTGCACCGCTTCCCGGCCTACCTGCAGCAGCTCACCATGGAGTCCAATGGCAAGCATGTCCGCTGGGACGGCAGCGCCGTGACCTCCGACACCGGTGAGATCTTCTGGGGCGAGCCCGGCACCAACGGCCAGCATGCCTTCTACCAGCTGCTGCACCAGGGCACTGTGGTGGTCCCGGCCGATTTCATCGCCTTCGCCAACACTGCCAACCCCGCAACCGACAGCGGCCAGGATGTCCACGAGCTGTTCCTGGGCAACTTCCTGGCCCAGACCAAGGCGCTCGCCTTTGGCAAGACGGCCGACGAGGTGCGCGCCGAGGGCACGCCCGAGCAGATCGTCCCGGCCCGCTGCTTTGAGGGCAACCGCCCGACGACCTCGATCTTCGGCGACACGCTGACCCCGTTCGCACTCGGCGAGCTCATCGCCCTGTACGAGCACATTACGTTTGTCGAGGGCACGGTCTGGGGCATCGACTCCTACGACCAGTGGGGCGTCGAGCTGGGCAAGCAGCTTGCCAAGCAGATCACCCCGGCCTTCCACGACGACGCCGCCAAGGCCGAGCAGGACGCTTCGACCCAGGCGCTCATCGAGTTCTATCGCGCGCATCGCAAGTAGTCGCTGCTGTTAACGTATCGCGCCTTATAGTCAGGGGCCCGTATCCTATCGGATGCGGGCCCCTTTGCTTTTGCCGTGGTCCCGGGGCGCACGGCCTTTGTGGAACATCGCCGGGGCGTCGCGCGCTGCGAGAACCCTGCGCCTAGATCTCGGCCTCCGCATGGCCTCGCTGCGCCTCGGGCAGCTCCCCGTAGAGCGGATGGTCTTCGAGCCTAAAGCGCTCGACCTGTTCGGGAGTGCGACCGCGTACAAAGAGCCACGAGCGATCGATCGGCGTCGCCATGAGCGTGCTGGGCAGCGCGTCGGCGCGGTCGGAAAACACCCGGGCACTCTCGGGATCCTGGAACGCCAGCACCAGATGCGTGTCGCAGTTGCCCATGATGGAGCGTGCGCGTGCCTCGCCATAGAGCGCATCGAGCTGGTTGGTCGACTGCAGCAGCAGCGTTGCCCAGATGTTGCGGCTTCGGATAATCGAGAGCACGTTGTCGATCTGGGGGATCTGCAGATTTGCGAAGTCATCGAGCATAAAGCGCACGGGCACGGGCAGGCTGCCGTCGGGCTGCCTATCGGCCTCACGAATGAGGCCCATAAACGCCTGCGAAATAAAGAGGCCGGTCAGCGGATCGAGATTGCGGTCAATATCGCTCACGGTTACAAACAGGGCGCAGGGGGTGTGTCCCATGGAAGCGAAGTCCACCTGATGGCACTCACGATAGAGCTGTGCCGCACCGTCGAATCCCAGACACATGACCTTTTCGGCAAGGATGCCGACGATGCTCGCGTGCATGCGCTCGGCATTTTGCGTAATGGCGTAGCGCCGCCATAGCGAGAGGGCATAGCTTTGGGGGTCGGTCGTGATCAGGTCGTCAAACAATCGACCCGTGGCACCGTCCTGCAGGTGCTCGATCAGCTTGATGACCGAGCTGATCGTCTGCTCGTCGGCGGGTAGCTGTTCGGTGACGTAGGCGATAAGACACGACAGCAGGTTTGCCGCCGCATGATCCCAAAAAGGCTGGTTGTTGTCCTCGATGGGGCAGATGGCCTTTGCCACCGAGAGGATGTCCTGCTGGTTGGGCCTGCCGTCCGCCTTGAGGCGAATGTGCCTCAGGGGGTTGTAACCGCAGCGCTCGATGCCGGGCGCAAGGGCCGGGACGGTGTTGAGGTCGGCGAAGTTGAGACATTGCACGCGGTAACCGTGGGCTGCCAGCACGGGTCCCACTTCGCGACAGAGCGTGCCTTTGGTGTCGAGCACGATGTAGCTTGCGTTCATTTGCAGCAGGTTGGGCTTGAGGACGTTTCGGGTCTTGCCGGCTCCCGAGGGGCCGATCACAAGTGCGTTGTTGTTGAGTCCCGTTTGGCGGGTGTCGCAGGAAAGCGTTCGATCCTTGGCGAGGATGGTGGACGATGCGGACTCAGATGCGGCGAGGCGGCTGGTGAGGTTAGACATGGGCGACCTCCTTGGTGGTCGAGAGGATTTCGTGGGCAAAGCCGAGCTCGACGGCGCGCTCGGCCGAAAGGTAGGTGTCTTTTGCAGTGAGGGACTGGATGCGCTTGGGCGTGAGGCCGCTGCGGTCCGAGAGGATTTGCGTGAGGGTCTTGCGGGTCTGCATGAGACGCCGGCTGGTTTCCTGCAGCGCAAGTGCCGAGCCGCCTGCCCCCTGGGGGATCAGCGGGTCGTGAATCATGAGCTCTGCATGGGGCGCCATACGGCGATCGTCGCCGCCCATAAAAATCACGGCGCCCATGGACGCGGCGAATTCCAGGCAGACGGTGCGGATGGGGCACGATGCGAGGCGCATGGCGTCATAGATCGCAAGGCCCGATCGCACGCTTCCGCCGGCGCTGGCGACAAATATGGTGATGGGGCGGCTGGGGTCGGTGGCATCGAGCAGGCGGATCTGCTGGCATAGGTCGTGGGCCATCGGGGTTTCGATGTTTCCCATGACGGAGAGCTCGCGACGGGCGAGCATCTCATCGTAAATGCTGGTGAGCGTGATGCCTCGGGCGGATTCACGCATGGTGAGGGGGCTGATGATGGGGGAATGATTGGTGTCCATGAGGACTCCTTTCTGTTGGTTGTGTTGTGGAATAGGATTGTTGCCCGCGGAGGGGCTGGCGGGCTACAGGGTTCGTCCGAGCCTGAGATCGAGCTCGGTTGTGGGGCAGACTGCCTGTTCGTGCGGCTCGCAAGCGCCAAGGGCTCCAAAGCGATAGAGCGTTGCGGCGGGCGTGGTGTAGGCGAGCCGCAGCTGATGCTCGACAGGGGCACATCCGTCATTTTTGTAATGAGCCGCGTAGCACTGCGCGATGCTGGCGTTCATCTCGCTGCCATTGCGATGGCGCTCAAACTGGCGTCTGCAGGTCTCGATGATCTTTGCTACCGACTTGGGTGCCGTCGCGGGAACAAGGGCGAGATAGCCCTCAAATAGCTCGTTGATGCTCAGGAGGCACAGCAGGTCGATTAGCGTCCTTATGGCTGTTCCCTCGGCAGAAAAATGCGCGGTCATGCGGTTATATCGGTTGCGGTCGACGATGGCCGCATGGGGTCTTGGAGTTTTCTGCCCCGTGGTCCCGGGCTTTTGCCGCGCCTGTGTATTGAGCTCGACGTTGCAGCGCTTGAGGCCGTCCAACGGAAGGAACAGTGCGGTGCGCAGGGTGTTCCGCTTGCTTTCGAGTTCATGACGCTCGTCGGGTTCCCATTCGAGCTTGAGTTTCGTGTCAAGCGCCGTAAGCATATGGGCTAGGCAGCCTACGGTAAGAACGTACGAATCGTTGTCGCGTTTTGGGGCATAGGGGTCTGTCAGCTTGCGAATGTCGGGGTCGCCCATGATCTTTGTGCAGCGCTTCAGCAGTTGAGGGTGGTCGGCCAAGATCGTCGCGAGCGGTAGCGACGCGTAGTTCTTGATGGTCGCGGCGGCAAAGGCGGCGTCATATTCGCTTGCATATGCTCGCTCAATTCGGGCATCCAGAATGCTTTTCTTATCGCCGTCTTCAGCGTGGTGGTTTGTCATAGCTTCTCCAATCGGTTGATGTTCGTGCTGTTTGTTGATGTGTTGGTTGTCGTGAGTGATGTGCTTGCCGTGGGTGATGTGCTGACGTTGGGGTGCTATGCGGTTTTCAATGAGCCCGTGAGGCAGTTGCTGCAGGGGCGGGATGGAACGGCCCATGCAAGGCGGAAGGCATCGTGCTCAAAATCGAGACAGCAATGCCCCGGGTGCCTCACATGTGGCAGTTACCTCATTAAGTTGTCATTGCGTTTGGGGCTGTACTTTGCCGATCTTCTTTCTCTTACACGCTAAAAACTGAAACTTCATATGCTCGATCTACTTAAAACCGCAACGGCGGTCTTTTATCAACTTATATGTCGGAACGCGTCTTTGCAAGTACTTTTTTGCCTTTGTTTCAAATGGGGTGGTTTTGCAACCGTCACGCGCCACGCTATGCGAACGTGCCCCGGCTCGGATAAGATGGTGCGATCGAGTTCTACCGCGCTCACCGCAAGTGGTCTTTGCTGCTGAGATAGGTCATGGCCGAAAGGGGCCCGTATCCGTTGGGATACGGGCCCCTTTTCTGTTGTCGGCCAGATACGATGGGTCGCGTGACGTCGTCAGAGGTCGAATTCGACCGCTAACGACGTTGTGCAGCTCATCATTTCTGGTCGCAAACAGTAAAGGGGCATGAGGGTGTATTGAGGAGGGGGATGTCTTGCTGTCGGCATCCGCGTGCGGTGCCATTCGCTGTCTGTAAATATACGTTTACAGCTAATTTCATACCACTTGTCGGAATGCGGACGCTGTCCTTGTATGTCGGGCGTACATTGAACGTGGTTTTTCGCGTGAAACCACGAATCGGTTGTCAGTCCTGAACAAGGAGGCCCAGCATGACACTTGCCAAACCCATCAATAAATACATCGACTATATCGATGCCCCCGAGGACACGTTTGAGCAGTATGTCGAGAAGGCGTTAAAGTACAACTTTCGCTGCGTATTTGCGAACCTTCAGGAGTACGAGACGGGCCGCGCCATGCTCGAGGGCTCTGACATCATCCTTGCCGGCGCCATCGACTTTCCCCAGGGCACTATGACGCTTGAGGAGAAGCTTGCGAGGTTTGAGGAATACGCTGCGTGTGGCTTTACCGAGATTGACTACGTTTTGAATCAGGGGTCGATCGAGAACCGCGATTTTGATGCCATCGAGCGCGAGATGACTACCATTGCTGATTTTTGTCGCGCGCATGGCATCACTGACAAGGTAATCGTCGAGATGTGCAAGCTGGACGGCGACGACGCCGCCAAGCGCCGTGTATGCGAGATCGCGCTGGAGGCCAAGCCGGGATTCCTTAAGACATCGACCGGCAGAAGCTTTGGCGGTGCTAAGCTCGAGGACGTGCGGCTGATGCACGAGGTACTCGGCGATGCCGTGGCAATCAAGGCGGCGGGCGGTATCCATAATTACGAAGAGGCTTGCGCATTCATCGAGGCCGGCGCCAGCGCGTTAGGCGCATCGGCGGGCATCGCGATCGTCGAGGGCGCACCGACGGATGAGCGTCGCTAGCAGACGTATTTGACCTGAGCGATAAAGCTTCACGACCACACGCCGTTCATGTTCGAGACAATATGACTTTTTGCCCGTTGTAAACGGAGTCGCGATGGGTGTTCTGTATGATGGCTCAGACAAGGTTGTTCAATGACAGGGAGGCATATATGGCAATCAAAGCCATCGCGATGGATATCGACGGTACGCTCACCAACGATCAGAAAGTGATTAGCCCGCGTACGCGCGAGAAGCTGCTCGCGGCGCAGGAGTCGGGCATTAAGCTCATCTTGGCTTCGGGCCGTCCCGCATGGGGACTGCACGCCTTGGCGCAGGAGCTCGACCTTCAAAACCATGACGGTCTGCTGGTTGCCTTTAATGGCGCGCATGTGGTCGACGCTCAGACCGATGAGGTCCTTTTTGACCAGGCTATGCCGGCTGACGAGCTGCTCCGTCTGATTGATCACCTGCGTAATTTTGACGTGATCCCTATGATTTCGCTCGGTCGCGATTTGCATGTCGTGGATTCGTATCACTGCATGATCACGCTGCCTGACGGCTCGCAGAAAAACATCGTCAAATACGAGCGCGATGCGTGCGATCTTAAGATTCGCGAGGTGGAGAGCCTGCATGAGGTCGCTGATGCTTATCCCGTGGACAAGCTGCTGACGGCGGGCGATCCGGCCTACCTGCAGGCGCATTACGAGGAGATGTATGCGCCCTTTACCCAGACGCTTTCGGGCATGTTTACGGCTGACTGGTACTTTGAGTACACGGCGCCCGGTATCGACAAGGCCCGCGCGCTCGAGGGTGCTCTGCCCAAGCTCGGCATCGATGCCAGCGAGGTCGTATCGTTTGGCGACGGCCAGAACGACAAGTCCATGATTGAGTGGGCCGGCACGGGTGTAGCCATGGGCAACGCCGTCGATGAGGTTAAGGCTGTGGCCCAGATGGTGACCGCCAATAACAACGAAGATGGTATTGCGGTGGCGCTGGATAAGCTGCTGGGTTAGAATCGCCGATTAATGCATGGTTCGGGCGCCTGCTCGCGGGCGTCCTTTTGTTAGGGAGGGTGCCGTGTCCGCATTTCCGTTCGATGCCGTTATCTTTGACATGGACGGCGTCATTGTCGATACCGAGTATTACTACCTGGGCGAGACTGCCGCGTTTGCCAAGGAGCTTGGGCTTAACCTGACTCAAGAGGAGTTGAATGGGCAGGTCGGTACCTCGCATCAGTTCTTCCTGCATATGCTGGTCGATTGGTTTGAGCGTGCCGGTAAGGGGCATTTCACTGGCGAGGAAGCGTTGGCCCGTTGGGACGAATGGGCTCATAAGCGTCCGCGCGACTATCAGGCTTTGATTAACCCAGGCGCCGTGGATACGATTCGAGAGCTGCCGCGCCGCGGCGTTCGCGTGGCGCTTGCCAGCTCGTCTCCCATGGTTAGCATCGAGGAAGTGCTCAATGCGTGCGGGCTGTCGGATGCCTTTGAGTATGTGGTGAGCGGCGAGCAGTTTAAGGAGAGCAAGCCCGAGCCCGACATCTACCTGCATGCGCTGGACCTGCTGGGACTGCCCGCGAATCGCTGCTGCTGCGTTGAGGATTCGGTGCCTGGCATCACCGCTGGCAAGCGAGCCGGCCTGACAGTCATTGCCAAGCGCGAGGAACGCTTTGGCTTTAGCCAGGATGCCGCGGACAAGATTATCGACCAGCTGCCGGAGCTGCTCACGCTTTCTTAGGAGCGCGGTAGTTGCGCGTTTTTCGGGTCTGATGAGTAAATAGCCAACATTTTGGTGCGACACCTAGCATACTTTAAGCTAATGCGGGCTTAAGGGCTTGTTGAATGCCCTTAAGCCCGTTTTAGAATTAATTGTGCTGGGAGAGGGTATATGCCACCGACTGAAGGGCCAACTGACGGTAAAGCAGCGATACCGCTGTACCAACAGGTCATTGATATCATTAAAAACGAAATCAACTCCGGCGCCTACAAGGCAGGCGCGCGGATACCCAACGAATTCGAATTGGCTGAGAGCTATAAAGTTGGCCGCGTTACCGTGCGACGCGCTATTGAGGAGCTCGTCCAGCAGGGCTATCTAACGAAGCGACAGGGGAAAGGCACGTTTGTCAATGCCCCCAAGCTCAAGCGCAAGATTCGCCAGAAGGATGACGTTCAGAGTTTTTCGAACGCATGCCGCGTTAACGGAATGGAACCGGGGGCGTGTGTCATTTCGAGAAAGATACTGCCGGCGGATTCCACCGAAGCACAGTTCTTTGGTGTTCCCGTTGGAACTGACTTGATTTGCGTTGAGCGCGTGCGCACTGCCGATGGCGTCCCTGTCATGCTCGAGAACAACATATATGTTTACGAGGACAACGCCTATCTATCAACGGCACCTCTATCTAACCAATCCATTTTTGAGTTCGTGCGCAACCGGACGGGCCGCACGCCCGCGTTTACCGACCCGTGCACGCTCGAGATCGCGTGCGCGTCGCCCGAGGTCGCTCGACTGTTGGCAGTTCCCGTTGGCGAGCCCTTGTTTTATATGGAAGCCTTCTTTTTCGATGAGCAGCGGCGGCCGTTTATCATCGGTCGTCAGCGGATCGTTGGGTCTCGCTACGTCTTTGACATCTAGGACATTGCGAATGGAGACGCCCGGTTGATCATCTCACCGGGCGTCTCCATACCGTTCACGGCGCGAACGCAACCGTTCAACCGCGTCGCGGCAATCAGTTTGAAATTATCTTGATGATGGGAAAAGCTGCTGGTAATCTATGGAACGTCATAGAACGTTTGCCTTGCGCAGGCGTTGAAGCGAGATGCGATGCAGTCTCGAGTTCTTTGGAGGTATCTATGTCAGATACGAAGGCGAAGAAGACAAACAGACGTTTTAAGTTCAAATTACCGCATGTCTATACGATCATGTTCTTGCTGATCGTTGTCTTTGCGGTTCTGACTTGGATCGTTCCCTCTGGTCAGTACCAGCGCAAGACGATTTCGACAGCGGCGGGCGAGCGTGAAGTCGCCGTTGCTGGTACCTATGAACAGGTCGATAAGAATTACACCGATTCCGAGACCGGCGAGACCATCAATCTGGGCCAGGATATCTTTGCGGTCCTGCAAGCGCCCACTAAGGGCATCCAGGAGGCTGCTGACGTCGTTGCGTTCGTCTTATTGATTGGCGGATCGTTCGCAGTCATCACCAAGACCAACGCTTTGAATGCCGGCATGAGCCGTGTGATTAAAAAGCTCAAGAACAAGGACATCCTCATCATTCCCATCACGATGACGTTGCTGTCCATTTGCGGCACTACGTTTGGTATGTCTGAGGAAGCCCTGCCGTTCTATGCCATCTTCATTCCCATCATGATGGGTATCGGTTATGACTCGATGACGGCATTCATCATCTGCTTCCTTGGTCCTAACCTGGGATATTGTGCTTCGACCATCGACCCGTTTAATGTTTTGATCGCCCAAGGCATCATTGGCATCGAGGGTAATCCGCAACTGTGGCTGCGCGCCGTTTCTTGGGTCATCTTCACTGCCGTCGGTATCGCATGGGCCATGCGCTACGCCATGCGCGTCAAGAAAAACCCCGAGTCGTCCATTGTGTACGAGGACGATAAGCTCAAGCGTATTGAGTTTTCCGTGACCGATGCCTCCATCGAGGAAGAGTTCACGATCCGTCAGAAGCTCGTGCTTATCGATTTTGCTTGCGGTATGGGCATTATCGTCTGGGGTCTTGTTACCCAGGGCTGGTACATGAATCAGATTTCCGCCGTGTTCCTTGGCATGGGCTTGCTTGCCGGTATCCTGGGCGGCCTTGACCAGCAGACGATCGCAGAGGAGTTCGTTAAGGGTCTCGCCGACTTTGCGTACGCTGCCGTCGTTATCGGTATCGCGCGCGGTATTCTGGTCATCGCCGAGGGTGGCATGATCATCGACACCATCCTCCAGGCGCTCGCTACTGCACTGGCCGGTGCACCTGCCGCCGTCTACACCACGTTTATGTATATCGTCCTTGGCCTGCTCTCTTTGCTGGTTCCCTCGAGCTCTGGACTTGCGGCGCTCACCATGCCCGTCATGGGTCCGCTGACCGAGCTTATGGGCCTCAATCCCGAAGCCGCCGTTACCGCGCTCCAGTTTGCCAACCAAACCATCAACACCATCAGTCCCGTGGCGGGCATGACGGTCGCCGGCCTTGCCGTGGCTAAGATTTCGTTTGGCCAATGGTGGAAGACCATTTGGAAGTTCTTCATCTTCATGGTCGTCTTTGGCCTGATCGTAACGGCAATCTCTGGCATGCTTCCGGTGTAGGTGGTTGTGATGTCTGATCGTTTGACGGTCCTGACGTCTAAGAGCGTCTTTACCGGTACGGGGGACCTGCCGTTTGAAGGTTTCGTAGCGGTCCGTGGCAATCGAATTGAGGCGGTTGGCACCAAGTGCGAGGTAGCTTCGTATTTGACCCAGGCGGACGAGGTAGTTGACCTGGGCGACCGCACCGTCATGCCCGGCCTGATCGATGTGCATACCTTCTATACGGGCTGGGCACTGCGGACGTTGGGGTCTGATCTGTCCGGCGTCGCTGATGCCAAAGAGGCCGTGTCGCTCTTGCGTGCATGGAAAGATGATCATCCGGATTGCGCGGCGGCTTTTGGCCACAACCTGCCCGAAACGTTGGCATCGGATGCCGAGAACGCAAATACGGCAGCTGTGTTTGACGAGTTTTTTGGTGATATCCCCGTCGTCTGCTTTACACCGGGCGCGGAGACCTGCGTTCTCAATGCTGCCGCCAGTGCGCGATACGGCTTCACACCCCAGGCGTGCTATGCCGAGAAGATCTGGCGCATGATGAGCGATTTCCTCGCGCTGCCCGAGGTGCGCGCGGGGTATTCGGACTACATGAGCATGCTTAACGAGCGCGGCGTTACCGCCATCAAGGAGATGGCGTTTGATGACTACTACGGCTTTGCCGACGAAATGGCTCGCCGTGAGGAATCTGGCGAGCTGACGGTTCGCGTCTCTATGATGTCGCAGCCGGTGGGCGCCGGTGCAAATCTGGCATATGCTCGCGAGGCACGAGAGCGCTTCCGGGGACCGTTCGTTCGTTTTTCTGGCTTCAACCGTATGACCGATCGCGGCGTATGGGCGGGGCTTGCCGAGATGATTGACCCCTATGAGGATACGGCCGATGCGGGCGCTGCCGGCAAGACGGTCGTCGAGGAGCCAGAGTGGGATCTGATTGAAAGCGAGCTGCGTGCAATTGATGCTGACGGCTTCCGATATTCCTTGCATTGCCAGGGCGATGGCGCCGTTCGTCGCACCGTGGCGCTCTATGCCTCGCTGCCTCGAGACGAGCATGGACGGATGCTTCGCCGCCATGCGATTACCGATCTCGAGAACTCTGACCCGACCGATCTTGTCGAGTTTGGCAAGTTAGGTGGAATTTGCGAGGTCTATCCGCAGATTCTGACGCTGGACCGACGCGAGGATTGCCTGTCGATGATGCGTCGACAAATTGGCGAGACGCGACTTTTGCACAGCTGGAATCGCCGCGGCATGGAAGATTCCGGATGCACAGTGTGCTGTGGAACGGATTTGCCGCTGCTGATTCCGAGCCTGGGCGAGTCAATCTACAGCGCGTGCGGCGGATTCTTCGCCGACGGACTGCCTGTGAATGAGGTCAACACGCTGACGCTTGTCGAGCTCTTGCGCGCTTGGACTGCCGGGGGCGCGTACGATCTGATGCGCGAAGACGAGCTGGGTACGCTCGAGGTCGGCAAGCTTGCCGATATCTGCGTGCTCGATCGGGATGTGTTTGACCTCGATTATCGCGACGCACGCGATCTTGCGGTTGATATGACGATGTCGGACGGACAAATCGTGTTCGATCGAAATAAGGAGGCATAAGATGTCTGAATCCAAACCGACGCTGCGCCGCGAGCAGATTGCGGGCATGAATATCCACTACATCATGTGGTCGCTCGATTACTTCCTTGATGTGCAGCAGCGTTTGGGCTTTGAGTCCATTGAGCTGTGGTGCGCAGAGCCGCATGTGACGCTCGACCATACGGGCTACTTTGAGGCTGAGGTCCTGGCGAAAAAGGCTGCAGACCGTGGGCTTAGGTATCGTACTCTGTGCCCCGAGAACGTTGTCTATCCTTGGCAGTACTGCGCACGCAAGCCGCTGCATGAACAGCGCAGTCTGGCGTACTTTAAACACGGCATTGAGCTTGCCGAGGTACTTGGGTGCGACCGTATGTCCATCAACTCGGGCTGGGGCGACTGGGACGAGGACCGCGAGGAAGCCTGGAAGCGCAGCCGCGAGCACTTGTCCATTCTGGCGGAGTATGCCGGCGAGCACGGTCTGGTGCTCACGATGGAAAGCCTGCGTCCCGAGGAGAGCAACCTTGTGACGACGGTTTCCGATGCGAAGCGCATGATTGACGAGGTCGCGAGCCCGTACTTACAGCCCATGGTTGATACAACCGCGATGGGCGTTGCAGGCGAGACGCTCGAGGACTGGTTTGCCGCCTTTGGTGATGGGGCAATTCACGAGATGCACTTTATCGACGGTGACCCGTATGGCCATCTGGTGTGGGGCGATGGCAAGCACGATATGGACGCCTTCGTTGCCACACTCAACGCCCATGGTTTCGACGGCATGCTGGGCCAGGAAATCACGGACGGTCGTTACTACGATGACCCGGCGGCGGCTGATGCCAAGAACATGGCCGCATTCGAGAAATATCTGATTGACTAAAACAACTATCGGCCACGCAACCAACGTCATTGATTGCGGCCCAAACAAGAAAGGAACTGGATATGAACGCACACGATCTGATCAAAGAGGCAATTGCCGAGAAGGGCAAGTTCGACAGCGTCTACTGGATTGCTTGTGGTGGCTCCATGATCGATTTGATCCCGGCTCACGAGCTTCTGCAGCGCGAGGCAACCACCTTCACTTCGTATATCTATACGGCTCGCGAGTTCGATATCATGCGTCCGCGTCGTCTGGGCGAGAAGTCCCTGGTCATTGCTTGCAGCCACAGTGGCAACACCCCCGAGGTCGTTGAGGGCTGCGAGATTGCCCTTGCCGCCGGCGCTACGGTGATCGCCCAGACCGACAACGCTGGATCTAAGATCGACTCCGGCAGGTGGACCACGTGGGTCTACCCATGGGGCGAGGGCGTGCCGCAGGCTGAGGTCCCCGCTGGCATTTCGCTGTCGCTTGCGGCCGAGCTGCTCGATCAGCAGGAGGGCTACGCCGATCTTGCCGATATGTATGCCGGTATCGCCGAGATGGATAAGATTCTTCCCCCGGCACGTGAGAAGGTAAATGCCGAGCTGGGCGATCGTTTTGCCAAGCTTTGCCAGGAGCACGAGTTCTTCTATATTCTGGGCAGCGGTCCCAACTTTAGCCAGACCTACGGTTTCGCTATCTGCTCTCTTATGGAGATGCAGTGGCAGCACTGCAGCTACATCCACTCTGCCGAGTACTTCCATGGCCCCTTCGAGGCTACTCAGGATGGCGTTTTTTACTTCCTGCAGATGGGCTCCAGCGAGTGCCGTGCTATGGACGAGCGCGCCCTGGCGTTCCTTAAGACGCATACCGATACGCTGATGGTGCTCGATGCCAAGGAGTACGGTATGGAAGCCGTGCCGGCGAGCGTCCGTGCCTATCTGGACCCGGTGCTGTTCTACGCCATGAACTGCGAGCTGCGTGCTGCACGCGGCAAGGTGTTTGATCACGATCCCGATTTCCGTCGCTATATGGGTGTTGTCGAGTACTAGAAGGGACAAAGGCCATGGCATTTAACGTTAACGCGCTCGGATTTGGCGACAACGTCGTCGATCGCTACGAGCATATCCACACCATGTATCCTGGCGGCAACGCGGTGAACTTCGCCGTTTATGCCAAGAAATGCGGTGCCGCACGTTCCGCATACATGGGCATTTTTGGCAATGACGCCGCTGCCGAGCATGTCATTGCAAGCCTCGAGGATGAGGGTGTCGAGCTTGACAAGTGCGAGCAGATGATTGGCGAGAACGGAGCGGCTCGCGTGACCGTCGTTGACGGTGACCGTGTCTTCCTCGGCTCCAACGAGGGCGGTATCCGTGGCGATGCGCGCTATGTCCTCGATCGCTTTGACCTTGCGTACATGAAGCAGTTCGATGTGGTTCATTCGGGCAACTATTGCTTTACCGAGCGCGAGCTGCCCAAGCTGAAGGCTGCGGGCGTCACGGTCTCTTTTGACTTTTCGGACGACTCCACCGACGAGTACTACGAGCAGATTGCACCCTACGTCGATTTTGCCTTCTTTAGTGCGGCGGATGCCGCGAGTGAGGACGAGATTCGCGAGCGTCTGGCATGGGTGAAGGGCCTGGGTCCGCGTTTTGTGTCGGCTACGGCGGGTGCCGAGGGCTGCATTGCTTACGACGGCGAGCGTTATTACCGCCAGCTGGCTAAACCGGTAACGGACATGAAGGACACCATGGGAGCGGGCGACTCGTTCCTCACTTCGTTTTTGATGTGCTATCTCGATTCCGCCAAGCGTGGAGAGGATGGCGCCGAGGCTATCGAGCGCGCGCTCGACTTTGCTGCCGGGTTTGCCTCGACCGTGTGCGGCATGGAAGGTTCTTGGGGCCACGGAGCACCAATCGTCGAATAGCCGAGCGGTCCCGGGGAGGTGCAGGATCCTCCCCGGGACCTCGTGTGCAAAAAATGCCAAATATGAGTACTGTGACTAATTTAGTCGCAGCAAAATCAACCCCTTCAGACGTGATTTGAGCGTCTGGAGGGGTTTAAGATTTGCGAAAACGCAGGATGAATGACTGTAACAGCTTTAATTAGCGGACAATCGAGGATTATTCTGGCGGTTGGAAAGTTAAAAGAAATGTATCCATTCCGGTAGCAGTACTCATATTTGGCATTTTTTGCACACCAGGGGTTAGCGAAGGTCAAAAAAAGAGCGCGCATTTGTTAAAACTATCGACTCGATGCGCTTTGCGTCGCAGTTTTTGAGCGAGGTGATGCGTTCTGAGGTCCTTGTGAGCGACCTGATGAGCGACTGCGCGCTTGTTTCTGTGTTTGGCTCGGCCGGCGCATCGGTCTCGAGCAGTAGGCGGTCGAGTGGAATCTGTCGTGCGTATTCGCGACCGCGCTTGGTCGCGAGCATGCGTTCGTTGACGGAAAAATAGCAGCCCGCATTACGCGCGCGGGTGAGTTCGTCCGAAGTGCCGCTAAACCAGTGGAAGATGATAGCGGGGGAGTCGGGGTTTGGGATGAGTAGTCCATGCGATTCGAGGACGTCCAGTACGGCTCCTGCCGAACGAACGGCGTGAATTGATATCACGCGCCCGGTAAGAGGATGCTGCACGAGCGCATCGCAGAGCCGGTTAAGTGCCTGTATTTGTAGCGGCTCACTTCCAGCAAAGCGCGCGGAAAAGTCGAGTCCGACTTCGCCGATGTAGCGTTCTTGGGCAGCAACTTCGCAAAGCAGATTGACTTCGGCAAAACCGCAGTGGCCATCGGCGAGCCACCAGGGGTGAAGCCCAACGCCGGCGATGATGCCCGGGTGGCGACGAGCGCGCTCGTTTGCGGCCGAAAAGTCGCGTGGATCGACGCCGCAATCAAATAGACCCAAGCCCAGCGCCGTTGCCTCATCGGCAACGGCGTCCGGGTGAGCCATTAAATCAAGATGGCAGTGTGCATCAAATAACCGGGGCTCCATCTCGGCGCGCTCCGCTAGTCCAAGCGCTGGCCATCGGCGCGCACGCGCTCGGTGCCGCGGCCACTGATCTGGCGGATAACCTCGCCGGCAATCATCTGGCCCATGATGGGCGGCATAAAGCTGGCGGTTCCGAGCTCGGTGCGCTCGTGGATATTGGAAGGGTCGCGGGGCTGTGTCTTAACCGATTCCTCGCAGCTAAACAGTACATGCAGACTCTTGATTCCGCGCTTCTTGCATTCTTTGCGCATGATGCGGCTCATGGGGTCACGTACCGTATCGAAAATGTCGGCAAAGCGGAGGCACTCGGGATGGAGCTTGTTGGCCCCGCCCATGGAGCTAACCAAACGAATGTCGTGGTCCTGAGCATATTTGGCAATGGTGAGCTTGGCCGAGATGGTGTCGATGGCGTCGACGACGTAGTCGAGCTTGCCGTCCGTCTGCTCCAAAACGCTCGCGAAGAACTCGTCGATATTGTCGCTCAACAGGTATTCGGTGCGCTTGATGACGGTAGCGGCTGGATTGATGTCGTGGATCATGGCTTCCATAACATCGACCTTGCGCTTGCCGATGGTGCTTTGAAAGGCGATGGCCTGGCGATTGATATTGCTGGGCGCGATGATGTCCTTATCCAGAATGACGAAATGACCAATGCCGCCGCGGGCAAGTGCCTCGCAGCAATTGGAGCCCACACCTCCGCAGCCGAGCACCAGCACCGTGGCGGCGGCGAGTTTGTCGAGTGCCTCGCGGCCCATGATGATCTCGAGCTTGGTGTCGCGTGTCTCGTTGGGGGTTGCGGCTGTGGTTTCGGTCATAGACATCCTCCGATGGGGAAGCGAATCGTGTTTTAGCTATCGTCATTATAGGTATTATCGCGATTCCATTTGAGCCCTAGGGGCTTGTTGAAATGAGGCAGTGATTCGCATAAGATGAAGCAGATGGCACCCGTTGCCGCGGGTTGGCCAACTCCCAAACACGTTTGTAGCGTGAGAAGTGGCCGTCTTCGCATTACGCGGGGGCGGCTATTTCATTCGACCTCCAATGTGGATGCCGAGCTCCACAGCCGCGATTACAAGCAATAACAACGTCAGGACATCGTCAATACTCATAGTCCATCTCCTTCTCGGGTAGAGGGAGCTGGCCCATCTGCTTCAACTTCCATTGTAGCTAAATACGAACGAATGTTCTATAGATGTTCCTGTATTAGATAGTTAGACAAACATCTAAATATCGAGTATAGTGTGCGCGTCATGAGAGATGATGAAAGGGGGTCTTATGCCGGGAGAGGGTTTTAAGGCGCTTGCCGATCCAACGCGACGGCGCATTTTGGAGTTGCTGCGCGAGGGCAATTGCACGGCGGGGGAGCTTGCCGAGCATTTCGATATCAGTAAGCCGTCGCTGAGCCATCACTTGGCGACGCTCAAAAACGCCGGGTTGGTAACCGACGAACGTCATGGTCAAAACATCGTATACAGCTTAAACACTACCGTCATGCAGGACTTGATCGGTTGGTTTATGGGCTTTACAAACACGGAAGGTGATAAGGATGAATAACGAAAACAAGGGCATTCACCCCACGGGGGTATCGTCGCGCGTGTGGATTGCGCTGGTCGCTCTGTGCGTCGCCAATGTCGTAGCGCATCTCATGGTGATGCCGAGCTTGCCTGGGCAGATTCCCACGCACTGGGGCGCGAACGGCGCCGTCGACGGTTGGGGTCCCAGCTGGATGGCCTCCGCGCTCGGCGTGCTGCCTCTGGTGCTTCTCGCAATGTTCTGCGTGGTGCCGCGCATCGATCCCAAAGGTGAGGCATATCGAACCTCGGGCAAGTTCTATCAGGGCTTCGTAATCGCCTTCACCTTGTTCATGTGCGCCATAAGCTGGCTGGGAGAGCTTACGGTCTGGGGCGTGGTGCCGGCGGTCGGTTCGGTCAACGTGCTGATTTCCGGTGTTGTCGGTTTGCTGTTCATCGGCGTAGGCAACTACTTGCCGCGTGTGAAGCAGAACTATACGCTCGGTATCAAGACGCCTTGGGCGCTTGCCAATCCCGAGAACTGGCGCCGTACGCAGCGCTTTGGCGGTGCCTGCTTTATGGTGCTGGGTGTTGGCCTGATTGCGATGGGCGTGGCAGGCAGCGTGCTTTCGAGTGAAGTCGTCGCCGCGGTGATTGCGGTTCTGGCGTTTGGTTCGGTTGGAGCCGTCTACGTCTACTCGTATCTGCTGTGGCGCAAATCGCAGCGAGCCGCTCGCTAAGGTTGCGGAAAACTAGCGTACGTAGTTCATAGTATGTTCCGGGGGAACTTTTCCCAGGTAGTATTAGGGGGTATGGGCAACCATGCCCCTTTTTCGTTACGTTTCAGAGCTGGTTTTTCCATTTCGTTTCCACTTAGGCGAAACAAGAATAGAGAAACAGCAGGTAGAAAGGATAAAACAGGCAAATGGCGGAGTTTATCTACCAGATGTATCAGGCTCGTAAGGCCCATGGCGACAAGGTAATCCTTGACGACGTGACCCTGAGCTTCTACCCCGGTGCCAAGATCGGCGTCGTGGGCCCCAATGGTATGGGCAAGTCGACCCTGCTCAAGATCATGGCCGGCATCGAGGAGGTCTCCAACGGCGATGCCAGGCTCACCCCCGGCTACACCGTGGGCATCCTGCACCAGGAGCCGCCGCTCGACGATGACAAGACCGTCATCGAGAACGTGCGCATGGCATTTGGCGATATGATCGCCAAGGTCGATCGCTTCAACAAGATCGGCGAGGAGATGTGCGACCCGGATTGCGACATGGACGCCCTCATGGCCGAGATGGGAAAGCTCCAGGACGAGATTGATGCCGCCGACGGCTGGGATATCGATTCCAAGCTCGGCCAGGCCATGGACGCCCTGCAGCTGCCCGATTCCGACATGCCGGTCAACGTACTTTCCGGCGGCGAGCGCCGTCGCGTGGCCCTGTGCAAGCTGCTGCTCGAGGCTCCCGACCTGCTGCTGCTCGACGAGCCCACGAACCACCTAGACGCTGAGTCGATCCTGTGGCTCGAGCACTTCCTGCATAACTACCAGGGCGCGGTGCTTGCCGTCACGCACGATCGCTACTTCCTGGATAACGTTGCCGAGTGGATCTGCGAGGTCGACCGTGGTCACCTTTATCCCTACAAGGGCAATTACTCCACGTATCTGGAGACCAAGGCCGCGCGTATCGAGGCGCAGGGCAACCGCGACGCCAAACTCGCCAAGCGCATGGAGGCCGAGCTCGAGTGGGTGCGCAGCTCGCCCAAGGCCCGCCAGGCCAAGAACAAGGCCCGTCTGGCTCGCTACGAGGAGATGGAGGCCGAGGCCCGCGCAAGCCAGAAGCTCGACTGGACCGACATTCGCATCCCTGTGGGCCCGCGTCTGGGCAACAAGGTGCTCGAGGCCCATCATCTGCACAAAGAGTTCGATGGCCGCGTGCTCATCGATGACCTTTCGTTCACCCTGCCGCGCAACGGCATCGTGGGCGTCATCGGCCCCAACGGTGTGGGCAAGACCACGCTGTTCAAGGCGATTGTGGGTCTGGAGCCGCTGACTTCGGGCGAGCTCGAGGTGGGCGAGACCGTCAAGATTTCTTACGTCGACCAGAACCGTTCCGGCATCGACCCCGATAAGAACCTGTGGGAGGTCGTCTCGGATGGCCTGGACCACATGATGGTCGGCGAGACCGAGGTTCCGAGCCGCGCTTATGTGGCGAGCTTTGGCTTTAAGGGCCAGGACCAGCAGAAGCGCGCTGGCGTGCTCTCCGGCGGCGAGCGCAACCGTCTGAACCTGGCGCTCACGCTCAAGCAGGGCGGCAACCTGTTGCTCCTCGACGAGCCCACGAACGACCTCGACGTCGAGACGCTGTCCTCGCTCGAGGCGGCGCTGCTCGAGTTCCCGGGCTGCTCGGTGGTCATTAGCCACGACCGTATGTTCCTGGACCGCGTCGCCACGCACATTCTGGCGTGGGAGGGCACCGACGAAAATCCGGGCAACTGGTATTGGTTCGAGGGTAACTTCGAGGCCTATCAGGCCAACCGAATCGAGCGCCTGGGCGAGGACGCAGCCCAGCCGCATCGTATTCACCGCAAGCTGACGCGCGACTAGTAGCAAGTAGAAAGGCCGCCACCAAGGGCGGCCTTTCTTGTAGCAATTGCACTGCAGCTATGCCCTGGCTGCTGGTTTGATTCATAATCAAAGTCATCTCTTTGGGATTAAAGCCCGTTTTTGCTATGAGTGATTTTCTAATTCCGTTTAAAACGTAAAGACGCATTGGGTTGCAAGGACATAAGCAAATCGAATTGAAATATAACCAGTGCTGTAACGTTACAAAAAAGATTATAGAATAGGAGTACCTTATAAGTCGCTTCTCTAGAAAGAAGAACATATGCTTTCGCGTCGTCGTTTTCTGCAACTTGTCGCGTCTTCAATTGTCGCCTTAGCCGCACGTCCGAAAGAGGTTTTTGCTTCGACGGGCAATATTGATGGTGAGCAGATACAATTTACTTCTGAAATTGCGCAAGAGCTTGCCGATAAATATATAAAGGGACTCCTCGGCTATTCGTATACGCCTTCTGACCCTATTCCTTTTGTAGATGTTGATGGGTCCCCGCTTGGTTACATTGTTCCGGTTGTGACATCCAATAGAGCCGCGGGCTATTTGGTTTTAGATGCTTCAGATGATGAAATACTTACGGGATATCGTTTTGGAGACGGCTTAGTCAGCCCTATGGATCGGGGAGGAGATCTTGGTGTCGAGTCTTATTCTTTCAATAACCCAGTCGTAATGATCAATCCATTCGAATTCGGCGTGCAATCTTTGGACGGTTCAATAACAACAAATTGCGGAAGAACAATCCCGGCTGTTTCCATAGAAGGACGGCCTGTCGTTTTATCGAATAAACCTTCAAGCTGGAACGATGTTGTAATTTACGCAACTCAAATGCAGGATTACACAGTATCTGGATTTCGTTCCATTTCTCAGTTTATGTCATATGATGAAAGCGAGATTAAGAGGCTTACCGCCCACTATGCTTGTATGGTGACAGCTTTTTCGAACGTTGCGGAACTGTATGGCATTGCCAATTTATATAGCGACCCTTCGCAATATATGCAGATATGGAATTACACCAATACCCATGCTCTTTCCGATGAAGAACAGACTGTTCCCGGCGTTGTTTTGGGTGGAACGCCGATATCAACCTGTGCAACGGGGTTTACAAATTACTGCGCAAGCAGAGGAAGTACTCTTATCGCCCGCACTGTCTCCTCTCCGGCTATCGCGAGCATTCAAAATGAGATTAACTATAATAGACCGAATGTTATACATGCGAGTTTGTACAACGGATCAGCCCATTCTGTAACAGCGGAGGCTTACGCCACACTTACTGGTAAGAAAACTGGAGAGACAAGGCAGATGATTGGCATAGCGGACGGCTGGAATTCATCTTTATCCTTCCTGAAGTATGATCAGAGCTATTATGCGTGGACTTATGGAACGACTTTTTCGAAGTAGGGCGATTCGTCTAGCTCTGTCTTTGGTGCTGATGGCTTCATTGGTGGGCTGTTCAACAAAGGAAGAGATATCGCGCGGAGGTTCCGGAGAAGTGACTGCGACAGACTCAGGTTCATTAGAAATAGCTGGCGGGCATGCCGATGTGATGTTACAAGGAAAAGGCGTGCTTAGGTCGATTGATGCTGAAGACGCTGTCTGCTCAATAGAGGATTTGAAGACAGGTGAAACTGCATCGTACCGTGTTTCAGATAATGCTGCGAATATGATTGAGTCGATACCGATTGGAGCACAAGTTTCTTTTAGGTATTTTGCTCCGCAACTTGAGGAGGAGCTTGCTTCTCTGGTGTCTATATGTGCTGATGACAGCCAAAAGGTCTGATTTCAAACGGCCCTGGATGGTCAAATGGCTATCCAGGGCCGTTTTGTCACTCGGCCGGGGCGTTGACCTTGTCGATGACCCAGGCGGCACCGAGGCCACCGGTGGTGTTGTGGCGGATGCGCACAGTGACTTCGTGGCGCTCGCCGGCCTGCGTGTAGCGCAGGGGGAAGCTTGCGCGGTTTCGCGCGGCCTCGATGGTACCGCGCTCGCGGGCAATCCAGTAGTACTCGCCGACGATGCCGAGCGTGTCGGCGCCGTAGGGGAGATAGGTCGACAGCTGGTGCAGAAGCGGGCCGGGGCAGAAGACTTCGGTTGCGAAATCGACGGGGAAGTCCTCGGGGATGGCGGGCGCTGCAGGTGCGGGGGTTGGGGCCGCTGCGGGTACCGAAGCCGGTGCCGGTGCGGGAATTCGGTCGCAAGCAGCGGTGGGCACGGATTCGATGACGGGTGCGGGCTCCAGCGTCGCTTCCGGCTTGATCGTGGAATCTGCGGGCTTCACGGTGACGGGCGCGTCTGCAGCTGCAGTTTCAACCTCAACCTGCGTCGCGTTCTCGTTCTCGACGCTCGACTTTGCCTCGATGGGCGTGGATGCCATGGTGGTGATGCCGGCGTTTGCGTTCTCGGGGTCATAGACGACCGTGAGCGAGATGGCGGGCTGCGGCGTCTCGGGCTCCGGCGCCGACTCGGTAGCGCTTTGATCGTCGGGCTCGTCGGGCTGATCGTCCTCGGTCTCGTCGCCAAAGACATCGCTGTTTTGGAACGCAGGCGTTTCGGGCTGGTCAGCGGCTTCTTCGGTTGTCGACTTGGGAGCTTCGTTGAGCTCCGCAGTGGCTTCCTGCTCGGATATGACTTCGGGATCGGTCGTGGCGGTGATTTCGGTGTCGGCTTCTGCCGTTACCTCAATAGCGACTTCGATCTCTGCCTCGGGCTCGGGCTCCGGAGCGACTTCGGCCACGGGCTCGGGCTCGGCGCGCTTAACGTGCTTGGGGCGCACGGCCTTGAGGTCCTTCTCGCCGCGCTTTTTCTTTTTGTAGGACTGCTTGGCACCCTTGGCAGCCTTGGGCTTGTCCTCGCCCTTGGCAAGGGCGGCATCCCAGGCCTCGTTGGCGATGAGCGTGGCATACAGGCGACCGCCCTTAAAGACGGTCAGCCTTATGCAGTCGTCGAGCTCCTCGAGCAGCTCGCGCGTGGACTCGAAGCCCAGGTCATAAGCGGCCATGTCACCAGCAGCGAGCGCCTCCTCGACCTGCGTCATAAACGTTTGCTTGCCGCACCCAATCGCATCACGCAGCAGACGATACAGATAGATGTGGTTGCCCAGCGATAGCGTGGGCTTAACTATTGTCTTGCTCATGGCAAATCTCCTCTTTACACACCAAAGCATCTTACCATCGCGCGGGGCTTGCTACCTCGGCGCCCAAGGCAAACGGGCGCGACCGTTGCCGGTTCGCGCCCGTTATACAGGTCGATTATCTATGAGGGGCAAACGTGCTTAGTTGCCCGATGCCGTGCCTTGGCTCGAGCTGTCAGATGCCGTGCCGGACGCGGTTCCACTCGAGCTGTTCGAGTTGCTGGTGTTGCTGCTGTCTGCTGAGCCCGTTCCCGACGTGGTGTCGCTCGTCTGGTCGCCCGTGCTCGGTTGAGAGCCGTCAGTCGTTTGGCTTGAGTCGGTTGTGCCGGATTGCGTACCGTTGTTGTTCACAGAAGAATCGGCGCCCTGCGACTGATCGGGGGTGTTCGAGGACGAGTCGGTGGATGCGGAGGTGCCCTGCGAGTCGTCCTGCTGGCTTTGCGATTGACCAGTGCTGTCCGCGTCGTGCTCGGTCGTGCGTGACGACAGAATCGGCTCGGGACGCTCGCCCAGACCCTCACCGGCGGTGGTGATAAGGATGGCAGCGGTGCAGGCGATAACCGCGACGATGGCGATGGCGATCGAGAAGATGATGACCTTCTTTTGCGTCTGGCTGCGCTTTGCCGCCGCCTTGGCGCGCAGGCTGTCGGGGGCGACGCGCGCCGTGGTCGCGCGCCCTGCAATCTGGCGCATCTCCTGGGTAGTCGCGGCGCCGCCTAAGTGCTCCTCGGCATTTAATTCAACGGGTTCATAGGCGCCGGCGGGGTAGTCGACGGTGGCGTGCGTACCTTTGAGGGCTTCGGCGCTGGCAGAGATAAAGTGGCGGTAGACCTGCGAGGACACAACGGTGATGACCGAGCTCACAGCGGCACCGATCACCGATCCGGCGATACCGATCTTGGAGGCAAGCGCGACGCTTGTAGCGGCAGCTGCGGCGCCGGCGATGATCTGGGGAATGGAAATGTCGTCAAACAGGCCCTTTTTGGGCGCGATGGCCATGGTCTGGCCGATGGAATGGTTTTCGTGAACGCCGTTGTTGAGCGATGCCGGCGTCATGACACGTGTGCGCGGCGCGTCGGTGTACTTGGTTGTCATACGGGGTCCTCCCGGTATAAATCTGCTTCGTTTCGTGTAGCCATCAGGGTACCCACCAGATGTGAATCGTACGTGACATTTAACAGATACCATCAACTCATCAAGGGGGCTTGCTGTCTTTGGTGCAATAGCTTGATGCTAAACTGGATTAACGATTGCGAGGTGGTTTACGTGATGTACCCGTATATGACATTCGAAGACGGTACCGAGGTCGTTCATTCTGACCTGATAACAGATGGGGATATCGAAAAGGTTATCGTGCATTTTGAACGACCGACGGTAGAGGGCTTCGACTCCGCTCGCTGTGAGTTGCCTTCCTGTTCGTGGACTGACTGGGAAGGGCATTTTACTCAGAGTGAAAAACGAGCTTTCGAAGAGTGTTTGAGCAAATAATTTAGATTAGTTCGAGTTTAGTTCGAATAAAGAAGCCGAATACGATGACCTAAAGCGTATGCATTTTTAGTATTAGATGCGTATGAAATGGAGGATGTGAATGGATGAGCTAATAGACTTTAAAAAACGATTTCTCAAGAATGGCGAGCTGGTTTCAATTCCAAAAAAGGAAAGCTATAAAAGAATCATGCTGCTATGGGCCGTCTCTTTCTTTGAATTAAATACAAGTTATACGGAGCTTCAGGTTAATCGTGTGCTGTCACAGCTCTATCCTGATTATGCCGTGTTGAGGCGGTACTTGGTTGATTATGGATTCCTATTAAGGGATGAGCGAGGCCTGAAATACGAGGTTAATCCTGATGTTCACGGTATTGAGAGCTAGCCGTCCGGTTCGGGTCCTATATATTGCTAGAGGGATAAGCGAAATAGGCAATTGGTGTGCGAATATTGCTTTGCCAATGCTGATTTACGAGGTAACTCACGATGTTTCTGCAACTGCTTTGATGGTCTGCTGCAGATTTGCCCCCGCTCTGTTTTCAGTTGCGCTCGCGCAGCTGCCTCAGAAGATGGGTATCGGGACACTGCAGGCCATGAGATTGGCAGACTTAATTCGCGCGGGATTATTCGTTTGCTATATTTTTGTTGATAGTAAATGGAGTATGTTTGCTATTACGTGCGCGGTATCGCTTTGCCGAACGGTTGAAATGCCCTGCTTTTACTCGTTGTTAAGAGCCAATACGAATAGTATCAATCGCGACGTAATTAATAATTCGTTTGGGTTTCTGCAGAATTTGATGATGGTTCTGGGGCCAGTTGCCGGCGGTTTTGTTGTCGCTCAATTTGGGGCGGAGGCTGTTCTTGCATTAGACGCGCTTTCTTTTGCCGCGTCGTTCTGGTTGCTGCGAGATGTTCCGTCGGTTATCGAGGTTAATGATAAAGAGGGGATAAGCAAAAATGAAAAAAACTGGACTGCATTTAGTGATCTTAACGCGAAGCACTTGGCAATTGGTTTCCTATTAATCGATATTTCTAGTGGCGTGGCATTCGGATCTCTGAATTCTCTTTTGCCAGCTATAGCGCAATTGCAATTTGACTCGTCATCGATACAATACGGATTCCTTCAGAGTAGTCTTACAATCGGACTGTTGTTCGGAAATACAATATATGGTCGTTTAATTAGTGGTTCCGATTGCGTTAAATCATATTGTTTTGTGACGTATCTTGCGCTCGGTGCGTATCTGGCGTTTGGCTATCGCTATGCGTCTGGGATATCGTTTATTTTCCTTTTTATCGTCGGTGCCGGAAACGCCATTCAAGATGTGCTTCTCATAACATCGCTGCAGGATTTGGCGAGAGACGGATCTGAATCGATGAGCCTGTTTTCAATTAGGGAGTCTTTGCAATCGGTTGCTGTTGTTATTTCAACACTCCTTGTTTCGCTGTTCACGAGCATCGCGATGTTCTCAATTCTCGTTACAGGACTTGGTGTATTTTCAATTATGATGGTAGTTGTGTTTCAATTGAATTATTTGCGAAAGATGTGACGTTGATATGCCTAAAACGCTTTTAGTATTTCCCCCAGGATGGAGTCCAGTGGGGCCGTATCTTGCCTTGCCTGTTTTGAAGTCATATCTTCAAGAGGTTGAACAATATAAAGTTGACATCGTTGACTTAAACGTGGAATTTTACGATGACCTCCTATCTTATAGACATGTCGAAGAGTGCTGTAAAAGGTATCGGGAATCAAAGGATTCGTTTAGTTCGAATGTTCAATTAACAATCGAGTTGATACAAAAGTCAGCACTTAATGTTGACGAGGCAAAAGATATTTTCAGATCGAAGAGATACTTTAATCTAAAAGAAAGACAATATGCTGAAAACATTTTTAGAAATGCACTCTATATCATAAATCACGTCTCATATGGAGTTAAATACACGTTCAACTCCATAGATCTGCCCTATGATTATTATTCGACACCAGAAATAATGAAATCGCTTGCGGATACCTTGCATAATCCGTTTATTTCCTTCTATGAAATTGCCTTTCTTAAGCGTATTCAGAGGGAAAAAATCGAGTTTATTGGGATTTCGGTGAGCGGCTGTTTCCAATTGATTTCTGCAGTTACGTTAGCGAAACTGATTAAAGAAGAATGTCCATCTGTTAAACACGTCTCATTGGGCGGCAATTACATTACTCGTTTAGCAGATGACTGCATGAAAGAATGGCATCCCTTTTTTGAATACATTGATTCGATAATGATGTATGACGGCGAAGAGCCGCTTGCACGTCTTCTTGAGGCTCTTGACTCTGGTGATGACAATCTCGACTGTGTTCCAAACCTTTGCCATGCTAAAGGTGGAAAGATATATAAAAACCATCGGATTGAGCAAACATTTATCAACGATACAGTTCCCGATTTCGATGGCTTCGCCCTTTCTAAATACTTCATGCCTGAGTTAATATTGCCGGTTTATTCCTCTAGGCAGTGTTTTAATCATTGCGCCTTCTGCACCATTCCCGGTGCTACCGGTGGTTGTTACCGAAAGATGCCTATATCGAGAGTATTTGAAATAATGTGTCGGTTAAATGAAAAATACGGCACGAGAGTTTTCTCTTTTGTGGATGAAACATTCGAAGGCAAAAGAATGGAGCAACTCGCGGATGAAATAAACGCATCGGGAAAAACGTTTTTCTGGCATGGAGAAACGAGGTTCTCTCCAACCCTAAGTACAGACGTTTTCAACAAGATATACCAAAGTGGATGTAGGCAGATTCAGTTTGGCCTCGAGTCATACAACCAAAGAGTTCTTGATCTAATGAAGAAGAACACGAGAGTTGATTGGATTGATCGCAATATCCATGATTGTCTCAATGCGGGTATTCCTGTTCATCTATTCTTTATGATTGGCTTTCCGACCGAAACTAAAGAAGAGGCTCTGAACACCTTAGCTTATACAGAGAATGTTTTGAATTATTCAAAACAGGTATGTGGTGTTCCATATTCCACGAGAGGATTTACGAATTTTGGTCTCGTTATGGGGTCGGATGTTTGGAATCATCCCGATAAGTATGGTGTCTCTGTAATGCCGAAGTCCCAATATGAGGATTTGCGCCTCGAAGTGGATTATGTTTCAGGCACTGGTTTAACTTTAAATGAAGCAAAATCCTTATCTGATGAGCATCATATTGATTTTTATATGCAAGAAGTCATAAACGGTAGCGACACAATTGACTTGCCCCAGCGGCTTCATATTTCAGAGGTGACCTGGATCCTAGATTCTATTCACGCTGTCAGGTATAAGGGACATTTGACCAAAGTAAAGCGACGGCTGACTAGTCTAAATCCAGCTGATCGAATCTGGCTGGATTCCAAGACCTCTGTCGTGCTCGTTGAGCCATTTGCCTACTTCTATAATTCTGAATACCATCATGTCTATGCTGTTTCCCAGTTGGTATACCTTAAGTTGGCCCGTTTATTGGAGGCCGATTGTAGCATTTCTCTTATCCTTGATCAGGGCGATCTCGAGCTGACAAGGGCGATAGAAGAACTGTTGCATTATGGATTGCTGAATACAAATATCGATGCCGATTATGTAATGCACGATAATGGTTTTCAATTGGTTAAAAGTTCGTTTGTGAAAGAAGTCGGACGCTCAAAAGAGGGGTTAAGAGTACTGCTGAGTTGTGCCACCCATAGAATGTGTGCGGTTAATGATTTTTCGTTCGCTTTGCTTTCGTTGTTTGAAAAGCCGATTACTAAGAACGAGGTGCGCGACATTTTGAAAAAAGAGGGACTATCGGCAAGCGAGGAGCAATTAAACAAGTTGGTTGATAATTGCATGAAAGCAGATATACTACAATTGATTAGATAGAGGAGGTTTCTGCATGGACGTTATTAACAAAGATCTCTTGGAGCAGCTGAAAGAGTTTCAGGAAGAGGGCGTCGTGGTAGAAGTGTTCGACTTTGAGGACTACATGGATAAATTCTGCCATTAGTTTCGGAATTTACTCGCCTCGCTTAAAGGAGAAGTCGATTATCGATTTCTCCTTTTTTAATTAAAGATATTTTTGAACTACATGCTCTTAGCACAGGTTGGCCTCTCAGTAAACTGGGAGGTTGCTTTGGCTAGTTAGAGATATGTGAACGTCCGTTAGACTGAATCTCAGGGTAGAAGGGGCCTCCAGTGTCCAGATCAACAAGGCAATGCTGCGTTTCGGCTAATAAGAACGATGGCTTTTTGCGTGTGGCGGCGGCGTCGCCGCAGATTCGCGTGGCCGATGTCGAGGGCAATGCCGAGGTTGCGCTGGCGGCTGTTCGCGAGGCTGCCGAGCGCGGCGTCCGTGCTCTGGTGCTGCCCGAGCTCAACTTGTGCGGCTATACCGCGGCCGATCTGTTCCATAACCGCACGCTGCTGCATGCCTGCGAGGCTGCTCTGGTGCATATCCTCGATGAGACTCGTGAGCTGCCGATTGTCTTTACCGTTGGCTTGCCCGTTGCGGTGGCAGAGAACATCTACAACTGCGCCGCCGTGTGCTGCGCGGGCGAGCTTTTGGGTCTTACGGCCAAGAAGTATCTGCCCAACTATGGCGAGTTCTACGAGCGCCGCTGGTTTGCTCCGGCGCCCGCAGATCCTGTGTGGGTCGAGTTTGCCGGTCAGGGTCCGGTTCCGCTGGGTTCGGGGCTTGTCTACCGCTGCTGTGATGAAGGTGCCGAGGACATGATGCTGGGCGTTGAGGTCTGCGAGGACCTGTGGGTGCCGGCGCCCCCTTCGACCGAGATGGCGCTTGCCGGTGCGACGGTGATCCTCAACCCGTCGGCCTCGGACGAGATTATCGGTAAGGCAGACTATCGCCGCAGCCTCATCTCCAATCAGAGTGCGCGCCTGTACTGTGCCTATGCCTATGCAGATGCGAGCGAGGGCGAGTCCACGACCGACATGGTCTTTGCGGGCGAGAACCTCGTCTACGAAAACGGATCTAAGCTCGCCGCCACGAAGCTCCTCACCTGCGATATGGCCGTCGCCGACGTTGACCTTGACCGCCTGGTTGCCGAGCGTCGCCGCTCGACGACGTGGACGCGCGCGGACGATGCGCCGGAGGCCACGACCATCGAGTTTTCGTTTGAGGGCGTGCTGGTTGAAGAACCTGTCCTGCGCGATGCGCTCGACATCGGCCGTGTCTTCCCCCGCGCGCCCTTTGTGCCGGCCGACCATGGCGACCTGGCCGAGCGTTGCGAGACCATCCTCGACCTGCAGACCGCCGGCCTCAAGACGCGCCTTGCCCACACGGGCACCAAAGCTGCGGTCATCGGTCTTTCGGGTGGCTTGGACTCCACGCTGGCACTGCTTGTGACCGTGCGTGCCTTCGATGCGCTGGGGCTGCCGCGCACGGGTATCACGGCGGTCTCCATGCCAGGTTTTGGCACGACGCATCGCACCAAGTCGAATGCCGAGTCGCTCGCCCGCGACCTGGGCGTGGGCTTCCGTGAGGTTTCGATTCACGCGGCCGTGGAACAGCACTTTATGGATATTGAACACGACCCGGCAGTTCAGGATGTGACCTACGAGAACAGCCAGGCGCGCGAGCGTACGCAGATTCTGATGGACCTGGCCAACCAGGCTGGCGGCTTTGTCGTCGGCACCGGCGACCTGTCGGAGCTGGCGCTCGGCTGGGCTACCTATAACGGCGACCACATGAGCATGTACGCCGTCAACGCGAGCGTGCCCAAGACGCTTGTGCGCCATCTGGTGCGCTATGCGGCTGATGTCTTTGGCGGGCGTATCGCCGAGGTCTTGCTCGACATTCTCGATACGCCGGTGTCCCCCGAGCTTCTGCCGCCCACGGGCGACGGCGAGATTGCACAGAAGACTGAGGATTTGGTGGGTCCGTACGAGTTGCACGACTACTTCCTCTACTACCTGCTGCGTTTTGGCTTTGAGCCGGGCAAGATCTACCGCATGGCGCTCAAGAGTTTCGAGGGTGTCTACGACGCCAAGATCGTCCACACGTGGCTGCGCACGTTCTATCGTCGCTTCTTTGCCCAGCAGTTTAAGCGCAGCTGCCTGCCCGATGGTCCCAAGGTGGGCTCGGTGACGCTCAGCCCGCGCGGCGATTGGCGTATGCCGAGTGACGCTAGCTCGCGTCTGTGGCTTGCGCAGATCGACGCACTCAATGCAATTGACTGAGGTTGGCTAAATTGAACCAATACGGGGTTTGTAAGCGTTACACTTTTGCAATCTGATGGCCCGTATCGCGCGGCGCTCTTGTCGGAGCGCCGCGTTTTTTATATCGAAAGGTGGCACCATGCAGGCATCGCAGCGTCTCGAGCGCTTTGGCGCGGAGGTCTTCGCCTCGCTCAACAACAAACTGCTTGCGCTGAAGGCTCAGGGCAAGACCATTTACAACATGAGCGTGGGCACGCCCGACTTTAAGCCGTACGACCACGTGGTCGATGCGCTCACACAAGCCGCCCAGGATCCCGAGATGTGGAAGTACGCCCTGCGCGACCTGCCCGAACTCAAGCAAGCCGTGTGCGATTACTATGAGCGCCGCTTTGGCGTTTCGGGCATTACGCCGTCCATGGTGCAGTCGTGCAACGGCACACAGGAGGGCGTGGGTCATTTGGGCCTGGCTCTGCTCGATCCGGGTGATACCATCCTGGTGCCCGATCCGTGCTATCCGGTCTTTGAGGCGGGCGCTAAGATTGCCGATGCCAAGCTCGAGTACTATCCGCTGGTTGCCGAGCACAATTACTTGCCCTATGTGGCGGGCATCGATCCCGAGGTGGCCGACCGTGCCAAGTACATGATCGTGTCACTGCCCGCCAATCCGGTGGGCTCGGTGGGCACGCCCGAGATCTACGAGGAGATCATCGCTTTCGCCCACGAGCACGACCTGTTGATCGTCCACGACAACGCATACTCGGACATTGTGTTCGACGGCGAGCCGGGCGGCAGCTTCTTGCAGTATCCCGGCGCGCTCGAGGTGGGCGTTGAGCTCTTCTCGCTTTCCAAGTCGTTTAACGTCACCGGTGCGCGCATCGGCTTTTTGGTCGGTCGCGAGGATGTGGTCTCGGCCTTTGCCAAGCTGCGTGGCCAGATCGACTTCGGTATGTTCTTCCCGATCCAGAAGGCTGCTATCGCTTGCCTGAACGGTCCGCGCGATGAGGTCGAGGCGCAGCGTCTGAAGTACCAGGAGCGCCGCGATGCTCTGTGCGACGGTCTTGAGGGCCTGGGCTGGGAGCGTCCCAACGCGCATGGCTCTATGTTTGTGTGGGCCAAGCTTCCTGGCGGTCGCACCGATTCCATGGCGTTTTGCGAGGAGCTCATGGAGAGGGCCGGCGTTGTGGTGACGCCGGGCGCGAGCTTTGGTCCTTCGGGCGAGGGACACGTGCGCATGGCGCTGGTCCTGCCGCCCGATCAGATCGCTTTGGCTGTCGAGGCCATTCGCGAGGCGGGCCTGTATTAGAAAGTTGTCTCGGCTCGTCAATAGCTCGAAACCGATTTCGTGCAGTTATTTTACGAATTCTGCAAACAATTTCGGTAAACGGTCGATTTTTGGCTGCGAATAGGAGCATAATCAAAGTCCCGATTGGATGTATTGGGATTACGGCAAGCCGCTCGGGTCGTTCCCGGGCGGCTTGTTTGTGGAGAGAGATGGGAGTTTCTAATGGTTAACGAGAAGAAGGTCGCTATTGTCGGCTGCGGTTTCGTCGGTTCGTCTTCGGCGTTCGCACTGATGCAGAGTGGTCTGTTCTCCGAGATGGTCCTCATCGACGTGGACAAGAACCGTGCCGAGGGTGAGGCCCTGGATATCGCGCACGGCATGACGTTTGCCGAGCCGATGAAGATCTACGCCGGCGATTATTCCGATGTCGCCGACGCCGCCATGATCGTCGTCACCGCTGGCGCTGCCCAGAAGCCCGGTGAGACCCGCCTGGACCTGGTCAACAAGAACGTCAACATCTTTAAGTCCATTATCCCCGAGATTAAGAAGTCCGGCTTCGACGGCATTCTGCTAATCGTCTCCAACCCGGTTGATGTTCTGACCTATGCTGCCATCAAGATGTCCGGCCTGCCCGAGGGCCATGTCATCGGCTCTGGCACCGTGCTCGACACTGGCCGTCTGCAGCAGATGCTTGGTGCCCACGTCGAGGTTGACCCGCGCGACGTTCAGGCCTATGTCATGGGTGAGCACGGCGACTCCGAGTTTGTCGCTTGGTCCAGCGCCCAGGTTGCCGGCGTGCCGCTGAACACCTTCTGCGAGCTTCACGGCCACCTGGAGCATGAGACCGCCGAGAAGCGCATCGCCGAGGACGTTAAGAACTCCGCCTACACCATCATCGAGAAGAAGCACGCCACCTACTACGGCGTCGCCATGGCCGTTAAGCGCATCTGCACCGCTGTTATGCGTGATGAGCAGACCGTTCTGCCCGTTTCCTCGCTCATGGTGGGCGAGTATGGCCTGTCCGATCTGGCCATCTCCATGCCGACGGTCGTTGGCCGCGACGGCGTCGTCTGCCGCGTCCCCGTGCCACTGAACGATGACGAGCAGCATGAGCTCACCGCCTCCGCCAAGGCCCTCAAGGACATCATCGACAGCGTCGACTTCTCCTGCTAAATTCGGCTCGTTTGGGCAACAGGCTACAATGAAAGGCGTCCGGGCCACACGGTCCGGGCGCCTTTTTAGTGCGAGGGGGGGTCAGGTTACTTTGCACCACCCCAATGCACCATAGTTGATGGGAGGGCCATGTCGGATTCGCCTAATTTTTTGACCTATGCCCAGACGGCGTTTGATCCGTTTGAGGAACGGCCGTTCTGCGCGGTGGATAGCCTGGTCTTTGCGTGGTTGTCCTATTTGCGTTTGCCGGGTGATATGGCGGAGCTGACGAACTGGCAGGGCCTAGACGTACGCGAGCTGCTGCGCGCCGAGTGCTACCAAGACATGATTGGCGACCTGTGGGATCCGGAGGGGAGTCGTGCCCTGTTGGAGGCTGTGGCAGCAAGCCCTCGCTACCGTGGCGTTCGTGTTTGCGGCTATCGTAGCGTGAGTGATGCCGAGACAACGGAGCAGTTTGCGGCCATGACGTTCCGATTTCCGGCGGGGTTTAGCTATCTTGCCTTCCGGGGGACCGACAGCACGATTGTGGGCTGGAAAGAGGACTTTAACATGGCGTTCCGGTGTCCTGTGCCGGCCCAGGAATCCGCGGCGCGTTATGTAGACGAGGCGGCGGATGCGATTGACGGGCCGCTTTTGTGCGGAGGTCATTCCAAGGGTGGAAACCTTGCGGTGTACGGTGCGGCGATGTGCCCCGATGTCGCCCGTGAGCGAATCGAAAGGGCGTATTCCCATGATGGCCCGGGCTTCGTCGAGGAGTTTCTGAGCGGCAACGCCTTCGCCGATCTATCCGGTCGAATCGACAAGACGCTACCTCGGTCGTCGATCTTTGGCATGATGTTCGAGACACAGGAGGACTATGCCATCGTTGAGAGCACCGAGTTCAGCCTGCTTCAGCATAATCCCTTTAGCTGGGTGGTTGATGGTCGCGACTTCGTGTACTGTGAGCGCCTGTCCGCCGGTGCTCGATACGTTGATGGCTCCATTCGCGAGATGCTGCTTGCGGTGTCGCCTAACGAGCGCGAGCGTTTTGTAGATGCGTTGTTCTCCGTGCTTGAGGCTACGGGTGCTGAGCGGTTTGCGGATATCGCTGGGAATCTACGCGAGAGCCTGCCCGTGATGCTCCAGGCTGCGCAAGGCTTTGACAAGGATACGCGACGCTTTGTCTCGCAGACTATCGTTGCGATTCTTAAGTGTGCGCTTCTGCCCAAACGTCCCCAGATCGACATGCCCGCTGCCGGCAAGAGCTTGGCAGAACAGCTCGAGGCTTGGCAGTCCGAGCTCCTGCGCTAACCATTGGTGCAAAGCAACCTGTCCCCGATGCACCAATCTTCGATGCGCCTGGGGCGGGATCGACCGCTATACTGGTTCGTGCCGAAATCGATCTAGAACGGAATGCCGTATATGAAAATCAATCACGCGATTCTGCATATCCTGGACTTTGACTCTGCCGTCAACGTTATGAGCCAGCGCGAGCTCGATATCGAGAGCCGCACCGTGCGTAATTTCGTAACCACGCACCTGCGGCGCGCTCGTACCTCGGCCGACAACAAACGCGCCACGTTTGCCGAGAACTCTGCGTTTGGTGGTGAGCTCAAGGGCTATTTCTTTGGCGAGCGCGAGTTCGTGGACCTGTCGCAGCAGATTGCGGAGTTTATCTCCTCCGAGCTCACCAAAGCCGAGAAAGCCGAGTCCACCGACGTGCTCGTGGCTGATTTTGACGACGATGAGGATGCCCGCTGGTTTGCCGTGATGCTGCTGGGCTCCAAGCAGGCTTTTATGCACGAAGTGGGCCGCGAAGAGGGGGAGGTGCGCAACGACATCGCGCGCCACTACGCCATTCTGCCGAACCCCTCGCAAAAGGTGCCGAGCTATGCAATCGTGCGTGCAAGCACCATGGAGATCGGCTATGTGGATAAGAAGCGCAAGATTGCCGGCGAGGATCGCATGCTCATTCCCGATGGCCTGCTGCAGTGCGACGCGGGGGTATCGGGCAAGGAGGTCATCGACACCGTGACGCGTGTGGTCGAGGAAGTCGCCGAGGAGCACGGTGCCAACACGGCTGTAGCACTCGCCAAGGTTAAGGCTGCTGTTGCCGAGAAAGTTGAGGATGACGAGGAACTGCCCCCTTGGGATATCGTCGATGAGGTCTTTGAGGACGAGCCGGTTATCAAGGAGAGCGTGCGCGCGGCACTGACTGAGGAGAAGGTGCCTGAGCGTGTGCCCGTGGAGCGCAAGCAGGTCGAACGCGCGGCGGTGCGCAACCACAAGATCCGTACCGACACGGGCATCGAGATCAGCTTCCCGGCCGAGATGGGTTCGAACTCTGAGTACATCGAGTTTGTCAACGAGCCCAACGGCCTCATCTCCATCGAGCTCAAGAACATCGGAAGTATTGAGAATCGATAAACTGCTCTTGGACGTTGCAAAAAACAAAGGCCGAAGCCTTTTGGGACTTCGGCCTTTTTTGTTTTCGGCTTGGTGGCTGACATTGCGCCGCAGGTTGAGCTCACGTCAGCGAAAACGCCCCTAAGCGAGCAAGGTGACGTGAAAGAGGAGGGAAGCGTACTTCGGTACGCGACCGACGATTGAACGTCAGATTGCCGCTTAGGGGCGTTTGCAGCGTCGGGCCGTTACGGCGTTTGGTAAAACGCCGTAACTATTAAAGCTGGCGCAGGCCCTCTTCCAGGCCGGTCTTGCTGTCGGTCTTCTCGTCGCGCATCTTGATGGCGCGGGCGGGGACACCGGCCACGACGGCGCCGGCGGGGACGTCCTCGACGCACACGGCGCCGGCGGCAACTACAGCACCCTTGCCCACGTGCACGCCTTCCAGGACCACGGCGTTTGCGCCGATCATGACATCGTCCTCGATGATGACGGGCGTGGCGCTGGCGGGCTCCACAACGCCTGCCAGCACGGTGCCGGCGCCGATGTGGCAGTTCTTGCCCACGGTGGCGCGACCGCCCAGCACGGCGCCCATATCGATCATGGAACCCTCGCCGATAACGGAGCCGATGTTGATGATGGCGCCCATCATGATGACGGCACGGTCGCCAATCTCGACGCGGTCGCGGATGATCGCGCCCGGCTCGATGCGGGCGTTGATGCCCTTAAGGTCGAGCATGGGGACGGCGGAGTTGCGGCAGTCATTCTCGACGTCGTAGTAATCGATGGAATCGGCGTTGGCGTCCAGGATGGCTTTGAGCTCGTCCCAGTCGCCAAAGACGGTCTTGCCGCGACGGCCGCCGTAGACATGTGCGTCGCCCCAGGCAACCTTCATGCCGGGTTTCTCGCGCACATACAGCTTGACAGGCGTCTTTTTAGGCGCGGTGGCGATGTAATTGATAATCTCCTGGGCATCCATCTCGGCTGCGTTGCTCATTCGCTATCTCTCCTTTGGGTGGATTCGGTTGATACCTGGTTAGGCAAACATGACCTGGTCGAACGTATAGAAGCCGGGTTCGCGGGCGACGAGCTTCTGCGCGGCTGCCAGGGCGCCGTTGACAAAGATCTGACGGCTCGTGGCGCGGTGGGTGAGCGTGACCTCCTCGTCCTGGCCAAAGAAACTCACTTCGTGGACGCCGGCGACAGTGCCACCGCGCAGCGAGTGCATGCCGATCTCCTTGGGATCGCGTGCTCCGCACATGCCCTCGCGGCCATAGACGGGGTGGTAGCCTGCCTCGGGCTCGGCTTCGACGACGGCGTCGAGCAACAACTTGGCAGTGCCGCTGGGGGCGTCGACCTTTTGGTTATGGTGCGTCTCGACGATTTCGCAGTCAAAGCCGGGCAGCTCGCGTGTAGCCTGCGCTACCAGATGGCGCAGGGCTGCGATACCGATGGAGTAATTGCCCGAGTGCATAACGCGGGTGTTCTGGCCCAGCTCACGCAGGCGGTCCATCTGCTCGGGGGTGTAGCCTGTGGTGCCTGAGACCAACGCCGCGCCCGTGCGCTCGACATAGGCGACGACAGCGTCGAAGGTCGCGACGTTCGAGAAGTCGATAATCACATCGGCAGCCGGTGCGTTCTCGAGCTCGCTCAAATCGAAGCCAATCTGGGCCACGATATCAAAAACGGGCTGCCCGGCGGCATCGACAATGCTTTCGGCGGTGGTGCGGATGAGCGAGCCCATGCGGCCCGTTCCCATAATGACGGTCTTAATCAAGCAGACCAGCTCCCTTCAGAGCATCGGTAAGTGCGGATCGCGTGTCGTCTGCCATGGGGCACAGCGGCATACGGTAGTTTGCCTCGATCATGCCCATCTGGGCGAGCGCTTCCTTAACGGGGATGGGGTTGACCTCGCTAAAGAGGGCATTGATGAGCGGCTGACCGGCAATCTGGATATCGCGGGCGCGCTCCACGTCGCCGTCCAAATAGGCGTGGCACATGTCGTGCACGAGCTGCGGCTGGACATCGGCCCACACGCTGATGGTGCCCGAGGCGCCCAGGCTCATGAGCGGCACGGTAAGCGCGTCCTCGCCCGAGTACATGCGGAAGTCGTCTGACAGCAGGTGAGCGATCTTGGCCGCGTAGGCGACGTCGCCCGAGGCTTCCTTAATACCCATGATGTTGGGATGTGCGGCCAGGCGCTCTACGTTGTGCTCGCTGATACCGCAGCCGCAACGACCGGGGATGTTGTACAGGATGCAGGGAATGTCCACGGCATCGGCTACGGTCTTAAAGTGCTGATAGATACCCTCTTCGTTAGACTTGTTGTAGTAGGGGGTAATGAGCAGCAGGCCGTCGGCTCCCAAGCCCTGGTAAGTAAGCGACTTGGTGAGCATGGTCTGCGTGGAGTTGGAGCCCGAGCCGGCGATGACGGGGACGCGTCCTGCAACTTGCTTGACCACCGCGGCGACAACGGAGTTGTCCTCGTCGTCGGTCATCGTGGCGCTCTCGCCGGTGGTGCCTAGGGTGAGGATGGCGTCGGTGCCGTTTTGCAGGTGGAAATCGATAAGGCGCCCAAGCGCGTCAAAGTCGACACTGCCGTCCTTTTTAAACGGCGTAACTAGGGCGACGGTTGAGCCCTCGAGATTGCGGATGTCCATGTTCTTCCCCTTCGCCTCTGCGATCTGGATGCGTTTGTTCCATTGAGCTGCGACTGCCAAGCGCTCGTCTTTGGCGCGACGGCGTGCACTTTCGGCTCGCGACTTGGCCAGCAGCTCTCGGCCGCACGGCAGCACGTCGAGCGTGGCAAAGTAATCGCCCGGGCGCTCGGCGCGGCGGATGAGGTCGGCCGCGCCATCGGGGCGCAGCAGGACCTCGGCCGAGCGCAGCCGTCCGTTGTAGTTGTAGCCCATGGAGTAGCCATGCGCACCGGTATCGTGGATTACAAGCAGGTCACCCATGTCGATATGCGGCAGCTCGCGATCGATAGCGAACTTGTCGTTGTTCTCGCATAGGTTGCCCGTGATGTCATAGGTGTTCGTGACGGACGCTGTGGCCTTGTCGGCGCCGCCCGGCTGACCCATTACCGTAATGTGGTGGTAGGCGCCATACATGGCAGGGCGAATCAAATCGACGGCGCTTGCATCGACACCGATATAGTCCTTGTAGATCTGCTTCTCGTGGATGGCCTTGGTGACCAGGCAGCCGTAGGGGCCCATCATAAAGCGGCCCATCTCGGTGCAGATCGCCACATCGCCCATGCCGGCGGGAACCAGGATCTCGTCGTATGCCGCGTGTACTCCCTCGCCGATGGCGCGAATGTCGTTGGTCTGCTGCTCGGGCAGGTAGGGGATGCCGACGCCGCCGGACAGATTGATGAAGGCGACGTGTGCGCCGGTCTCGCGCTCCAGGCGTACGGCAAGCTCAAAGAGGATGCGCGCGAGCTTGGGGTAGTAGTCGTTGGTGACAGTGTTGCTGGCAAGGAATGCGTGGATGCCAAAGTCCTCGGCGCCCTTGGCCTTGAGCATGCGGAAGGCCTCGAAGAGCTGCTCGGTGGTCATGCCATATTTGGAGTCGCCCGGGTTGTCCATGATGCCGTTGGAGAGCTGGAACAGGCCGCCTGGATTAAAGCGGCAGCTGACCGTCTTGGGGATGGGCCCCGCAACGCGCTCAAAGAACCCGATGTGGCTGATGTCGTCAAAGTTGACGATGGCACCCAGCTTGTCGGCGAGCTCAAAGTCGGCAGCCGGTGTGTCGTTGGACGAGAACATGATGTCGTGTCCCGTGATACCCAGTGAGCGGGCGATCATGAGCTCGGTATAGCTCGAGCAATCGCAGCCGCAGCCGTATTCGTTGAGAATGGAGATGAGCGCCGGGTTGGGGTTGGCCTTGACGGCAAAGTATTCCTTAAAGCCCGGGTTCCATGCAAAGGCGTCGCGCACTTCTTGCATGTTGCGGCGGATGCCCGCCTCGTCGTATAGATGAAACGGCGTGGGAAACTGCTCGACAATATGCTCGAGCGTTTTCTTGTCCACAAACGGCTGTTTGGCCGCATATGCTTCGTTGGGGGTCAATGCCATGTCCCGTAAACCTCGCTATCCAGACGGCGCCATCTGCGCATCGAATCCGCATAGCGTGGACCCAATGTCCGGATAGCGCTCCCGCATTGCTGCAGACAGTCCTGCGGGTGTTTCCCGCAGGCCCACCAGGTTGTTCGTGCCTGAAAAACCCAGTTCGGCGGGTTTCGCCTCCCCGCGGGGTCAAAGCCTGCCGGCTCGCCCGCGGATCTTCGTGCCCGCGCCTCTATCAAGTGGTAACGACCCTATCACGTTGCACTTTACCAAACAAGAGTATTCGTATATAACGTTTAAAAAATGCAGGGATATGTTAGAAACAAGGGCGTCACAATTCTGCATCACAATATTGTGCGAATGGATATGCCCCATGGAAGGATCCTTTATGACCGAGCTCCAAGAACTTCGTCGCTATCGTCGCGACCTGCATCGCATTCCGGAGCTCGATTTCGATCTTCCGCAAACCATTGCCTATATCGAGGGCGTGTTGGCACCGCTCGCTTGCGAGGTGACCCATCCGTGCCCCAGCTGCGTCTGCGCTTTCTTCGACGCCGGCGTTGGTGCCGCGCATGCCACAGCGATTCGCGCCGATATGGATGCGCTGCCCATCGCGGAGGCGACGGGAGCGGCCTTTGCCTCGACCCATCCCGGCAAGATGCACGCTTGCGGACATGACGGACACATGGCCATGGCACTTGCCGCCGCGACGTATGTCGACCGTACGATTCGCGAGCAGCCGGGCGCCATTAGGCGCAACGTTCTCTTTGTGTTCCAGCCGGCCGAGGAAACGACCGGTGGTGCCAAGACGGTATGCGAGAGCGGTGTGTTCGAGCGCTATGGGGCTGACCGCATTTTTGGCTTCCATGTGTGGCCCGATCTGCCTGCCGGCACGTTGGCGAGTTGTTCCGGTCCGCTGCTGGCGCGTTCGAGTGAGACACACATTCATATTCACGGGACGAGCATCCATATCGCTAAGACTTATGGTGTGCCGGTTGAGGAGTCGCACGATGCCGCGTTGGCGGCGGCGAAGTTTTTGGTTGCCGAGCGCGAACTGATGGACGAGCTGGGCACCGACGAGCCCTGTATCGGCAAGTTTGGTCTGCTGCAGGCCGGTACCGTCTGCAATGCGGTGGCGGGGGAGGCCCATGTTGCTGGTGGCTTGCGCGTGTTTACAGACGCTATGTTCGACCGTGCGCGCGAGGGCGTGCGCCGTGTGCTCGACGAAGCGTGCACCGCAACGGGCTGCACGTATGATCTCGACTTCGCCGAGGGCTATCCACCGGTCGATAACGACCCCGAGTTGTTTGCCTGCATTGCGCCTGCCTTGTCCGAGCTGCAACTTGTGGACGAGCCGCTGTTAATTGCCGAGGACTTTGCTTTCTATCAGCGCCATCTGCCGGGCGTGTTCTTCTTGCTGGGCACGGGCGTGCCAGAAGGACAAGAAAACCCGATCGACGCTGATGACTGCCCAGCCTATGCGATGAGCGCTCTGCATACCGATACCATGCTCTTTGACGAGGAGATTCTTCTCAAAGGCCTCGATGTCTACAAACGATTGCTTGTGATGGAGTGACGATGAGGCGACGCCGACAGTCTGCCGTATATAGTCCGGGTGGATGCGGGTGCGGTTTGCTGCTGCTCCCGGTTATTGCTGTGAGCATTGGCGTGATGTTTGCGCTTGCTGGACTGGCCGCGGCAGCACTTGTGCTGTTTATCACTGCCATCGGCGTGACGATTTGGCTTTATCGCAGTCGTGAACAGCGCCGCGCCGACGGTAAGACCAATGTAGGATGGATTGCCTTTTTGGTCATCGCCTACCTGCTGAGCATCAGCTATTTGGCCTTCTTTATCCTGTTGATGATCAGTGCCTTTACCGGGGAATCCGTCACGGTGGGTTGATCGCTGCCGGCAGACGGTCGCGCAAAGTGCGTTTGCTCGGCGTTTGGATAACTGCATTGGCCGTTTACCGCAACCTTAGCTCTCAGCTAATGAATTTAAGTTTAATCCTTCCTACGATGTGCTGTGTGCCGGCACGGTAGCCGGATCGTAGGAAGGATGAATAATGGCAAAAGAGGGAAAGAAGCCGATCGGTAAGATTGTCCTAGGCGTCATCGTGGTGCTGGTTATTGTCGGTGCCGTGGGCTCTATGGGCGGCAACTCAACCGATTCGCCTGCGAGCGATTCGGCAAAACCTGCCGGGACGACACAGCAGGCTGAGGAGCAAAAAGAACCGCAAGAACCGTATACCATTGCTGACGAGGCTGAAGACACTTCCAATCAGTTTGCCTATAAGATCACGGGGACGCTGACCAATAACACGGACAAGGAAAAGAGCTACATTCAGATTGAGTATGTTCTGTATGATGCTGATGGCAACCAGGTTGGAACGGCTCTTGCAAACACCAATCATCTGAAGGCGGGCGGCTCCTGGAAGTTCGAGGCGCTGGGCACGGTGTCTCCCGATCAGGTCGCCAGTTGGGAGCGTTCGGACGTAAGCGGTTTTTAGCATGTTGTATGCACTGGGGGAGGTGAAGTCGTATGCCCGATAAAAAGCTGACTGACGAGTTACTCAATGAGCTTCTCGACGCGCCAAACATCGATGGCTATATCAAAGAACACGACTTTGCCGCCCCGTCGCTTTCGGACTACCTGAAGCAGCTACTGCAGGAAAAGGGCTTGGAGCGCTCGCGCGTGGTTCGTATGGCCGATCTCAATGAGACCTTTGGCTATCAGATCTTTACCGGTGCGCGGCATCCGAGCCGCAATAAGGTGCTGCAGATTGCCTTTGCGATGGCGCTGGCGCTCAAAGAAACCAACCGTGCGCTGACGGCTGCCGGGGTAAGCGTCCTTAACTGCAAGGACCGCCGCGATGCGATTATCATTTTTTGCATCGATCGCGGGTGCAGCCTCCAAAAGGTCAACGAGGAGCTGTATCGCTTTGGCGAGGAGACGGTGAGTTAGCGGCTGATATCTGAGCCGGCGGAGCTGCCGAACAACGATGCAAGCGAACGGGGCGCAGATGCCATGGGGTGTCTGCGCCCTGCGCTATGATGGAGGCTATGGATACTCAGAGCCCAACATATTCCGATGACGAGCTGACCGCAGCGCTTGCCGAGCACCTGGCGTCGCTCGATCGCGACGACAGCTATCGCGTGGAGCGTGTACTTAAGCGCTCGTCCGTCGAAACAACCGAGCTCGTGTACTTTGAAGGAACCGGCGGTGGTTCGCTCGGTCCCTTTGTTCGTAAACGCATCGATGCCTCGGCTCAAATCGGCGGGGCATACGAGCGTCTGTTTGCCGCTCAGCGGGCAGGCAGGCGTTTTGAGCACCTGCCCAGAATCGTCGATTGTCGTCGTGTGGGCGACGAGCTCAACGTGGTTATGGAATACATCGAAGGGGAGACACTCGGGGCGCTGGTGGACCGTCTGGGAGCCACCCCCGATTATGCGCGTGAATTGTATCCTGCCCTATGCGATGCCGTGGGCGAGCTCCATGCCGGTTTTGCAATGGTGGGGGAGACGTCGGCGCCGGTGATCCATCGCGAGCTCAAGCCGTCGAATATCATCGTGACAGGTGCCAACTATACGCCTGATGACGGCCTGGCATTTTCATCGCTGGTGATTATCGACCTGGGGATCGCGCGCGTATGGCGCGATGGCGCCGATGCTGACACCGTCAAGTTTGGCACGCGACCCTATGCGCCGCCCGAGCAGTATGGGTTTGGGCAGACGAGTGTGCGCAGCGATGTCTACGCACTTGGGGCCCTGTTGTTCTTTTGCTTGACGGGAGTCGACCCTAAACCAGGGCTCGACATGCGCGAGCAATGTGAGGCATGCGGCATTCCCACTCCACTTGCCGATGCCGTCTGCATGTCGATGGCGCTCGACCCGGCCAAGCGTTTTGCGAGCGCGGAAGCGTTGGGACGGGCGACGCGCGCGGCATACGATCTAAGTCGCCCCGTGCGGCCTTCTGCGCCTGTGCTTGTCCGTACTCCGGCCTCGGAGACGGTGTTGACGCCCCAAGGACTCCAGAACCCCACAGGGCTTCCTAGGCCTGCCGCCTCCACTGCATGCGGTCTGCTCTCTCGCGTTCCGGAGTCTCTGGGGCGCATTTGGAATACGCTCGTCTTCTTCTCGCTGCTTGTGTTCTTTGCCGGAAGTCACTTTGCCGTCTTTCACCCCACGGGAGCAAACCAAAGCTACCCGACGTGGCTTCTCATAATCGAGTATTTTTTCTTTGTCGATGGCCTTATGGTGCTTATGCATTTTGCGCTGTTCGACAAGCGTCGTCTTCGTCGGCGATTCGCGCTGCTCGACAGCTATCGCGGCAAGAAACTCGCGAAACTCTGGCTCAAGGCATTGGGTGTGCTGCTCCTATGCATGATCGTCATAGTCGCGGTTGCCAATGCGACCGGCGTCGTCGATACCTCCGCTACCTAAAAGAAAAGGGCCCCATTGGGGCCCTTTGCAGTTGCACTTAGATGCGGTTCATCTGAGCGGCGACTTTGTTGTACCAGTCCTGCCACGTGGGCGGGCAGTACTTTTTGGCTGCTGCCGGGGTAAGGGTGGAGCCGTAGTTGGCGCCCAGATAGGCAACGTGAGCGGAGATGCCCTCGCTCCAGCTGCCAAAGCTGCGCCAACCGCCGCCACGGGCACTCCAGCCCCAGGCGTTGTAAGAATTGGCGCAATAAGCACCCTTGGTGCTCTCGATGCAGGCGATGGCGGGGGACCAACGGGGGTCGACACCGGTATTCCAAGCGGCGACGGCAAAGTTATAGCCCTGGCCTGCCATGGGGGAGCCGGCGAGATAATTGTCGATGCGGCTCGTCCACTCATTAATGAACGAATCGTAATCGGAGCTACCGGTATTGGCGTTGTTCACCGTGGTGTCGATGGTGGTGTTGGTGTTGGTGGCCTGGCTGCTGGAATTGCTGCCGCTTACGCCCTCGCCCGAGAGCTTCTCGGCGGCAGCGGCCTTATCGGCCTCAAGCTTGGCAAGCTCGGCGGCATTTTCCTGCTCGGCTTTTGCCTGTGCCTCGCTGCGGAGCTGCTGGGCCTGTGCCAGCGCATCCTCGGCGTTTTTCTGCTCTGCCTCAAGCTGAGACTTGGCCTGCTGGAGCTCAGCCTTGTTCTGCTCGAGTTCGGTTTGCATGTTATTGAGCTGTTCGATCTCGTCGACGCTCGAGCTCGTGATCTGGTTGGTGTATTTGCAGGTCGTGATGAACTCACCCAGGCTCTGTGCGTTGACCAGGAAGCTCACGATGGGATTGGTGCCCTTCTGATACTTGTACAGATCGCGCATGGCGGAGCTTGCCTTGGCCTGCTGCTCGGGAAGCTTGGCCTCGATTTCCTCGATGCTTGCCTCATTGGAGTCAATCTGCTTTTGCAGGTCATCGAGTTTGGTGCGGGCGTCGTTGTAGGCGCTCGTGGCGGCTTCGATCTTCTGCTGGGCTGCGGAAAGCTGGTCCTGCGTTGCCTGCGAGGCGGCATACGCCGCAACGGGGGAGAGCATCGGCGTGGCCGTCAGCGCAACGGCGAGCACGGCGCTCGTGATGATACGAGCCGGCTTCGACGCAATGAACGCTGCGGTGCGATGATTCGAATGCTGCATCCAGTCCCTCTGCAATCAATCGTAGGTTATGGTTCGAACGGTATTCTACTACTGCTTTCGACCTCAACTTGAACCTTAAAGGTTCCAAAGGGTCAAGTTGAACTTGAGGCTTTGGCTTTGACCTGCAGTTATGATGAATTGTTGAGAAACCATAGAGTTCAACTTTAACGTTACAGAGCTCTGTTTGAGAGGAGTTTTGGGCTGTAAAAGCCATCTCAACGTGGGGTTTTATAACTACAGCGTGCCCTTCTGGCGAGCCTGCTCAATCTCTTCGAGGGCCTCGGCGGGGGTGAACGAACAGGTGGCGTCGCCGAGCTTGACTACCTGGATTTCGTCACCGGCGTTGGCCTCTCCGCCCTTTAGTACCACGCCGAAAACGCCCTCGTGGGGAAAGATGCAGTCGCCGGCGAGATAGTAGATAGCGCAGCGGGTGTGGCAGACCTTGCCGATCTGGCTGATCTCGACCAGAACGTCGTTGCCGATCTTGAGCTGTGTGCCCAGGGGGAGCGAAAGCAGGTTGATACCTTGTGTGGTGAAGTTCTCCCCAAAGTCGCCTTCGTGCACATCGAGCCCGCGATGCTGGGCAGTCTGGATTGATTCTGCGGCCAAAAACGAGACTTGGCGGTGCCAGTGCCCGGCGTGTGCATCGGAAGCGAGGCCAAACTGCTCAATGACGGTGTCGTGCCCATCGGAGACGGGTGACTTGCGTGTGCCTTTGTGCGCCGACGTGTTGATCGAAACGATGCGGGCGGGTCCTTCGTAGGCGTTGCTGGCGGTGCGTAGGGGAGCGGTCGTTTGAGAACGTTCCGCTAGCTCGCGTTTTGCAGCGTCAAGGATGGGGTTGTCGGTCAGATGTTCTTGGGGCACGCGTGCGCCTTTCGCTTTGAGGATGACAATATGTTGAATCCTACAACAACGGTAGGTTCATTGCCCGTTGTCGTACAGCGGTGAGGGCCGTCTTTGCTCGAGTCTGATCCTCCGATTGCCATAGATACGGTGGAACTTTGGGTGCTGGCGGTTTGGCACGCTAGAATGAATCGGTTGCACTAAGACCGCCCGTTGTGCGGGCAGTTCATGATAGGAAGTTTCCATGGCATTGCAATTTACAGAGCGCGAGTTCATTCCCGTGCTGCTCGGTGGCGACATCAACGCCTATTCGGTGGCGCGCGCCTTCTACGAAGAGTATCAGGTCAAGAGTCTGGTCTTTGGCAAGTATCAGACGGGCCCTGCGTATCGAAGCCAGATTATCGACTACACGCCCAATGTCGACATCGATACCATGCCCGTGATGCTCGAGACCGTCAACGGCATTGCCCAGGCGCATGCCGATAAGACGATCGTCCTGATGGGCTGCGGCGATAACTATGTTGCCCTGGTGGCCCAGGCAAAGGATGCCGATGAGCTGGCGGATAACATCGTTGCGCCCTATGCACCCTACAGCATGCTCGAGCAGTGCCAGAAGAAGGAGATCTTCTACGAGCTGTGCGAGAAGCATGGCGTGCCGTATCCGCACACCTTTACCTTTACTGCGCAGATGCTCAATGCGCAAGGCGAGGCGCCGGCCGAAGTGCTCGACCAGATCGACTTCCCGTTCCCGATGATCCTGAAGCCGTCCGACGGCATCATGTGGTGGCAACATGAGTTCGAGGGCCAGAAGAAGGCCTATGAGATTGCCGACCGCGCCGAGCTGGAACAGGTCATTCGCGATTCGTATGCCAGCGGCTACACCGACGACCTGATCTTGCAGGACCGCGTGCCCGGCAACGACGAGTACATGCGCGTGCTCACCAGCTATTCCGATCGCAACGGTAAGGTACGCATGATGTGCCTGGGCCACGTGCTGCTCGAGGAGCATCAGCCCCATGGCGTTGGCAACCATGCCTGTATCATCACCGAGCCCAATGACGAGCTTATGGGTGGCGTGCGCAAGCTGCTCGAGGACCTTCACTTTGTGGGCTATTCCAACTTTGACGTGAAGTATGACGAGCGCGATGGCTCGTTTAAGTTCTTCGACTTCAATACCCGTCAGGGCCGCAGCAACTACTATGTCACCAACAGCGGCTTTAACGTTGCCAAGTACGTGGTAGACGAGTATGTGTTCAACCGCCCGTTTGAGCCGGAGTTTGTGACGGCGCAGGACGAGGCGCTGTGGATGGTCGTCCCCATGGGTGTCGTCGACAAGTACGTCAAGGATCCCGAGCTGCGCGCTAAGGTGCATCGCCTGGATAGGGAGGGCAAGGGGGCCGACCCTTCGTTTATGAAGGGCGACTTTGTCTTTAACCGCTGGCTGCGCATGTGGCACACCAAGCTGCGTCACTTTAAGCTGTTCAAGACGTATTACAAGTAGACGAGTGCGGCGCCCGTCCGGTTTACATCGGGCGGGCGCGGGTATGATACGCGCAATTGCGCAAGCGTCACCAAGGAGGCGGCGATGGAAAAGCTGGGAGTTATCGGCGGCATGGGCGCCGAGGCCACGTCGTATTACTACGACCAGGTGGTGCGCCATACGGCCGCTACGTGCGACCAGGAACATATCGACATGGTGGTGCTTTCCAAGTCGACCATGCCCGACCGCACGCTGGCCATCAAGACCGGTGAGCATGCCGAGCTGCTGGCGACCATGAAGGAGTGCGCCCAGGCACTTGAGTCGCTGGGCTGTGCGCACATCGCCATTCCCTGCAACACGTCACACTACTTCTACGACCAGATCCAGTCGTTTACGACGGTGCCGATTATCCACATGCCGCGCGAGTCGGTGCGCTATGCTCTGGCCGGTGCGGTGATGGGGGAGTGCGAGTTCGATCCCAACCTGAGCATGCCGGCAGAGCCGGTGCGCAAGATCGGCATCATGGGCACCGACGGAACCGTGGGTGCGGGCGTCTATGGGCGCGAATGCGAGGCTGTGGGCGTCGAGGTTGTCTACCCCAGCGAGAAGCGTCAGGCCGACGTGATGTCGCTCATCTACGGCGACGTCAAGGCCGGACGCGAGCCCGATATGGACAAGTTCGACCGCGTGATGTGGGAGTTCGCCCGCAGCGGCTGCGACCGCGTCATCCTGGCCTGCACGGAGCTTTCGGTGCTGCAGAAGTACCGCGAGATGCCCGAGATCACCCTCGACGCCATGGACGTCCTGGTGCGTGAATCCATCATTCGCAGCGGCGCCCCCTACCGCCAATAGCCCTCGACCTGCCAAAAGGGGACAGGTATATTTTGGTAGGTTTTTATCTGGGGAAACAGTAAAGGCCTCGGCTCGTTTGGTGCGAGCCGAGGCCTTTTGCATTAGGCGGTTGGTGCTGACGATGAGCTAGAACAGGAATCCCAGGATGATGAGGGCGGCGCTGATGGCGAGCACGGCGATATCCAGACCCTTGATGGGGTAACGCTTATACGAGCTGGCGCGCGTGCGCAGATAAAAGCCGCGCTGCTCGGCGGCAAGCGCGGTGGCGTCGGTCTTGCCCACGCTCGAGATAAGCAGCGGCACGCACAACGGCAGCATGAGTTTGAGCTTCTTGATGGGGTTCTTGGTGTCGTACTCGACGCCGCGCGCGGTCTGCGCCTCCATGATGGCGTTCATCTCCTGGCCAAACACCGGCACAAAGCGCAGTGCCGTGGTAAAGGTGAAGGCATAGCGATACGGCACGTGCAGCACCTCGACGCAGGCGTTGGCAAGGTCGTTGAGCTTGGTCACCATGAGCATGAGGATGAGTGGTAACGCCACGCCCAGTAGGCGCAGACAGGCCTTCGATCCTGTGATGAGGCCCGTGTCGGTGATAAAGCCCCACACCACGTTGCCATCGCGCATAAAGGCCAGCTGGAGCACCAGCATGATAAGCGCGAGCGGGATCAGCAACTTGAGCAGCGAGAACAGACGGTCGACGACGCCGGCATAGGCACCCAGCGCAAGGGTGAGTGCCAAAAAGCCCAGCAGCGCCACGTAGGTGTCGGACAAGAAGATGCCGACGATGATGGCGGCGGCGAGGCCCAGTTTGACGACGGGGTTCAGGCGATGCAGCAGCGTGTCACCCGGCATGTAGTCGATGACGTTAACCACGGTGGACCATCTCCTTGGTAATTCGAACGACATCGGTGACCTCGCTCACCTGCGCAAAAGCGGGCGAGACGGAAGATGCCAGACGGCGCGAGAGTTCAATAACCTGGGGAGGCTCCACGTAGGCACGCCGCATGAGATCGATGTTCGAGAATAGCTCGTGCGTGCGGCCGCGGTCGAGGATGCGACCGTCGGCCATTACCACAATGCGCTCGGCAAAATCCGAGACGACTTCCATATCGTGGCAGACCATGATAACGGCGCAACCGCGCTCGGCCATGGTGCGCACCGTTTCCATGACGGTCATGCACTCGCGGTGGTCAAGGCCGCTCGTGGGCTCGTCGAGCACGACGATCTTGGGCTCAACCACTACGACGGAGGCAAGTGCCACCATTTGTCGCTGGCCACGCGAAAGCGAGAACGGTGCCTCGTCGGCGGGCAGACCAAAGCGGTCGATGACCAGCTGGGCGCGACGCAGAGCCTCGGCACGGTCCATGCCGGCAAGTTCTAGACCAAAGGCGACCTCGTCGAGCACGGTGTCTTTGCAGATTTGGCGGTCGGGGTTCTGGAAAAGCGTTGCCACTTCGCGTGCGATGCGGCTCGTGGGAACCGATGCCGTGTCCAAGCCCGTAACGCGTACGCTGCCCGATGCGGGCTTGAGCAAACCCGTGAGCAGTTTGGTGAGCGTGGTTTTGCCGGCTCCGTTTTGGCCGACAATGCCCACGAGCTCGCCGGGGTAGAGCGTCAAGTTGAGGTCGTGAACGGCGGCGCCTCCATGGGGGTAGGAAAATTCGACATGGTCAAAGGTGAGCACCGGCTCGGCGTCTTTCGCATGCGGGCGCAGCGATGGCGCGTGCGGGGAGCCTGCGGGCGCCCGGGTGTCGCTTGTCGCACGGTCGGGGTCGACGATTTCCGTGATTAGGCGTTCTGCCTCGTCGACATCCAGACAGGGCGTGCCGCTTACCAAGCCATCGGTCTCGAGGCTGTTGAAGATGCGCGTGGCGCGCGGACAATCGACGCCGATGGTGCGAAGCTCGTCGGTGCGTGCGAAGACCTCGTGTGGCTCGCCCTGCAGCGCGATTTCGCCATGGTTGAGCACGAGCACGCGGTTGCAGTACTCCGAGAGCAGGGCGACCTTTTGCTCAACGACGACGATGGTGATTTCAAGTGCGCGGTTTGCCTCACGCAGCGTCTCGAAGACCAATGTGGAGCTGGCGGGGTCGAGTGCCGCGGTGGGCTCGTCGAGAACCAAGACGCGCGGACGCATGGCGAGGATGGCGGCGATGGCTACCTTTTGCTTCTGTCCGCCCGAGAGGGTGGCGATCTCGCGGTCGCGCAGGTCGCTGATGCCGACGGTCTCGAGCGTTTCGCTCACGCGCTGCTCGATCTGGTCGTGGGGAACGCCAAAGTTCTCGAGGCCAAAGAGCATCTCGTCCTCGACGACCGAAGCGACCATCTGCGTGTCGATATCCTGCAGCACACTGCCGACGATTTGCGACACGTCGGTGAGCGAGACTTCGCAGGTGTCGTGGCCGTCGACCATGACGGACCCAAAGAACGTGCCGGTGTAGTGGTGGGGCACGGCGCCCGACAGGCAGGCGGCAAGCGTGGACTTGCCGGCGCCCGAGGGCCCGATGATGCCGATGAAATCTCCCTTGTTTACGCTGAGCGAGATGTGGCTGACCGCCTGCTCGGTCTGCGTTCCATAGGAGAACGAGACATCGTCGACGTTGATGATCGTTTCCATGGATACCTTTCATAGTCATTGGGGACGTTCTTAAATGACCAGTCGTTTAAGAACGTCCCCAAAAGCTCGTTGTTTGGGACAGTCTTTGGTGGTGAAGCACGGAGACGGCTTTACGAGGGGCCCCAGGTTGGCGCGAAAGAGGAGCGAAGCGTACTTGGGTACGCGAGCGACGAATTAACGCCAAGATGGGGTGGCTCGTAAAGCCGAGCGGGTTAGTTGAGCCTAAGGGCCTTCTGGATGGGCAGGTAGAGGGCACCGACCAGAATGGCGTTAAAGACGGCGGTCATGGCGACGACGGGCAGCATGGCGGCGGCGAGCTCGCCTACCACGCCGAGCATGGCCATCTTGATGACCATGAAGATGACGCCGGAGACAAAGGTGGTCAGGAAGGTTGCAACAATGGCGATGGCGGGCTTGACCTGACCGTTCTTGCCGGCGGCGTTGACGATGCCGGCCATGAGCATGGCGGCGATGCCCTCGGCGGCAAAATCGACGAACGGCGAAGTGGTGGTGATCTGGATCACGGCAGCTGAGATGAGGCCAATGACGAGCGCCTGGCCGATGTTGGGGCGAACGACCAGGATGGTGAGGCAGAAGGCCGAGATGATGAACTCGGGGCTGATCATGCCGCCCGAGATGCCCGAGATGGCCTTGCCGACGGTGAAGTTGAGGATGAAGCCGGCGGCGAGCAGGATGGCGAGCAGGACGAGAGCACGGACGTCGAGTTTGCCGCGGTCGGCGGTCTGGACGGTGCGGGGCTGGGCGGCGGTGGTGTTCTGAGACATGGTGAAAATCCTTTCGGAAGGGGAGTGCAAGAGAAAAGCGGAGGCGCGTGATGCGAATGCGATCGGGCTCGAGATAGAAAAAAGGCCCCCGGTCGAAACCGGAGGCCTTCCAATCACCTAGAGCGCAAAAACAGGCGTGAGGGACTCACTGTCGACCGATCGTATTCGCATCACGCCACCACCAGTTGTTGAGAGACGTCATCGTGTTCTTCATGTTGGTGGCTCCTTTCGTGATGCCGTGGCGCGGTCGCACCTAGTTGCTGTTGCGCTGCACTATAGCACAGCGAAGTGTGTGCGGGGAAATCTTTTTTGAAAAGATTTCAGGCGGGTTTCCCGCCGGTCAAAAGAGCGGGCTGAGTGGGCGAGGCTGCCATTGCTGCCTTGTCCGCTCAGCTAAGACGTTACTCCTTATTGCGACGGTAGAGGAAGTAACCGCCCGCGGAGATGACGGCAACGCCAGCGATGGCGAATGCGGCCACCATGCGGCCATCAAAACGATCGCCAGTGGTGGGCAGGCCGCCCTTGGTGTTCGTCTTGTTAGTGGTTACCGTGGTCGTGGTGTCGGACTTGCTAGGCTTCTCAGGCTTGGCGGCTGGCTGCTCGGGCTTAGCGGGCTGCTCGGGGGTACCGGGCTGCTCAGGAGTACCAGGCTGCTCGGGGGTGCCGGGCTGATCCGGGGTGACCGGATCGGTGGCAAGAGCATCCTTGGCGTAGGTGATGGACACCTTGAGGCCGTTGGTCTCGGTGTTCAGGTCGCTTGGGGTGAAGGGCTGGTCGAAGTTTTCGGCCTTCTGATAGGCGCGCATCTCCTGGAGCAGTGCCTTGCACTTCTTGTAGGTGTTCTCGGTAGCAGCCTTGCCGGCCTTGTTGGCCAGGGCAGTGCGGCCCTCGGTGGTCGTCTCGGCCAGCATGGCGGCGTCAACTTCCTTGTTCTGCTCGATGAGCTCGTTCTGGAGCGCATCGAGGTAGGCACGGACGCTGATACCAAGGGTGTCAGGGTTCTCAAAGCAGAGCGAGCTGATGTCCATGAGGACGTAGTTGATTGAGTTCTCGGGCTCCTCGTTGTACACGACGTCAGTCTGTTTGCAGTGATCGAAGGAGACGGTCTGATCGCTGAAGTACGGGCTGACCTCAGTTATCAGAGCGGAGTACAACGGGATGGCGACGGAGTACGCGGCGCGGGAGAGCATTTCCCACTGGATGGTAGCGACTTCGGGGTCATACCCGCGACGAATCTGGAAGAGGTTGATCTCGGTGTTGCGCTCGCTGCCGATGCAATAAACACCATCAGTGTTCGCGTTGAGGCCAGGGACGTTCTCGCCGCGGTTGCCAAAGGCACGAATCAGCTCAAAGGTGCTCCAGCCAGACTTGCCAGGCCTGAAGAACAGGGGCTGGATTTCGCTGACCATGGCTCCCTTTTGGTCAGGTTTTCCATCCTTCTTTACTGTGATAATGTCGTAATCTGTGCCTTCGGTCAGCTCACTACCAAAATAATCGCGGCCTTGCACATAGCGGGACCACTGGTTTACGCCGGAATCGGCGAGGCTTTCGCCATACGTTTGGGCGACATCGAATTTGCCGTCAGCGGAGTATTTGGCGAAGCCCTTCTCCACGGGCATGGACTCGATGCCCTCGGAGTGTAGGCAGTTCTCGGGGTCATCAAGGTCGACATCGTAGTTGAGGCTCCCGATATTAGGGTTGAGCGACGCGACGTCGTCAGCGAGCTTCATGGCGATCCACTGATGGGCGGAAAGTGTGGCGAACAGCCAGGTCTCGTTGTTGTCGGCGATGATGATCTGGTCGTTGGTGCAGACGCCTTGATCATCGATCAGTCTGCCGAGAAGCTCGACGCCCTCGCGGGCCGTGGCGCTCTCGCCCAGGATGATGCTGCCGTAACTGTACTCGCCCAGACCCACTTTCTCATCGATGTGGTCTGCTGCATCGGCCTCCTCGTTATAGGAAGTGCTTAGCGTGGCAGAGCAGGAGACGCCCTTCTCGTTGATTCCGGCCTCGGAATAGGCGTCGGTGCGACCCATCCAGTTGGAGGGGTGGTCGCGTACATAGCTGTAACGATAGGTAGGCTTGTTCGAAGTGTATTCAAAAGCAGATTCAATCGAGCTGTACTTAAAGCCAGGTTCGTGGGCAGGTTCGATGCCGTAGTGCTTAAGATAGCGCTTGTCAAAGTCCTCGGCGCGGCCGTAGTACGTATTGCCGTCGGCCGTATAGTTTTTGCCCATGTACATCTGCGTGCAGGCGAGCGCAGATGTCGGCATGGACATGATGGTTGCAGCTCCAAAGGCGAGGCCTATGCCTAGCTTCTTGAGCGCGTTGACGGGGTGAGTTTTCCTCATTTTCCCTCCCAGCGTGCGAAAGCCCTCTGTCGCCAGAGGGCTTCAGCCAATAAAGACACCCCATTAGCGTAACGAACTGGAAACAATATTCATCTATGAAAGACACTTACTCGATAAGCGTGATGAAATATGCGACGAGCGGTTAATTGTACTCAGTTTGTAGCTTTACTTTAATAAAGACGCCCTGTAATTACTGTAGCCGAATAAAGTAGCTGGGAATGCCTGAAATGAAAATCCCCCGCTGTTTGGCAAATGCATAAACAGCAGGGGAGACGATAATTGGATGAATATCATACCAATGTGGAATTACTTCTTCCGGCGGTGGATCACGTTGATCGCATAGCCGACGAGCATGGCCAAAACGATGATGATAAAGCCGAGCAGGGGATTGTCGTTCATAGGGTCCTCCTATTTTCCGAGCGGGGAGAATTCGTCGACGATGAGGTCGAGGCATTGCGGAAGCGCGCGGGCTCCAAAGACGCCCGAATTGCTGGAGATAATCTCGCCATCGAACTGCATGCCCAGCGACGGGGTGCAGGTGATCTTGGCTTCCTTGGTCTGGATGATCTTGAACTGCGGGCGGCCGAGTACCTTGCCGGCGGGGTCGAGTGCGGCGGTGATCACAGTCGGTAGAAGCTGCACAGTTTTTACGGGTTCGATGACCGCAATGTCGACCATGCCATCGTTCATACGGCAGTCGGGGAACAGGTTGATGTCGTTTTGGATGACCGAGGTGTTGCCGGCCATGCAGCAGATGCCGTCGAGCTCCTCGACAATGCCGTCATGCTCAATCGTAAAGTGCGCCACCGTGGGATTGGGCGTGGCGAGCGCGGAGAGGAAGTAGGCGATCTCGCCGATGTCGTTTTTGGTGGGGGCGGCCTTCATCATGATCTCGGCGTCGAAGCCCGAGCCGGCGATGATGATAAAGCCGTGGCGCTTCTCGTTGCCGTTCTCGTCGAGCCAAAAGAGCTCACCCATGTCGACTTTGACCGTGCGACCGGCACGGCAGGCCTTGGCGAGCGCCGCTGCCTCGGGGGCATTGCCGATGTTGTTGAAGAACAGGCAGGCTGTGCCGGAGGGGAAGACGAGCGTGGGGACACCGCACCCGCGCATCTGGTCGAGCACGTTGGAGACGGTGCCGTCGCCGCCCGAAACGACCACGCGATCGAATTCGCGCACGTCTGCCACGGCGTCCTCGGGCTCCATGCCATCGCCGATAAAGCGCATCACGACCTCGTCGCCGCCCTGCGCGAGGGCGTGCGTAAATGCGTAGATTTCATCTGAGCTGGGGCCCGATGCCGGGTTGTGGATGATAAGGCAGCGCATACTTACGTTCCCGTTCTGTGACTAACCGAGTATAGTTGTAAGGCAATGCCGATATCCTACCCGTGTTTTTCGGGCCTAACCTTATTCGATGGGTTGATATGTACATTTCCACACATCAGGCTCTACTCGACTTTTGCCAGCGCGCCCGTGAGTTCGACGCGATTGCCGTCGATACCGAGTTTTTGCGCGAGCGCACGTTCCATCCGCGTCTGTGCTTGGTTCAGATTGCCACCCCTGCCGAGAGCGTCGCGGTCGATCCCCTGGTAATCGACGACCTATCGCCGCTGGCCGAGCTTATGGCCGACGAGAGCGTGACCAAGGTTTTCCACGCGTGCTCGCAGGATATGGAGGTCATGCTCCATACCGTGGGCGTGCTGCCACGACCGATTTTCGATACGCAGGTCGCCGCCGCCTTTTTGGGCGAGCGCCAGCAGATTTCGTATGGCGCGCTTGTTCAGACGTTCTGCGGCGTATCGCTGCCCAAGACCGAGTCGCTGACCGACTGGTCGCGTCGCCCGCTGACCGATAAGCAGATTGAGTACGCGATCGATGACGTCAAGTACCTGATCGTCGCCTATACCGAGATGATGAGCCGCCTGCGCGAGCTGGGCCGTGTGGACTGGGTGCTCGACGAGCTGCGCCCGCTGGCTGACGAGTCGCACTATCGCGCCGATCGCCACGAGGCGTTCCGCAAGGTCAAACGCATCAATTCGTGCAGCCGTCACCAGTTGGGCATCGCGCGCGAGCTCGCCGCCTGGCGCGAGGACCGCGCCGAGCGCCGTAACATCCCGCGCAAGTGGGTCATGTCCGACGACACGCTGCTGGCGCTCGTCAAGCGCAATCCTGTGCGCGTTGAGGAGTTCCGCAGCATCCGCGGCACCGATCAGCTGGGGGAGCGCGATGTGGACGGCGCGCTCATGGCCATCAAGCGCGGCGCGAGCTGCCCGCACGATCGCCTGCCGCTCATGGTGCGCGGGCATCGTCAGATTTCGCCGGAGCTGGAAAGCGTGACGGACCTTATGTATGCGCTCATTCGCCTGGTTGCCGAACGCTCGGGCGTGGCGACCTCGGTCATTGCCTCGCGCGATGACCTGGCCGACTATATTGAGCGCCCCGAGCAGAGTCCCCTGCGCGAAGGCTGGCGCTTTGAGCTCGTGGGCTCGCGCCTGGACGATCTGCTCTCCGGCAATATGGGGTTGACGGTCAAAGATGGCAAAATTGAATTGCTGTAAGGAAGCCTAGCCGCTTGAGTGGGTAGAATGCCTCCAACGTGTAACTCGATCCGGAGGAATTCGCATGCCCTATTACTATGGATACGGCTTTGGCATCGACCCGCTGTACCTGCTGGTTGTCCTTGTTTGCACAGTGCTCGGTCTTGCCGCGCAGAGCTATATCAACTCGACATACAAGACCTGGTCCAAGGTTCGCTCGGACGGCGACACGGGTGCCACGGTCGCTCGCCGCATGCTCAATGCCAACGGTTGTAGCGCCGTGGGCATCAAGGGCGTCGCTGGCGAGCTCACCGACCACTACAACCCGCAGGATAACAACCTGTATCTGTCGGATGCCAACCGTTCGGGCGGGTCGGTCGCAAGCGTTGCCGTCGCCTGCCACGAGGCGGGCCATGCCGCCCAGCGTCAAAGCGGCTACGCCATGATGAAGGTGCGCACCGCCCTGGTCCCAGTCGTCAACTTTACCCAGAACACCTGGACCATCGTGTTGCTCTTGGGCCTGTTTATGAACATTGCCGGGCTCACGACCCTCGCGTTGATCTTCTTCTCGTTTAGCGTGCTGTTCCAACTCGTTACGTTGCCTGTCGAGATTGACGCCAGCCGACGTGCTGTGGCGTACATCGAGCAGTCGGGTATGAGTTCCAAGCAGGTCAACGGCGCCAAGAAGGTGCTGACGGCAGCCGCGCTTACCTATGTGGCCGCAGCGCTCACTTCGATCATTCAGCTGCTCTACCTTATGGCTCGCTACAACAGAAACTCCAACCGATAACAAATGGGACAGGCAGGCGCCGCGGGGATTCGTGTCCTCGCGGCGCTGTACTATGTGTTGGACTTAATTTCGCACGGGGCCGGAGCCTCTGTGCTCGATAACGAAAGGAGGCTGCGTGGCAGGCTGGAACCTAACCGGTAATGCCGTTTCCGCCGAGTTCGACGGTTCGGATGAGCAGGAGCGCAAGGAGCTCAGCGTGAGCCAGGCGGTAGAGATCGCTGCCGGTGCGCTCGATGCCATTCCGCAGCTGAGCGTTTTGGGTGAGGTCACGGGTTTTCGTGGTCCCAATGCCCGAAGCGGCCACTGCTACTTCCAAATCAAGGACGACTCGGCGGCCGTCGACTGCATCATCTGGAAGGGCGCCTACCTTAAGCGCACCTTCGATCTGCGCGACGGCATGCAGGTAAGCTTTAAAGGCAGCTTCAATCTCTACAAGCCTACGGGGCGCATGAGCTTCGTCGCCCGCTCGTTCTCGCTGGCGGGGGAGGGCTTGCTGCGTCAGCAGGTGGCTCAGTTGGCCGAAAAGCTACGCCGCGAGGGCCTGATGGACGAAGCGCGCAAGCGCCGCATCCCGGTGTTTTGCTCGCGCGTGGCGGTTGTCACCTCGCTTTCGGGCGCCGTAATCGACGACGTCAAGCGTACGCTGCGCCGTCGCAACCCGCTCGTCGAGCTTGTTTGCGTGGGCGCAAAGGTCCAGGGCGAGGGTGCGCCGGCGGAGCTTATTGAAGGCTTGCGCCGCGCCGCTGCCATTACGCCGGCGCCCGATTGCATTTTGCTCGTGCGTGGCGGCGGTTCCTTCGAGGACCTCATGACCTTTAACGACGAGGAGCTTGCCCGTGCGGTGGCAGCCTGTCCCGTGCCCGTGGTGACGGGCATTGGGCATGAGCCCGATACCTCGATCTGCGACATGGTGAGCGACCGTCGCGCCTCCACGCCAACGGCAGCGGCGGAATCGGTGGCACCGGCTATGACGGAGTTGGCCGACGTGCTCGAGACGCGCCATCAGCGTCTGGGCGCCGCGATGGCTTCGATGATCGGGTCGGATCAGGTTGATTTGGAGATGCTCGATCAGCGCGGTCGCCGTGCCTGGGATGCCTATACGGCTCGCTTGGGCGATGCCCTCGATGCCGCCGCATGCCGCCCGTGCCTCAACGATCCAACGTTTATGGTCGAGCGTCGCGAGTCTGAGCTTGCCTTAACGGCCGATCGTTTGTCCGGTGCCATAACGCGCTCGGTCGGGGCCTTCCGCTCCAACTTCGAGCGTCTGCCCGAGCGCTTGATCGCAAGCACTTCAGGGCTCGATGGTAAACGCCATGCGCTCACGCTTGCGAGTTCCCGTCTGGAGCATCAGGGGCGCACGATGCTCGGCAAACCCGCGTCCGACCTAGGCCGTGCGGCAGCCTCGCTCGATGCCCTGTCGCCGCTCAAGGTGCTTGCCCGCGGCTATTCCATCGCGTACAGCGATGATGGCGTGGCTACGAGTGCCAAGACCTTTAAGCCCGGCGACGCCATTCGTGTGCGCATGGCAGACGGCAACGTGGCGGCAACGGTCGATACGGTCGAGTAAGCCGCGTTTCATAGCGATAAACCTTTAGGAAGGGAAACAGATATGGCAGAGAAGACCCCGGTCGAGCAGCTTACGTACAAGCAGGCTTCGCAGGAACTGGAGCTCATCATCCGTAGCTTGGAGTCGGGCGATATGGAGCTCGAGGAGTCGCTCGAGAGCTATACCCGCGGCGTCGAGCTCCTCAAGAGCCTGCGCACCCGCCTGTCCGATGCCGAGCAGAAGGTCTCGGTGCTCCTTAAGGACGTCGACGGCAACGACGTGCTCGCCGACGGCGAGGCCGCCAACACCGATGACAACCTCTCGTTCTAACCATCTCGACCAAATATAATTACCTTGGTCTGTGAGAAAGGAACCAACCATGTGTGATTGCATCTTCTGCAAAATCGCCAACCACGAGATCCCCTCGACCGTTGTCTATGAGGACGACCAAGTCATCGCCTTCGACGACCTCAATCCCCAGGCGCCGGTCCACACGCTCGTGATCCCCAAGAAGCACTACAGCGACATCGCCGACAACGTACCTGCCGAGACCATGGGCGCCATGGCTCACGCCATCCAGGAGGTCGCCAAGGCCAAGGGCCTGGAGGACGGCTTCCGCGTCATCTCCAACAAGGGCGTCAACGCCGGCCAGACCGTCATGCACTTCCACATGCACGTCCTCGGCGGCAAGAACCTGGGCGAGAACCTCATCTGAGGACGCGTGGCCCGTCGACTTGGCTGCCTTTGGAGTAATCTATGCAGCTTTCTCAACTCGAATACCTTCAAGCGGTAGCGAACTATGGCGGCGTGCGCAAAGCAGCTCGCGCCGTTCATGTGAGTCCGCAGGCCGTTTCGTCGGCAATCAAAAAGTTGGAATCTGAGTATCAGATTGTTTTGCTCGACCGATCGGCGGGGGAGGCTGTTTTGTCTTCGGCGGGCAGAGAATTTGCGCGTCGTGCACGCGTGATCCTGGCGCAAGTCGACGATCTCAAAAAGTACGCTCAATCGGGGAACGGCGGCGTTTCGCCCGACGGCCACTTCCGTCTTTACGCCCCCTGTCTTCACGGGCGGGGGCGTCTATTTTCCGAAAACTGGTACGACTCGTTTGAAAGTTCGCACCCCCAGATTCACCTTGATGTTTGGCATCAGCCAACGGCTACATGTTTTGAATCACTTGTGCTTGGCATTTCGGATGCGGCCATCTCATTTGAGGAACCAAGGGACAGTGTCCTTTCTTCGAAATACTTGGGTGAAAAGGAGCTCAAGGTTCTTTCGTGCCCAGCGGGTCATCAATCTGTGGGTGCTATGACCATTCGTGAGTTACTGGGAGGCAGGCTCGCTGTTCCCATTAATTTGTCACCCTGTCTCAATGCAATCAATCAATGTCCCGAAGCTCAGCTGGTTAATTTTCACTTCCGTGATGTTGAATACGGAAGCAGGGCTCAGACCGAGTTTCTTCAAGCCGGGGGATTGATATTGAGTTTGTCTGGGTCCTCTCTTGCGTCGGATGGATCAGAAGTGAGTGAGTGCTCCATTGAAGGCTCGCGTGATGTAACCTTGCCTATCTACTTTTGCTATCGGCAAAATTCCTGGACTGATCGACACCAGACGGTTTTTCTGCACCTATTGCGTCATCTTGCTTCGTGAGATTAATTGGCTTCGAGACGTCAAGTGATTATTGACGCCTTGTAACACATAGCTGACAGCTTTGCCCTCATGCTTTTCCAAGAATCCGATTTAGATTGCTGGTTCTTGGAGGGCGGAGCATGAAAAACCGTACGGTTTTGCTTTATATGACATTCGTTTTTCTGTCGAACTTCAGCACCATCTTGTATTTTCTAACTGTCTACCTTGAGTTCGTCGGGCTTTCGATGGTAGCGATTTCTAGCATGATGATTGCATACCAAGTGAGCAAGTTCATCCTAGAAGTTCCCACTGGCTATATTGCTGATAGGTTTGGACGAAAGACAAGCGGCCTCGTTGGCATTGTGGGAATGCTTGGGTACTACGCCGCCCTGCTCATCGTCCGATCTCCTCTGCTTTTAATCGGTGCGTTTGCTCTCAAGGGTTTTGCCGTTGCATGTGTGAGCGGATCCATCGAAGCGATTTACATTGACAGCGTCTCTCAGGACCAGCTCGTAAGACTTAATGTCGTTGAGCGACTTGTTTTCTATGCCTCTTATGCCCTCTCCGCTTGCGTGGGCGGTTTCATTTCGTCTGTCGGTGCATATCTCATTGGTCTTTCGGCAGATATCATCGCAATGGTGTTGACGTTGGTTGCTGTTGTCTGCATTCCTGAGATGCGAAGAGGGGGCACTGCGGCGACACCTGAACGTGGAATGAGCCCGAAGATGATCGGTGCCGCTATTGCGTGTAATGGCATTCTTCGTTCGGCGTTCATCATGGACTGTTCTCAGGCATTTGCCTTCGTCGCCCTGGAAGACTTTTTCTCGCTGCTGCTTGCGGGTCGCGGAATGAATGCCGTCGCTTCGGGCGTGACCATTGCGATCCAGCTCCTTGCCTCCGCCTCCATAGGGTTTATCGTGCCCAGTGTGATTGCTCGTGTCGACAAGGGCTGTTTTGCGCGTATTTGCGGCATCATTCGCTTAGCATTGACAGCTTTGTTTTTGATTCCCCTTACTCCGGCTAATTTGCTGCCCGTGTTCTATGTGCTGCAGACGGTTGCGTACTCGTTGTTTGCCCCAATCAAATACTCGGTTTTCCAAAATGCTGCCGATTCATCGATGCGCTGTTCGCTGATTTCGGTTCAAAGCCAGATGGTGGCGGTTGGTGCCGTCCTTTTCTATCTGCTCAACGCTGTGTTGAGTAGCGTTGCGGGCATTCGAGTCGTATTGCTTGTTGCGCTCGGGATTTCTGCCCTGGTGTATATCCCTGCGCTATTTCGTCTTACAAGTCAAAGGCCGTGAGTATTTGGGCACCGATAACTTATATATCAACGCAATAAACCCGAGCGCGAGGGCGTTTGGGTTTATTATTGAAGCGTATGTAACCTGGCGGCGCCACACCGCCTGTTAGTAGGGAGACACATGAACGTTCTGGTCGTCAACGCAGGATCTTCGACCCTTAAGTATCAGGTCATCGATACCAAATCCCACAAGGTGTCCGCAAAGGGCTCCTGCGAGCGCGTCTGCTTTACCGGCGGTACCTTCACCCACGCCGCCAACGGCTCCAAGAAGGTGACCGAGAACATCGAGTTCCCCGACCACAAGGTCGCCATCGAGGTCGTCCTGAAGGACCTCGAGGCCAACGGCGTCAAGATCGAGGGCATCGGCCACCGTATCGTTCAGGGCGGTTGGTACTTCGGCGATTCCTCCCTCGTCGACGAGGACGTCCTCGCCAAGATCCGCGAGGTCGCTCCGCTCGCCCCGCTGCACAACAACCCCGAGGCCAACGTTATCGAGTACTGCCTCGAGCAGTATCCCGACCTGCCCAACGTCACGGTCTATGACACCGCTTTCCACTTCAACATGCCCGAGGTCGCCAAGACCTACGCCCTTCCCAAGGATGTTTGCGACAAGCTGCACATCCGTAAGTATGGCGCCCACGGCACCAGCTACCGCTATATCTCCAAGAAGGTTGCCGAGATGACCAACGGCGAGGCTCGCAAGGTCGTCGTGTGCCACATCGGTTCCGGCGCTTCCCTGTGCGCCATCGAGGACGGTAAGTGCATGGACACCACCATGGGCTTGACGCCGCTCGACGGTGTCATGATGGGCACCCGCTGCGGCTCCATCGACCCTGCTACCGTGTGCTACCTGCAGCGCGAAGGCGGCTACACCTTCGACGAGGTCGACGAGATGATGAACAAGAAGTCCGGCCTTTTGGCTGTGACCGGCGGCAAGACCAACGACTGCCGCAACGTTGAGGAGCTCGCCGCTGCCGGTGACCCCGAGGCTCAGCTCGCCTTCGATATGTTCGTCTACAAGATTGCCGCCAAGGCCGCCGAGATGGCCACTTCCATGTGCGGCATGGACACCCTGGTCTTTACCGCCGGCATCGGCGAGCACGCTCCGGCTGTCCGCGCTGGCGTGGCCGACCGTCTGGCCTTTATGGGCGTCAAGATGGACCATGCCCGCAACGCCCTGCGCGGCGACGGCGCTTGGTGCCTGTCCGCCAAGGATTCCAAGGTCAAGATCTTCGTCATCCCCACGGATGAGGAGTTCATGATCGCTTCCGACGTCGAGCGCATCGTCAACAGCAAGTAATTGCAAGAGGGGAGGGGCTGGACGACCGAGCGCCGTTCGGCCCCTCTTTGGCGCTCGTTTGGCGATATGTCTGATAGCTATTTATCAAGATGTGATAACTTCTTATTAAAATGCGATCGCCTTAAGAGGTCTGCGTCGACCGTATTGCACTGCAAAGGAGTCTCATGAACGTACTTGTTGTCAACGCCGGCAGCTCGAGCCTTAAATATCAGCTTTTGGATACCGATACCCGCGAGGTTTTCGCCAAGGGCAATTGCGAGCGTATCGGATCGGAGATGGGCATCTTTGGTCACTCCGAGAACGGTGGCACCAAGCAGACCGAGGAGGTTCCCTTCCCCGATCATCGCTCTGCTATCGCTCGCGTGCTCGAGGAGCTCGAGAAGACCGACTTTACGATCGATGGCATCGGCCACCGTATCGTTCAGGGCGGCTGGCACTTCGATGATTCCGCAGTCGTTGACGACGAGGTCATGGCTAAGATCCTTGAGGTGGCCCCGCTCGCTCCGCTGCACAATTACGGCGAGGCGGCGGCAATCGAATATTGCCGCGAGAAGTATCCGGAGCTGCCCAACGTGGCCGTCTTCGACACCTCGTTCCACATGACCATGCCCGAGGTTGCCTACACCTACGCGCTGCCCAAGGACGTGTGCGACAAGTACCATGTGCGCAAGTACGGCGCCCACGGTACGAGCCACCGCTACGAGTGGATGATGGCAAAGGAGATTCTGGGCTCGTGCTGCCACCGTCTGCTTTCGTGCCATCTGGGCAACGGCGCTTCGCTCGCCGCCATTGAGGACGGCGTTTGCCGCGACACCACGATGGGGCTCACGCCGCTCGACGGCCTGATGATGGGCACCCGTTGTGGTTCCATTGACCCTGCCACCGTGTGCTACCTCCAGCGCGAGGGCGGCTACAGCTACCAGGAAGTCGACGACATGATGAACAAGCAGTCTGGTCTGCTTGCCATCTCGGGCATCTCCAACGACGCCCGCGACATCCGCACGCGCGCCTCCGAGGGCGACGAGCGTTGCCTGCTCGCCTTCGATATGTTTGCCTATAAGGCTATGCAGCAGGCCGGCTCCATGATCGCTTCCATGGCGGGCGTGGATACCATCACCTTTACCGCCGGCATCGGCGAGAACGACCGGTCGATCCGCAAGGCCTTCTGCGACTGCTTTGAGTGGCTGGGCGTGCGCATCGACAACAACAAGAACCGCGAGGCTGTGGGCAACGGCCCGCAGGTCATAAGTGCCGCCGGTTCCGCCGTCACGGTCATGGTCATCCCAACCGACGAGGAATACATGATCGCCCACGACGTCGAGCGTCTGACCAAGAACAACTAACGCGCGCATTTGCAAGTAAACGAAAGGCCTCCAGAGCAACAGCTCCGGAGACCTTTTTGCTAGCAGGCGAAAATTCCAGTCCCAAAGTGACTATCGCCAGCAACGCCTGCGCTCCCAGCAACGACACCCATTCGTTCAGATCCTTAGCCCCAGCTCGTAGTCAAGCCGCCGTCCACCCCAGATACCCTGATTACTACGTAGTTGTAGAAGGCCGTACGGGCTAACCCCTGAAAACACTCCGCAGACCAGAAACGCCCCCGTTCGTAGCTCCGAAGGAGCAGAACGGGGGCGTTTCATTGGTCGAGGACGTTTTCAGGGGTTAGCCCGTACGGCCTTCGGGGGAGTGCGTCCGCTACTCAGCCATCTGAGCCTGGACGGCGGTGATGGCCACGACACCCACGATGTCGTCGGCAGAGCAGCCGCGCGAAAGGTCGTTAACCGGCTTGGCGATGCCCTGCAGGATGGGGCCGTAGGCGTCGGCGCCGGCGAAGCGCTGGACCAGCTTGTAGCCGATGTTACCGGCCTCGAGGTCGGGGAACACCAGCACATTGGCCTTACCGGCGACGGAGGAGCCGGGAGCCTTGAGCTGGGCGACGGTGGGGACGATGGCGGCATCGAGCTGCAGGTCGCCGTCGATGGCGAGCTCGGGAGCCTTCTCGTGGCAGAATTTCACGGCCTCCTGGACCTTCTTGGCGACCTCGCCGCCGGCGGAGCCCATGGTGGAGTAGGAGAGCATGGCCACGTGCGGCTCAACGTTGCCCATGAAGGTGGACCAGGAGTGAGCGGAGGCGATGGCGATCTCGGAGAGCTCATCGGAGGACGGGTTGATGTTGAGACCGCAGTCGGCGAAGATCAGCGTGCCGTCGGTGCCGAACTGCGGGGTGTCGGTGCACATCACGAAGAAGGCCGAGACCAGCTTGGTGCCCGGGGCGGTCTTGAGGATCTGCAGCGCGGGGCGCAGCGTGTCGGCGGTGGAGTGGCAGGCGCCGGAGACCAGGCCGTCGGCGTCGCCCATCTTGACCATCATGGTGCCAAAGTAGGTAGCGTCCATCACCTGGGCGCGAGCCTGCTCGATGGTGACGCCCTTCTTGGCGCGGAGCTCGGCAAACTTCTGCGCGTACTCCTCGTGCTTCTCGGCATTGCGCGGATCGATGACGGTAGCGCCGGGAACGTCGATCTCGTCGGGGTTACCCAGGATGACGATCTTTGCCAGGCCCTCCTCGATGATCTTGGTGGCCGCGACGATGGTGCGCGGATCCTCGCCCTCGGGCAGGACGATCGTCTTAAGGTCGGCCTTGGCGGCAGACTTCATACGGTTTAGGAAATCGCTCATGTTACTCCTTACAAGCGTTTCGCTAAGCTCCAGGCGCCCGGCTGCTCACGAATAAACCCGCTGCTAGCGGGTTTACCTTTCAATTATGTACGCCGCGGTGCTTGAGCTTTCCTTGTGTGGCAAGCTCATTATAGGACGCATTAGCGCTATAATCGCTCTGATAAATATGTCTCGAAGAATGTTCGAGAAAAGCCCAGCTAACGAGCCCGTGGCTTTTGACAAGGAGTATCGATGCAGATTACCTCAGGCCTGCCTGAAGGCTTTAACGCCGGCGCATACGACATGATTGTCGTCGGTGCCGGTTATGCCGGTGCCGTTTGTGCCCGCCGTCTCGCCGAGACTATCGGCTATCGCGTTGCCGTTCTGGAGCGCCGTAGCCACATTGCGGGTAACGCCTACGACTGCGCTGATGAGGCCGGAATCCTGGTCCACGAGTATGGTCCGCACATCTACCATACCTTTAATGAGCGCGTCCACAATTTCCTGTCGCGCTTTACCAAGTGGACGGACTACCAGCACAAGGTGCTTGCCAACATCAACGGCACCCTCATGCCCGTGCCCTTTAACCACGCGAGCCTCAAGCTCGCCTTTGGCGATGAGCGCGGCGAGGAGCTGTATCAGAAGCTCGTGGAGACCTTTGGCAAGGACGTCAAGGTGCCCATCATGGAGCTGCGCAAGAAGAACGACCCGGATCTTGCCGAGGTTGCCGATTACGTCTACGAGAACGTCTTTTTGCATTACACCATGAAGCAGTGGGGTCAGACACCCGACCAGATCGATCCCTCGATCACCGGCCGCGTTCCCGTCTTTGTGGGCGACGATGACCGCTACTTCCCGCAGGCTCCCTTCCAGGGCATGCCGCAGGACGGCTATACCGCGCTGTTCGAGCACATGCTCGACCACGATCTGATTGATGTGTTCTGCGACGTGGACGCCCGCGACCTCTTCGAGATCGACGAGACCACCGTCAAGATCGACGGTAAGGTCTATGGCGGCGAGATCGTCTACACCGGTCCGCTTGACGAGCTGTTCAACCTCGACCTGGGCGCTCTGCCGTACCGTACGCTCGACATGAAGTTCGAGACGCTTGATATGGACCAGTTCCAGCCCGTGGGCACCGTCAATTACACCACGAGCGAGGATTACACGCGTATCACCGAGTTCAAGAACATGACTGGCCAGGTCCTGCCCGGCAAGACCACCATCATGAAGGAGTATTCCAAGGCCTATACGCCCGGCTCGGGTGAGACGCCCTATTACGCCATTCTGGAGCCCGAGAACCGCGAGCTCTATGAGCGCTATCTTGAGCGCGTCCAGAACCTGACGAACTTCCACCCGGTGGGTCGCCTGGCCGAGTATCGTTACTACGATATGGATGCCGTGACCAACTCTGCCCTCGATCTTTCGGATGAGATTATCGCCTGCCATGCATAAAGTCATAACATTCGGTATTCCCTCGTATAACGCCGCCAAGGACATGGACCATTGCATCACCTCCATCTTGGAGGGGAGCAATTACGCCACCGATATCGAGATTATCGTGGTGGACGACGGCTCCAAGGACGAGACGGCCGCCAAGGCCGATGAGTGGGAGGCCCGTTATCCTGGAATCATCCGCGCGGTGCACCAGGAGAACGGCGGCCACGGTATCGCCGTCCTCTCGGGTCTGCGCGAGGCACAGGGCACCTATTACAAGGTTGTCGACTCGGACGACTGGCTCGATGGCGCAGCTCTGTCGACCATGCTTTCGATCCTGCGCGGTTTTGAGGAGCGCGACCAGCGCGTCGATCTCTTTATCTCGAACTATGTGTACGAGAAGGTTTACGAGGGTACGCATACCGCTATTGGCTACAAGTTTGCCCTGCCGCGAAAAAAGATCTTTACCTGGGACCAGATTGGCCATTTCCGTCTGGACCAGAATCTGCTCATGCACAGCCTGTGCTATCGCACGGATGTGCTGCGCGCGTCCAATCTGCCTATGCCGCCGCACACGTTCTATGTAGACAACATCTACGCCTACGTGCCGCTACCGCGCTGCAAGACCATGTACTACGCCGACATCGACCTCTATCGCTACTTTATCGGCCGTGAGGGCCAAAGCGTCAACGAGGCCACGATGGTCAAGCGTCTGGACCAACAGTTTCGCGTGACGCGCATCATGATGGAGTCGTTCCACCTGTACAGCGATGTCGAGTCGTCGCGTCTGCGCTCGTACATGATGGGCTATTTCACCATGATGATGGCAATCTGCTCGGTGCTTACTAAGCTTTCCGACGAGGATTGTGCCGACGAGCGCCTGAAGACGTTGTGGAGTGATTTGAAGGCCTACGACGAGCGCATGTATCGTCGTGCCCGCTACGGCGTGGTCGGCTTCTTCACCAACCTGCGCGGTCGGGCTGGTGACAAAACCACACTCGGCCTATACCGTCTTGCCTCAAAGATCTTCAAATTCAACTAGCTGCTGAGTAATCGCTGCTGATGGGTTGACTGGGCCCCTTGGCCTTTAGTTTGCTACTGCGAACAGTCCTGCTCGCACGGAAAGCACATTAAGTGCTTTCCGGCTCGTGCGGAACTTGTATCAAACTAAAGGCCAAGGGGCCTCTGCTACAAGAATCGATTGTCAGGCTGCCAGAATTTGAAGATCTTAGACGCGCGGTACACAGGGGCCTGGGCTGAAAGGGATTTAGTTGAGTAGGTTGCCCGGTGGGTCTTGGTTATGTTTGTCGCGAGTTCCGCACGAGCCGAAGAGCACTTAATGTGCTCTTCGTGCGAGCCAGGACTGTAGAGCAGCAAACATAACCAAGACCCACCGGGCAACCGGACGAGTTAGTTTACTTCGCGGCGCCGGGGATGCCGTGGGAGGTTTTGGCGGTTTTGGCTCCGTTTACGATGGCAGCTTCTAGGGCCCTTACTGCGAGCATGCCCAGCAGGTCTAGGGGAACGGCGGCGCTTGCCTGGGCACCCAGTTTGCCGCTGGCAAGGGTGTAGATGGTGTCGCCGTCGTTGGTGGTGTGTGTGGGGCGGATGGCGTGCGCGTAGGCGTCTGCTGCCATCTGGGAGACCTTGGTGGCCTGGGCCTTGGTGAGCTCCACGTTGGTGACGATACAGCTGATGGTGGTGTTGGTGCGGTCGAGCGGCATCTGCATAGAGCCTGCGGCGGCAAAGGCGGCGAGTTCCATGTCGACGATCTGGTCGCTATCGGCTGCGGCGCGCATGCCGGCGACCCATTCGCCAGTGGTCGGGTCGACGACGTTGCCGCAGGCGTTGACCGAGACCACAGCGCCCACCTTGACGGGGCCGAGCGCCACGGCGGCAGCTCCGAGACCGGCCTTCATGCAGGTGGCAGGTCCCATGAGCTTGCCTACGGTGGCGCCGGTGCCGGCGCCCACGTTGCCCTGCTCGAGCGAGGCAGGGGTGTGGTCGAGCGCCTCGCGCACTGCGGCGGCACCGGCCTCGATGTCGGGGCGCACGGTGGGGTCGCCAAAGGCGAGGTCGAAGATGCAGCTGGAGCACACGATAGGCACCTGCGTGGGGCCGACGGGAAGGCCGATGCCGCGGCTCTCAAGCTCGCGAGCGACGCCGCTTGCAGCCTCGAGGCCAAAGGCCGATCCACCCGAAAGGCAGACGGCGTGGACCTTGTCGACGGTGTTCTCGGGACGCAGCAAATCGGTCTCGCGCGAAGCGGGGGCGCCACCGCGTACGTCAACGCCACCAGTGGCACCCTCGGGCGCCACGATTACGGTACAGCCGGTGCCAGCCTCCTCGTCCGTATAGTTGCCAAAGCAAAAGCCATCGACGTTGCAAACATCGATGGCTTCGAGCAGTGTGTCCATATTTTCTCCTATCGGTTTTCCGCCGGGCCTTATGCCCGGTCGGGATCCGTACGGTACGGCAAAATTGTAGGCGCTGGGGGATACCCAGCGCCAGATGCAATTACGAGAGTTTTTGAATCGCGCGTGCGACGCGGGCGATGGGCAAGCCCACCACGTTGTAGAAGTCGCCCGAAATGTCATGCACGAGCATGCGGCCGCCTGTGCCCTGAATGCCGTAGGCGCCTGCCTTGTCCATGGGCTCGCCTGAGGCGACGTAGCGCTCAATCTGCTCGTCGGTGAGCTCATAGAACGTCACGTCGGTCACATCGACAAACGACAGGCTCTCGGCGGCGTGCGGGGCTGTGGCGTCTCCGGCTTTAACGATGCAGACGCCGGTTGCGACCTGGTGCGTGCGCCCCGAGAGCTCGTGGAGCATGGCGCGGGCTTCGTCCTCGTTTGCCGGCTTGCCCAAAAGCTTGCCATCGAAGGTGACGATGGTGTCGGCCGCGATGGTCAACTCATTGGGCTCGGCGTGCTCGGCGGCAACGGCGGCAGCCTTAGTGCGAGCTAAGCGCTCGACAAGCGTAAGCGGGGCCTCGTCATCAAAAGGAGTCTCGTCGATGTCAGCGGGAATGACGCGGATGTCGTAGCCCGCTTCGCGCATCAACTCGATGCGGCGCGGTGATTGCGAAGCCAAAATCATAGCTGAATGCCCTCGGCAACCTTCTCGACAGCCTTGTCGCCGGCGAGCGTACGCAGCAGCTCAAGCGCAAAGGGGAGCGACTGGGCCATGCCGCTGGCAGTGATGATGTTGCCGTCGTGCGTGACCTTTTCGCCGGTATAGGCGCCCTCGGGGAAGCTCTTCTCAAAGCCGGGGAAGCACGTGGCGTGGCGTCCCTCGAGCAGGTCAAGCTCGCCCAGGATAAACGGGGCGGCGCAGATGGCGGCAACATGCTTGGTTGCGGCGAACTCGCAGACTACGTCGCAGACGCGCTGGTCGGCGCGCAGGTTGGTGGCGCCGGGCAGACCGCCGGGCAGCACGACGCAGTCGTACTCGTCAAAGTTAATCTCGTCAAAGAGTGCGTCGCAAGTTACGGGAATCTGCAGCGAGCTTACGACCTCGCGCGTGGGCATGATCGAGACGAGCGTGGCACGCACGCCGCCGCGACGCATGACATCGACCATGGTCAGGCATTCAATCGTTTCAAAGCCATCGGCGGCAAGAACGGCAACGCTGGGCATAAGGGTTCCTTTCAAAAAGCGGCATACAATTAGCCGTCTTATACCCCGAAGACCCCCGCTTGCCACGCACCATTCCCCAATGATTTTTTGGGTAGCTAATTTGGGACGGGGCTGTTTTAGCTACCCCTATATTCCGGTCGGTATTTGTTCCAACCCAAATATGCGCCAACTGCCAAAGGGTAGCTAAAACAGCCCCGTCCCAAATTAGCTACCCCGGGAGCCCCGCTCCAAAAAAGACCGGTCGTGCCTGGGTGTTGCGCACTAGGAGGGGCTTGCGGCGCGGCGATAAAATCTCGGCATCCGTCATCTTTCGCTACATGAGGAGCTGATTTGCGATGATAGGCCTTAGTGTA
>JAYBVN010000049.1:0-26126 GCA_037320555.1 Collinsella sp. | reverse complement strand
GGACGAGGTCATTGCGCGTACCTTCCACGACAAGTTCTAAAGGGACTCAACTCCCACCGGAGGCCCGGTAAGGCCTACGCACTTTGCCTCTCAAACGTCCTCGCCGCTTCGCGGCTGCGGAATGTTTGCGAGACAAAGTGCTCCCGGCCTTGCCGGGTCTCCTGCGTTGTCGCCCTTTAGGGAACCACGCTAAATTAAATTGGTGTCCTCGGACATGCAAGAAGCCCTCGCTGCGCACTTCGTGCGGCGAGGGCTTCTTGCGTCCTGCGGAATGTTTTGGGAGATAGCCCAAACAGCCCCGGCGGGGTCCTGTGTAGTCACCCTTTAGGTGGAACTCTCCTGAGGGGCTGTGCGCATGGGATACTTTCTTTGTGGCTACCGCTTACCGCATATAGCGACCGTTTGCGGAATAAGTAACCCTCCTTAATAAACCGTATGGAATCCTAGATAAGCACGGAGTTTTCCAGGGAGACGCTGTCCTTTGTTGTGTGCAAGGGGCGGCGTCTCTTTGGTGCTTGGATGCTGTTGTGCAACAGTGCGGCGGCGCGTGCCATGTATTGAAAAGCCAATGTTGAGATGGGTCGTGATGATAATGGGCAAGTACGTAATCGTGGTTGAGTCTGGTTCGGATGTGACGCCGGAGCTTTGCGAGCGCTACGGCATCGTGCGCGTGCCCATGCATGTCACGATTGGTGACGAGACCGTCGAGGACGGTTCGATCGATCCGCTCGAGATTTATTCACGCTGCAACGAGTTTGGCGTAATGCCCAAGACCAGTGGCTGTGCGCCTGCGGATTTTGCTCACGTGTATGACCGAATTCATGCCGAGCAGCCCGACGCGACTATTTTGCATCTCGCGTATTCCGAGGCCACGACCTGCTCGCATCAATCATCGAAGATCGCCGCCAAGGGTCGCGACTACGTCTACTCCATGGACACGCGCTTTGTCTCGGTGGGCCAGTCGCTCGTTGTCGTCGAGACCGCCAAATACATCGAGGCTCACCCCGATGCCACCGTCGACGAGATCTTTGCTTTTACGAACTCCGTCATGGACCGCGTGCTGCTGGGCTTTGTTCCTACCGACCTGGCCTTCCTTAAGGCGGGCGGTCGTCTGTCCAACGTGGCATTCCTTGGCGCCCACCTGCTCAAGATTAAGCCCTGCATTGAGGTGACGGGCGGTAAGTTTGTGGCGACCAAGAAGTTCCGCGGCTCTATGCTCAAATGCGCCCGTGCCTTTATTGACCACATGGTTGCGAAGGGCGAGATCGACTACTCGCACATTGGCCTGGCGTATTCGATAGGTCTTTCCCAGGAGCTGCGCGACGACATGGAAGTCTATGCGCACGACCTGGGCTTTAAGGACATTACCTGGACTCAGGTCGGCGGCGTCATCTCGAGCCATTGCGGCCCGACCGCCTTCGGCGCGGTGCTCACGCTCAAGGCGTAAGGCCTGGCGTCTATCGATTTCTATTGCCTCGGCGGCGGGCGGGTTGCGACAACCTTCCCGCCGTTCTTGCGTGGGGTCAAATAGAACAGCCCAATTGACCGCTAAACTGTTTCGCCATCATGCATATGGGCTAGAATGACTCTGGCATTTATGTAGCTAAAACCAATGAGAGGCAAGGTAGCGGGAATGGCTGAGATGACGCTCGAGGGTGTGGACGCTCGTCCCGAGGACTCTGCGTTTGCCCTGGGCCGCGTGCATTCGATTGAGACGATGGGAACGGTCGATGGACCCGGCATCCGCTTTGTGGTGTTTGTTCAGGGCTGCCCCATGCGCTGTGCGTATTGCCACAACCCCGATACCTGGTCGGTTAACGGCGGCACCATGGTGACCGTCGAGCACCTGATGGACGAGTTCCAGAGCAACCATGAGTTTTACCGCAGCGGCGGTATTACGGTGTCCGGCGGCGAGCCGCTCCTGCAGCCCGTGTTTTTAGCCGACCTGTTCCGTGCAATGCACAACAACCCCGATGGTCGCGTGCATACCTGCTTGGATAGCTGCGGCTATGCGTTCGACCCCGCGCATCCCGAGAAGTTCGATGCCGTGCTCAACGAGACCGATATGGTGCTGCTCGACATTAAACACGCCGATCCCGTCGAGCATAAAAAGCTGACCGGTTGCGATCCCGCACGCATTCTGGCGTTTGGTGATGAGCTCGCGCGCCGCAAGATTAAGGTCGTTATCCGCCACGTGGTGGTGCCGGGCATTACCGATACGGTTGAGGAGTGCGAGAAGCTCGGTCGTCTGATCGCTCCATGGCACAACGTGGTGGGCCTGGAAATGCTGCCGTATCACACGATGGGCGTCGTCAAGTACGAGCAGCTGGGGATTCCCTATAAGCTCGAGGGCGTTCCACAGATGGATACCGCGCGCATGCCCGAGCTGCGCAACGCCGTCATGACGGGCATGAAAAAGCGCCGCGCGGAACTCAAAAACGCCATCGGCTAGCGAGCCATTTTCGCCCCCAAGGGCACTCATTGGGGACAGACTTAAATGAGTGCCCCTGGGCACCAAGTTGATTGCCAAAGAGCCCTGTCAAGTTGCGGTGGAATAGTTCTTGTTTTTCGGCTTATGCCGCCCAAATAGGAACTATTCCACCGCAACTGCGTTTTGGGCGGAGATGCGCAACAGAATCGTGCCATTTGGATAAATACGCTTGTGGTTTCTTTAAAGACACCTTAAACGCCGCTGAATATCTTTGGAAAGAAATGCCTGCTCGGTATTATGCTGCTCGTATATAAACGGTAGCAGTCAGGAGACCACGTGCGAAGCAACGCATCGCGGGACGAGTATGTGCCGCAGCATGGCAGCAGATATGAGACGAAGGGCACGCCTTCGCGTGGCCTCGCTGACGTTCGCATCCGCGTGACGAAGATTGCCGCCGTTGGGATGCTAACGTTGGCGGTTATTATCCTCGGAATTACCGCCAAAACCTACGCGTCGGAGCGAATGGCACATTCAGATGCGTCAACGGTACAGACGCAAAACAAAAAGGTCTCTGAATCTAAAGTCACCGCAAGTCAAACCCTGTCGACAGCGAGCCTTAAGACGAGGCTTTCGAAGGCGGACTTTAACGATATTCCCTCAGGCGATACCGTGCAGACCTTCTCATTGGTTGATGACCAGATCCCCGCCCTGGAGGATGAGAGCCTCGCCGCACTCCAAGACGCCCTTGATCAGGCCCAGGAATTGGGCGATGTGGACGTGGTGTTTTACGATTTGTCGAGCGGCAAGGGCGTGACGTATAACGCCGATGTCGAGGTTTACGGCGCGAGTAGCTACAAGGCACTCTATGCGTTGTACATCTGCGAATCTCTGGTCGAGACGGGCCAGGTCTCACTCGATGATTCCCTTGGCACCTATGGTGGCTACAACATGGGCTGGCAGACGGTGCGCGACCTGATCGAGGCCGCGGTCGTTAATTCGGACAACGATTCGTTTATTGCGTTACGCGCGGCGTTTGACCGTGTCGGTTACGAGGATTGGATTGCCGCGCTCGGCGTCGAAGACGAGGTCGCGCTCGATCCGATGAGCGATTTCCCAACCTACTGCGCGCGGACGTCGGCCAAGTTGTGGCGCGAGATGAGCGAGTATCTGAGCTGTGACAGTGAGACGTCGCAATGGCTGTCGGGCCTTCTGACCTCTACGACCCGATCGTTTATTCGCGATGGCATTGCGGACGATCAGGTCTCGGTGCGCAACAAGGCAGGCTGGATCAGCGAGGACGGTTGCTATTCGACATGTGATGCCGGACTGATCGACGTCGACGGCCATAGCTATGTTATGAGCATCATGACGTCGATGCCGTGGAGCGACCAATCGAGTGAGGCCGTGGCCGCGATTGCAAAGGCGCTCTATGATGTGCGGTCCTCGTTGGCCTAGCGACTTCGTAAAAAGTGAAAGAGCCAAAATGCTGGTACCATACCGTGGATAAGCAATTTGCACGGATTTGGGGGATGGCATGGCAACCATCGCGATCATGGGCGCACTCGAAAAAGAGGTTGCGCAGATTAAAGAAGAGCTGAGTGGCGCACATGAGGCGCAGGAGGCGGGCTTGACCGTTGTGAGCGGCGAGCTTGACGGTCTGACGGTGGTCGCCACGACCGCTGGCATGGGTACCGTGAACACCGCTGCCGCAACGCAGCATCTCATCAGCAAATACGCCCCGCAGGCCGTTGTGTTTTCGGGTATCGCGGGAGGCCTAAACCCTAAACTGCATATTAACGACGTGGTTATAGGCAAGTGCCTGCGCTATCTGGATACCGATACGGCACTCATCGCCGAGTCTGCGCCGGGGCTCGAGGAGTTTGTCTCGACGCCGGCGTTGGCTGATGTTGCCGCCGCCGTGCTTGCCGAGCATGGATTTGTGGATGCCTCGGCGGATGAGACTTCTGCGAAGAAGGACCCCAAGCAGTTCCTGTGTGGCACTATCGCCACGGGTGACCGCTTTGTTACGGGTGACGCCATGCGTAACGCTGCGATTGAGGCCACGCATGCCGATTGCGTCGAGATGGAGGGCGCGGCAATTGCGCACATCGCGGCCAAGAATGGTGTCGATTGCCTGGTGCTGCGCGCTATCAGCGATAATTGTGACGAGGCATATGACGCGTTTTGTGAGCGCGAGTTCGATCTGGATGAGTACGCTCGTACCGCGAGCGGCATCACGCTTGACATCGTTCGTCGTATCGCCGCCGCGTAATAGCGCGCCCGTTTTGTAAAAATCTACGACCAAGGAGTGTCCATGGCCGATTCCATTAACTACCAGCTTGCCAAGTTCGTCGCCAGCTATGGCAAGGTTTCGCAGATCCCCGAGTCCACCTGTCCCGAGGTGAGCTTTGTGGGCCGCTCCAACGTGGGCAAGTCCTCCATCATGAACAAGCTCTTCGGCCGCAAGAACCTCGTCAAGGTTTCGAGCACGCCGGGCAAAACGAGCAATATCAATTTCTTCGAGGCCGACGACGTGCACTTCGTCGACCTGCCGGGCTATGGTTTTGCCCGTCGTTCCAAGGCCGAGCGTGACCGCTGGGCAGAACTTATCGGCGACTTCTTCGACTCGGAGCGCAGCTTTAACCTGGTCGTGTCGCTGGTGGACATTCGCCACGATCCCAGTAGGCTCGACCATGACATGATCGACTACCTGCAGGGCAACGAGTTCAACTTTATCGTCTGCCTCACCAAGGCCGACAAGCTCAGCCGCACCCAGCAGGCCCGCCAGGCAGCAGCCATCAAAAAGCAGCTCAACGTCCCGGCCGAAAATGTAATCATCACAAGCTCCCAGACCGGTGCGGGCATCGACGAACTCAAAAAGCGCATCGCCGAGGCTTGCCTCTAATCAGGCCTAACCTTTCAAAAGTCCCTATCTGTATCACCTCAGTGATAGTTTTTTAGGAGACCTAGGTATCCAATACGCGCTTATGAGTGAGCGTGCGTTTTCAGCGATTACATTCCGCGATTGGAAGCAGGCTTTGGGGCCTGAGTATTATCCCAAGCGTTTTGAGCGAGAGCAGAATGCTCGACGCAAATATTTGGATACGGTCAATGGGTTCGATTCCGAAGGTATCGACATTAGGGATTTAATGACAGGGAGGGTTGATTTAGATGATCCAAGAGTTAACGGATTGTGGGCCGAGTAGGACATACCCCGTCTACTATCTTGAGGATGCAATGAGCAACCTCGGCGACTGTTTTGACTATGCCGTAAACGACTATGGAGCGGAAGGGCCCGAGGTCGCTGAACTCTTTTGCCTGAGCGGCGTAGCCCGCGAGTTTGAACGCGGCAACGCATGGGTAGTGTCGGGAAAATCGGGCGTTGAGCTGTTCGCGCTCATTGCCGAAAGGTCGGGCTATCAATCGAGGCCGATGCCAAATCGAACCTACCGATTCGAAAAGACACCGGAATATTGGACAGGCTGGATATTGGCATACCTTCAGTGGCGCTTAGGAGAGTCTTTCGAAGATTTGCTGCATGTCGTTCCATTTGATGTGCTACGCAGTCTGTACTACCCCTGGCACGAAGCCTCGGAGGAACGTGTGGCTCGCCTCGTCTGCGATATGGCGAAAAAAGCGTCCAGGCAAACCAAACTTGCGTTAGCAAGAAAGAAGCTTAAGAAAACCCAACAAGACCTAGCATACGAATCGGGTGTGTCACTCCGCTCAATCCAAATGTACGAGCAGCGCAAGAGAAACATCAATGAAGCTTCGGTAACAAGCGTAAGGGCCATAGCAAGAGCCCCTATCAATAAAGGGCCATATATTTCAGCCCGGCGACTTTCCAGAGTGTAGGTCCCTGTAGCCGCCGTCAGCGAAGTTAACGTAGGGGAGGCCAGGGGCTTTGCCCCCAAATCTTTCCGCAGGACGGCAGGACCCCCGCCGCACGAAGTGCGCAGCGGGGGTCCTGCCATGTCCGAGGACGATTTGGGGGCAAAGCCCCTGGCCTCCCCGGCGAGTATACGGGACGGCGACTACAGGTATTCGATCTGGGCGCCTTCCGTGTCGCACGTCAGAATATGCGTATCACACTTGGGGAACTGCTCGCGCAGCTTGACCTGCAGGAACTTTGCCACGATGGTGTCGTCAGTCACGGCCATGAGGGTCGAGCCGGAGCCACTGATCCAGATGGTCTTGGCGCCTCCGTTAAGGCAGGTGTCGCGCACGGCGTTGTAGTCGGGGATGAGGCGGCGGCGATAGGGCTCCTGGATGCGGTCGTCATTGGCGGCGGCAATCAGGTCAAGGTCGCCGGTCTCCAGGCCACGCGTCATGCCGGCGATGCGGCCCATTTGCCATACGGCGGTGGAGAGTGGAATCTCCTGCGGCACAACCTTGCGCGCCTCGCTCGTATGCACCTCGTAGGGCGGAATCACGGTAATAAAACGCAAGCGATCGCTCACCTCGTAGCGCAGGCACTGGGGGAGCGAATCGGTCGGCGTAAAGGAGCAGACGGCGCCGCCCAGGATGGCGGGGGCGACGTTATCGGGATGGCCCTCGACCTCGGTGGCAATGCGGACGAGCTCGGCACGGTCGACGGTGTGGCCCGTCAGCGCGGCGGCCGCCATAATGCCGGCGACGACGCAGGTGGAGCTGGAACCCAGGCCGCGAGCGACGGGCACGTCGGTTTGAATGTCGATGGCAACGGGGAAAGCCGGCTCGCCCCACGCGGCCAGAGCATCGACAAAGCTCACATAGACCAGGTTATTCTCGTTTTGGAACTCCTCGGGGCAGCCCGTGATGATGAGCTTGTCAGCACGCTCGAAGGTGAAGTGCGAGTAGAGGCTGACGGCCATGCCGAGGGTGTCGTAGCCGATGCCTAGGTTGGCGCTCGTTGCTGGGACGGTGATCTTGATCATGTGAGTCCTCCTGGCGTGCCTGGCTGTTTAGTTCGCTGCTCGGGCAGTCCTGCGCAAGACGGAAAGCACATTAAGTGCTTTCCTTTGCGTGCGGAACTCGCGACGAACTAAACAGCCAGGCACGCTGTGCGCGTTCGTCATCATCCCGGGGGTTATCTGATGAAAGAAGGTGCGCCGGCTTTCGCCGGCGCCTTATAAGGGGTTTTAGTTGGAAGCCATCTTTTTTGCTGCGGACTCGACGTAGCTTGCCATCTCATCGACGTCGCAGACGTCTTCGAAGCGGACGGGTTTGGATTCGAGTTCGGTGAGCTGGCTCGGGGCGACCGTGTTGGTGGCCTGCTCGAGTACGCGCATAGCCTCAAAGTCGTCCTCGGGAACGTTGAGGCCCAGAGCGTCGCAGCAGGCGCGCGGGAACTTGTAGGGGCTTGCGGTCGAAAGCAGCACGCGGGCCTTGGCGCCCTCGGCGGGGGCGACTTGCTCAAAGACGTGATAACCGCAAGCGGTGTGCGGGTCGATCACGTAGCCGTTCGCATCCCAGCAACTCTTGATGGCAGCGCGGACCTCGTCCTCGCTGGCCCAACCGCAGCCAAAGACGCTCTGTATCTTTGCCAGCAGGTCGGCAGGAACCTCGTAGCGACCAGTCTGCGCCAGCTGCTCCATAAGGCCGGCAACAAGCTCGCAGTCGCCATCGGACAGGAAGTAGAGCATGCGCTCCAGGTTGGAGCTGATGAGGATGTCCATCGACGGCGAGATGGTCGTGAAGAACGGACGGTTGCGGTCGTAGACGCCGGTGGTCAGGAAGTCGGCAAGCACGTTGTTCTTGTCGCTCGCCACGACGAGCTTGGCGACGGGCAGACCCATGCGCTTGGCGTAGTAGCCGGCCAAGATATCGCCAAAGTTGCCGGTCGGTACGCAGAACTCCACGGCGTCGCCGGCCTCGATGGCGCCGGCGCGCAGCAGCTGCGCATAGGCGGCAAAGTAGTAGACGACCTGCGGTACCAGGCGGCCGACGTTGATGGAGTTGGCGCTCGAAAGCACCGTGCCGGCGGCCTCCAGACGCTCGGCAAGCTCCTTATCGGCAAAGATGCGCTTGACGGCGCTCTGGGCGTCGTCAAAGTTGCCGCGGATACCGCAGACGGCGACGTTGTTGCCCTCCTGCGTGGACATCTGCAGGTTCTGGACGCGGCTGACCTTGCCCTCGGGAAAAAAGACGGTGATGCCCGTGCCCGGAGCGTCGGCAAAACCGGCGAGCGCGGCCTTGCCGGTGTCGCCCGACGTGGCGGTGACGATCATGATGCGCTCAGCGCCGCCGTCCTTGGCAGAGGTGCGGGCCATGAGGCGGGGGAGCATCTGCAGGGCGACGTCCTTGAAGGCGCTTGTGGGGCCGCCAAAGAGCTCCATCACATAGGTCTGGGGGGCGTCAGCGCCCGGCGCAGCGTCGAGTTTGACGAGCGGCGTAACCTCTTCACTCGCGAACGTGCCGCGGTATGCCTCGTCGACACACGCCGAAATTTCTTCGGCCGTGTAATCATTCAGTAACATTCCCAACACATCTTGAGCGATTTCAAAGTACGATTTATCTGCAAGCGAGCTGATATCGACCTGCTGGGTGCCGAGCTCGTCCGAGACAAACAAACCCCCGTCGGGAGCGATGCCGGTACGGATTGCCACCTTACTTGAGCACGATAAAGTGCGTCCTCGTGTACTATGATAAGTTCCCATATAACACTGCTCCTCGGATGCCTTGGTCCCAATCGGTGAAACCATGGTATCAGAGCGCGCAAAATAGGTTTGCAGAGGCTTTTTAGAAAGGTAACCTCCAGCCCATGATTAAGATTGCCAAGTTTGGCGGCTCGTCGGTCGCCGACGCTGAACACTTCAAGAAGATCAAGGCCATCGTCGACGCCGACCCTGCCCGCCGTTTTGTGGTGGTTTCCGCCTGCGGCCGCCGCTTTAAAGGCGACACCAAGGTGACCGACCTGCTCTACCTGGTTAACGCACACGTTAAGTATCACGTGTCGTGCGAGGAGCTGCTCGAGGACATTGGCCAGCGCTATTTTGATATCGCTGACGAGTTGGAGCTCACCTATCCCATCCGCGAGGAGTTCGCAGCCTTTGCCGAGCGCGCCCGCTCGGGCGGCTACTCCACCGAGGAGCTCGTGAGCCGTGGCGAGTACTTCACCGCTCGCCTGATGGCCGAGTACCTGGGCCTGCCGTTCCTGGACGCCGCGACGGTTGTGGCGTTCCATCACGACGGTACGCTCAGCATGAACCGCACCTCCGAGCTGGTGCAGGAGTACGGTCAGCAGGGCGGCTTTGTTATGCCCGGTTTTTACGGCGCGACGCGTGAGGGTCAGATCAAGTTGCTCGATCGTGGCGGCGGCGATATCTCGGGCTCGATCCTGGCCAAGTGCCTGGGCGCCGACCTGTACGAGAACTGGACCGACGTCTCGGGTTTCTATTCTGCCGATCCGCGTATTGTTCCGGAGGCTCAGCCTATTGCGCGCGTTACCTACGAGGAGCTGCGCGAGCTTTCGTACATGGGCGCAAGCGTCCTGCACGAGGAGGCCGTGTTCCCCGTGCGCGAGGCGGGCATTCCGCTGGTCATCAAGAACACCAATGCGCCGCAGGACCCTGGCACCATCATTAGCGAGACGGCTGATGAGGGCGAGGCAGAGCCCATCATTACCGGCGTGACCGGCAAGCGCGGTTTTGTCGCCATCAACGTGGCCCGCGACCGCACCAAGCCGCGCGTCGGCTTTATGCGCCGCGCGCTTTCGGTCTTCGAGCGCTATGACGTTTCCGTCGAGCATATGCCCACCGGCGTCGACCGCTTTGGCGCCGTGGTGCAGGAGCAGGATGTGCACGATTCGCTGTACTCACTCGTGGGTGACATCCAGCAGGAGGTCGAGCCGCTCGAGATCGAGGTTGTCGAGGGCTTGGCGCTCATCGCGACCGTCGGTCGTAATCTGCGCGGCCGCGCAGGTATCTCGGGCCACCTGTTTGGCATGCTCGGCCAGGCTGGCGTGAGCGTGCGCATGATTTCGCAGAGCTGTGACGAGATCAACATCATTATCGGTGTCGAGGAGAAGGACTTCGACCTGGCGATTCAGACCATTTACCGCGCCTTCTCCGACGAGAACGGCATTGTGAAGGTCTCCGACCTGGAGGCTCCCGCGCCGGCCGATCCCACCTTGGCCGCGCTCAAAAAGTAGCGACTGCTCGGTAGATTTTTGGGTCATGTCTCAAAAATCTACGGCGGGGCGTTTCGTTTCGGTTTCGTTTCGACGGGGCGGGTTTCGTGTCCGCCCCGTTCTTGTATACACTGGCAACAATAATCAGCCTGCTCGGCGTGCGGGCAAAAGCCAAAACCTTTAAAGGGGGAAGCATGAAACAGTACACGGTTGCTATTTTGGGCGCGACGGGAGCCGTGGGCACCCAGATGCTCGAGTGCCTCAACGAGCAGGAGTTCCCGGTCGGCAAGCTCAAGCTGTTGGCAAGTGCACGCTCCGCGGGCAAGACCGTTGAGTTCCGCGGCGAGCAGATCGTGATTGAAGAGGCTTGCCCTGAGGCCTTTGAGGGCTGCGATATTGTGCTCGGAGCCGCCGGCGACGATATCGCCAAGGAGCTGCTGCCCGAGGCCGTCAAGCGCGGCGCCGTCGTGGTCGACAACAGCCATGCCTTCCGCATGGATCCCGAGGTGCCGCTGGTCGTGCCCGAGATCAATGCCGACGATATCAAGTGGCATCACGGCCTTATCGCCAACCCCAACTGCGCGACCATCATCGGCCTGGTTCCCACCTGGCCGCTGCACCAGCTCGCCGGCGTGAAGCGCATGATCGTCTCGACGTATCAGGCGGCTTCGGGTGCCGGCGCTCCCGGTATGGCCGAGCTCGAGGCTCAGCTGGCCGCCCTGGGCCGTGGCGAGGAGATTCCCGAGCCGCGCGCGTTTGCCGCCCAGCTGGCAAGCAACCTGATTCCGCAGATCGGCGGTGTCAAGGAGGAAGGCTTTACCTCCGAGGAGATGAAGCTGCAGAACGAGGGCCGTAAGATCATGCACTTGCCCGAGCTGCGCGTGAACTGCACCTGCGTGCGCGTGCCCGTGCTGCGTTCGCACTCCGAGAGCATTACGCTCGAGTTTGAGCGCGATATTACGGTTGAGGAGGCCCGTGCTGCGCTTGCTACCGCTCCCGGCGTCAAGCTGGTTGACGATATGGCTGCCGAGGATGCACACGACCGCTTCCCCATGCCGATGGACACCTCCGACCAGGACCTGATTTGGGTCGGCCGCGTGCGCCGCGACATCTCGAACCCCGAGGCTGCGCGCGGCATCACCTTCTGGTGCTGCGGCGACCAAATCCGTAAGGGCGCGGCAACCAACGCCGTCCAGATCGCTAAGCTGCTCTGCGAGTAGCGTGACCTGTCCGGCGGGGGCCGGGCTTAGTTTTCAGAACGTCCTCGACCATGTGTGGCGCCTTGTCCTGCTCCTTCGGAGCCGCGGACAAGGCGCCACACTGGTCTGCGGAGTGTTCTGAAAACTAAGCCCGGCCCCCGCCTGCGGTGATGCTGTTGCGAGTGGCTTGCGATGGGGCCGTTGTTGGTTGGGGCCGCTGGGCTGATGGGGGCACGTGGCTGTTGTGGGCCCTGCTCCCGGCGGCAGCCTCGGCGCTTTGCGCCTGCCGCCTTTGGGGACTGTGGGGTGCGGCCGGCAGCTGCGGCGCTTCGAGCCTGCTGCCTTGGGTGACTTTGGGGTCGATTGGGGTTGTCTGCACAATTCGCGGTATTATGTTTGCGAAGTTTTGAAAGGAGCCGCTGGTGGTCACGACGACGTTTGCTTCGCCTTTGGGCGAAATCCTGCTTGCCGCTGATGGCCGCGGTTTGACAGGGCTTTGGTTTGAGGGGCAGGAGCATTTTGGCTCCACGCTGCTCAAAGAAGATGCGGAGCACGTTGAAGGTGCCGATGCGGTTTCTGGTATTGGTGGCATGTCGTCAGCGAATCCGGCCCATGGTGTGGCTTCTGCGGTGCTTGAGCGTTCATGGGCTTGGCTGAATGCTTATTTTGCAGGGCAGGAGCCGCGGTTTACGCCGCCGTTGCATATGATTGGTACGGCGTTTCAGCGTGAGGTTTGGTTTGAGCTGCTTTCTATCCCGCGTGGCGAGGTCGCCACGTATGGTGAGATCGCCCAGCGTGTTGCGGCTCGGCATTGTGTGCCGGGAAACGAGGCTCCCGTTGTGTCTCCCCGTGCCGTGGGGGCCGCGGTTGCACGCAATCCCATTTCGATTATTGTGCCGTGCCATCGCGTGGTTGCCGCCGATAGTTCGCTCAACGGATATGCCGGCGGGCTTGACCGCAAGGAGTGGCTGCTTCGGCTTGAGGGCGCGTACGAGGAATAGTGCCTGAGCTCTTTGCATGATAAAGGTGCCGCGAAAGGGTGAGTTGCTGTTCTATCGTCTCCGGCGTGCGGACAAGCGTTTGACATCTGCGCCTTAAGTTTGGCTAAGCCATATCCTGCGTATTTAAAAACGTGCAGGTTGAGCAGCTAAGGCTGTGCTAAGGCGGCTGGCGGTGCGCTATCATCGGCAATATCGAAACCTGTATAGCCGTGCGCCAAAGGAACAACTATGAAGCTGATGCTTGCCGAGGACGAACCCGGCCTCTCCCGCGCCCTTACCGCGATTCTTCAACATAGCGACTACGAGGTCGACACCGCCCTCGACGGTCTGACGGCGCTCGAATATCTACTTGCCAACGACTATGATGCCGCGATCCTAGACATCATGATGCCCGGCATGGACGGCATCGAGGTGCTCAAGCGCACACGCGCCGCCGGCAAACGCCTGCCCATCATCATGCTTACGGCCAAAAGCGAGGTGTCCGATAAGGTCGAGGGTCTGGATGCCGGCGCCAACGACTACCTGACCAAGCCGTTTGCCGCCAAGGAGCTGCTTGCGCGTATTCGTGCCATGACGCGTGCCGCGACGGCAATTGACGCCACGACGCTCAGCGTGGGCAACGTGCGCCTCGACACGGCATCGTGCACACTCGTGGGGCCTTTGGGCGAGGAACATCTGGCCAATCGTGAGTTTCAGCTTATGGAGCTCTTTATGCGCAATGCCGGCACGCGCATGCCCACCGAGCGTCTGATGCTCGAAGTTTGGGGTGAGGACGCGCCCGAAGGCGCCAACGTGGTGTGGGTCTATATCTCGTACCTGCGCAAAAAGCTGACGGCGCTGGGTGCTAACGTGGCCATCCGCGCGTCGCGCAATCAGGGATATTCACTTGAGGTTGTCGAGGAAGGCGAACAGGCGTGAGCGTGCGCACGTGGTGCAAGCACATGACGGAGCGGTTTCACGCCGCCTCGAGTAGTACGGGGCGGGCAAATGCTGCTGACGCATTGGGCCGCCGCCTGCGTCGCAAGTTTATCCTCGTTGCCATGGGCGCCGTGACCGTGGTGCTCACGCTCATCATCGCCGGCATCAACATCGTCAATTATTCGCATGTCTGCAAGATGGCCGACGCTCGCCTGGACTATATCCTGGCGGGCAAGGACGGTATCGATTGGGGGGACGAGCCTAAAGACGATCCCGCTAATGGCAAGGATGCCAGCGATAGCCAAGCGGGCGTTCGCATCAGGCACTTCGAAGGTATGACGGCGGAGTCTCCTTTTGACACGCGCTACTTTACGGTGACGATTGACGCCGGTCAGGTTGCCGATGTCAATACGGCCCGCATTGCCGCGGTGGGTGCCAAGCGCGCCGCCAGTATTGCCGCAAGGTTGCATTCCAAGGGTTGGGTCTCAGGTTTTTCTGGCAATTATCGCTACACGACTGACGTTCAAGACGATGAGACCACCTATGTGTTCGTTGACTGCTCGCGCGAGCTCGCAAGCTTTCATTCGTATTTGAGCGCGAGCGTGGCAATCAGTTGCATTGGCTGGTTGGCGGTGCTGGCAATTGTGGCGGGTGCCTCGGGCGCGGTGATTCGACCGATGGTCGAGAGCTACAGCAAGCAAAAGCGTTTTATTACCGATGCGAGCCACGAGATCAAGACGCCGCTAGCTGTGATCGACGCCGCTAACGAAGTGCAGGAAATTGAGAGCGGCGAGAGCGAGTGGACACAGAGCATTCACGAGCAGGTTGCACGGTTGACGGCGCTCACGGAGCGTCTGGTGTTTTTGGCTCGCATGGACGAGGGCTCGGCGGGCTTTACCATGACATCGATCGATCTTTCGGAGGCAGTGGACAAGGCGGCGGCGCCGTTTGAGTCGGTGGCGGTTTCGCGTGGCAAGCGTCTGTCGACGTCGATCGCGAGCGGTGTGCGGGCCCATGCCGACGCTGCAGCGGTAGCGCAGGTTGTTGAGCTACTGCTGGACAACGCCACACGCTATGCGAGTGAGGACAGTGTAATTGAGCTGAGCCTGCGCGCAGCCTCGCGCGGTCGGGGTAAGGGCGCCGCCGAGCTTGTCGTGTCGAACGCCGTGGACGGGCTGCCCGAAGGCGACCTGGACCGGTTGTTCGACCGCTTCTATCGTGCGGACGTATCGCGTAGCTCCAAGACAGGCGGCTCGGGCGTGGGCCTATCCGTGGTGCGCGCTATTGCCGAGGCCCATGACGGCTCCGCTGCCGTATCCGGCCACGATCATCAGATCGCCTTCATCGTCCGCCTCTAAAACCTGCCAAAATAAACCTGTCCCTTTTTGGTAGGTGCGAAATGGGTAATACTAAAGAGTTATCCGACCAGATGGGAATTAATCGATGGCTTATATCGAATTCAAAGACGTCATCAAGGCATACGGCGAGGGCGACGCCCGCATTCACGCGCTCGACGGCGCGAGTTTTACGGTCGAGCGCGGTGAGCTCGCCATTATCCTGGGCGCCTCGGGTGCCGGCAAGACCACGGCGCTCAACATCCTGGGCGGTATGGACACGGTAACCTCCGGTACCGTAACGGTGGACGGGCGCGACGTGAGCTCTGCTAACGAGGCGCAGCTCGTGGAATACCGCCGCGCCGACGTCGGCTTTGTCTTCCAGTTCTACAATCTGGTCCCCAACCTGACGGCGCTTGAAAACGTTGAGCTCGCGGCACAGATTTGCCCCGATTCGCTCGATGCCGAGCAAACGCTTCGTCAGGTTGGCCTGGGCGACCGCCTTGCTAACTTTCCGGCGCAGCTTTCGGGTGGCGAGCAGCAGCGCGTGTCCATCGCCCGCGCACTGGCCAAGAATCCCAAGCTGCTTTTGTGCGACGAGCCCACGGGCGCGCTTGACTACAAAACTGGCAAGCAGATCTTGCAGCTGCTACAGGACACGTGTCGCAAGCAGGGCATTACGGTCATTATCATCACCCACAACTCCGCGCTGGCGCCCATGGCAGATCGCCTGATCCGCTTTAAGAGCGGCCGCGTGGAGAGCGAGACGGTTCAGCAAAATCCCGTGCCTATCGAGACGATCGAGTGGTAGCGCCCATGGACCAGGACCGCCAAAACAGCCAGAACCACGATGCGCAGCACGTGAGTCGCGACCAGGAGTTTACGACCTACCGCACCGCCCAAAGCTCAAACGACATGGTGCCGACGGTGTTTCGCCGTGGCATCTATCGCACAATCCGAGGCAGTCTTAAGCGCTTCCTATCTATCGTGGTCATCACCGCGCTCGGCGTGAGCGTGATGTGCGGCCTTAAGGCAGGCTGCGAAGATTTGCGCGATTCGGTCGACGCCTATTTTGACCAGCAGAATGTCTATGACATTAACGTGCAGTCGACCTATGGCCTTACGCGCGACGATCTTGCTGCGATCCAAGAGGTCGACGGCGTCGAGACGGCCGAGGGCATCTATACCGAGACTGCCTATACCGCCGTGGACACAACGCGCGAGCGCGTGGTCGTGCAAAGTCTCTCCAAGGAGAATATCGATCAGCCGGTGCTCGTGAACGGCGATTTGCCCGAGAGCGCCGATGAGGTCGCGGTGACTTCGAAGTTCCTGAAGGCTTCGGGCAAAAAGCTCGGCGATACGGTGAGTTTTGCCGCCAATGACGCGAGCTCGTCGAACCAAAGCGCCAAGGATCAGTTTGCCGCGGGCGATTACACCATTACGGCCGAGGTCCTCGATCCCACTGATGTGAGCTCCGACTCGACAGTCAACGCCTTTCGCGCCGCTTCGGCGGCGGACTATAAGTTCTATGTGAGCGAGGATGCCGCGACGTCTTCTTCCTACTCCGCGGTCCACGTGATCGTCGAGGGAGCCAAGAGCCTCAACTCCTATTCGGATGCCTACGCGGCAAAGATCAACGAGGTCAAAGGCAATATCGAGAAGATCCGCGAGGAGCGTGAGAGGGCGCGCGTTCAGGAGCTGACGGTCGACACGCCGGCAAGCTTGGATGCGGCCGAGCGCCAGGCGAATATGCTCTTTGGGATTGAACAGGAAAACATCGACCGTATGGCCCAGGGCAGCGAGGAACGCGCGCAGGCGCAGGCCGACCTGAACCAGCGCCGCGCCGCCGCCGACCAACAGTTTGCCGATGCCCGCGCCGAGCTTTCCGATCTGGGCGAATGCACCTGGTACATCCAGGACCGCGGTAACATCGCAAGCTACTCGAGCGTCGAGAGCGACAGCTCTTCGATCGAGGCCATCGCCACGGTCTTCCCATTCATCTTCTTTATCGTCGCCGTGCTCATCAGCCTTACCACCGCCACGCGCATGGTCGAGGAGGAACGCACGCTCATTGGCCTGTACAAGGCGCTCGGCTATTCACGCGGGCGTATCCTGTCCAAATACGTGGACTATGCGCTGTGGGCCTGCCTGGTGGGTGGCGTGCTCGGCAACATCATCGGCTTTGTGGGGCTACCGCTGTTCCTGTTTACAGTGTTCGATGATATGTACTCACTGCCCCAGATGCTGCTTTCGTACGATATCGTGTCCTCGATTGTCTCGGTGGCGCTGTTTGCCGTGGGCGTGGTGGGCGCTACGATTATCGCCTGCCGCCACGAGATGGCCGAGACGCCGGCTTCGCTCATGCGTCCCAAGGCGCCGCGTGCCGGCTCACGCATTTTGCTTGAGCGCATCGGCTTTATTTGGCGCCGCATGGGCTTCTTGAACAAGGTGACAGCACGTAACCTGTTCCGCTACAAAAAGCGCGCCTTTATGACCATCTTCGGTATCGCCGGCTGCACGGCGCTCGTGATCTGCGGTATGGGCATTCGCGACACGTCGGTTGCACTGTCGCCCAAGCAGTACGGCCACATCACACGCTACGATCTGCTGGCGGTCGCCAATCCCGACGATTTTACGCAGACATGTGCGGCGCTAGAGGAACGCAGCACGGCCAATGATTCCAACGTGACGGTGACCTCGACCCTGCCAATTATGACCGACAACGTCACCTTTACGTTTGGTGGCAAGAGCGAGACCGTGCAGCTCATCGTGATTCCCGACGATCGCGCGGGTGACTTGGGCGATTACGTGCGCCTGGAGGATGAGTCCAAAGAACCGCTGTCTTTGCGTGACGGAGACGTGTATCTGAGCAAAAGTTCACAGCTGGTGCTGGGGATTCAGCCGGGCGATACGGCTCACGTCCAGGATTCGTCGCTCAACGTCGCCAAGCTCAAGGTTAGCGACATTTCGCTCAACTATCTGGGCAACACGCTCTATATGACGCAGAGCACCTATGAGCGCGCGTTCGGCCGAAGCGCGCGTCTTAACGGCATCTTTGCGCTGCTTAAGGGCTCATCTTCTGACCAGATTGCGTTTAGCAAGAAGCTTAAGAGCGACGGTTGGCTTTCGATTTCGAGCACGGCCGAGCATTGGGAAAACTATGAGGCGAACTTCACTATCATCAATTCCGTCGTGGTGCTCGTGACCTTTATGGCGGCGTGCCTGTCGTTTGTGGTGGTGTTTACGCTGTCCAACACGAATATCTCCGAGCGCGAGCGCGAGCTGGCGACCATCAAGGTGCTGGGCTTTCGTCGCGGCGAGGTGCACCACTACGTCAACAAGGAGACGTTGATCCTCACGGCGATTGGTGCCGCGCTGGGTGTTCCGCTGGGCGGTGCGCTGGCCGAGAGCTTTACGTACATCCTGCAGATGCCGTCGCTGTACTTTGACGTTGAGGTCGAGCCACTGAGCTACGTGCTTGCCGTGGTACTTTCCTTCGGCTTTACGTTTATCGTCAACCTCGCCACCAACCGAACCCTCAACAAGATCGACATGGTCGGCGCCCTCAAAAGCGCCGAGTAACCTACCAAAAAGGGACAGGTTTATTTTGGTAGGTTTTATCTGGGCAAACGCCGGACACCTACGGGCGACCCGGCGTTTGTTGCTTTGCTATCTTCTGCTCGTAAGCGTTGATGAGAGGCTCTCTTCAATCTTCGAGATTGAGCTTGAATGGGTCGTATGCCGCAAAATGGACCTATCTACTACGTTTGCTACCACACCCTCGACCATGACAAAGATTATGAAATTAAAACCGCAGGTAGAAGGCTTGTCAGTTTTCGAAAAGGGCGGGTATGGTCGGCCCCATTGAGTTCATCGTAGTAGATGGGCCCTTTTCGTGGCGGGCGGTGAGTTGAATGCCAATTCCTGTGCCGGAATTGCTTGGCTTGTTCGTAAGCTGCGGTGAAAAGGGGGCCGTTAGGCGCTCAAGGTCCTCAACGGTCCGTATTCCACCACAACTTGGAAGGGGCGGCCGGTACCGGATGAGTGGTGCTGGCGGGTTAGGGCGGTTTAGGCCTGTTTGCGGTGCTTCCATTGCTTGCGGCACCAGCGCATGAGCGCCTTTATGACGGGAATCGTGATGAGGATGGCCCATGCGGGATGGGGCTGCCCCAGGCAAAGCCACATATAGAGAAACCATGCAATGGCGGCTGCTGGATAGACGCATTCAATGAGCTTTGACAAATGGCGTCGATCGATAAAGTCACCAATCGCGTAGTAGACGGGAACCAAAAAGACGAGCAAGAGTCCCGTAGCCCATGTGCCGTAGGCAATGCCGAGCACCAGGTAGGCGAGGGCGACGAGCGCGGGAAAGGGGAATTTGTTCCATGCGCGTCCGGGCCCGGTGTTGAAATGCTTGCCATGATGGTCGAGCTTGTCGTGTGCTTCCTTCCAGCTGGAAAACGTCTCGCCGTCGATGGTGACGGTGCCGTCGTCATTGGTATGCACACTATGTCCATCGTCCTCAAGCGTATCGATATGCAATCCGCCCGGCCCCACATGGACCTCTTCACCCTTGCGCTCGTTAGCTACATGAATGCCACTCCAGCCAACATGAACCTCTTCGCCTTTGTTGGGATCAATAACGTGGATGCCGCGCGCGAGGGAAATATCGACAAGTGGCTTATCGCTGCAATCAGCGTGCTCAGTAGAAGCCTCAGCCTCTTCAGCCTTATCTGAAGATTTGGTGCCGGCGTCGCTGTCTTGTGCCTCATCATCAGCCTGCGAGTCGTCAGTGCTATCCACCGCCTCCCCATACAACAGCTCATCCAGCGACACACCATACAGCGCGGCGAGCGCAATAAGGTTATCGGTATCGGGCGAGGATTCGCTGCGCTCCCATTTACTGACAGCTTGGCGGCTTACACCCAGCTGGGCGGCAAGCGCCTCCTGAGAAAGCCCGGCAGCCTTGCGGCGATCAACGAGCCGCCGCGCCATCGCAAGATCCATGACAGTTCCTTTCATATGGTGACCGTAATCGAATGAGCCGAGTATGCCGAGAACAACCGGTAGCGACCACCATTTCTAGTTAGAATCTGCCCCAACCCTACCGCAACTACCGGTAGCAACCCCTAACGACCAGCCATTTCAGGACAAATGTCAGTGCAAGTAGCAGCCAAGAGCCCCGGGTCAAAAGTTGCGGTGGAATAGTTCTTAGATTCAGCCATTTGCGGGCTAAGCAGGAACTATTTCACCGCAACTTAATTTCAGACCAGGCACCCGCAGCAAGAAGACGAATAACCTCGGCGAGTATGTAAACGCAGGGCCCTCCGACCCCGCCCGACGATTTCGATTGGCGACCTTTGACGGAGTCAAGGGAGGAGCCAAATCGAAATACGTCGGGCGGGGTCGGAGGGCCCGATGGGATGGATTTCGGCCGAGGCTATTCGTCGCCGAAGCTGATGCCCAACGCCTTGGCCTCGCGTACCAGGTCGCTCTGGGGATCGACGTACTTGAGCTTGCCGGCGACCTCCTCGAGCGGCATGTGGCACATCTTGCCGTCACGCAGAGCAATCATGTAGCCAAACTCGCCGCGTAGGCAGCCGAGTGCCGCCTCGACGCCGCACTGGGTCGCAAAGATGCGGTCCTGGGCGTCGGGCTGGCCGCCGCGCTGCGTGTGGCCGGGGATGGCGACGCGGGTCTCGCGACCAGTCTTGGCTTCGATCTCCTTGGCGATGTCGTAGACAATCGAGGGGCTCGTACGCTCGGCGAGCTTCTTCTTGTACTCCTTCTTGGACAGCGCCGCGTCCTCCTTGGAGATGGCGCCCTCGGCGACGGCCACGATGGTAAAGCGGCTGCCGGTTTCCATGCGATGCTCGATGGTCTTGATGACGTTATCCATGTCGTAGGGGATCTCGGGAATCAGGATGACATCCGCGCCGCCCGCGACGCCGGCGTACAGTGGAATCCAGCCAACCTTGTGGCCCATGATCTCGATAACGAACACGCGCCCATGGCTCGAAGCGGTGGTGTGGATGTCGTCGATGCACTTGGTGGCGACGTCGATGGCGCTCGTAAAGCCAAACGTCAGCTCGGTGCCCCAGGTGTCGTTATCGATGGTCTTGGGCAGGGCGATAACGTTGAGGCCCTCTTCGCGCAGGCGGTTGGCGGTCTTGGTGGAGCCGTTGCCGCCCAGCATAAACAGACAGTCGAGCTGCAGCTTATGATAGGTGTGGACCATTGCGGGTACCTTCTCGACGCCATCGGCCTCGGGAATATCCAGACGCTTGAACGGCGTGCGGCTCGTGCCCAGGATGGTGCCGCCGCGGGTGAGGATGCCGCTAAAATCGGCGGGCGACATGACGCGGAACCTGCTGTAGATAAGGCCCTGGTAGCCGTCCTCGAAACCATAGATCTCGATAGGTTCTTCGCTATTGGTCATAAGCGTTTTGACAATGCCGCGCATGGTGGCGTTGAGCGCCTGGCAGTCGCCGCCACTGGTAAGAAGACCGATCCTGAGCATGATGAATCCTTCCGGGCAAGTTATAACATGCGCATAAGTTTACCCCCGCACACTGTTGATACGGGGGTAAAACGTGTTAGCTCAAGCGTATGGAAATGTAAGCAACGTCAGGGAACGTAAGGTCGACGGGCCTGGCTCCTTACAGTGCGAAGGCGTCGACGTCGCCCCAGTGGCGGCGCAGCGTGATGGCGGCAGCAGGTTCGGTATTGTCAAAGACGACCGACCATTGCGTGTTGCTGGTGATATCTTCCGGATTGGGCTCTTGCGCTGCGGCACGCAGGGCCTTCCAAGCGACTGCCTCGTCCTGGGCACCGACATGGGCGTCAAGGACATCGGCGATTGCGACGGCGCGCTCCTTGCCGTGGCCCAGCTCGTCATTCTTTTGGTTGGGGAGCACTTCGTCGCCATAGCAGGCGTAGAAGTTCGTGACCTGGCGCACGGGCGTCGCCTTGCATGCGCGGTCGGGATCGCGCGGATCCCACTCCACCACCCGTGCGTCACCGGCGGCGTCGTTGATAAAGAAGTGGTAATCGCGTCCGGCCATGGCGTGCATGTCGTGGGCGGAAAGTAGGTCGACGGCCTCTTGCGTGGTAGCCGCGCGGTCGAGCACCAGACGGATGGCGAGCGAAGTGTTGATGACGGGGCGTTGCGCGTCCTGGTCACAGGGCTTGGAATCCAGGGTGAGTACGGCAATGGACACGCCGCATTCGTTAACACCGTCGAGCTGGGCAAACGGGCCCATGAGTGCAGCGGCGCGTCCGGCGACGGAGTCAAGTGGAGTGTTGGCGCCCAGGTTATTGAGGGCCGCAAAGCCGATGGAGGCATAGCCGCCGCGTGGGTGATTGCGCACCAGCAGCGCCGAGGTGTCGTCTTTAAAGTCGTAATTGCGACCGGTGCGCACGCGGCCTTCGGCATCTACGGCGACAAAAGCGCTGCAGGCAAACTGGGGCGCCTGGACATGTACCGGCACACCGGGCAGCACCTGCGCCACCACGGCATCGATGTAGGCCTGGTCGTCGCGCACGCCAGCGGCGATGATGCGATCAAGATCGTAGTCGTAGGCGATGTCGATTGCGTACAGGTCATAGCCATCCGCGTAGCCGGTCAAGCGTTTGAGCGACGCGGCGGACTTGATTTGCTTGTGATAAACGATACCGGTGGCAGCGGCAAGGCCGACGGCGACTCCCGCGACACCGCAGGCGATGGCAATGTTACGTGGCTTCATGGCGGCTCCTCTCGTCCTGTTAGCGTAATTGTCGCAAAAGGTGCACGGGCATGATAGCTCAACTTGGTGAGCGGTGCGGGATTAAACACGGAATGAAGAGTGCAGCGCTGGCGCGGCGGGGTATGCTGGAAGGGACCATCAACCCAGCGAAAGGGGAGAGCATGACGGATCAGGAAACGCCCGAGCGCGCGCATGTGACGGCCGATGATATCGAGGCCGCCAACGACCTTATCGACTTTATCGAGGCATGCCCCAGCATGTTCCATACGGCGGCGACCATTATGGCCGAGCTCGACGAGGCGGGCTTTACCTACCTGTCCGAGAACGCGGCGTGGGACATCGAGCCGGGCGGGCGTTATTACACGCAGCGCAACACCTCGAGCGTCGTTGCCTTTAAGGTGGGCGAGGACCTGGCTGCTACGTGGGGCGAGGACGGCGTTGCCGGCGACTATCATTTTCAGCTCACGGCGTCGCACAGCGACTCGCCGACGTTTAAGGTTAAGGCCGTGCCCGAGCTCGACGGCGCGGGCGAGACGCTGCGCCTGAACACCGAGGCCTACGGCGGCATGATCGACTACACCTGGTTCGACCGTCCGCTGGCACTCGCGGGCCGCGTGCTGGTACGCGAGGGCGACCGTATTGAGAGCCGCCTGCTTGCCACCGAGCGCGAGGTCGCTATTATCCCGAGCCTTGCCATCCACATGAACCGCGGCGTTAACGAGGGCTTTGCGCCCAACCTCGCTGTCGACCTGTGCCCGCTCATCAGCGCCGGTGACCTTAAGCAGGGCGACTTTGATGCTCTGATCGCCGACGAACTGGACGTTGAGCCCGAGCAGATCCTGGGTCGCGACTTGTTCCTGGTCAATCGTCAGGATGCGCGCATTTGGGGCTGGGCCGACGAGTTTATCTCGACGCCCAAGCTTGACGACCTGGCCTGCGCCTATACCTCGCTGCAGGCATTTTTGGGTGCTGAGAACGCGCGCGATATCTCGGTCTTCTGCTGCTTTGATAACGAGGAGGTTGGCTCCGAGACCAAGCAGGGAGCCATGTCGACGTTCTTGGCCGATGCGCTGCGCCGCATTAACGGATCGCTGGGCTTCGATGACGAGTCGTACCATCGCGCACTTGCCGCCTCGATGCTCGTGAGCTGCGACAACGCGCATGCCGTGCACCCCAACCACGCCGAGAAGTGCGACGCCCGCAATCAGGTTGTGCTCAACGGCGGCATCGTCATCAAGGAAGCCGCCAACCAGCACTACTGCACCGATGCCTTTAGCCGCGCGGTGTTCCAGGCCATCTGCGATGACGCCGACGTGCCAACGCAGGCTTTCGCCAACAAGAGCGACATGGCCGGCGGTTCCACCCTGGGCAACCTGTCGAATATGCAGGCGAGCATGCATGCCGTGGACGTGGGCCTGCCGCAGCTGGCCATGCACTCGAGCTACGAGACCGGCGGCGTGCGCGACGTGATGTGTGCCATCCGCGCCCTCACGGCCTTCTACGAGCGCAACCTCCATATCAACGGCGCCGAAAGCGTGGAGCTCTAAATGCGAGCCGAAGAAATGAAGGCCGAGCGTGGGGCTCAGCTTATTGATCGGGGTTTACAGCTGTTCGTCGACGCTTGCCACGAGTCAGGGGTCGACGTGTCCAAGGCGCGACCAACGAGTGCTGAAGAACTCAAGCGTAACGCCTATTCGGACCGCTATGACGAGGAGACGGACTGGCTCTAATAAGCGAAGTGTCGAAAACGCTAGATGTATGTTTGATATCACTTTGGCGAGAGTGTCGCAGACAGAACTACCGGTATGGCGCAAGCCAACCTGACCCCATTACACCAACCTACCAAAAAGGGACAGGTTCATTTTGGCAGGTTTTATCTGGGAAAATGCCGCAATGCCAACAGCTGGACAGAATTGTTATGACACTGCAGGTTGAGCAGCGTCGACCGGTCCGCCGTTCGTTAGAACGGCGGAACCCATGGGGTTCGCAGCGTCGAGAGGTTCCGGCGTTTGGTAAAACGCCGGAACAATCAGTGTTCGATCCAGCAGCGCAGGGTCTCGCCGGCCTGCAGATGACGTAGGTTCTCAGCGGCGATGTCGACCACATTGTTCAGCGTGGCTGCCAGGTGGAACCAGCCCGAGACGTGCGGCGTGATGAGCATGTTGGGCGCATCCCACAGGGGGCTTGTGGCGGGCAGCGGCTCGGGATCGGTGACGTCGACTGCGGCGCCGGCGAGATGTCCCGACTCCAGGGCGGCGACCAGGTCGTCGGCAACCACGAGGTCACCGCGGCCGCCGTTGGCAAAGAAGGCGCCCGGTTTCATCGCGGCGAAGAACTCGGCGTTCGCCAGGCCGCGGGTCTCGGGCGTGCTGGGCATAAAGGATGCGACAACGTCCGCCTCGGCCAGGCGCTCGGGCAGGGCATCCATGCCGTCCATGTCCTCAAATACAATGGGGTAGACGAGCGGATGGCGCTTGATGCCGCGGACGTGCGCGCCCATGCTGCGGCATAGCGTGGCAAAGTGGCCGCCGATATCGCCTGCGCCCAGCACCAGCACATTGGCGTTTTTGAGCGAGGTGACCGACCTCAAATCCTCCCAGCGATGCTCGCGCTGCAAGTCGTGATAGCCGGGCAGGCGCTTCATCATGGAAAGGACCATGGCAAACATGTGCTCGCTCACGGCTTGGCCGTAGGCGCCCACCGAGCAGGAAAGCTTGGCGTCGGCTGGCACGGTGCCGGCGGCCAGGTAATCGTCATAGCCCGCGGTCTGCAGTTGCAGCAGCTGGAGGTGCTCGCACGCGGTAAGCAGGGCGGGGTCTATGTTGCCCAAGATCACGTCGGCGTCGGCGACCTGCTCGCGCGTGACGGCATCGGCGCTCGTGTAGATAAAGTCCTCGCCCGGAGCGCTCGACTCAAGAATTGCGCGATGGCGGTCGTTGACGGGCAACAAAACCAGGATGTTCACAAGCAGTCCTCTCCGCTCGACCTGCCAAAAAGGGACAGGTTTATTTTGGCAGGTTTTATCAGGCAAAACGTTCAAATAAAAACGCCGGATGCAAGACGGGCGTGCCCGTCGGCATCCGGCGCATCCACGGCTACCAGCTCAGCAGCTCGTAGCTGTCCTCGGTCACCACGAGCTGTACCTCGCACTGGGCCGAGTCGCTGCCGTCCTTGGTGCGCACGCACCAACCGTCACCCTTGCTAATCTTGATGTCGGGCGCTCCGGCATTGACCATGGGCTCGATGGTAAAGACCATGCCCGGAGCCATGATGGTGTCCACATCGGGCGCCTCGGTGGTAAAGCCCACAAACGGGTCCTCATGGAACTCCTTGCCGATGCCGTGTCCGCCGTACTCGCGCACCACGCTAAAGCCGGCGTCCTCGACCG